>CAVPZV010000008.1:0-247468 GCA_963710305.1 uncultured Solirubrobacterales bacterium | reverse complement strand
TGTGTGTGTGCTGCCTTGGTTCGGCTGGTCGCGCTCGTTCCTCGGAGGGCGATTTCCATTACAGACGGGGGGAGTGCGAACCGGTGAGCTGGCCGCTGACGCTCAAGCGGTCGCTCGATCCGGTGACCGTCCTTATGTTCGAGCCGCGCTACTCGAGCCGCGAGCTCGACGATCGAACGCGGGCGATTCAGATGGCGGCCGGTTCGTTCTCGGAGCGCTCGTTGCCTTCGGCGGATTCGTCCCGCTGAACGACCTGCCCGGGATTCCTTGCGCATGGAGCGCGCTTCCATACTGACCGTGTTCTCTCCGGCGTGCTTGGCCACGATCGTCGCGATCGTGTGCGGCTACCGATCGGCTGGCCCACCAGGCAGACGTACGGACCTCTTGGTTGTCGCGGCGGTGGCGTTGATCCTGATCAGCGGTGGCTTGTCACTGGTGCAAAGTGCTCACAAGGACTCGTCGCTGGCGCTGTTGATCACCGGGTCGATCGCGCCGCCGCTCTTTACTTCGTCGTCAGCCGAGCCCGTTCCGGTGCATGCTCTGGCTGCCGGCTTCATGGCGGCGCTGACCCTCGTACTGCTGCACGCCGAGTTCGTATTCGTGTCAGCATGGCTTTCCGACGCCGGGCAAGTTTACAGGCATTCAAGTTCGTCCAGCAGGCGCACGATCTCCACTACTACACGCTGGGCAACCCCGATCACACCGCGGCCTTTGTGGTCCTCCCTCTGACGTGGTGCCTGCTCTGGGCGCTCGACTCGTCGGTCTCGCCCGGTTCTCGACGCTGGCTGCTCTTTGCGGCGGCAGTGATGGCAGTGATGATCGTGATGCTGTGGGTCCGCTTCGAGCTGCTCGTCTGTGCACTGCTCGTGGCCGGGGTGATCATCTGCTCGCCGCTGGCGCGGACGAAGCGGGTCGCGGCCGGACTGATCCTCGTGACCGGATTCGCCGCACTGGCCGTCTCCTCCTCCGGCAGCTACGTCTTCGACGTGTTCTCCACAGGATCCGGATCCTCCGGAGCGGTGCGAGCGAGCTCCATCGCCGCCGGCTGGCATGCGTTCTTGCACCATCCGCTTACCGGGTTGGGCCTGGGCGAGTTCGGAGCCAGCACGGGCGTCCCCGCCCACAGCTCGATCATCCAGGCCGGTGCGGAAACCGGCATCGTCGGGCTCGCGGGCTTGACCTTGCTCACCGTGGCGTGCTCGTGGCGTACGCCGGGTCCTCAGATTAGGCGAGGAACCTGGCGCGGCCTCACGGGAGGGGCGGCGGTGGCGGCCGGGGTGTACACGCTGGTCAGCGCCGTCTCGCCCGGAGCGGACGAAGGGTTGATGTCGGGCCTCGTATCCGTCTTCGGTCTCACGCTGGCATTGAGTGCCGCGACCGCGCAGTCCGCGGAGTCGGCGTGGGCGGGCCCGCCGGCGGGCCGGGCCACCCGGCTCGCCATGGATGCCCTGAGCCGCTTCGTGTCCGGCCGTTGGGCCGCGCTGCGACCGTGGTTGGGAACGCTGGCGTACGGATTGGCCTGGGGGGCGCTCGCGTTTGTGTTGGAGCACCAACACCACGCAATTTTTTGGGAGAGCACGCGCGCGACGGCGATGGCTCACCTGTTGGCTGCCCATCAGCACGGCTTCGGGCCACTCGTCGAGATGCTGGGCCCGGACAGGTTCCAGCCGGCGGCGCTCGGCGACGATCCAGGCGGGTTCCTGTTCATGCCATTGCTCATGGACCTATTCCACTTTTCGAGCCTCTCAGCGGCGCTCACCGACGCGTTCGCAGTCTCCCTGGGAATCGGCGTTGCGGTCTACCCCTACCTGATCCGGCAGCTCACCGGCTCACGGGTTGCCGCTGCAGCTAGCGCCTCCGATGTTCATCGCAGCTTTTCGTTTCTCCGGCCAATGGACTTTTACTGGGTCCCTGCTGTCGCACTTTCAGTGTGCATTCCGTGGCTGCTGCTCATCGCCAAGCGCAAGCGCCCCTCTCTTATGACTGTTGCGGTCATCGCGGCCGTCGCAGGGATCAGCACCACATTTCGCTCGAACTCCGGTCTCGGGATAGCGATCGCATTGTGCATCGTCGTTCTTACTTGCGATCCCGATGGCAGCGGCGATTGCTATGTCTCAGCGTCGTCGTTGTGGCCTACCTGATTCTGAGCACGGGGATCCTCTCACTGGCGTACACCGCCCGCGCCGATAGGATGCGTGGGTACCCGGTGAACACCGCGGGCGTAGCAGGTATCACATCCTGGTCTGACGGCGGTGGCCACGTGTTCTGGCACCCGCTCTATCTGGGTCTGGGGGTAGTGAGTAACCATTATGGAATTAGATGGAACGACAACAACGCTCGCGCCTATGTGAAGCGGGTGGATCCGACCGCGCCCTACCTATCAGCCCGCTACGAGTCGGCTCTCCGTAAGCGTGTCATCTATATCGCCAGAGCACGATCCTGGGCTGATTGCGCGGGCTCTTGCTAACAAGGGTGCAGTGGAGCTTGGCGATGCCTTGGACGCCTTTCCGGTCTTGTTACTCCTGGTGCCCCTGGCTCTGATGACCAGCAGGCGGCGGTTTGGCCGACGTCGCTACGCTAGCTTGCCCTCTCGCCGGTCGCCGCGGTGGCGTTCGTTCCCGGCCTCGTCGGGGTTCCCCAGCCGGTCTACGAGCTTCCGTGGCTCGCGTTTTGGGCGACGGCCGTGACCTTGAGTGCGGCGGCGGTTGTGGCCGGGCTGGCGCGAGCTGGCCTGGCGAATCCCGTCGCTAGCAGGGGATTGGGAGAGGTTCGCGCGAGGCGCCGCATCTTCGCGCCTCGGTGGTGGGTGGCCGCGACGGCGTCATTCATTCGACGGGCTCGGGCCGTGGCTCATCGGGAGAGCTCTCGGTAGGCGCGTCATACGTGGAAAGGATCGCCCGCCGTCTGTGGGCTCGGCGGGCCTCCGCTCGCCCACTGCTATGGAAGGGGATGCGTACGCGCATGACGGTGGCGGTCGTCTTGACCGTAGCCGGTGGCCTGGTCGCGCGGCATTATCTCTCTGGGGTGCAGCTGAGCTACAACGGATCGGTTGCCTCGTCGCTCGGACAAGCGGTCGCCCGCGCCAATGCGCCGCTGCCGCCGCCTGTCACCGCGTCACAGTTCGTAGGGATGGCCGCGGGCTGGAACTTCGGTGACGCCCGGGTAGGCGTTCGTGCCGGCGGCATCGGAGCAATCGTAAATACGACCACGAAGCCTGCCGGGTATCAGCTCGTCTCCCCTGTGCAGTCACTCCCGAGCGGGAGCTATTTCGCCGCGGTGCGCGGTCGGGTGGCGCGCGGCGGAATGGAGGTCGGGGTTCTCGATCAGCAGACGGGCAAGTGGATCGCGACGGGTCTGTTCGGAGAGGACGGGTCAACCGTTGTCATCCCCGTCGGCTTTACGCTCACCCGAGCTACTCCGGTGCAGATCATCCTGTCCAACTACTCCCCCGGGGATCGCTCGTCGACCTGGGATCTTTCGGAGGCCGGAATCTACCCCGGGAGCGTGACGAGCCTGCTCGCACCACAGGTCGCGGCGGCGAGCAGCGTTCGCGGACCGCCGCCCAGGTCCTCGGTGTCGCCACCCGGTAGACGGCCATGACAGCGGCGAACGGGGTGACCGTGGTCGTGCCGGTATTCAACGAGGCGGAGAGCATTCCGGCCCTCCTGTCGCGTCTGCGTGCGACGCTGGCTGGTACCGGGAGGACGTGGGACCTGGTATTCGTCGACGACGGTTCGTGGGACGAGTCGTGGACGCTTCTCTGCCAGGCCGCACGTGACGACAGGCGAGTACGCGCCGTTCGTCTGTCCCGGAACTTTGGCCACCAGGTGGCCCTCACGGCCGGCCTGCGGCTAGCCAACGGGGCGTTGGTGATCACGATGGACGGCGATTTGCAGCACCCGCCCGAGGAGATCCCAAGCTCATCGCAAAGGCCGATGAGGGCTATGGCGTCGTCTACGCGGTGCGTGAGGCGGAGGATGCCGAGGGCTGGATGAAGGTCAAAGCTGCCTCGGTGTTTTACCGGGTCCTCAACCGTCTGACCGGCTTGAACCTCCCTACGGGCGCCGCGGATTTTCGACTGATGAGCCGGCGCGTCGTCCGGGTCGTGGTGTCGATGCCGGAGCGAGCCTTGTTCTTGCGCGGTCTTACGCGCTGGGTCGGATTCCGCCAGGGCGAGATCACGTACATGCGCGGCACGCGCGGCGGCGGTCGCAGCGCCTACCCGCTTCTGCGCATGCTGAAGTTCGCCTTCGACGGCATCGTGAGCTTCTCAAACGTGCCCTTGAGGGTCATGAGCGTCCTTGGTGTGGTCGTCGCGGGTGTCGGCTTCGTCGACCTCGGTTACGTGCTCGTGCAGCGCGTCTTCGGACATCACAGCGTTGCTGGATGGGCATCGGTCCTGGTGGCCGTCCTCGTGCTTGGGGGGATTCAGCTCCTCTGTTTCGGTACGTTCGGCGAGTACATCGCTCGCATGTACACCGAGGTCAAGAACCGTCCATTGTTCATCGTGGCGGATGACACGGCAGAGCCTGAGCCGGGCACGTTCGTAGGCCGGGGCGGCGGGTTGGCCGACGGCCTTGCGACCCCGGCGCACGAGGAGGTCGGCGCCTCTCGAGTGGATTCCCCAGCCCGCACGGGCGCTTCGGTGGGCGACGAGCAGCCATGATGCGGTCCGCCTCGCTCGACAGCCCCGAGCTGTTCTACGATCGCTACGCGAACGAGTTCGACACCCGGATGAATCGCTACGAGGTGGAGAAGCGGATCCACCTCGTCTTCAGCGACGTCCTTCGTCACGCGGACTTGGCCGATTGCGATTTCCTTGACGCTGGGTGCGGGACCGGTTTGTTCAGCAGGATTGCCGTGGAGCGCGGCGCCAACGTCACCTCGCTCGATGTTGGTGAGCGGCTGCTATCACGCGTTGCCGAGAAATGCGGTAGTCGACGGGTCGTTGGCGACGTGCAGCGCCTCCCGTTTCCGGATGCGTCGTATGACGTCGTGCTTGCGACCGAAGTCATCGAGCACGTGCGGCAGCCGCCCCGTGCGGTCGCCGAGCTGGCGCGGGTCCTGCGGCCCGGCGGCACGCTGATCCTGACGACACCGAATCGCCGGTGGCACTGGTTGGTGGTCTTCGCCAACCGCCTCAAGGTGAGACCATACGAAGAACTCGAGAATTGGGCTCGGTGGGGAGAGTTTACGCCGATGAGTAGAGGACGCCGGCATTCTCATCGAGCGCTCTCGCGGCTTCAATGCCTTGCCATTCGTACATCCAGTCACCTACGGCGCTATTGATTGGTTGGATGCCTTGGCGACGGCCGGCTCGGCTCTCGCATGATCAACGTGATGGTGGTCGGGCGCAGCCAAGCGCCTGAAAGCGATGAAGCAGCTTCTCCAGAACGTCTCCACGGGCGAGATCACGGTCGAGGAGGTACCGCCGCCTGCGCCGATTCGGGGCCGGCCTCGCTGCTGGTCGCCACCCGCTTCTCGCTGATCAGCGCCGGCACGGAGCGGGCGGTGCTGGAGATCGGGCAACCAGTCGCTGCTCGGCAAGGCGCGGGCGCGGCCGGACCTCGTCGCGCAAGGTCATCGAGTCGGCGCGAACCGGAGGGCGTCGCAACCACCTACGCCAAGGTCCGCGGCCGGCTCGGCGAGCCCAACGCGCTCGGCTACAGCCTCTGCGGGGTCGTGCTCGAGGCGTGCGAAGACGCGCCGGCCGGCCCCGGAGAGCTGGTCGCCTGCGCGGGGGCCGGCCTGGCCTCCCACGCGGAGATCGTGTCCGTCC
This sequence comes from uncultured Solirubrobacterales bacterium, assembly GCA_963710305.1. Taxonomy (GTDB): domain Bacteria; phylum Actinomycetota; class Thermoleophilia; order Solirubrobacterales; family Solirubrobacteraceae; genus Palsa-465. Next base: position 241,689 of record CAVPZV010000008.1, on the reverse strand, counting down.
CGCGAAACCTCTGCGCGCGCGTGCCCGAGGGCGTCGCGCCTGAGGACGCCGCCTACGCCACCGTCGGCTCGATCGCGCTGCACGGCGTGCGGCTGGCCGAGCGTCGGACTGGGCGACGTGGTCGCTGTCGTCGGGCTTGGGCTCGTCGGCCAGCTGACGCTGCGAGCTAGCTGCCGCGGCCGGCTGCGTCGCGCTTGGGCATCGACCCGTCCGCGGCTCGTGTCGAGCTCGGCGCGCGACGCCGGCTTTTTCGCCACCACCGAGCAAGCCGAGCTCGACGCCGAGGCTCGCCGGTTGACCGAGCGCCGCGGCGCCGACGGCGTGCTGGTGACCGCGGCCAGCCAAGCTCGGCGACCGCTCGCCACTGCGACGGCGCGTGGCCCGCGAGCGCGCGACCGTCGTGCATCGTCGGCGACGTGCGCGATCTAGTCGCCGAGAGCGCCGTTGTTCGCCAAGGAGCTGCGGCTCGTCGTCTCCCGCTCGTACGGGCCTGGCCGCTACGACCCGCTCTACGAGGAGCGCGGGATCGACTACCCCGCCGGATACGTGCGCTGGACCGAGGGACGCAACCTCGAGGAGGTGCTGCGGCTGATGGCTGACCGGCGCGCTGCAGCCCGTCGCGCCTGACCACGCACACTTTCGACCTCGAGCGACGGGCCCTGCCGCCTACGCGCTGCTCGAACGGCAGCGAACCGTCGCTCGGGATCCTGCTTCGCTATCCGGACTGAGCGCGACGACGGACGAGTCGTCGACGGTCCCGCTGCCGAGCCGCGGCGGCGTCGCCGGCCGCGTCGCCGGTCGCTCGCGTCGGCGGTGATCGGCGCGGGCCAGTTCGCCCGCGGCGTGCTGATGCCGCAGCTCGCTCAGCGCAGGCCGAGATCGTGGCGGTCGCCAACGCCACCGGCGTCTCGGCGAAGCGCGTCCGCGGCGCGGTTCGGCGCCGGCCTGGCCACCACCGACGCGGACGCGCGTGCTGCGCCGCCGACGGGCGTCGACGCCGTCGTGATCGCGACTCGCCACGACACTCACGCGACTACGCGGCCCGGGCACTGACGGGCGGGCAAGCACGTGTTCGTCGAGAAGCCGCTCGCCCTCGACGAGACGGACTGCACGAGGTGGAGCACGCCGCGGCCGAGAGCGAGGGGATGCTGATGGTCGGGTTCAACCGCCGCTTCGCGCCGATCGCGCGTCGAGCTGCGAGCACGCGCTCGGAGGCCGCGGACCGCTGGTGATCACCTACCGCGTCAACGCCGGCCGGCTGCCTCGCAGCCACTGGACGCATGATCCCGAGGTCGGCGGCGGCCGGATCGTCGGCGAGGTGTGCCACTTCGTCGACTTCGCTATGTTCCTGACCGGTGCGCCCCCGGTCGCGGTGGACGCCGCGGCGATCGGCGGTGCCTCGGAGCCGCGCGAGGACACGTCGCGGCGACGCTGCAGTTCGCGGACGGCTCGGTGGCGGTGATCGTTTACTCGGCGCTCGGCGATCCCTCGCATGCCGAAGGAACGGGTCGAGGTGATCGGCGAGGCCGGCGCGGGCGTGCTCGACGACTTCCGCAGACCTGCGGCTCTACCGTGGGCGGCAGCGAGGAGCATCACTCGAGCCAGCGGGACAAGGGCCATGGCGCCGAGATCGAGACTTTCATCGCATGCTGCCGCGAGGGACGCCAGCCCTGGCCGGTCGAGGACATGACGGCCGCGATGCGAGCCGACGTTCGCGATCCGCGACGCGATCAACACCGGCGCCGCCGGGCTGACGTGCGCGTCCTGCTCGTCTCGCAGTATTTCCCCCCGGAGATCGGCGCCACCCAGAATCGCATGCAGGCATTCGTGGACGCGATGCTCGAGGCGCGGACACGAGGTGACGGTGATCTGTGAGCAGCCGAATCACCCGCGCGGCATCTTTCATCCGGGGTTTGGCAGAAGCCAATTCGCCGCGAGCGCCGGGAGCGCCTCACGCTGAATCGTCTGTGGGTGTTCGCATCCCCGCAAAAGACGACGTGGCGGCGATTGGCCTTCTACGGAACGTTTGCTGCGGGGGCGTTTGCCCTCGCGGCGTCGCTCCCGCGCGCACGATGTCGTATTCGCCACGTCCCCACCCCTGCCCGGAGCCCTGGCCGCTGCATTCGCGTCGCGCCTGCGGCGAACGCCCGTTCGTGGTCGACGTGCGTGACCTGTGGCCGGCGGCGGCCGAGGCCCTCGGCGAGCTCGGAAACCGGCGCGTGCTCCGAGCCTTCGAGCGCGCGGAGCGGTGGCTGTACCGCAATGCTGCTGCCGTCACGGCGACGACACGGCCTTTCTGCCGCCACATCGATAGCGTCGCCGGCCGGCCGATCGCCTGGCACGTCCCGAACGGCGCGCTCGACGCGCTCGTCGCCATGCCGGACCAGCCCACCACCCCCGGAACGGCACCTTTCGCATCGGTTACTTCGGAAATCTCGGGATCGCTCAGGGTCTCGACGTGGTGCTCGACGCGGCCGAGGCCCTCGCCGGCGAGCCGATTTCGTTCCTGCTCGTCGGAGGCGGACCGCTCGAGGCCGATCTGCGCAGGCGGATCATCGAGCTGGGCCTCGACAACATCGAGCTCCGTCCGCCCGTCCGGACCGACCAGGTGGGCGAGCTCCTGCTGTCCTGCCATGCACTGTTGGTCCCGCTGCGCAATCACCCACTGCTCGCCGACTTCATCCCGTCCAAGCTCTACGACGCGATGGCCGTCGGCCGGCCTGCGATCGTCGCGGCGCACGGGCGAGGCGGCCGCATTCGTCGCCGAGCATGGGTGCGGAGTGGTGGTCGCGCCCGAGGACGGCGCGGCGCTTGCCGAGGTCGCGCGACGGCTGGCGCGGACGAGGGGCTCGCAGCTCGGCTCGGCCAGCGGGGAAGGCCCTCGCCGCCAGCCACGCTCGCTCTCGTCAGGCCGATCGGCTGTGCGCACTTCTCGAGGAGCGTCACGACTCGAGCCGCGCGTTCGGGCATCCGCCGGCTGACCCAGCGGACGACTTACGTCCGGAGCGTGCGACCCTGCAGGCTCGGGTTAGCCGCGCGGCCACAACTGTCCGAATTTCGGGATGATGCTGCCAGCCGTGCGGCCCCGGAAGCGCGCCTCCGGGGATTCCCTTAACGTACGAACCGGTGGATATTCCACTTTGGGGAAGGCTGACGGTCGCGCTGGCGCTCGCGGCTGCGCTCGCCTACGCGGCGACGCCCGTGGCGATCCTCGCCGCGCGCCGGTTTGCCTTCTACGACGTCCCGCTGGGCTACAAGAAGCACGGCAGCCCACGCCGTACCTCGGCGGGGCGGCGGTGACCGCGGCGTTCCTCGTGGCCCTGATCGCTCGGCGCCGGCCATCCGGCGCGAACGCTGCCGCTGCTCGGCCGGCGTGCTCGTGATGTTCGCGCTGGGCACGGTCGATGACCGGCGGACGGTGTCGCCGCAGCTGCGGGTGGCGGTCGAGTTCGCGCTGGGTGTGTGGCTCTCGCTGCTCGGGCACGGGTGGCATCTCGGCGCCGGCGGCGCGTCGACGCGCTGGTCAACGGGGCTCTGGGTCGTCGGCGTCGTCAACGCGTTCAACCTGTTCGACAACATGGACGGCGCCGCGAGCACGATCACGATCGTGGCCGCGGCCGGCGCCTGCGTCCTCGCCTTGAGCACGGACAACAGCTGGGCGGCGGCGGGCAGCGCGGCCCTGTGCGGCGCCTGCCTGGGCTTCCTCCCGCACAACCTGTTCTCCCGGCCGGCGCGGATCTTCCTGGGCGACGGCGGGAGCATGCCGCTCGGCTTCGCGGTGGCGGCGCTCGTCGGCCAGTGCGGCCGGCACGGGCCGAGCCGTCGTCTGCTCGCCCTGATGACCGGGGTCCTGCTGGTCGGCATCCCGGCGCTCGACACCAGCCTGGTGATCGTCTCGCGCCGCCGCCGCGGCGTCTCGATCCTGACCGGTGGCCACGACCACCTCACGCACCGGACGCGGCGGCGGATGGGCACCGCGCGCCGCGTCGCGCTCGTCCTGGGCAGCGCGCAGGCGCTGGTGAGCGGACTGGTCGTGATCGCGACACGCTCGGGCAGCGTCGACGCTGGTGTACCTCCTGCTGGCGCTCGTGGTTTGCGCCGCGACGGCGATCGTCGCGCTCGAGTCGCAGGCGAGCCATCGCCGGCGCAGGTGCCGTGCGTCCGCCGTCGCAATCGACCGGCTCCGCCGAGGCCCGACCGCCCCCGCGCCGAGGCGCGGCTGGCCGGGTGGAGCGGCGATCGCGGCGTTGCCGTGGCACTCGGCCTCGGGGCCGGCCTCAGCCCCCTGTTCTCCGCCTACTACGGCACCGGCGTGTGGGTGCCGCTCGGCCTGGTCCTGGTCGTGGCGCGCGGCCGCGGCGGTGGTCGCGCGGCCGCCAGCGGGTGACCGCTTCCGGTCGCCCTGGCGCGTGATCGGGCATGGCCGGCCTCGGGCCTGTGGTCGCTGATCTCGACGAGCTGGGCGGCATCGAGCCGAATCGGCCACGGTCGACGGCAACCGCTGGCTCGCCTACGCCGCGCTGCTGCTGCTGGCCGGTCGTGCTGGCTCGGAGGCGCGAGGCACGCCGGCGTCCTGCTCGCGGCCATCGGCGTCGGTATCGCCGTGGTCGGGGCTGAGCGTGCTCGTGCGGATGCTCGGCAGCGATCCGGAGCGTCATGTTCCTCTCCGGGCGGCTCAACTCCCCGCTGGGCTACATCAACGGCGAGGGCTGCGTGTTCGCGATGGGGTGCTGGTTCGGCCTGGCGCTGGCCGAGCGGCGCGAGCCGTGCTCGCCGGACTGGGTGCCGCGGCGACGGTGGCGATGGCCTGCCTGGCGCTCCTGTCACAATCGCGCGGGGCGGCGGTCGCGACGCTTCGTCGCGCTGGTCGTCGCGCTCGTGGTCGTTCCCGGCTGCCGCCGGCGGGTGCTGGCGCTGGCCGTGATCGGCGGGCGGCGCTCGCGCTCGCGGCGGCGACCGGTGCTGCACGTCTACTCGAGCGGGCAGGCCGGCCGTGGTCCGCGTCGCGTGGCCCATCGCGCCGCCGTCGTCATCCTCGCTCGGCGCCGCGCTCGCCGGCCTGGTGTGGGGCGTCGCTCGTCGGCGCCGGGCGGCGCTCGAGCGGCGCGGCCGAGCGCGGCGCCCGTGCTGACCCGGTGCGCCACCGTGCTCGCCGTGCTCGTGCTCGCCGTCCCGGTCGCTGGCGGCCGCTCGTCCGCGCCCCCTCGATCGAGCGCACGCTCCGCAACCAGTGGCATGCGTTCGTGCACCTGTCCGATCCCGGGTCCTCCGAGTCGGCCGCGCAGACCCGGCTCTTCTCCGGCGCGGGCAACCGCTACGACTACTGGCGGGTCGCCTGGCACGTGTTCCTGGCCCATCCGATGGCGGGCGTCGGGGCCGGCAACTATTCGCCAGTCGTACTACCGCGACCGCCGGACCCAGGAGTCGATCGAGAACCCGCACTCGCTGGAGCTCCAGATCGCTTCCGAGCTCGGCTTGGTCGGGCTCGGGCTGCTGGCGCTCGCGCTCGTCGGGCATCGGCCTCGGGGCGCGCCGGCTGCGCCGCCGCGCGCGCGATCTCCCGCGGCGCGCAGCCTGATGGTGGCCGCCGTCGGCGCGTTCGTGGTGTGGCTCGTCGACACGAGCGGGGACTGGATGCACCTGCTGCCCGGCGTCGCCGCGATCGGGCTTTGCGCCGCCGGGGTCCTGGTCGCCGCGCCGGCGCCGGTCGCGCCCGGCGGGGTCGCGCGCCGCGCGAGCGCCGCGGCGCCTGCCGCTGCTCGCCGGCACTGCCGGCGCTCGCCTTCCTGCTCGCCATCGCCGGAGCCAGCCTGCTGCGGACCGGCCTCGTCCAGCGCTACCTCGACAGCGCCAAGTCGGCGCTCGCGCGCAACCCGGCGACCGCGATCCGCGACGCCGCGCCGGGCGCTCCGGCTGGACAGCGCCAACCTGGACGCCTACTACGTCGAGGCGGCGGGGCAGGCGCGCTTCGATCAGGCCGCCGCGGCCCGGTCGACGCTGCTGGCGGCGGCGCGCGAGGATCGGCAGAGCTTCGTCACGTGGACGCTGCTCGGCGACCTCGAGGTGCGACTGCGAGACTTTCGCGCGGCGAGGACGTTCTATGGAAGAAGCGCATGCCCTCGACCCCGGCGACCCGGCGCTGTCAGAGCTGGCGGCCCACCCCGCGGCGCAGTTCGGGCGATGGCCGCTGAGCTTCGGCACCGTCCGGCGGTGGGCGCGATCGCGACCGCCGCCGCGCTCCTGCTGCTTGTCCCGCCGCGGCGGGGCACAGCTCGGCGCTGCCACCAGGAGTCCATGTCGATCCGGGCTCTCCCGCCGGCAAGGAGTACCAGATCCCCATTCCCAGCGCGCGCAGCGAGACGGCTGGCGGAGGGTCCGGGTCTTCAGGCTCCGGCGGAGTCCACCCCGCCGATCTTCGGCGTCGGGATCACGCCGTCGAGCTCGGCAGGCTCCTCCGCGTCGTCGGCTCCGCGGTTCCGGATCGGCCCACGGTTCCGGCGGCCTCCGAGCGCCGGCCAGCGGGGCCTCGCGGCCGGTGAGCACTTCCGCTTCGGGAGCAGCGGAGCGGCAGGACGGGGCGAGCGACCCACCGCCGGCCTCGCCGATCACCCCTGCCCCGGTGGCGGCTGCGAGCGGCGCTCGCGCCGGCGGCAGCGGCTGGATCGCTCTGGTCATCGGCGGGGCGCTCGTGCTGGTGCTCGGCGGTGGCGGGGGCCTCGCGCTCGGCCGCAAGCTCCTGCGCTAGCGGCTCAGGCCGCGAGCCGCGGCAGCTCGATCGCCGGGCAGCGGTCCATGACCACCTGAAGGCCGGCCGCGAGCGCCCGCTGCGCGGCGTCCTCGTCGATCACGCCGAGCTGGAGCCACACCGCACGCGCGCCGATCGCGATCGCCTCGTCGACGTGAGCGCCGGCCTGGTCGCGCCGGCGGAAGACGTCCACCACCTCGATGCGCTCCGAGGCAGGTATCGCGGCGAGGTTCGGGTAGCAGGGCTGGCCGAGGACCTCCCGCGCGGACGGGTTCACCGGGATGACGCGGAACCCGTGTCCCTGAAGCAGCCGCGCGATCCGGTTCGAGTCGCGCCGCGGGTCGGGAGAGCAGCCGACTACGGCCCAGGTGTGGGTGGTGGTGAGGAGCTCGCGGATCGTCTCAGGTGTCGAATGGGGCGCCATGCCCCTGAGTTTGGTCGATCTTTCGCGCATAGCGCGACATATCGACCACGGCGGCCCAAGTGTCAGAGGCGGGGCTCGAGCGTCCCGGCGCGATTCCCGGACGCCCGCCCCTCCCCGTGGCGCGTCCGCGGCACCGCCATCCCGCGGGCTCGGCTCGCGGGCGCGTATGTTTCCTCGCGCCACCGCCAACCCGACCAGGAGGCCGACCTTGAAACTGAGCGCCCGCAACCAGCTCCGTGGCACCGTGTCCAGCATCACCCGTGGCGAGGCGATCGCGAACGTGGTCCTCGACGTCGGTGGTCAACGGCTGGTCTCGTCGATCACCGTCGAGGCGGTGGAGGACCTCGGATTGTCTGAAGGCAGTGAGGTTACGGCGATCGTCAAGGCCTCCGACGTCATCATCGCGACCGAGTGACACACCGACGGCGCGACGCAGTTTCGGATCGTCACCGGGCACGGCGCGTTCGTGATGCCCGATCAAGCAGAAGGCCCGCTTCCTGTCGCTGGCGCTGCGGGAGGCCGAGCTGCTCGAGGAGTGCGTCACCACGCAGGGGATCCCGCTGCGGCGTGCGGGCGGTCGCGGTCTTCAAGGTCGGCGACGACACCGCCGTCGATCGCCAACGCCGCCCGGCGGTTCCTGGCCGAGCAGGACCGGATGGAGGAGCTGTGCGGGCGGATCTTCGCCGGCCACCTGCGCTCGATCGTCGGCAGCCTGACCGTCGAGGAGATCATCCGCGAGCGGGACAAGGTGGCCCAGGAGGTCAAGGACGGCAGCCACACCGAGATGGAGAAGCTCGGCATCGTCGTCGACGGCCTGCAGATCCAGGAGATCGAGGACCCGACCGGTTACATCACGCAACCTGGCCGCCCCCCACGCCGCCGCCGTGGCCAGTCGGCGGCTCGGATCGCGGCCGCCGAGCGGGACCAGGAGGCGGCCGAGAAGGAGCAGCAGGCGGCCGCGGGCCAAGGCCCAGTTCGCAGCGCGAGACGGCGATCCAGCAGGCCCAGATCGAGGCCGAGGTGCAAGAGGCCGCAGGCGCGGGCCGCCCAGGCCGGCCCGCTGGCCGAGGCCAAGGCGCTCGCAGGACGTGATCGCGCGAGCAGACGGCGCTGGCCGAGCGCCAGGCCGCCCTCACCGACAAGCGGCTCGAGTCCGAGGTGCGCCGGCCGGCCGACGCCGAGGCCTACAAGCAGCGCACCCTGGCCGAGGCCGCCCGCGACGCGACCAAGCACAACACACGCCGCCCAGGAGTCAGACGCGGGATGAAGCGCCTCGTGACCATCGGGGTCTACGGATGGTCACTGGACGACTTCCTCGCGCGCGCTCGGGACGGCCCACGTCAGCCTGGTGATCGACGTGCGCCAACGTCGCGGCGTCCGCGGCCGAGAGTACGCCTGGGCGAACGCGCGGCGCCTCCAGGACGCGCTTGCGCAGGCCGGCATCGAGTACCGCCACCACAAGGAGCTGGCGCCCACGACCGAGCTGCGCCAGCTCCAATACGCCGAGGACGCGCGGGTCGGCGTCGGCAAGCGCTCCCGCGTCGAGCTGGCGCCGGAGTACCGACGGCGTTACACGCGCGAGATCCTGGACAGGCGTGGACCTCGATCCGCTCGTCGAGGAGCTGCCGAGCGACGGCGCGGCCACGCTCATGTGCGTCGAGCGCGATCCCGAGGCCTGCCACCGGTCGATCGTGGCCAACCGTCTCGCCGACGATTACGCCGTAGCCGGTATCGCATCTGCGACCGTAGGTGTCGTGGCGGGAGACGAGCTCTACGGACTGCCGCTCGAGCGCTTTGTTCCCGAGCGTGCTGCGCTCGTCAAGGCCCTGCGCGCGGAGGGCAGGCGTGAGGACGCCGCGCAGGTGGCCAAGCTCCGCAAGCCTTCGGTGGCGGCGTGGGCGGTCAACCAGCTCGTGCGAACGCAGGGCCGCGCCGCCGCTGAGCTGTTCGCCGCCGGCGATGCTCTGCTCGCAAGCGCATTCCGCGGTCGTGTCGGGCGCCGGGGACGCGCGCTCGCTCCGTGACGCCGCCGCCCGGGAGCGGGCGGCAGCCGACGCTCTGGTCAGCACGGTGCGCGGGCTCCTGAGCACCGACGGGCACGAGCTCAGCCCGGCGATCATCGATCGCGTCGCCGACACGCTCCACGCCGCCGCGCTCGACGAGGACGCGCGTGCCCAGGTGCGCGAAGGCCGCCTGGAACGTGAGCTGCGCCACATCGGGTTGGGCGGGACCGGCTTCGCCGGCGCCGTACCCGCGCCTGCGAAGCGCGCCAAGGCGGCCAAGCCCGCGCCGGCGGGTCCCCCGGGCCCCGCCCGTGAGCAGCCCGACCCCGAGCTGGCCGCCGCACGCAAGGCGGCCCGCGCCGCCGAGGCCGAGGCCCGCCGTGGCGCCGAGCGTGCCGAGCGGACGCTGCGAAACGCGGTCCGGGTCCGCGATCGCGCCGCCGAGCAGCTGCAGGCGGTCGAGCGGGAGCTCGCCGAGGCGCAGCAGGCGCTCGCGGAGGCCGAGGAGGAAGCGCGGACGGCGGTCGAGGCCCTTCGCCAGGCCGGCGACGAGCTCCAGCGCTTCGACCGGTAGCGGCGAGGGGTCGGGCGCCGTTAGCCCGCGCGGGGGCCGGGGGTACGCCAGAAGTGGAGAGGCCGTACCCCGGAGAGAGGAGACCCCGATGAAGGCAGTCGTCTACGAAGGCCCCTACGACGTCAAGGTCAAGGAGGTGGAGGACCCCAAGATCGAGGCGCCGACCGACGCGATCGTCCGCATCACCTCGACGTGCATCTGCGGCTCCGACCTGCACATGTACGAGGGGCGAACCAACGCCGAGGCGGGCATCGTGTTCGGCCACGAGAACCAGGGGATCGTCGAGGAAGTGGGCGACGCGTGCGTCCGCGTCAGCAAGGGCGACCGTGTCAACCTGCCCTTCAACATCGGCTGCGGCTTCTGCTTCAACTGCGAGCGCGGTCTCACCGGCTTCTGCCTGACCGTCAACCCCGGGTTCGCGGGCGGCGCCTATGGCTACGTGAACATGGGGCCGTACCGGGGTGGGCAGGCCGAAGCCCTGCGCGTCCCGTTCGCCGACTTCAACTGCCTCGAGTTGCCCGAGGGCGACGAGCACGAGGCCGACTTCGCGATGCTCTCGGACATCTTCCCCACGGGCTATCACGGGGCGGAGATCGCCGAGGTCGGGCCGGGTGAGACCGTGGTGGTGTTCGGGGCCGGTCCGGTCGGGATCATGGCCGCCTACAGCTGCCTGATACGCGGCGCCTCGGTCGTGTATGTGGTCGACCGCGTCAAGGAGCGCCTCGAGAAGGCCGAGAAGATCGGCGCGGTGCCCATCGACTTCTCCCAGGGCGACCCGGCCGAGCAGATCAAGGAGATGCGCCACGGCGACGGCGTGATGAAGGGGATCGACGCCGTCGGCTACCAGGCCGTGGGCTCCGAAGGGCGACGAGGAGCAGCCGAACGCGGTGCTCGAGGGGCTGATCGAGCTCGTCAACCCCGACCGGCAAGATCGGCGTCCCAGGCCTGTACGTCCCATCCGACCCCGGCGCCAAGGACCCGCACGCCAAGGAGGGCAGCATCTCGCTGTCCTTCGGCAAGTTCTTCGAGAAGGGCCTGTCACTCGCCACGGGCCAGTGCAACGTGAAGGCGTACAACCGCTACCTGCGCGACCTGATCGTGGCCGGCCGGGCCGAGCCCAGCCTGATCGTCTCGAACGAGGTCAAGCTCGACGAGGCCGCCGACGCCTACGAGAAGTTCGACAAGCGGGTGGACGGCTACACCAAGGTGATCCTCAAGCCCGGCGGCTGACGAGATCCGCCGGCCCTGGTCGTACCCTGCGGCCAGGGCCATGAGGACCGCAACCCTGCTCGTCCCGGTGCGCGGCGTGTCGGGACGCACGTATCCCGCGGGCACGACCGTGGCGATCAGCGGCGCCGGCGCGGTGGCCGATGCTTTCGTCGGCGGGGACTGGATCTCGCTCAGCTGGTGGGAGTTCGGCGAGCGCGAGTCGATCAGGCTCCCACCGGCTGATCGGGAGCCCGACATGTGATGTGATGCGCGGCACATGATCGGTGTCGAGCGCCAAGCCGAGATCTACCTGCGCGGCGTCAGCGCCATCCGTCCCCGCGTTCCCGCCAACGCCGCCGGACTGGAGCGGGCGGCCGAGCGCCAGATGCGCTCCGAGGCCTTCGCCTACGTCGCCGGCGGCGCCGGCAACGAGCGGACGATGGCCGCCAACCGGGCGGCGTTCGATCGGTGGCGGATCGTCCCCCGGATGCTGCGCGACGTGTCCGAGCGCGACACGAGCGTCGAGCTCCTCGGCCGGCGCCTGCATAGCCCATTCCTGCTCGCCCCCGTGGGGGTGCTCGAGCTGGCCCACCGCGACGCGGATGCCGCGGTGGCGCGCGCGGCCCGTGACACGAACATGCCGATGATCTTCTCCAATCAGGCCTCACGCCCGATGGAGCAGATGTCCGGCATTCTCGGCGACGCCCGCCGCTGGTTCCAGCTCTACTGGAGCAAGTCAGACGAGCTGGTGGAGAGCTTCCTGGGCCGGGCCGGACGGTGCGGGTGCGACGCGATCGTGGTCACGCTCGACACGACGCTGCTCGGGTGGCGCCCGCGCGATCTCGAGATCGCCTACCTGCCGTTCCTGCGCGGCAAGGGCATCGCTCAGTACACGAGCGACCCGGTGTTCACCCGGCTGATCTCGGAGCCCGATCCCGACGCCCCGCCGGCGCCTGATCCCACGCCGAACCTCGCCGCGCTCAAGACCTTGATCGAGCTTACGCGCGCGTATCCGGAGCGGTTCCTCAAGACGCTGCTGAGCGGCCGCGGTCGCGCCGCCGTCCAGTACTTCACCAACATCTACTCGCGTCCCTCGATTGCGTGGGAGCACCTGCCGTTCCTGCGCGAGCACACCGACCTGCCGATCGTACTCAAGGGGATCCTCCACCCCGACGACGCGGTACGGGCGATCGACGCCGGGGTCGAGGCCATCGTCGTCTCCAACCACGGCGGGCGACAGGTCGACGGGGCGATCGCCACGCTCGAGGCGCTCCCGGGGATCGCCGACGCGGTCGACGGCCGGATCCCGATCCTGCTGGACTCCGGCATCCGCAGCGGGGCCGACGCGTTCAAGGCGCTGGCGCTCGGCGCCACCGCCGTGCTGATCGGCCGCCCGTATGTGTACGGCCTCGCCATCGCCGGCTACCGCGGCGTGCGCGAGGTGATCGAGAACTTCACCGCGGACTTCGAGCTGACCATGGCGCTCGCGGGCTGCCGCTCGGTCGCCGAGATCGATCGCGACGCGCTGGTGCCGGCGGACCCGCCTACTCCGGTGGCCGGGCGGGTGTGATGACCTACTCGGCGTAGACGGCCGCCAGCGCCGGCGCCACGACCTCCGGGGCGCATAGCCGTCGGACGCGTTCGATCGCCGCCGTCCCGGCAACCGCGTCGCCGCGCAGCCGGGCGATGCGCCCGGCCAGCGCCGGCGCGTCACCGGGTGGCGCGAGCCAATCGTCGGGCACGAGCTCGGGCAGCGCCCCGATCCGGGAGCCTGCCACCGGCACCCCCGCGGCCATCGCCTCCGCGGCCGCCAGGCCGAACGTCTCAGCCGAGCGCGACGGGACGACCGCGACCGCTGCGCCGCGTCGCAGCTGCTCCAGCTTCGCGCGGTCGACGCGTCCGGCGAAGCGCACCGCCGCTCCGGCAGCGAGCGCCTCCAGCCGCGGTCGCTCGGGGCCGTCGCCGGCGATGACCAACGGCATGCCCGCGATCCGGCACGCCTCGATCGCCACCTCCACTCCCTTCTCCGGGGCCAGCCTCGAGGCGACGAGTGCATACCCGTCCGGCGTTGCCTGCGCCGCGGCGGCCGCGAACTCCCGGACCACGGGAGAGACCACACGCGGGGCACGAACGGGGGCGCCGAGGTCGCTCAGGCGCGCCGCGGCGAAGTGGCTGGGGACCACGAATGCGTCCGCCAGCGCAGCCAGCCGCCGCTGCCAGGCCGATAGCGCCACCGCGTAGGACGCCGCCTCGGCGAGCGACCCCCGGCAGTTGTGGATCAGACCCGGAAGCGTGTTGCGCCCGTGACAGCGGGTGCACTCCGCGCCGTGCGTGAAGCAGACGCCCACGGCGCACACGAGCCGGTACTGGTGGAGGTGCAGCACGACGCGTGCCCCGGCCGCTCGCGCTGCGGCGAGGCCGCGCCAGCCGAGCGTGGGCTGGAGGTTGTGGGCGTGGACGACGCGCGCACGGGTGTGGCGGACCGCGCGGGCGACCTCGGAGGCGTCGAGACCGCCGCGAGTCAGCCCGACCGCGGCCCGTCCGCGCCCGATCGCCTTGGAGTCGCGTTCCAGCAGCTCCGCCTCCTCGCCCAGCTCGTGCCGGACCAGCCACAGCAGATCCTCGACCGCTCGCTCTTCGCCACCGGTGGTCCGGTAGCGGTTATGAAGGAACAGGATCACCGCGCGACTCGCTGGCCGCGGACGGTACGAGGCGACATGGGCGACAAGCTACTCTGGCCGCGATGTCCTTCACCAACGAGGAAGGTCGGCGGCAGCTGCTCGACGAGGTCGGAGGGGCGGTCGACGAGCTGGCACTGGCGCTCGCCTGCCTGAGCGAGGCCTATGAGGCGCTCGATGAGGACACGGCGGATCGCCTCGAGGTGGAGATGTTCCGGCCCGTCCAGGCCGCCTACGGCCGGGCGAGGCGCGCCCGCTCGGAGTTCGCGGACCGCTACCGCGTGCGCGACGGCGACCCGGGCGGCGAGCCGGCCACGGTCGGGGTGCAGGATCCGCGCCGGTACATCGAGCGTGCCGTCGAGGCGGCGGAGGCGGCCGACCAGCGGATCGCCGAGCTCCAGGACTCGATGCTCCCCATCGACGTGGGCGATCCGGAGGTCCGAGCCGGCCTGTCGGAGACCCGCACGCTGATCGCCGACGTGCCCGCCCACGGCCGCCGGCTTCTGCGCACGCTGGGCCGCTGAGAACTCCGTCGCCGCGCCGCTGAGTGGCCACGCCCCGCGTTTGCTCGGTCAGGGCTGGGGTAGGACCTGTGCTACACGTCACGTTTAGGAGGTCGGAGGAGATGGCACACGCACTCAGGCGGCCCGTCCGGACTAGCGGCTCCGGACCTTCGAGGACGCGCGGGGCGGCGGCTCGCGGCGCATGGGCGCTTGGCTCGGTACTCCTGGCTATCTCCCGCTTGGTGCGGCTCGTCACCGCGCTCGTAGCCCTGTTGATCGTGGTCGCGATCGTGCTCAGGGTGCTCGGCGCGAACCCCGGCAACGTAATCGTCCGCGACATCCACGATGTGGCAAAGGCGCTCGTCGGGCCGTTCAAGAACGTCTTCTCGCTCAAGAACCCGAAGGCATCGATTGCCGCCAACTGGGGTCTTGCCGCGGTCGTCTGGCTGGTCGTCGGCAGCGTGATCGCAAGCCTGATCGCGCGGATCGCCCCGCGCGGCGCGGCCCGGGTCTAGGAGTGCGCTGTCTCTGCACGGAGACTGAGTCGATACCTGACAGGCCTCGAGGAAAATTTGGCGATTGGATTGAGAACACGAGAAAGTGGGTAAGACCGGGACCATGGAGACACTCGCCATCCCTAGGACCGACTCCGGCGAGCTCTTCGTTCGCTGGCAGAAGCACGGCGATCAGCGTGCACGAGAGGAGCTCGTAGAGCGCTTCCTGCCGTTGGCGCGCAAGCTGGCCCGGCGCTACGCCGGCCCTCGCGAGCCCTTTGAAGACCTGATGCAGGTGGCCAGCCTCGGCCTCGTCAAGGCGGTTGACCGCTTCGACACCGGGCGCGGCACCGCATTCTCCTCGTTCGCGGTTCCCACGATCCTCGGCGAGCTGAAGCGTTACTTCCGTGACCTTGGCTGGTCTGTGCACGTCCCGCGTGGCGCACAGGAACTGGCTCTCAAGGTCGAGGAGGCCCAGCAGCAGCTCACGACGAAGACGGGTCGCCCGCCCAGCGTGCAAGATCTCGCCGTGTATCTCGAGATGAGCATCGAGGACGTCCTCGAGGCTCTCGAGACGGCCAGCGCTCACCACTCCACGTCGCTCGACGCTCCGCGTGAGGACGGCGAGGAGGAGTCCGGCTCGCTCGCCGATGCGTTCGGCGAGGAGGACGAGCGCTACGAGCTCATCGACGCGAGCGTGACGATCGCCACGGCCGCGCGTCAACTCTCCGCACGCGAGCGCCGCGTCCTCGTATTGCGCTTCGTCGAGGACCTCACGCAGACGCAGATCGCGGACCAGATCGGCGTTTCGCAGATGCAGGTCTCCCGCATCCTGCGTCGGGCGCTCTCACGTCTGCGCGAGCTGACGCAGAGCGAACTGCTCGAAACCTGAGGTACCGACCAACCGGCGAGGGACACGGGCCGATCACGGGTGCGCGGACCCGTGGAGCGAGTTGCGTGCCCTCGCGGGTGGCGAGTCCGGCTGCGACCGCCGGCTCCCGATCTCTCAAGACCTCAACCGGCGTGCGATGCCCTGTAGGGTTCCATGCCGCTCCGCGCGGCTTGATCGGACCGGGATCGGGACGCGACGTTTCCGCGCGGGAAAGCTCTCCCTGAGCGGTGAACTCCATCGAAGACCGACCAGCAGTCCGCCTCGAGCTCGACTCGAGCCCTGAGACGCTCACGCTCGTCCGCGGCGCGCTGGGCGCCGTCGCCGAGGTACTGGCGCTCGACCCGGAGCTCCTGGACGATCTCAAGACCGCCGTCAGCGAGGCCTGCAACAACGTCGTCATGCACGCCTACGAGGGCGTGGCGGGGCCGCTCGCCGTGTTCTTGTACGTGTCCCCCGACTCGATCGAGGTCCTGGTCCGCGACAACGGAAGCGGCATCCCGCTGTCCGCCCCCACGGACGATCGGATGCAGGGGGTCGGGTTGCCGATCATTCGCGCGCTCGCGCAGCAGGCCGAGTTCCGGCGGCCCCCGGAAGGCGGCACCGAGGTCTGGATGTCGTTCGCCGGCCGGCGCGAGGGTCTGGCGCTGTTCGAGGCGCCGGGTGAGCCGGCTCCGGAGGACGGGTGGGTCGACCGCCTGTCCGGCGATGCCGTCGTGTCGCTCTCGCCGGTCGATTTTCTCGGCGCAGTCCTCGGGCGCCTGGCTCGCGCCCTCGCCGCGCGAGCCCGCTTCTCGCTCGACCGCTTCTCCGACGTCTACCTGATCACCGACGCGATCGCCGCGCACGCCGCCCGATCCGCCCGAGGGCCCCGGATCGCGTTCGGACTCGCCACCAACGCGCGCCGCCTGGAGCTGACCATTGGTCCTTTCCGCCCCGGTACCGGCTCCGAGCTGCGCGAGGAGCGACCCGTGCGCGACGTCGGGTCGGCGCTGGTGCTGTTGAGCGATGCGGTCGAGGTCCAGCCGAGCAACGGCGACGAGATGCTCCGCGTGGTGATGACCGACGCCGGCCGCGAGCCGCTGCGCGAGTCGCTGCCGTAGCGCCGCTACTCGAGCAGCTCTTCCGGCGCGTCGGCGAGCGTCAGCCGCTCGGCCACGCCGGTCAGCGTGAGCAACCGCTGGACCTGCTGGGATCCGTTGACCAAGCCGAAGCGCTGCGAGCCCTCGATCGCGCGCTGGTGCGCCCTGACCAGCACGCTGAGCCCGGTCGAGTCCATGAACTCGAGGCCGCGCAGGTCCACGACCACGAGGGAGGCATCCGACGAGCTAGCGCGCTCGAGCTCCTCCTCGAGCGCGGGGCTCGAGGCCAGATCCAGCTCCCCACTGACGGAGATGATCGCCGCCTCGCCCTTGTTAGCGACCTCTACGCGGAAATGGCTCTGCATTTTGCGCGCGAGCCTACTGATCTCGCGCTCGAGATGCTGAAAGCCCCCGTGCGTGACGCTCCCCCCGCGTTTGTCCAGGCAGCGCCAGGGTAGGCCTGAGCGCATGCAAGATGGCGACCTGGAACACGAGCAGGAGGAATTGGCCGCGGCCGAGGCGGCGGCCATCGGCGGCCGGCCAAGCTCTGAGCCGTCGTCGGTGGAGGGGGAGCCTGACGAGGCGCAGCGCCCGCTGGTGGAAGCCGGTCAGGGCGAGGCTGAGGGCTTCGAGCAGGCCGAGCAGGAGCTCGTCGAGCACGCCAGTCATGGCGATCAACACGCCGCGCGCCGAGCGATCGAGGATGCGCCGGACGAGTCCGGCGACATACGCGCGGCGCCGGGCGGCGAGCCCGACCGAGAGCGCTCGAGCCAGCGGCCGGACGACGACGCGTAAGGCGCGGGTCGTCGCGTGCGGTTGACGCGCAAGCGCGTGACGCCATCACGTTCGGGGTAGATCCATGCCACGGCGCACAGGAGGCGCCCCGTATCACAAGGAGGCCCGATGGTCGCGTTGGTAGTTCTTCTGCTCATCCTCGCCCTCTTCGGCGGGCTTGGCTTCGCCGTGCACATCCTGTGGCTCGTGCTCATCGCCGCGGTGATCCTGTGGATCCTCGGCTTCTTCATCGGCGGAGTCGAATCCGGCGTCGGTCGTCGGAGGTGGTACGGGCGCTGGTGACGCCGCCGTGCTGAATGGCGGGCCTCGGGGTTAGCTCGGGCCCGCCGGCCCGCCGGCTCCGGCGGCGGCACACGGGACCCACCCGGGATCAGGCCCGCGCTCCGCGGGGCGGCCGGCGGACGCAGTCGTCGGTCAGCGAACGCGGTCGTCGGTGAGGTCGCGCAGGCGCTGAAGCGACCGGCGCAGCAGGCGCGAGACCTGCATCTGGGAGACGCCGATCCGGTCGGCGATCTGCGACTGGGTCAGGTCCTCCCCGAACCGGAGGTAGAGGATCTGGCGCTCGCGCGCCGGCAGATGCTTGGCGGCGGCGAAGATGGTGGCCTGAGTGTCGACCAGCTCGAGGCGCTCGTCCTCGCCGCCGATCACCTCCAGCCGGCTCGACATGTCGGCGTCCTCGCTGGCCATTGGCGCGTCGAGCGAGACGGCGTCGTAGGCCTCGGCGGTCTGCAGGCCGTCGAGCACCTCCTCCTCGGTTATTTCGAGGTACTGGGCCAGTTCGTGGACCGTCGGCGGCCGGCCGGTGTGAGCGCTGACCTCCTCTCGGGCCTCGGCGATCCTGCGGGCGCGCTCCTGCGCACCCCGGTCGACGTGGAGGGCCCATGAGGTATCCCGGAAGTAGCGCTTGAGCTCGCCCACGATCGTGGGGACGGCGAACGAGGTGAAGGCGAATCCCCGGGTCGGATCGAACCGCTCGACCGCCTTGACCAGCCCGAGGCTCGCCACCTGCACGAGATCGTCGTAGGGCTCGCCCGCCGAGGCGTAGCGTCTGGCGAGCTTGCGCGCGAGGGGCAGGAACCGCGCGATCAGCTCATCGCGCGCACGGATGTCGCGGTGGCGACGCCACCGGTCGAACAACTCCGGTGATCTGGCGATATGTGCGGGCGCGCACGACCTCTCCGCAACCGTCATCTGTGCCCTCCTGGTAGCAGACGGCAACGTTTTAGCACAAACGGCGCACTGCGTGCAGGAGGATTGTGCTTAACCGCACCCTTACGCCGGCATCGCGGCCGCGGGGAACCGCAGCGTCAGCGCCGCTTGACGGGGTCGCGGTCGAGCGCGGGCGAGTCCCTGTTGTCGGTCAGGAGATCGACCACCGCCGCCTCGATCCGCGCCCGGACGCGATCGTCGGTGACGTCGATGTCATCGATGCGCTCGAGAGCGCCGGCGATCGTCCAGCCCGACTGGTAGCGGTCGAACACCCGAGGATCGATGTAGGCGCGACGCGCCACGGCCGGCGTGTTCCCGAGAAGCTCCGCAACCGCCCGGACCGACCGGTCGATCGCGCGCTTGCGTGCCGTCTTGGTGGTGGCGTCGCGTTCCGCGGTGGCGAGGGAGACGGACGCCATCACGGTGGCATTCCAGGTCCGGAAGTCCTTGGCGCTGAAGTCCTCACCCAGCATCTCCTTGAGGTACTCGTTGATCTCCTCTGAGCGCACCCCGCGCCAGCGCCGTCCATCGCGATAGGCGAGAAACTGCGGGTCGCCGCCGCGGCGGCGGCTGAGCGTGCGGATGAGATCGATCGTGAGCGGGTCCTCGATCACCTGCAGCCGGCGATTACCGCCCTTCGCCAGGAAATCGAACGACACCTGATCGCCGTTGACCGCGACGTGCTCCCTGAGGATCGTGGCCAGGCCGTAGCCGCCCTCGTCGTCCGCGTACTCCTCGCTCCCGATCCGGAACACGCCGACGTCGAGCAGCCGGACCGCGCACGCGAGCACCCGCTGGTGCGTCGGCTCGCTGGCGCCTTCGAGGTCGCGGCGCACGCGCCGGCGCATCTTGGGCACCGAGCCTCCGAAGCGCACCATCTTCTCGAACTTCTCGCGGTCGCGGCGCTCGCGCCATCGCGGGTGGTACAGGTACTGCTTGCGGCCCGCCGCGTCGATCCCGGTCGCCTGCAGATGACCGAGTGGATCGGGGCAGATCCACACCTCGCGCCACGCGGGAGGGATCGCGAGAGCGCGCAGGCGCTCCAGCACCTCCGCGTCCTCGATCCGGTCCCCATCCTCGTCGAGAAAGACGAAGCCGCGGCCACGCTTGACCCGGCGCAGACCCGGCCCGGAGCAGTCCGAGCGGCGCAGCCGCCCGCGCCGCGGGGCGACCGCGGTCACGGCGCCCCTCGTTCGCGAACCGCGACCGGCCCCAGACAGCAGTGAGGCCCGCTTGACGCGGGCCTCAGATGCGTGAAGCGAACTGCGTTCAAATGCGTTACGCCAGGCGCTTGATGCGCGCGATGATGTCTCCGGCATCGCGGCGCAGGCCGTTGGCCTCGCGGTTGACGTTGCGCTGGCCGTGCTTGAGCGCGCGGTCACCGCGACGCTCGTACGTGTCGAGCTGCTTGACCACGCTGCCGACGTCGGTGTACGTGCGCACGCTGCGCGTCAGTGCGTCGCCCGCCGTGGCGGCGACGCCGACCTGGATCTTGAAGGCGCGCTCGGCACGACGGCCCAGCTCGCCCAGCCGCTCGGTGGCGGCGTCGAAGCGCCGTGCCGCGGTCCGACCCGCGGCGCGACCGGTGCGGCGCGCCTCACGCGTGGTCTGCGTGGCCGAAGAACGCGTCCGGCGAGCCGAGCTCTTGGTCGTGGAAGCGCTCTGCTTGGCTGCGTTTCGCTTGCGTGTCGCGGCGGCCTTTTGCGCGGCGGCCTGGCGCTGAGTTCGCGTCTGTGTAGCCATGGAAGTAGGTCACCCCTTGGGTATCGTTTTCGAGTCCCTACATTGCTTACCCGTACATACGTTCGGGGTAACACCTGGCTGTGTGCGCGACGTCACTCAGACGAATCGTCGTCTGAGTCCTCCTCCTCGTCGGAGTCGTCGTCCTTGGAGCCGCTCTTCTTCTTGGAGCGGCCCTTCTTCTCCGAGTCGTCGTCCTCGTCTCGGAGTCGTCGAGTCCTCGTCTCGACTCGTCGTCCTTCTCGGAGTCGTCGTCTTTGGACTTGCTCTTCTTCTTGGAGCGGCCCTTCTTCTCGGAGTCCTCGTCCTCGTCCTCATCCGAGTCCTCGTCCTCGGCGAAGGACTTGAACTGGTCGGCCATCTCCTTGTCGGAGTCCGAGTCCTTCCCGGAATCCTCATCGTCCTTCTGGTCCTCGTCCTCCTCCTGGTCCTCGTCCTCGTCCTCGTCGTCCGAGGCGTGGCTGGCGTTCGCCTGCTGTACGACGCTCTCCAGGAAGTGCCTGAGCTTGTCCTCGGTGCCCGGCGTCAGGTCGTTCACCTCGGCCTGTTGCTCCTCGACCTTGATCTCGCCCCAGGAGCCGCCGCCGAGCAGCTTGACGGTGGTGTTGAACGTGTCCGCCCAACCGTCGGGCAGATCCCCGTCGACCTGGACGGTGAGCGTCGAATCCTTGACTTCTGCGGTTGACCAGTCGAGCGTGGGTTCGGGCATGTCACGGGACTACCCGAGGTCGTTCGGCCATACTCAGACGCCGATGGCAGCCGCGTCCTACACCTCCGAGTTGGCGCAGGCGCTCGCTCCGGACGTCCTTCAGCGCTTTCTCCGCTACGTCCAGGTCGCCACCCAATCGCGCCGAGACCGGTCCGCGTCACCCAGCACGCCGGGCCAGCTCGACCTCGGGCGCCTGCTCGTGTCCGAGCTCCAAGAGGCAGGACTCGAGGATGCGCAGCTCGACGAGAACGGCTACGTGTTCGCCACCCTTCCCGCGAGCGCCGGCGAGGCCGGCGCTCCGGTCGTGGGTCTCGTCGCGCACATGGACACCAGTCCGGACGCGCCCGGGGACGGTGTCACGCCGCTGGTGCACCGGGATTACGACGGCCGCGTGATCGAGCTTCCCCAAGGCGGGACGCGGCTCGACCCGGCGACGATGCCGGCGCTGGCGAACAAGACCGGCCACGACATCGTCAGCTCGAGCGGGGACACGCTGCTCGGAGCCGACGACAAGGCCGGTGTGGCCGAGATCATGGGCGCGGTGGCGTACCTCGCGTCCCATCCCGAGTTGCCCCGGCCGACACTGCGCGTCGCCTTCACGCCCGATGAGGAGATCGGCCACGGGGCCACGTTGTTCGACATCGAGCGTTTTGGGGCGTCCTGCGCCTACACGCTTGACGGCTCGGACATCGGCGAGCTTCAGGACGAGACCTTCAGCGCGCTCGAGGCGATCATCACCGTCCGCGGGGTCGAGGTCCACCCGGGCTGGGCCAAGGACAAGCTGGTCAACGCGCTGCGGCTGGTCGCGAAGATCGTCGCGGCTCTCCCCTCGGACACGCTGACGCCCGAGACCACGTCCGGCCGCGAAGGCTTCATTCACGTCTACGCGATGAGCGGATCGCCCGGCGAGGCGCGGGCCAGGCTGATCCTCCGCGACTTCGACGACGACAAGCTGGAGGCGCACCTGGCCCTGCTCCGGCGCACCGCCGAGGAAGTGGTGGGGACCACCCCCGGCGCACAGTTGGAGCTCGACGTCCACCGGCAGTACACCAACATGCGCCGCTTCCTGGAGCCCGTCCCCGAGGTCATTCAGGCCGCCGAGGCGGCGATCCGGGCCGAGGGCATCGAGCCGATACGGAGGCCGATTCGGGGCGGCACCGACGGGTCGCGCCTGAGCGAGATGGGGCTGCCCACGCCGAACCTGTTCACCGGCGGCCACGAGTACCACTCCGTGCGCGAGTGGGCATCACTGCAAGAGATGGCGGCCGCGGCCGCCACCGTCGTACGCCTGGCCGAGGTGTGGGCACGCCCGGAGCTACGTGCAGGCGCCGGCGGTGGATACGCTGGCGCGCGTGACATCCACCGATAGCTCTCTGGCCTCGGTCGACGGCGCGGTGATGCTCGCCGCCGAGGCGACGATTCCCGCCACGGACGAGGGGCTGCTCCGCGGAGACGGCGTGTTCGAGGTGATCCGCGTGTACGACGGCAAGCCGTTCGCGTTCGAGGAGCACATGACCCGGCTCGAGCGCTCCGCGGCCAACCTGCGCCTGCCCGCTGGACCTCGAGGCGGTTAGGGTCGACGCGCATCGCCTTCTGGCCGAGGCGGGCGCGGGACCCCCGCACGAGGCGCTCCGGATCGTGGTCACGCGCGGCGGGCGCCGGCTGCTGTTCACCGAGGCGCTGCACGAGCTACCCGAGCGCGTGCGCCTCGCCACCGTCACCTATTCGCCGACGCGCGTGCTCGACGGCGTCAAGTCGCTCTCCTACGCGGCGAACATGCTGGCCGGCCGACTGGCGCGCGAGCGCGGCGCCGACGAGGCGCTGCTCGTGACCCCGCACGGCCGCGTGCTCGAGGCGCCGACCAGCTCGATCTTCTGGATCAAGGACGGCGAGGTCCTGACGCCCCCGCTCGAGGACCACATCCTCGCCTCGATCACCCGGCGGATCGTGATGGAGCTGACCGGCGGACGCGAGCAGCCGTGCACGCTCGATGACCTGCACGGCGCCGACGAGGCGTTCCTCAGCTCCACCATCCGCGAGGTCCAGCCGGTCGCGACGATCGACGAGCACGCGTTCCCGGACGGCGGCGAACACACGGCCCGCATCGCGCAGCAGGTCGGCGCGCACATCCGCTCGCTGCTTTGAGAGTTCTCACGGTCGTCGGGAACCGGCCGCAGTTCATCAAAGCCGCGGGCGTCTCGGGCCCGCTGCGCGCCGAGCACGAGGAGGTTCTGGTCCACACCGGACAGCACTTCGACGACGAGCTCTCGGCGGTGTTCTTCCGCGAGCTCGGACTACCGGCTCCCGACCGCTCGCTGGATATCGCCGGCGGTAGCAACACCTCGCAGGTGGCGCGCATGCTGAGCGCGCTCGAGCCGGTGCTGCGCCAGGTGGAGCCCAACGGCGTGCTCGTGTACGGCGACACCAACTCCACGCTGGCTGGCGCGCTGGCCGGCGCCCAGGCGGGTGTGCCGGTGGCCCACGTGGAGGCCGGGATGCGCTCGTTCGATCGCTCGATGCCCGAGGAGCTCAACCGTGTCGTCGCCGACCACGTCGCCGCGCTGCTGCTCTGCTCCTCCGAGGTCGCGATGGCCAACCTGCGCCGGGAGGCTGCGGCCGGGTTGGTCGAGCTGGTGGGCGACGTGATGGTCGACGTCGCGCTGCGCGTGCAGCCGCTCGCGCGCGAGCGGGTCGACCTGGTCACGGCGCGCGGAGTGGAGCCGGGGTCCTACGTGCTCGCGACAGCCCACCGCGCCGGCAACGTCGATGACCCGGCGCGCCTGGAGCGGCTCGTCGAGCTGCTGCTGGCGGTGCCGGTCCCGGTGGTGCTGGCCCTCCACCCGCGGACGCGGGCGCGGCTGCTCGATGCGGGCCTGCTCGAGCGCCTCGCGGGCGGTGGCCCCGTGATCGTGGTCCCGCCGCTCGGCTACTTCGAGCTCACCGCGCTGCTGTGCCACGCGCGCGCGGTCATGACCGACTCCGGCGGCCTCCAGAAGGAGGCCTACCTGGCCCGAGTGCCGTGCATCACCCTGCGCGCGAGCACCGAGTGGACCGAGACGGTGGACTGCGGCTGGAACGTCCTGGTCGATCTCGACCGCGAGGCCGCTCTGTCGGCGCTCACGCGGCAGGCGCCCAGCGAGCACCCGCCGCTCTACGGTGACGGCCGCGCCGGTGAGCGCGTCGTGGCCGCTCTTACACTGCACCTCAACTCATGAGCGAGGAGCGAATCCGGATCGGCGTGGCCGGGCTGGGCTACTGGGGCCCGAACCTGGCGCGCAACTTCGCATCGATCGGCGGCTGCGAGCTGGCCTGGTGCTGCGACGGGGATCCGGCCGCCCGGGAGCGCGCCGCGTACCCGGTTCCCGGGTACGTCGGTCGCCGCGGACCTGGACGAGCTGCTGGCCGACGCCGCGCTCGATGCGGTCGCGCTGGCCACGCCGGTGCCGACCCACGCCGAGCTCGCCGTGCGCGTGCTCGAAGCGGGCAAGCACTGCTTCGTCGAGAAGCCGCTGGCCCAGTCGGTGGCCGACGCCGAGCGGGTGCTCGAGGCGGCTCGGGCCACCGGGCGGGTGCTGATGGTGGGTCACCTGCTCGAGTACCACCCGGGGGTGCAGCAGCTCAAGGAGCTGACCGACTCGGGCGCGCTCGGCGACCACATCTACTACATCTACGGCAACCGCTTGAACCTGGGCAAGATCCGCGCCGACGAGAACGCGCTCTGGAGCCTGGGCGCCCACGACGTATCGGTCGTCCTGCATCTGGCCGGCGAGGAGCCGTGGGAGGCGGTGGCGCACGGAGAGTCGTATGTGCGCCCCGGTGTCGAAGATGTGGTCTTCTGCTTCCTGCGTTTCCCCTCGGGCCTGTGCGCGCACCTGCACCTGTCCTGGCTCGACCCGCACAAGGAGCGGCGCTTCACCGTCGTCGGCTCGCGACAGATGGCCACCTTCGACGACATGGCGCTCGAGGGAAAGCTCACCGTCTATGACAAGGGCTTCGACGAGGACGCGCACGGCTACGGCGAGTACATAACCCGCAGCGGCGCGATCTTCTCCCCGCAGATCCCCAACGTCGAGCCGCTCCGCGTGGAGTGCGAGCACTTCGTGCACTGCGTGCGCCGTGGCGAGACGCCCCGCTCGGACGGACTGAGCGGACTGCGCGTCGTGCGCGTGCTCGAGCAGCTCCAGCGCTCGCTGGAGGAGAGCGCGGCCAGTGTCCGCGGCGCCTGAGATCGCCGCCGGCGCTCACGTCTCGCCGGACACGGTGATCGGCGAAGGGGTCGTGGTCGAGGCGGGCGCCGTGCTCGGCAAGCGCCCGCGGCTGCGCCGGGGCTCGCGCGCGCCGCGGACGGAGCTGCCGCCGCTGGTGGTCGGCGCCGGCGCCACGATCTGCGCCGGCGCGGTCGTCTACGCGGGGGCGTCGATCGGCGACGGCGTGATCATCGGCGACCAGGCCCACGTGCGCGAGCGCGCGGTCATCGGGCCCGGTTCGGTGGTCGGCCGCGGGTCCTCCGTCGAGTTCGGTGCACGGATCGGGGCGCGCGTGCTGATCCAGAGCAATGTGTACGTCACCGCCGGCGTGGTGATCGAGGACGAGGTGTTCGTCGGACCGGGCGTGGTCACGACCAACGACGACACGATGGGGCGCCATCCCGCCGGCGAGCCCCTGCACGGGGCGGTGCTGCGGCGGGCATGTCGCATCGGCGGCGGGGCGGTGCTGGTTCCGGGCGTCGAGATCGGCGAGGAGGCGTTCATCGCCGCGGGCGCGGTGGTGACTCGGGACGTCGGAGCGCGCGAGGTCGTGATGGGCGTGCCGGCGCGGGTCGTTCGGCAGGTCCCGGACGAGGATCTGATCGAACGGTGGCGCTGACCGACCGGCATCCGGCCGGTCCTCGGCTATGCCGGCGTGGTCTCCGCGGCGCCGGCCATGCCGACGCTGGCCTGGGTCCAGATGATCGCGTCCCTCGCCGGCCCGACGCCGACGAGCGCGATCGGCACGCCGACGACCTCCGAGACGTACTGCAGGTAGTCGCGCGCGGCGGTGGGGAGATCCGATTCCTCGCGGCATTCGCGCAGATCCTCTGACCAGCCGGGAAGGTCCTCGTACTCGGCGCTCGCGTGGTGCAGGACCGTCTGGTGGTAGGGGAAGTGGTCGAGCTCGGCCCCTTCTTCGCTGCGGTAGCTCGTGCACACGGACAGGCTGTCGAGGCCCGACAGGACGTCGAGCTTCATCACCGCGAGCGCGGTGAGCGAATTGATCCTGGCCGCGTAGCGCAACGCCACCAAGTCGAGCCAGCCAACCCGGCGCGCCCGCCCGGTGGTCGTCCCGTACTCGCCGCCCTTCTCGCGGATTTGATCGGCCAGGCTTCCGTCCAGCTCGGTCGGGAACGGGCCGGCGCCCACGCGGGTGCTGTACGCCTTGACCACGCCCCAGACCTCGTCGATGTCCTTCGGCCCCACGCCGGCGCCGATGCACGCCGCGCCCGCCACCGGGTTCGAGGAGGTGACGAACGGATACGTGCCGTGGTCGATGTCGAGCAGCGCACCCTGGGCGCCCTCGAACACCACCCGCCGGCCATGGTCGAGCTGCTCGTGCACGAGCCGGGTGGTGTCGGCGATGTAGCGCTCCAGCCGGTGTCCGTAGGTCAGGTACTCCTCGGTCATCGTCTGGAGGTCGAGCCGGGGGTCCTTGGCGAACGGCCGCAGCGACAACCGCTTGGGCTCGAGCGCGGCGATGATCTTCTTCTTGAGGATCTTCTCGTCGAGCAGGTCCTGCACGCGTATGCCCAGGCGCGCCGCCTTGTCGGCGTAGCACGGACCGATGCCGCGCCGGGTGGTGCCGATCTGGAGCTTGCCCAGCTTCGCCTCGCCGGCGTGATCCAGCAGCAGGTGGTAGGGCATGATCAGGTGGGCGTTGGCCGAGATCCGCAGCGAGGTCGTGTCGACCTTGCGCCGGCTGAGCTCCTCGAGCTCATCGGTCAGGACCTTGGGGTCGATCACGACTCCGTTGCCGATCACGCACAGCGTTCCCCGGTGGAGGATCCCCGATGGGATCAGGTGCAGCTTCCATGTCTCCTCGCCGCGCACGATCGTGTGCCCGGCGTTGTTTCCGCCCTGGAAGCGCACCACGGCGTCGGCCCGCTCAGCGAGCAGGTCAACGACCTTGCCCTTTCCCTCATCGCCCCATTGGGCGCCGACCGTCACGATTCCCGGCATCGCGAGAACCAGTGTACGCAGCGGACTGGCGGACTCTTTCAGCCCCGCGCGCCGGTTGTGGCAATTCTCACGCGACGCGCCGGCGGGTAAGCGGCTACGCTGCTTCGCATGATGAGACGGTCCTTAGCCGCTGCACTCTGCTCAGTCCTGCTGGCTGTCACGCTCGCCGCGTGCGGCGGCGGAGGTGGAAGCTCCGACAACGGCGTCGCCTCGAAGGCGCCCAACGACATCGCCACGGCGGCGTCCGGCGCGGTGTCGAAGGTGAACTCCGTTCACGTCGCGGGTGCCGTAGCCAGCGGCACCTCGCGCTTCACGATCAATCTCAGCCTGGTCAATGGCAAGGGCGGCACCGGATCGATGTCCCAGGGTGGCCTGAGCTTCAAGATCATCACCGTGAACAAAGAGGTCTACATCAACGGGAGCCCGACCTTCTGGCGCCAGTTTGGTGGCGCTTCGGCGGCGCAGCTCCTGAGCGGTAAGTGGCTCAAGGCGCCGGCCAACGGCCAGTTCGCGTCGCTCGCGATGCTCACCAACGTGCGTCAGCTGTTCAGCCAACTGCTTTCCACCCACGGCGCGCTGGCCAAGGGCAAGACGACCACGGTGCGCGGTCAGAAGGTGGTCGCCGTCGACGACAAGACCAATGGCGGCACCCTGTACGTGGCCACCACCGGCAAGCCGTACCCGATCGAGATCGTCAAGAGCGGCACGAACGGTGGGCGCGTCGACTTCGACCGCTTCAACCAGCCCGTCAGCCTCGCCGCGCCGTCGAACGCGATCGACGTCTCGAGCCTGAAGTAGCCGCGCGGAGCGCGCCGCCCGCGGTCGGGCCGCCCCATGGCGTAGCGTTGGGTCCGATGTCCGAAGAGGATCCGGATACCAAGGAGCTGCGCGAGGTGCAGGCGCGGCGCGTACGCGAGGAGCTCCAGCAGGCGCGGGTGGCGTCGGACGAGGAGGAGGAGAGCCAGCACGCGCGCCGCGCCGACAAGGCCGAGTACCTGCGCCAGAAGCTCGAGCAGCGCGCGCAGTCCGAGCGTGAGGCGGACCGCTGACCGCACGTGAGCGGTGACCGCTCACACGCTCGCGCGCCCGCGGGACGGCTCAGATCGAGCGCAGGTCCATCCGGTGGTCGTCACCGAGCAGCGGCAGCTCGTCGCACATCTCGGTCAGGCGCGAGACGGTGCGCGGGGTGATCTGCTCACACAGCGCTTCGCGGTCGAGGATGTTTGTGGTGATCACCATCGAGCGCTGGTCCTCGTAGCGCGCGTTGACGATCGAGTACAGCTCCTCGAGCACCCAGTCGGTGGTGCGCTCGGCTCCCACGTCGTCGACGTGCAACAGGTCGACCGCGGCGAGCCGGTCGAGCAGGTCGACGTGCGAGCGCTCCGCGCGATGCGTGTCGCGGATCTCGTTGAGCAGCCGCGGGAGCGAGTAGATCGCCACCGAGCGCCCCGCCCTCAGCGCGGCCTGGGAGACGAGCATCGCGAGCGTCGTCTTGCCGGTCCCCACCGGGCCCATGAACCACAGGCCGCGCCCCGCGTCGAGCTGACGGTCGATGCCGTCGGCGAACGCCCGCGTCGCCGCGACGATCCTGCGATCGATCTCGGTCACCGGCGGGCGGTCGAACGAGACGTCCCGATAGCGCCTCGGTACGACGGCGGACAGCGCCCGCGCCTTGCGCGCGGCGATCAGCTGCGGGCGACAGCGGCAGTCGTACGCGGTATTGGTCGCGGCGTCGTAGCGAAGGCCGCTGCCGTCGCAAAGGTCATAGGCGCAGCGCGCCGCCGCTGCGCGCGAGCGGTCGCGGGAGACGGCGGAGGAGGCGCTCATGCGGCGAAGCGGTCGCCCGCGTAGTTCATGAACTTCGGGTACTCCTTCTGGAAGGTCAGCACGACGTCGCCCACCGGCCCGTTCCGGTGCTTGGCGATGATGATGTCCGCCTCGCCCGGCCGCTCTGACTCCTTGTCGTAGTACTCCTCGCGGTAGATGAACATGACGAGGTCGCTGTCCTGCTCGATCTGGCCGGATTCACGTAGGTCGGAGAGGATGGGCTTCTTGTCGCCGCCCCGCTGCTCGACCGCCCGGCTCAGCTGCGACAGGGCGATGACCGGGACGCCGAGCTCGCGGGCGAGGCCCTTGAGGCCGCGAGAGATCTGACCGACCTGCTCCACCCGGCTCTCCACCCGCCCCTCGTGGCGCATCAGCTGGAGGTAGTCGATGATGATCAGTCCGAGCCCGCCCTCGATCTGGTGGTGGAGGCGGCGCGCCTTGGCCCGCACCTCGAGCACGCCCGTGTCGCTCGAGTCGTCGACGAACAGCGGCGCCTGCGAGAACCGTCCGCAGGCCTCGAGGATCTTCGGCCAGCGCGATTCGGCGACCCGGCCACGGCGCAGGTCCTCGCCCTTGATCCGCGCCTGTGAGGCGACGAATCGCTGGGCCAGCTCCGACTCGGACATCTCCAGCGAGAACAGCGCGACGGCGTGGCCGTCGAGCGCAGCGTTCTCCGCGACGTTGCAAACGAGGGCGGACTTGCCCATCGACGGCCGGGCGGCGAGAACGATCAGATTGCCGGGCTGGAACCCTCCCGTCATGTCGTCGAGGTCCTTGAACCCCGACGGCGTCCCGGTCAGTGCGGTCTTGGCCACCGACAGGCGGTGCAGCTTGTCGGTCTCCTCGTGCAGGATGTCCGCGATCGTGCGGATCTTCTTCTGGCGGTCGTCGTGCGCGACCTCGAGCATCGAACGCTCGGCGCGCTCGACCAGGTCACGCGCCGGCGCCTCCCGCGCGATCACGCTCGCCTGGATCTCGTAGGACGCCGTCAGCAGCGCGCGCATCTGCGCGTTGTCGCGGACGATCCGGCCGTATTCGCGTGCGTGGCCCGCCGCCGGCACCCAGCCGGCGAGCTCGTCGATCGCCTCGACGCCACCGGAGTCGTCGAGCTTGCCGTGCTGGCGCAGCGTCTCGGCGACGGTCAGGTGGTCGATCTTGCGGTCGTTCTCGTAGAGCTGGAGCATGGCCGCGAACACCGCCCCGTGCTGCTCGCGGTAGAAGTGCTCCGGGCGCAGCTGCTCCTCGACCAGCAGTCCGTGGAGGTGGCGCTCGTCGAGCAGGACGGCGCCGAGGACCGACTTCTCAGCCTCGAGGTTGTGGGGCGGGACGGCGATGCTCTGAACGGCGCTCATCGGTGATCCGAGATTACGTCCGTGGGAGGCGGCAGGCTCGGTGTGATCTCGCACCCAGCGAGGTTTGGCGGAGGCGCGGCCTGCGGCAGCGCCGGCGCATCAAGCCGGCTCCGGCGGATCGCGTAGCGGCATCTCGAAGATCTGCCCGCGCCAGCCTCTGACGTCGAACGTGCCGGAGGGCTCGAATCCGTGCCGCCGGTACCAGGCCACGAGCGTCGGCGCCTCGGCCCAGCAGTCGACGCGTAGCATCGGGAGCCCGCGCGCCTGCGCGGTACCGATTGCCTCCTCGATCAGTCGCGTCCCGATCTGCTTGCCGGCGTGACGGCGAGAGGTCAGAAGCAGCTCGATGTACAGCTCCGGGAGATCGATGGCGTGCACGTGCGCCGGCGCCTTTCCGATGACCAGCGCTCCCACCGGACAGCCGGCGAGCTCGGCGATCCGAAGTCCGCCACCGGACGCCAACTGCTCGATGTTCGCGACGCTCTGGGGTCGCTGCGAGAGCGGCTCCGATCCCCACTGGCCCTCCTGACCACGGGCCACCATCCACGCCACGGCCTCGTCGAACCACTCGAGCAGGAGCGGAACGTCGGCGGGTCCGCCCTGCCGGATTTCGATCTGGTCGCTCATGGCTCGGTGGCTGCGGCGCGTCGCGTCCCTCATCGCTTAGGTGAGGCGCAGGAAGAGAGCGTGGTCCGTGGACCGGCGCGGATGGGGCGGGCGCCTCGAGTCGACACGCGGACCTGAGCCGCGCGCAGCGGTGGCGGTCGACTAGGCCGCGACGACCATCGTCTTGACCGTCGCCGTCACCTCGTCGGCGACCTCGACCACGACCATGTACGTCCCGGTGTGGCGGATCGGATCCTCGAGATGCACCTTGCGGCGGTCGATGCGTATGCCGCGAGCGTCGCGGATCGCCTCGGCGATGTCCTGCGTCGTGACGGAGCCGAACAGCCGGCCATCGTCGCCGGCCTGCTGCGGAATCGTCAGCACGGTGCGGCCGAGCAACGCTGCGTTCTCCCGCGCCCGGTCAGTCGCCTCCTGCTGCGCACGCTCTGCCGATTCGCGCCGCCGTGTGGCCACCTGGATCGAGCCGGCCGTGGCCGGCGCGGCGAGCTTGCGCGGAAGCAGGTAGTTGCGCAGATAGCCCGGCGACACGTCGACCACGGCACCCTGCTCGCCGAGCGACTCGACGTCCTGGAGCAGAATGGCTTGCGGCATATCGGATCTCCAGCCCTAGCGGTCGCGGTCGCGGTCGCGATCCCGGTCGCGGTCTCCGCGACCGCCGCCCGACCCCTCGGCCACGTACGGCAGCAGCGCCAGCTCACGCGCGCGCTTCACCGCGCGGGCGACCTGGTTCTGGTGGCGACGGCATGCTCCCGTGATCCGCCGCGAGCGGATCTTGCCGCGCTCGGAGATGAACCGGCGCAGCGAGGAGATGTCCTTGTAGTCGACCTGGTCGACCTTGTCGCGGCAGTACGGGCACGGCTTCCGTCGACCGGAAGAGGGACCGGTCTTTCTGTCACGACGGCGAACTGGCCTTCTACGTTGCTTTGCCAACCTGCATCACCTAACTCGAGTTTTGCGGACTGCGTGCCCTCTCGCCTCAGAACGGAATGTCGTCGTCAGCGGGGGCTCCGGAGCCCACGGAAGCAGTCTCGAAGTCGCCGGTGTGGATCGGGATGTCGCTCTCGTTCGCGCGGACGCTGCTCGAGAACCCGTTTCCGTTGCCGGCGCTGTCGTCACGGCCGCCGAGGAACTGCACGGTATCAGCGATGATATCGATCGACTCGCGCGACACGCCGTCGCGCTCCCACTGGCTCCACTCGAGCCGCCCGTCGATCGCCACCGGACGCCCCTTCCTGAGGTACTGCGCGCAGCTCTCGGCCTGGCGTCCGAAGACGGTTACGCGGAAGTAGTTGGGCTTCTCCTCCCACGTCCCGTCCCTGTTCTTGCGGCGGCCGTTGACCGCGATGCCGAGCTTGCAGACCGTGGGTCCCCCGTCAGGGACCGTGCGCAGCTCCGGATCCCGGGTCAGGTTCCCGGTCAGCACCACGCGGTTGATATTCATCGAAACTCCTTTCCGGAGGTCGCTTTGAAAGCCTGATCCGAGTCTATGCCCGGGTCAGGCGGCAACCCGGGTCGCTCCCCCGAAAATGGAACGGAAACGTTGCAGCTCCGTTGCCGGGCGTAGCGAAGTCCGGCGTAGGACGGGTCGCGGCGCCCCGGGCTAGGCCTCGGCGCCGGCGGGCACCGGTGCCGTGGCCACCACGGGTGGGGGAGAATCGGGCGCCGGCGGAGTGCCCGGCCTCACCTTGATGATCCGGAAGCGCAGCACGTTGTCCGTGATCCGGAGGCTGTGCGACAGGTTCTCCAGCAGGGCGGTCGGGCCCGTGAACTGCAGCAGGTGATACTCCGCGTCCCGCTGATGGTTGATCCGGAACGTGAGCGGGCGCGTCCCCCAGTCGTCGCGGCGCTCGATCGAGCCGCTCGCGTCGGAGATCGCGGTCTCGACGTCGCTCAGGACCTTCGCGCGATCCTCTTCCGGTGCCGCGGTCGAGAGCAGCAGCGTGAGGTCGTAGAGGGGAGTGTTATCCGCCATAGTTCGTCGCCACCCGGGCGGCGGCCGACTATAGCAACGGCCTACGGCACGCTCCGGGCGCCGCTCGACGCGCATGACCAGCACGAAAGATCTTCCCATCGTCGAGTTCCCCGACCGCGCGGCGTGGGACGCATGGCTGGCCGAGCATCACGACGCCTCCGCCGGCGTGTGGCTGAAGGTGGCCAAGAAAGGGGCGCCCCGGCAAACCGTCAGCTACGCCGAAGCGCTCGAGGAGGCGATTCGCCACGGCTGGATCGACGGGCAGAAACGCGGCTTCGACGAGCACTTCTGGCTGCAGCGCTTCACCATGCGCGGACCACGCAGCAGATGGTCACAGGTCAACCGCCAGTTGGCGACCGAGTTGATGGAGCAGGGCCGGATGCATCCGGCCGGCCTCGCCCATGTTCAGGCGGCGCAGCGGGACGGGCGCTGGGAGAAGGCGTACGAAGCGCAGAGCACGGCCACGGTCCCGCCCGACTTCCAGGAGGCGCTCGACCGTCATCCCGAGGCCAGGGCGTTCTTCGAGACGCTCACCGGCGCCCGGCGCTACGGCTTCCTCTACCGCCTGCACCACGTGAGCAAGCCGCAGGCGCGGGCGAAGCGGATCGAGGACTACATCGCGTTGCTGAGCGCCGGCAGGACGCTCCGCGACTGACTCCGCGGCGGCGGCTCAGGTCTGCGGTCCGCGCAGGCCCTCGAGCAGCCGGCGCAGCGTCCGCCCCATCTCCTCGCGGGCGACGAGCGGATCGTCCGCCCGCGCCACCACCATCGCCGCCTCGTCGAGCGCGCCGGCGAGCACGTGGGCCAGCGACAGCGCCGGGGCCTGCTGGAGGCGGCCGGCGTCCATCGCGCGCTGGAGGGCGGCCTCGAGCAGACCGAGTCCATAGTCGGCGTCGATCGCCCGCCGTACGTCCCAGCCGAGCACCGACGGCGCGTCGATCAGCACGACCCGCTGCACCTCGGGGCTGGCGCAGGCGTCGAGGAACGCCTCGCAGCCGAGGACGAGTGCGTCCCAAGGATCCTCGGTCCGCGTCGCCACCGCGGTGATCCGCTGGACCGTCTCGGCGCTGATCTGGACGAGCACGGCGCGGAACAGGTCCTCCTTGCCTCCGCGGAAGTGGTGGTAGAGCGCGCCGCGGGTGACGCCGGCGCGCTGAACGATCTCCTCGGTGGCGACGCCGGCGTATCCGTGCTCCGTGAACAGCTCGCGCGCCACCGAGATCAACGCGGCGGTGGTCGCCTCGCGCTGACCCGCCTTGGTGCGGGGTCGCGCGGTGTCCGGCTCGGGAGCTGCTTCCGCCTCGGTCATGATCTGCTCTTTGACATCCATACAGTCTGTATGTAAATATACGTACACGTTGTACGCGACATGGGGAGGGGCAGGCCGAAGTCCCTCCCCAGGTCCCGCAAAACCTCGAGTCCGGGACGTGATCAGATGCCCGAGATCAAGCTTTCGCAGGGGACCATCCATTATCGCGACGAGGGGACCGGGCCTCCGGTGGTGCTGGTGCACGGACTGCTGGTCAACGGCACGCTGTGGGATCGCACGGTCGCCCACCTCGCCGGCAGCGCGCGCTGCATCGTCCCCGATCTACCGCTGGGATCGCATCCGACGCCGATGGATCCCGCAGCGGACCTGTCACCGCCCGGGCTCGCCGCCCTCCTCGCCGAGCTGATCACGCGCCTCGAGCTCCAGGACGCCACCGTCGTCGGCAACGACACCGGTGGCGCGCTGTGTCAGCTGCTCGCCGCCTCGCGGCCGGAGCTCGTCGGGCGGCTCGTGCTCACCAACTGCGACTCGTTCGAGCACTTCCCGCCGCGCGCGTTCAAGCCGCTGGTGGCGGGGATCGCCCGGGTCCCGGGCATCGTCGCCGGCGTGGCGGCGCTCTCCCGCCTGCGCGTCGTACGCAGGGCATCGATGGCCGCCGCCTCTCTCACCGTCGACCCGATCCCCGACGAGCTGATCCGCTCCTGGACGGCTCCGCTGGGCAACGCCGGCATCCGGCGCGACCTGGTCAAGTTCGCGCGCCAGATGGATCCGCGCCACACGCTCGAGGCGGCGGAGCGACTCCGGAGCTACGAGCGGCCCGTGCTCCTGGCCTGGGGCGCGCGCGACAAGTTCTTCCCCCTCGCCCACGCCGAGCGGCTGCAGGCGCTCTTCCCGAACGCGCGCCTGGAGAAGATCGATAACGCCCGTACCTTCGTCCCGCTCGATGCTCCGGGCGATCTCGCGGATCTCATCGGAGCGTTCGCCGTCCAGCATCCGTCCCCGCCTAGACGCGTCCTGAAGAGCGACCCCTAAGGGGCAACGTCCCGTCGCCGCCGGCGACGTCGCCGCGCAGGGGTCGGATTCCGACCCCTGCGCGGCGAGCGGTGCCGTCGAGCCCGGTGAGTGCCGCGTCGGGGTCGCAATCGGCGGATGCGCGCGGCGGCCTCCGCGGCGCGCGGCACGGATGCCGCGCGCAACCGGCCCCATGGACGCCGCGCGCCAGCGCGGCCCCAAAACCCAGCCCTAGGAACCGCCCTTGCGCCGGATATCCGCGAGCTGATCGTCGACCCAATCCCCTGGGTTGCGGGCGGTCACGCTCGAGATGAGCCCCTCGTGCCGGCGCCGGCGCTCGTCCGGGTGCATGGTCAGCGCGGCGTGGATCGAGTCGGCCAGCTCCTGGAGGTCGAACGGGTTCACCGACAGGGCGCAGTCGCCGAGCTCCTCGTGCGCGCCGGTGTTCTCCGAGAGGATCGAGACGCCGTTGCGCTCGTTGACCATGGGTCCCTCCTTGGCCACCAGGTTCATCCCGTCGAACATGGCGTTGACGATCAGCACGTCGTAGTGCTTGTACGCCGCCACCGCCTCCTCCAGGTCGTCACGCAGCTTCAACTGGATCGGCATCCAGTCCGGCGACCCGTGCCGGTGGTTGACCACCGCCACCACGGCCTCGATCCGCTCGAGGTACTCGGCGTACTCGGCCACGTCGGTCCGCGACGGCATCAGCTGGGCGATGAACGTGACGCGCTCGTGGAACTCGGGGTGCTGGTCCAGGAACGTGTCGAACGCGCCGAACCCGCGCAGCACGTTCTTCGAGAGGTCCGCCCGGTCCACCCGCAGGATCAGATGGTCCCGACGGCGCCGCAGCAGCTCCTCCTCGAACTCGCGCACGCGGTCGCGCCGCGCCACCGCCTGGATCGCCGAAGCATCGATCGGCAGCGGATACGCCCGGACCCACACCTCGCGGTCCTCGCAGTAGACGATCCCCTGCTCCATGTCGACCTCGAGATCCATGAGGTCCCGGCAGCACTGCAGGAAGTTGCGCCGGTAGGAGCGCGTGTGGAAGCCGATGATGTCGTTGGACAGGATCCCGTTGTAGATCTCGCGCCGGATCTGGGTGGGCAGCACCCGCCACGAGTCCGACTGGCTCCAGGGAATGTGGACGAAGTGGTGCAGGAACGCGTCGGGGCGCTCTCGGCGGATCAGCCCGGGCAGCGTGTACAGGTGATAGTCGTGGACCATCACGACCGGGTCCTCGATCCCGTCGATCTCCTCGAGCACGGCCCGCGCCAGGTCCTCGTTGACCGCGTTGTAGCCGAACTCGAACGCTTCGGTCTCGTTGCGCCGGATGTCCGGCGCGTTGGACAGGTCCCACAGGTAATGCTGGATGAACCACAGCATCGGGTTGGCGATGATGTTGTAGAAGCGGTCGTAGGCATCGCCGTCGGAGGCGACCATCTTCACCATGTACTCGCCGCCCCCGGGCGCCTCGACGGCGAACGGCTTGCCATCGTTGCGCTCCGCCGCCTCCACGTCCTCGTCGGTCATCGCCGAGGCGACCCACGTCACCTCGCGGTGCGAGGCCAGCCCGATCAGGGCCGTGACCAGGCCGCCCGTGCCGCGCTTGATCTCGCCCCCCGGTCCGAAGGTCACCGGGCCGCGGTTCGATACGAGTACGAGGGGCTGGTCGGCCATCAGGCTCCGAGCGACTCGAACAGCTCCAGCCAGTCGCGCAGCAGGCGCGGCATCAGGAAGCGCCGGCGCGCCGCCTCCTTGCCGGCGCGGCCCAGCCGCTTGCCGAGCCCGGGATCGAGCAGGATCTCGAGCGAGCGCTGCGCGCACTCCTCGACGGTCGTGACGAGGAACCCGGTCTCCCCGTCGTCCACCTGGAGCGGGATCCCGCCGACGGCGCCACCGATGAACGGGCGCGCCTTCCACAGCGCCTCGGTCACGGTCAGTCCGAACCCCTCGCGGGTGGACTTCTGGATGACCACGTCGCAGTGCGACTGGAACGCGTTGACCTCGATCGCCCCCACATTGTTCAAGTTATTCAGTATGTGGATGTCGGGGTCGCCGTCGGCGTGGGCGACGGTCGCGTTGAAGAAGTCCCAGCCCTCGGGATCGTCGGTGGCCATCGATCCGACCAGCGCCAGCTGGACCTCCGGGACCGTCTCCTTGACGATCCGGTAGGCGTCGATCACGCCGAGCGGATCCTTCCAGGGGTCGAAGCGCGACACCTGGCAGAGCAGCGGCCGGTCGACGTCGATCCCGAACTGGTCGCAGATGTAGACGGCATCCTCGGGCGAGAAGGCCATGTTCTTCGGCGCCAGGGGGTCGATCGCCGGCGGGAAGATGCGGGCGGTCCCGTTCATCGCCGTCGGCACGTACTGGGGCATGTGGAAGACCGAGGCGGGATACGGCTCCAGGTACGGAAGCAGGCGGTCGAGGGTGGAGGGGTTAGGCGTGGAGAGATCGATGTGGCAGCGCCATACCCAATTCCGTGCCTTCTCGCCCACGAGCGCCGCGAGCGCCGCCGGCTGGGGATCGTGGACGATGCAGACGTCCCAGTCCTCGGACAGCTCGGCCGCGTTGATCTCGTTGTAGCGCGTCCAGATGTCCCACTGATCCTCGCTCAGGTCCTGCGGGTTGCCCTGGAGGGCGTTGTGCATCACCTTGGTCGCGTTGAAGAACTCCTCGCGGCCGTAGATGACGTGCCACTCGCACTCGAGCCCGACGTCGATCATGAACGGCACCAGCGTCATCAGGATCTCCGACACCCCGCCGCCGAAGGCGGTGGCGGACACGTGCAGGACGCGCTTGCCCTTCAGGCGCTCCGCGCGTTCACGGATCTCGTCGACGAGCGGGCGTCCGACGATGCTCGCGTAGTCGGAGAGGGACTTGTGGGCGACGGCGACTTTTTGCAGCATGGCCTGGACGGCGCCGGACGATACCGCGCACAGGCGCCGGACCGGATGTCCGGCGGTGGTACTCGCCGGCCGAGCAAAGCGGTCTCCTGGAAATCTGAAGCGGAGCGGTGGCCGGCCACAAGCAGGATGCGGTTACTCCGGAGTGTGAACGCGCTCATCCCCGCAGCGCCCGCAGGCGCGCCACACCCGCGTCCACCGCCGCCACCAGCTCACGGTGCAGCTCCGCATTGCAGGCCGAGATCGAAGACATCTGGAACTCGTGGCCCGACCCGAGCAGCCGGCGATCGTCGAGCGGCCTGCCCCAGCCGTCGCTCACCACGCCACCGGCCTCGACCAGGCACAGCCACGGCGCGGCCAGGTCGTAGGGCGAGTTGTTGAGCACCTGGCCGCCGCCCACCCGCTCGAACTCGGCCCGCATCCCGGGCACGTCGTCGATCATCCGCGAG
This sequence comes from uncultured Solirubrobacterales bacterium, assembly GCA_963710305.1. GTDB lineage: Bacteria > Actinomycetota > Thermoleophilia > Solirubrobacterales > Solirubrobacteraceae > Palsa-465. The sequence continues at coordinate 203,006 of CAVPZV010000008.1, read as the reverse complement.
CCCACCTCGACCACGGCGTCGAGCTGCCCGGTGACGATCCGGGTCATCGCGAACGCCTGGGAGCCGAGCTCGAACGTCCCGCCCCCGACCGAGGAGGCGTCGATCAGATCGCCGAGCACCTCGACCGTCTCCCGCGCCGGCCGTCCCCGGAACCCGTACCCCCAGAACAACCGCGCCACGTCCGTGTTCGCGCTCAGGCGGACAGAACGCGACGAGCGCACTCCGGATCCCCGCTCCGCCAAATACCAATCGCCCGACTTGATCTCGACCACGCATCCGATCGATACGTCGCCCATCGTCGGGTCGCCGTCGGAGCCGAGCGGGGCCCGTGCCACCGCGACGCACGCGGACTCGAGCCCGGCCATCGCCGGCCGGGTCCCGTCGATCGGGTCCACCACGAGCACCTCGCGCGCGCCGTCGGCCGCCACCAGCCCCCGGTCCTCGGAGTAGAAGGCCAGCTCCGGCGCCCGCTCGGCCAGGAACCGCTCCAGCGCTTCCTCCGCCACCTCGTCGACCGCGAACGTGACGTCGCCGCCGGCTCCGGACCCGCCCGACTCCCGCCCGGCGTGCGAGCCGAGCTCGGGCAGGACGATCTCCCGCAGATGCTGAGCCAGCTCGAGCACGAGCTCGGCGCCGGCCGCCCCGGCCGCCCCCGCCGCCGGAGCCGCGCTCACGCCGGGATGTCCAAGGTGAACGTGGTCTCGCCGGGAGCGGAGTCGGCGGTCAGCCGCCCGTCCATCCGCTCGGCCAGCTCGCTGGCGATGGCCAGTCCCAGCCCGGAGCCCTGGGCGTCATCGGCGGTGTAGAACGGCTCGAAGATGCGCGTCATCGACCCTGGGTCGATCCCCGAGCCGTTGTCGCGCACGGCGAGCCGGACGTGGCCGTCGGCCCGATTGGCCGTGACCACGATCCGGGTCCCGGGCGGAGTGTGCGTCAAAGCGTTGTCGATCAGGATGCGCACGATCTGGGCCACCCGCACAGGGTCGCAGTTGACGTCGATCCGGTTGGTGGCCAGCCGCAGCTCGAGGTGCGCGTCGCGCTGGGCCAGGGTCGGCTCGAATTCTCCGCCCACCGACCGCGTGAGCTCCCCCAGGTCGACCTGCTCCGGTCGCAGCTCCAGCGACCCGGACTCGAGCCGCGAGAGATCGAGCAGGTCGACCGACAGCTTGCGCAGCCGCTCCACCTGCTGCTTGACCTGATCGAGGAAGCGCTGGCGCGTCTCGGGATCGAGGTCCTCGTCCTCGAGCAGCTCGACGAAGCCGCCGAGCGAGAAGATCGGCGTGCGCAGCTCGTGTGAGGCGGTGGCGATGAACTTCTTGCGCGCCGACTCGAGCTGGGAGAGCTGGCGCTGCATCACGTTGAAGGCGACCGCGAGCTGGCCGAGCTCGTCCGTCGAGTCGACGCGGATCGAGTGCTCGAAGTCGCCGGCCGCCACGCGCTCGGCCGCGACCTCCAGGCGCTTGACCCGCCGGCCCAGCGGGCGGGCCATCAGGTAGGCGCTGATCAGGGCCAGGACCAGCGCGATCCCGCCCGCCACCAGCACCTGGTGGCGCACGACCGACGCGGTCCGCGCCAGGTCGGCGACGGGCGCCGAGAAGACGATCACCGCGGCCACCCGGCCCAGGTACTTGATCGGGTAGGCGGCCTCCGCGATCGTGCCCGAGCGCGTCGATTCGGTGCCCGTGGTCAGGCGGCCCGAGCGCACGGCTCGGTACGCCACCGGGAAGGCCAGCCGCGCCGTGGCCGCCGTGTTGCTCGAGTCGACCTCGGGCGAGAGCTGTGGTGCTCCCTCGGCCTGGGTCACCAGGAGCAGGGTCACGCGGTCGCCCGTGGTCAGGGCCGTGTTGTTGACGCGTCCGCGGACCACCTTCAGCGGCGCCGTGCTTCCCACCGTCCGCGCGATCGGGCCGGAGCTGCGCACCGCATCCGACCGCAGCACGCCCAGCCGCTGCGAGATCAGCCGCGTGCGCAGCCCGGGGGCCACGTACACGTACAGCGCGGCCAGCGCGACCGCCGTCACCGCGAAGAACACCAGGACCAGCCGGTTGCGGAGCGAGACCCTCACGGCCTTCGCAGACCTGCCTGCCGGCATCACCATGTATCCGCGGCGAGCTGACTAGGGCTCGATAGTCGCGGAACCGGTACCCGACGCCGCGGACCGTGCACAGGTACTCAGGGTCCTTCGGGTCGTGCTCGATCTTCTCGCGCAGGTGGCGGATGTGCACGTCGATCGTGCGCTGGTCCCGGTAGGCGGAATCGCCCCAGATCCGCGACAGAAGCATGTCGCGCGTGAACACGCGGCCCGGCGCGCGCGCCAGCGCGGACAGGATCTCGAACTCCACGAAGGTCAGCTGCGCTTCGGAGCCCCCCACCCGCACCGTGCGCTTGGAGAAGTCGACGCGGAGCTCGCCCAGCTCCAGCGGGACCTCGTCGGGCGCGGTCTCGGCCGGGCGGCTCATCTCGGCCCGCCGCAGCGCGGCCTTGATGCGGCTCGAGAACTCGCGCAGGGAGAAGGGCTTGGTGATGTAGTCGTCGGCCCCGAGCTCGAGGCCCACGACCTTGTCGATCTCCTCGGACTTGGCCGTGAGCATGATGATCGGGACCGAGCTTCGGCTGCGCAGGCGGCGGCACACCTCGAGCCCGTCGACCTTGGGCAGCATCAGGTCGAGCACCACGAGGTCGAACGACTGCTCCTCGAAGCGCTCGAGCGCCTGCTCGCCGTCGGTGGCCTGAACGACGTCGTAGCCGTCCTTGCGCAGCGGATATGAGAGCAGCGTCTGGATCGGCTGCTCATCGTCCACGAGCAGGATGCGGGCGGAACGGTCTGGCAAGGTCTCCCTCTGTACTGAAGAGTAATGGCCCCGCGGTCGCGGCCCGATTCCCCGAACTTGCGGGGACGATGCCCGACGACCGGCGCCCGGGCGGATACCCTCTGGCGATGCTCGATCCGCGGATCTACCGCAGCGGGCTCGTGGTCGTCGCGCTGGCGGTGATCGTGTTCGCGTTCTCGCTGCGAGGGGCGCAGGGTCCGGTGGGGACATCGCTATCGCCGGGCGCGTTCAACGGCCAGAACGCCTACGCGACGATGACGACGCTGAGCCAGCGCTACCCGGACAGACGGCCCGGGTCCGCCGCGGATGACCAGATCGCGGACTCGGTGGCGCGGAGCCTGCGCGGCGAGGGCTACAGCGTCTCCACCCAGAGCTTCCGGGCGCGGACGGTGGATGGACTGCGGACGCTGCGCAACGTGATCGCGGTGCGCGCCGGGCAATCGAACGGGACCGTGGTCGTCGTCGCCCATCGCGACGCCATGGGCCGAGGCGCGGCGGCCGAGCTGTCGGGCACGGGGGTCCTGCTCGAGCTGGGCCGTGTGCTGGCCGGCGAGACGCAGAACCGCTCGATCGTGCTCGCCTCGACGAGCGGGTCGGCGGGCATCGCCGGCGCCACGGAGCTGGCGCGCGCGGTCCCCGGCCCGGTCGACGCCGTAGTGGTTCTGGGCGATCTCGCCGGCACGGCCAACCACGGCCCGATCGTCGTCCCGTGGACGAACACCGATCTGGTCGCGCCCTCGGTACTGCGCGCGACGGTGGCGGCTCAGCTCTCCTCCCAGGCCGGGCTCGGCGCCGGCGGCAACGGCCTGGGCAGCCAGTTCCTGCATCTGAGCTTCCCGATGGCCAGCACCGAGCAGGCGCCGTTCGGCGGCCGAGGCGTCCCCGCGGTGCTGCTGTCGCTGTCGGGTGAGCGCCCGCCCGCTCCCGGCGAGCCCACGAGCGAGCCTCGTATCGACGCGGTGGGGCGCTCGGTGGTCTCGACGATCGACGCCCTCGGAAACGGACCGCAGGTGTCCGCCCCCTCGTCCTACCTCCTCTACTCGGGCCAGATGGTCCCCGGCTGGGCGGTGCGGCTGCTCGTGCTGGCCCTGATCCTGCCCGTGCTCGCCGCCACGGTCGACGGGCTGGCCCGGGCGCGCCGGCGTGGCCACGGCGTGGTCCGCTGGATCGTGTGGGTGCTGGCGGGCGCCCTGCCGTTTGCCCTCGCCGTCGTGGTCGTGCGCGTGCTGCGGATGGCCGGCGTGATCGACGGCGCGCCGCCCGGGCCGCTGGCCGGTGGGGCGGTCGAAGTGCACGGGCAGGCGATCGCGATCCTGGCCGTCCTCGCCTTCGTGATCGTGCTCGGGCTGGTCGCGGTGCGGCCGCTGGTGCTCAGGGTCGCGCGGGCACGCGCTGTGGGGGCGTTCCTGGACATCGGAGGGCCCGGCGCCGCGGCCGCGCTCATGCTCGTCCTGTGCGTGGTCGCGCTGGCCATGTGGCTGGCCAACCCGTTCGCGGCGGCGCTGCTGACCCCGGCGCTCCACCTCTGGCTGTGGGCGGCGGGCTCGCAGCGGCGCCTGCCGCGCGCCCTCACCGTCGCGCTCCTGGTGGGCGGCCTGGTCCTGCCCGTCCTCGCGGTGCTCTTCTATGCCGAGGAGCTGGGGCTGGGCGTCACGCAAGCGGCTTGGAGCGCGGTGCTGCTGGTGGCCGGCGGCGGGGTGGGGCTGCGGACCGCGTTCGAATGGAGCATCGTGCTCGGGTGCGCGGCCAGCATGACGCTGATCGTGCTGCGAGCGCTCCGGCAGCGGCGGAGCGCGCCGGCCCAGCCCGTGACCGTGCGCGGACCGGTGTCGTACGCCGGGCCCGGCTCGCTCGGCGGTACCGAGTCGGCGCTGCGGCGATGAGCGCCCAGGCTCCGGCACCGCCGCGGCGGACGTCCGGGGTCACGCGCCGGTTGCTGCGCGACCTGTCCTCCGTGCTCATCATCGCGGGCGTCCTGCTGCTGCTCGACGCTGCCGTCACCGTGGCCTGGCAGGAGCCGCTGACGGCGCTCGTCGGTAGGTTCGAGCGCGGCCAGATAAACCAGCAGCTCGTCCGGCCGGCGCCGCTGTCCCGCCTCGACGTGAGCGCGCTCGCCGGGCTGGCGTCGGCCGACGACCGGATGGCGTACCTGGCCCGGCGCGAGCGGCGCCGGCTCGCGGCCGGTGACGCGCTCGGCCGGATCGCCATCCCGAAGATCGGCGTCAGCTTCCAGATCGTCGAGGGGACCGACACGGCGAGCCTCGAGAAGGGCCCCGGCCACTACCCGGGCACCTCGCTCCCCGGGCTGGGCCAGACGGTGGCGATCGCCGGCCACCGGACCACCTACCTGGCGCCGTTTCGCCACATCGACGCGCTCCGCCCGGGCAACCGGATCGTCGTGACGATGCCCTACGGCCGCTTCACGTACGTCGTGCAGTACCGCCGCATCGTCGCTCCGACGGCGCTGTGGGTGATCCGGAACGTCGGCTACGACCGGCTCGTCCTGTCGGCCTGCAACCCGCTGTTCAGCGCCGCGCAGCGGATCATCGTGTTCGCGCGGCTGCGGCGGGCCGTGATGTCGGCCCTCCCGCCCCCGCGGGCGCACCTGTGACAATTGACACTCGGCCCCACGCTTTACGTCGAATACCGTTGGGAGCCGTCAGGACGGTGCAGGGCGGTGCCGACCTTACGGAGGAATTCATGACACCGGATCGTGCAGGCAAGATGGCAGGGATCAAGGAACAGATCGAGCGGGGGCAGTACCAGGTCGACCCAGGAGCGGTGGCCGACGCGATCCTCCGCCGGCTCGGCCAGGGCTGGCCCCTGCTGGACGTCCCGAGCGCCTACAACAAGTGCTCGTATCCGGACAGCTCGGATCCCGACTCGCCGAACCGGACCCCGCTTTCTCCCTGAGTCACTGATCCGACGATCGTGATGCCGGGCACTGCTCTCAGCGCCTCGGCCGGGGCGCACGCGCACAGCTCGTAGTCCTCGCCGGCCGTGGCGGCGAACGCCGCGGGATCGGCGCCCAGCTCGGCGGCGACCTCGGCCACGCCCGGCGCCAGCGGCAGCTTGTCCGGGATGAGCTCGATCCGGACGCCGCTCCGGCGGGCGATGTGGCCGGCGTCGGTGGCGAGGCCGTCGGACAGGTCGATCATCGCTCGCGCCCCCGCCGCGCTGAGCGCACGGCCTTGCGCGAGGCGCGGCTGCGGGCGGGCGTAGCGCTCGACGAGCGCCCGCCGGACATCCTCGGCGCAGCTCCGCCCCGGCGCGTCCGTCCAGAATCGCGAGGCCCGCGCCGGCGCCACCGAGCTCGCCGGTGACCGCGACGAGATCGCCCGGCGCGCGCCCCGTCGCGCCCGATCAGCTCGCCGGGCTCCGACGCCCACCCCACGACGGTGAAGGAGACGGTGAGCTGGCCGGCGCGCGTCACGTCGCCGCCGGCGATCGTCACGCCGGCCTCCGTGCGCGAGCGCGTCGGCGCCGCCGACGAGGGCGAGCACGTAATCGCGGTCGATGCCTTCGGGGACGCCGAGCGCCAGGTACGCCTCCCCCGGGGCGGCACCCATCGCGGCCAGATCCGACAGCGCCGCGGCCAGCGCCCGATGGCCGATATCGCGCGGGGCCGAGCTGGGCGGAGCGGAAATGCACGCCGTCGACCATCGCGTCGACCGAGGTGGCGCAGTAGCCGTCGGCGCGCACCACCGCGGCGTCGTCGCCGAGCCAGCGCACGATCCGCGGGCTCGCGCCGTCCGAGCGCCGCCTCGAGCGCCTCGATCAGCTCGAGCTCGCGCATCGGTCGGCCGCCGGCGCGATCGGCTCGGTCTAGCGGTGCCGGTAGACGATCCGGGCCCGGTCGAGGTCGTACGGCGAGAGCTCGACCCGCACGCGATCCCCCGGGAGGATTCGGATGCGGAAGCGGCGCATCTTGCCCGCGACGTGGCCGAGCACGGTCCGGTCCATGTTGTCGAGCTTGACGCGGAACATCGCGTTCGGGCAGGGCCTCGACGACCTCGCCTTCCAGCTCGACTTTTTCTTCCTTGGGCATGCTCGATGAATCTGCTTTCCGGTACCCGCGCACTGCGCGCCGGGTTGCCGTAAGAGTAGTGGGTATGCTTGGCCGCTGGCCCGGTCCGGCTGGGCGGAGAACGACATCCGAATTCGTGGAGGCCCGTTTGCCCACCCTCACGTCAGCGCTCAAGAACGAGTATACGAAGCAGATCCTGCGCAAGACCGGCATCCGTCCGGCCTCGCTGGAGCAGCGCAAGACCCCGCACTACCGCATGCCGATCCTGGAGGAGGCGGGCGGCTACCTGGTGCTCGACAAGTACAAGGGCCCGGAGATCCCGGCGTCGGAGTGGGAGGACCTGACCTACACGACGTATTCGAGCGATCCGACCACGTTCTTCGCGCCGATCAGCTCGGCCACCGGCGAGATCGAGCTCAAGGGCTTCTGGGAGTACGGCAAGGCCGACCTCGACGGCGTGTGGACCGAGAACGCCAAGAAGTGCCCGACGCTCGTGCAGTGGATCGAGTCGATGGGCGTGCGCTTCGGCCGCGTGCAGCTGCTGCGCATGTCGCCGAACACGATGCGCGAGTGCCGCTGGGGCCTGCACCTGGACAACAACAACCAGGGCAACCCCGAGTCCAACGGCTGGGTGGTCCGCATCTGGCTCGAGCTGACCCAGGATCCGTCGAGTGCGCTCGTCGTCCGCCCCACCGAGTTCGACCGCAAGGGCGAGGTCAAGATCGCGCTGCCCAAGTACCAGCAGGCCGTGGTCGACTCCGAGTTCCTCTGGCACGGCGGCTACCACAACTCGCACCACACGCGCTACGCGGTGATCGTGAGCGCGGAGAGCGGGCCGGCGCTCGAGCGCTGGATCCAGAGCCAGCTGCCGCAGGCCGCGGCGCGTCAGGCCGGCGCCTGATTCTGGGGCGCGCTCGCGCGGCTCCTAGCGCTGAGACGCCGGCGCGCGCGCAGCTACGCCAGGCCCCTTGGGGCCGCCGCCCGTCGGCGGGCCGCCGTGGCCGGCGCCGGCGCCACCGGCGCCGCCCCCGCCGCCGTTACCGCCGCCACCGCCACCGGGCCTGCGCCGCCGGAGCCGCCTCCGCCGCCGTGCCGCCACCGCCACCGCCCACGCCGGCGCCGCCGGTGTTGACCGGGCGTCGGCTGCGACTGCGGCGGCTGCGCGAACAGCGTCGGGTTGCTGTACGGGTTCGCCTCGCCGTGACGCCGCCGTTGCTGCCTCGAACCGCTCGAGGAGTGCGAGCCCGGATAGGCCGGCGCGTTGCCCGAAGCGGAGTGCGGCCCTGAGAACGCGGTGCCCGAGAACGGGTCGCTCGGCGATGCCCCAGTCGCCGCAGTAGCCGTTGCTGGCCGACTCCATGAAGTCGTGCCAGATCGGCGCCGCCAGCGCGCCACCGAACCCGTTGGGCATCGGGATGTTCCCCTGCGGATAGCCGACCCACACCGCGGTCGAGAGCTTCGGCGTGTAGCCGACGAACCAGGCGTTGTCCATGTTCTCGGCGGTACCGGTCTTGCCGGCGGCGGGGCAGCCGTAGCTCGGCGCTGGTGCCGGTGCCGCTCGTGATCACGCCCTTGAGGACCTGGGTGGCCGCGTAGGCCTCGCCGTAGGAGAACACGCGGTCCGTGGGCGAGTTGCCGAAGTTCGCGACGCTGCCGTCCGGGAACACGACGTGGTCGAGGATCGTGGCCGGGTCGTGGACCCCGCCGTTGGCCAGCGTGGCGTACGCGTCGGCCATCTCCAGCATCGTGCAGCAGTACGCTCAGGCCGCCGATCACCTCGGACGGGTTGCCGGTGAGCTTCGAGGTGATGCCCATCGCGTGGGCGGTCTGGTCGAGCTTGTCCCAGCCGAGGTCGGCGGCGAGCTGGGCGTACACGGTGTTGTCGGAGACGACCGTGGCGTGGTTGAGGTTGATCGTCCCCTCGTAGCTGTCCTCGGCCGTGTGCACCGACCAGGTCGGATCGGAGGGAAGCCAGCCCGCGGGGAGGAACTGCGAGGTGTAGTAGGTCTGGTTGGGGTCGCCGTGGTAGTCGTGGATCAGCGTCATCAGCGCGAACACCTTGAACGCCGATCCGGTCTGCCGCTCGGCCTGCACCGGGTAGTCGAACTTGGTCTGGGCGTAGGTGGCCGACTGCGCCAGCGCCAGGATGTGCCCGTTGGCTGGGATCGACGGTGGCGAGCGCCGCCGCCGGCTGGGCGTCGAGGTTCGCGCCGCCCGGCTGGTTGGCGTCGATCGCCCTCTGCGCCTGCCCCTGCATCTTCAGGTTGATCGTCGTGTAGACCTTGAGCCCGCCGTTCTGCACCGTCCGCAGGCCGAGCTTGTCGATCAGCTGCTGCTGCACGTAGTCGAACACGTACGGCTGCTGGCGCGTGTTGTACTTGTTCGTGGTCTGGACCTGGAGCGGCGCGCGCGCGGCGCGATTCGCCTGCGCCTGGGTGATGTAGTGCGACAGGCACCATCGCCTGGAGCACCTCGCTGCGGCGCTGGAGCGCGAGGTGCGGCGCGCAGGAACGGGTTGTAGTCCGACGGAGCCTGGGGAAGCCCGGCGAGAAGCGCCTCCTGGGCCAGGTTCGAGCTGCTCGACGCTCTTGTTGAAGAACATCTCCGCCGCCGCGCCGACGCCGATCGCGGTCGTGCCGCCGACGGTCCCGTAGGGCACGTCGTTGAGGTACGTGTCGAGGATCCAGTTCTTGCTGTGCTCGCTCTCGAGCTGCTGGGCGAGCTTCGCCTGCACGATCTTGTACTTCAGGTTGTGGTTCGCGCCGATGCTCGACGGCAGGTAGTCGTTGTCGACCAGCTGCATGGTCAGCGTGGACGCGCCCTGAAGGCTGTTGTGGCCGCCGAACACGTCGCGGATGCCGGCGCGAACGATGCCCTGATAGTCGAGCGCTCCGTGGTGGAAGAAGCGGCGGTCCTCGATCGCCACCGTCGCGTCCTTGAGCAGCTGCGGGATCTGGGTGCCCTTGGTCGGGTTGGCGATCGTGCTCGAGTGGATGTAGCCGAGCAGCGTCCCATCCGACGCGTAGATCGCCGAGGGCGGATTCGGGGCATGCGGCTTCAGGGTCTTGAGATTCGGCGCCGTGTCGGCCACCGCGACCACCCAGCCCACGCCGGCCAGAGCGGCGATCACGACCCCGCTGATGACCAGGGTGACGGTGAGCAGAGCCGACCGGCGCACGGGGTGGCCGCGGTGGCTTCTACGCCGCTTCTGTCGTTCGCGTCGACTCATCCGGAGTTCGGGCAGGTGTGGTGCCGTGGCGCAGCGGCGCGGGTTCGGCATCCAAATCCAGCCGCTGAAGTGTAACTGGCGCCCACTTTCGGCCCGCTGCTTCAGCCTCCTTCAGGCTGCAACACTCGGCGCTCGGACATGAGCGAGCAACCGAGCACGGGCATGCGCGCCAAGGCGGTCGCCTGGCACGCGCTGTGGACCTCGCGCCTCGCGGTGCTCGTCGCCGGCGTGCTCGCGGTGCTGTTCTTCGGCCGCGCGTCCGGGACGGGCGGCTTCGACCCCGCGGGACTGACCGCGCCGTTCGGGTATTTCGGGAACCTGCTGGCGGCGCCGTTCGCGCGGTGGGACTCGGTGTGGTACCTGGCGATCGCCGTCGGCGGCTACGGCCACGAAGCGGCGCGCACCGCGTTCTTCCCGCTCTACCCGCTGGTGCTTCGCGGCCCCGGACTCCTGATCGGCTCCGACCTGGTCGCCGGCGTGCTGGTCTCGCTGGTGGCGTTCGCGGTCGCGCTCGTCCTGCTCTACCGCCTGGTCGCACTCGAGCTCACCGACGAGCTGGCGCGCGCCACCGTGATGCTGCTGGCCTTCTGCCCGATGGCCTACTTCTTCTCGGCCGTGTACAGCGAGTCGCTGTTCCTGGCCCTGTCCGTCGGCTGCATCCTCGCCGCCCGCAACGGGCGCTGGGCACTGGCCGGCGCGCTTGGGGCGCTGGGGGCGCTGTCGCGCAACAGCGGGATCACCCTGATCGTCCCCGTCGTCCTCCTGTTCCTGTACGGGCCTCGTGCCGACCGGCCCCGGCCGCTCACCCGGGTGGGCTGGCGCCGCGTGCTCCCCCGGCACCCCGTCACGCCGGCGCTCGCCTGGGCCCTGCTCGTGCCCGCCGGCCTCGGCGCCTACATCGCGTACCTCGCGCTCAGCACGGGCCACGGACTGGCTCCGTTCCACGCGCAGCAGGTGTGGTACCGCCACTTCGCGGGGCCCTTCGGCGGAGTGTGGACGGGCGCGGTCGCGGCCTGGGACGGTCTGCGCCAGCTCATTCACGGCCCGCCGCCGCCGCTCTACTTCGACAAGGCGGGCGGTGATCCGATGATGGTCGCCGGCCAGAACCTGATGCTGTTCGGCTTCCTCGTACTCGGCGCCGTGTCGCTGGTCGGCGCCCTGCGCCGGCTGCCCGTGGCCTACGGCGGCTACGCGCTGGTCGCGCTGGCCCTGCCGCTCTCCTATCCCGTCTCCCCGCAGCCGCTCGCGTCGCTTCCCCGCTACGAGGTGGTGCTGTTTCCCCTGTTCATGTGGGCGGCGGGCTGGACGGCACGGCGCCGGCTGACCGAGCCGGTGCTGGCCACCTCGGCCGTCCTGCTCGGCCTGTTCACCGCCGAGTTCGCGACCTGGCGCTTCGTTGCCTGAGGCGATCCTCCTCGACGCCCTCGGCACGCTGGTCGAGCTCGAGCCGCCGGCGCCGGCGCTGCGGGCCGAGTTGCAGCGCCGCTTCGGGGTGCGCGTCAGCGAAGAGGAGGCCGAGCGTGCGATCGCGGCCGAGATCGCCTACTACCGGTCCCACCTCGACGACGGCCGCGACCTCGAGCGCCTGGCCGACCTGCGCGCCCGCTGTGCGCTCGTCCTGCGCGAGGCACTACCGCCGGCGCTGGCGGGAGTCGATCCCGCCGCGATGACCGAGGCGCTCCTGGCCTCGCTGCGCTTCCGCGCCTTCCCCGACGCGCCGGCGGCGCTCGCCGCGGCCCGCGCACGCGGCCGCCGGCTCGTCGTGGTCAGCAACTGGGACGTGTCGCTGAACGAGGTGCTGAGGAGGCTGGAGCTGGCGCCGCTGCTCGACGGGATCGTCACCTCGGCCGGCGTAGGCGCGCGCAAGCCCGCGCCGGCGATCTTCGCGCGGGCCCTCGAGCTCGCCGGTGCACGCCCGGAGGAGGCGATCCACGTCGGCGACAGCCTCGATGAGGACGTCGCCGGCGCCCGCGCCGCCGGGCATCGAGCCGATCCTGATCCGGCGCGGCGGCCGGGCGGGGGCGCCCGGAGTCCGAACGATCGAGACGCTCGCCGACCTGCCGTCCTAACCTCCACCGGCGATGTCGAGCACACCCCCTCCCGAATCCGTCGCGCCCGCGCCACCGCGCGAGCCCGAGTCCGCGCGCGAGAGCCCGGACGAGCCGCCCTGGCGGGTCTGGACCGCCCCCGCGGCGGTCGGGATGGGTCTGTGCGTGGGGATCTTCGCCAGCGTCCTCGTCGCGCTGGTCAGCAAGGCGAGCGGGACGAGCGTGTCCCATCCCCCGCCGGCGATCAGCCTGCTCAGCGACTTCCTGTTCGACGCCGGCTTCGTCGGGGTGGCGCTGTACCTGGCCGCGCTCCACGGCCGGCCCCGGGCGGCCGACTTCGGCTATCGCAAGCGTCAGCCCGGCGCTCGGCGTGGCCTCCTTCCTCACCGCCGGCATCGGCTACTACGTCGTGTCGGCCGTATACGCGCAGCTGATCCACCTCCACGGCAGCGACAAGCTCCCCAACGAGCTGGGGGTGAGCAAGAGCACGGCGGCGCTGGTCGGGGCGGCGATCTTCGTGTGCGTGGTGGCGCCGATCGCCGAGGAGTTCTTCTTCCGCGGGTTCATCTTCGGCGCTCTGCGGCGGTGGCGGATCGTCGTCGGCGGGCGGAACGTCGGCACGATCGTGGCGGCGATCCTGACCGGGATCCTGTTCGGCCTCGCCCACACCGGCTCGGCCTCCTCGCAGTACCTGATCCCGCTCGGGTTCCTCGGCTTCGTCCTGTGCCTGCTGCGGTGGCGCACCCGCTCGCTGTATCCGTGCATGGCGCTGCACTCGGTCAACAACTCGCTGGCGCTGGGGGTCAGCCAGGAGCACTGGAGCGCGGGGCCGATCCTGGGGCTGATGGTGGCGGCGCTGGTGGCGATCGCGCTGCTCACCGGTCCCGCTCGCTCGCACGTAACGCCGGACTGAGCGATGTCGCGGCCCGAGCTGGACGGTCTCCGTGCCACCGACTCCCGCGCATGGTTTACTTCCGATTAATGACGCGACGGATTGCGACGGGGCTGGCGGTGATCACGGTTGCGCTCGTGGCGGCGTCGCAGGCGGCCGCGGCCACGCCACCGGCCGCGCACGTCTCGATCTCCCTCCGCTACGGGTTCACGCTGAACCACGGGATCGTCACCGTTCCGGGGCGCGGCCTGAACGTCCGGGGCGTGGTCAGCCCGTACGTGCCCGGGCAGAAGGTCACGGTCAAGGCCTACCTGCACGGCAAGGTGATGAAGGTCTCGACCCTGAACGTCGTCCCGGTGCACGGCTCGGGGCTGTTCGTCGAGACGCTGTCGAGCCGCGATCCGGGCGCGGTCACCGTGACCGTCTACCACCACACGACGCACACCATGGGTGGGTTCTTCGCGGCGCGCCGCTACAGCGTGCTCGACACCAACGTCGGCTTCGGCGCCACCGGCCGGTTCGTGGAGCTGATCCAGCAGCGGCTGGCCGCGCTTCACTTCTACATCGCGCAGACCGGCGTGTACGACGCCGGCACCGGCCTCGCCATCGACGCCTACCACCGTCTGCTGCACCGGGGCACCTCGCAGACGCTCGACTCCTCCACGCTCGCCTGGCTGCTCAACGGCTGGGGGGAGTTCAAGCTCCGCTTCCCCAGCCACGGCAAGCACGCCGAGGGCAACCTGTCGCTCCAGCTCCTGGCGCTGGCCAACGGGTCGCAGGTGTATCGGATCTATCCGATCAGCTCGGGCAAGCCCTCCACGCCCACCGTGCTCGGCGACTTCCGCGTGTACCGGAAGACGCCCGGATACCTGCCCGACGGGATGTACTTCTCGAATTTCTTCACCGGCGGCTACGCCATCCACGGCTACAACCCCGCGCCCGACTATCCGGCGAGCCACGGCTGCATGCGAGTCCCGATCTCCGACGCGATCTCGATCTACGGCTGGATCGACATCGGCAACTGGGTCGACGTCTACTACTGACGAGTGGCCCCCCCGGGAGCTCGCTAGGCGAAGCCGCGCGAGAAGCGCGCCAGATACCCCAGTCCGAGCCCGTAAACCGCGAGTGCCAGCGCGGCCGGGATGCCGTGGTCGACCCAGGCGTTGTCGGACTGGATGATCGAGTGGAAGGGCGAGGTGAGGGTGTGGGCCGCACCATCGATGAACCGGCGCGGCTGCGCGTGCGGCTTGGGCGCGGTGACGGGCTTGGGCGCGATCGCGGCGGCGTTGGGCAGCTCGGCGGTCTGCTGATGCTGGGAGGCGCCGGCGACCTGGTCGTGCGCGAACAGCGCAAACGACGCGATCACGAGCATGCAGCAGACGGTGGAGATGGTGAGGAGAGCGCGATGGACCACGAGCGGCAGATCGGCCGCTTCCTTGACTAGCCTTACGAAGCTCCGTGGATCTGGACGCAGAAACGACCGCCCGCGCCCGCGCTCGCCTCGTCTCGGAGCTGCGCGAGCACGCGCTCGTGATCGGGGAGGTGGTGCTGACCAGCGGAGCGAAGGCCCAGTACCTGGTCGACGCCAAGCGCGCGATTCTCCTCCCCGCCGGCTTCACCGCGCTGGCCGAGCTCGTCGCGGCCCAGGCACGGGAGTGGGGCGCGACCGCGGTCGGCGGGATGACCATGGGCGCCGACCCGATCGCCTGCGCCGCACTCGCCGGCGGCGCCGACATCAAGGCCTTCTTCGTGCGCAAGGAGGCCAAGCAGCACGGCCTGGCGCGGCGGATCGAGGGCCCGGTGCTCGAGCCCGGCGAGCGCTGCATGCTCGTCGAGGACGTGGTCACCACCGGCGGCTCCACCATCCGTGCGTTGGAGGCGCTGCGCGACGAGGGCCATCGAGGTGTGCGGCGTCCTCGCCATCTGCGATCGCCTGGCCGGCGGCGCGGAGGCGATCGCCGAGGCCGCCGGCGCCCCCTACCGGGCGCTCACAACGATCGACGACGTGTACCCGGAGCGCCCCGACCGCTAGGGGCTGGATGAGAAACCGGACATATGGGCCGGTTTCTCAGCCACCCTCAGGACGGCAGGTGCCGGCAGGTCGCGGTGCGCTGGTGGAGGGCCTGGACGAGCCAGCCGCCGTGCGGCGTCGGCGTGAACAACACGACGGGCCGCCGGCTCGCCACCGCCGGCCCGTACTTGAAGCCGACCTTGGCCACGTTCAGGCCGAGCGTCCAGGCCAGCGTCGTCTGGTACTCCAGGCGCGTCAGCGGCTCGCCGCATGAACGCAGCAGGGTTGCACCGCCGAGCGCGCTCACCTTCCCGGCCAGCTGTTTGATCTGCTGCGTGCGCGCCCGCTGGTCACGCAGGTCGCGGTGCTCGCTGCGCAGATGCGACAGCGCCGACGGAATCAGCACAGCGGCGAGGACCACAGCCGCCCCCGCGCCCGCCAACCGCCACGGTACGTCGCTGACCAGCCGCCCCACGCCAACTCCCGCCAGTACGACCACGATGGCCCCGGCCGGGAACATGTAGCGCCCGAGCCCGGGCCAGCCGTGGAGGGCGAACGCGATCTCGACCACCACCCACACCACGGCACCGGCGGCCAACGCCAGCGTCAGCCGATCGCGCCGCACGATCGCGAGTGCCACCGCCCCAAGCGCCACCACCTCGAGCAGGACGTTGTCGATGTCGAGGAAGCGCCGGATCGTGGCGGTGATCTTGTCGCCGTGGGGCGCCCGGCCGCTCCCGAATGCGTTGGACGCGGCCACGAACGGCGTGCGCGAGGTGATCCCGGGGATCCCGAACCACATGAACAGCAGGAACACCCACCCGCCGACGAGCACCCACCGCGTCGCCGGCCGAGCGCGCCAGCCCCACAGCGTGTACAGCGCGAGGAACGGCCACACCTCGGGGCGTCCCAGCGCGCCGAGAACGCCGAGCGCGAACGCCCAGCGCGTGCGCCCCGACAAATGACAGTCGACGGCGCCGAGGCAGAGCGAGACGATCATCGGGTCCGACTGGAAGCTCAGCGCGTAATGCCAGTAGTCCTGGATGCCGAGCAGCGCCCCCCCCGCGAACACCGCCGCCGCCCACGCCCCCGCCTTCCGCCGGCCGACCGCCTCGCCGTCGCCACCGCCGGCCACGATCCGGTAGGCGATCCGCCCGGCGAAGAACACGCCGCTCAGCGCCACCGCCAGCGAGGTGATCATCCACAGCCACAGCTCGTAGTGCCCGAACAGCGCGTAGGGCGCGGTGAACAGGAACGGCAGGGGCTTCCAGGACGGTGCCGCGTTCGTGTCGAGCGCGCCGGCCACGGCCTGGTGACCCCACACGAGCCAGCCGTAGGCATCGAAGCTGGGCCGTGTGCTCGCCCACACCACGATCAGCGCGGACAGCACCAAGAGCACGACGGCGACGGCCGGCTCCGGGTAGCGGCGCAGCCAGCCCGCTGCCCCGGCACGCCTCGAATCGGGCCTCCCCGCCCCTGCCGCGGGAGCGGGGGTGCCGCCGGGGGGACGCTGAACCGTTGACTGGGCCACGGCGGGCGGCGCCCTCAGCGCGTCACTGGCGCACCAGGAACCCGCCCGGGTGCTGACGCGAGGTGAGGTACTCGGAGTGCAGGCTCCTGCACGCCGCCACCTGGGACGGCCGCGTGTGCCACGGCTCCACCCTCCATCCGCCCGACGAATTCGGAAGGAGCAGCACGATCGGATAGGTCCGCGACTTCTCGAGGTCCGGCAGGTAGCCGACCGAGCCGACGTCGAGGTTGGTGAGCCAGGCCAGCGCGCTGGCGTACTCGACCACCGTCACCGGCTCGCCGCACGCCCGGACGTGCTTGTAGCCGCCGAGCGTGTCGATCGTGGTCTTCAGCAGCGCGATCTCGTGCGTGCGCCCGCGCTCGTGCTTGAGGTCGGTGCGCTCGGTGCGCACCCGCCCGAGCGCGCCCGGGACCATCGTCCCCACCAGCACGGCGACGATCGGGATCCCCGCCCAGCGCGGCAGGCCGCGGCGCAGGCGCGGGGCCTCGAGCAGCACCCAGCCCACACCGGCGCCGACCAGGATCACGCAGATCGCGGCCGGCTCGAACATGTAGCGCGGCAGCCCGGGCCAGCCGTGAATCGCGAACGCGATCTCCACGATCACCCAGAGCGCCGCGACGCCGGCCAGCCACAGCGCGAGCCAGTTGCGGCGCAGGGCGGCCCACCCGACGGCGATCAGCGTGGCGATCCACATGGGCAGGTACTGGAGCTCGGTGAAGCGCCCCAGCGTCCCGAGGACCACTCCGTTGGTCAGCTTCCGCGGTGAGCGCTCGGCCAGTTGCGCGGACACGAACGGCCGGTGGTTGGTGATCGTCGGCACTCCGAACCAGAAGAACAGGACCACGACCCAGCCGGCCACGACCCACCGCCGCATCGACGGGATCCGCAACCAGGCGTAGAGGGAGTACGGACCCAGCATGCACCAGGCCTCCGGGCGGCCGAGCGCCGCGATCACGCCGAGCACGAAGGCGAGCCGCGGCCGGCCCGACAGGAACTGGTCGATCCCGGCCAGAACGAACGTGACGATGACCGGGTCGGACTGGACGCTGAGGATGTAGTGCATGTAGTCCTCGATCGCCGAGCAGCGCGACGCCGGCGAACACGCCCGCGGCCAGCGCGGCGTAGCGCCGGTTCACGCCGACCTCGCCGTCGCCCACCGCGTCGCGCAGGGTGAGCCGGTAGGCGATCCGCCCCGCGAACACCGAGCCGGCCAGCGACAGCGCCACGTCCGTCAGCATCCACAGCCACAGCTGGTAGTGCCCGAACAGCGCGTAGGGCACGGTGAACAGATAGGGCAGCGGCTTCCACGACGGCGCGCCACCGAGGTCGAGGTGCAGGTGGAGCGTCTGGTAGCCCCACACCAGCCACCCGAAGGCGTCATAGCTCGGGCGCGTGCGCGCCCACAGGATGAGCGCGATGGCCGCGGCGACGACGAGGGCGCCTACCGCCCACCACGGGCGGCGGCGGACGAAGCCGCGCAGCGTCCAGGGAACCGTCTCCGGGGCAGGGAGACTAGCCGGCGCCGCCGTGGGGGCGGCGGTCGGTGCATCGAGCGTGCTCTCGGACACGGAGGGCGCGGACGGTAGCACGGGCACCGCCGGCCGCCGGATGAGAAATCCCTTGCGTTCGGGCGCACATCGTCCATGCCCCCGGCAGGAATCGAACCTGCATCCCGCGCTTAGGAGGCGCGTGCTCTATCCATTGAGCTACGAGGGCGCGGCGATCAGAGGGTAGCCGCGACGGCCAATGCGCTCGCGCGCGGGCTGCCGCCGCGTCCAGCGGCGAGGTTTGCGCTTGGTTAGCGCTTCGTGCAAGGCCGTATGCCGTGTGATATCCCACCAGCGGTACTGGAGGGAATTCGTCTCTCACGCGGAACCGGGACTGAAGACGAGCCGGCGTAGCCGGTCGACCGCGGGGAAAACGACCGTCCCCCGCTCCATTTGTTCCGTGATATCTTGCGCCCAGCGACGCCAGTAGCCCAGATCGGTAGTAGGAGAGACGCACGACTACTCGGTCAACCGAGTCGAAACCGAACTGGAACCTACTCTGTGAGGTACGTCAGCTTTGGGCGCTGGCCGTTACTGGGGATCCCCGAGGAGGAGGATTGATGCGAACGATCACGCGCAGCACGATGGCGATGATTGGCGTGGCTCTCGTCGTGCTATTCGCGGCCGCCTGCGGCTCGAGCAGCAGCGGCGGCAGTAGTGGCGGAGGCGGCGGCGGCTCCTCGCCGTCCGGCGCGCCCACCACGGGCCCGGGGCTGACCCAGCCGACCGCGCCCTCGGGGGCGAAGATCTCCGGCGGGACCGTGTACTACACGGAGGGCGCGAGCGCCCCGCCGAACTACATCTTCCCGATGACCAACGCGCAGGTCTGCTCGACGACGAACATCTCGCAGTTCAACGCGATGCAGTTCCGCCCGCTCTTCTGGTACGGGAACAAGTACCGGCCAACCGTCGACTACGACTACTCGATCGGCCAGCAGCCGCAGTTCTCCAACGGCAACAAGACGGTCACGATCAAGATGAACTCGTGGAAGTGGTCGGACGGCGAGAGCGTCACCGCGCGTCAGGTCGAGTTCTGGATCAACCTGTACAAGGCCGATCCCGCGAAGAACTACTGCGCCTACGTCCCGGGGAACTTCCCGGACAACGTGACCAGTGTGAGCGCACCTAATCCGCAGACGGTGGTGCTGAAGCTGACCAAGGCGTTCAACCCCACCTGGTTCCTCTACAACGAGCTGTCGCAGATCTATCCGATTCCGCTGTCCTGGGATCGGACCTCGCTGTCGCAGCCCGCCCCCAAGTCCGACAACGGCCATCTGCCCGACTCGACCAAGGCGGGTGCCGAGGCGGTGTACACGTTCCTCGACAAGCAGTCCAAGGACCTGGGCAGCTGGACCAAGTCGCCGCTCTGGCAGGTGGTCGACGGACCGTTCAAGCTGCAGAGCTTCACCAGTACCGGCCAGGTGACGCTGGTGCCGAATCCGAGCTACTCCGGCTCACCCAAGCCGACCATCTCGAAGTTCGTCCAGCTTCCGTTCACGAGCGACACGGCGATCTTCAACCAGATCCGCTCGGGCGGTCCGTCGGCGCTGACGATCGCGAACCTGCCCTCGCAGTACGCGCCGCAGATCCCGTCGCTCAAGCGCGCGGGATACACGTACAACCCGGCGGCGAGCTACTCGTTCAACTACTTCCCGTTGAACTTCAACAACCCCACGCTCGGCCCGGTGTTCAAGCAGCTGTACTTCCGCCAGGCGTTCCAGCACCTGATCGACCAGAACGGGTGGGTGACGGCGTTCCTGAACAAGACGGCCAACCCGACCTACGGCCCGATCCCGCCGGCTCCGCCGAGCCCGCTGGCGAACGTCAACGCCTCGTCCAACCCATACCCGTTCTCGGTCGCTTCGGCGAAGTCGATCCTCACGGCCCACGGCTGGAAGGTCGTGGCCGGTGGCGTCAGCACCTGCCAGAAGGCGGGCTCCGCGGCGGGTGACTGCGGTGCCGGGGTCAAGGCGGGAACGAAGCTCGTCGTTCAACCTCGACTACCAGGCCGGGGTGGCCACGCTCACGAGCGAGATGAACGACCTCCAGGCTCAGGCCAAGAAGGTCGGGATCAACCTCCAGCTGACCAGCCATCCGTTCAACCAGGTGATCGGCACCGCGGTGGCCTGCCAGCCGACCGACCCGGCCTGTAAGTGGACGGCACAGAACTGGGGCGCCGGGCTGGATCTACGGGCCGGACTATCTGCCCACCGGTGACGTGCTGTTCGCGCCCGGGCGCGGTGGCGAACTTCGGCAGCTACAGCGATGCGAAGGCGACGGCGCTGATCCAGCAGACGATCACCGGGCCGGCGTCCAGCGAGAACCAGGCCCTGACCACCTACGCCAACTACATGGAGCAACAGCTCCCGGTGGTGTACGGCCCGACCTCGATCGGGACCTTCCAGGGCGATGCCGGCACGCTTCTCAGCACGAAGCTGGGCGGATATGCCGCCAATGCCCTGGGATTCATGAACCCCGAGGACTGGTTCCTGACGAAGTAGCGAAGGCACAAGGCAGAGCGGCAGGAGGGACACTCTCTGATCGGGTACATCATCCGCCGCCTGGGTCAGGCGATCATCGTGACCCTTGGGGTGACCCTGATCACGTTCGCCCTCCTGCACGCTCTGCCCGGCAACCTGGCCCGGGACATCCTTGGAAACCGGGCCTCGCCGGCATCGCTCGCGCAGTTCAACCACGACAACGGTCTCGACCGGTCGGTCTTCGTCCAGTACTGGAAGTTCCTGGACAAGCTGATCCACGGGAATCTCGGGTACTCGTTCCAGTTCAACCGCTCGACCGACTCGCTGCTGTCGAGCGAGCTGCCCAAGGACCTGGTGCTCGGCGGCGTCTCGTTGCTCCTCTCGCTGATCATCGCCATCCCCGTCGGGGTGGCCCAGGCGGTGAGGCGCAACGGCGCGCTCGACTACGTCGGCACCGGCGTGAGCTTCCTGCTCTACTCGATGCCCCAGTACGCGATCGCGCTGCTGCTGATCCAGTTCCTGTCGATCAGCTTCCACGTGTTCCCGGCGGAGGCGCCGCAGGCCACGAGCCTGAGCGGCATGCTCTCCCAGCCGAGCGGTCTGATCCTGCCCATCGCCAGCCTGACGCTCGTGACCTACGCTCAGTTCAGCCGCTACATGCGCTCCTCGGCGATCGACACCCTGGCCCAGGACTACATGCGGACGGCGCGCGCCAAGGGCCTGCCCTGAGCGGCTCGTGCTGTGGCGCCACCTGCTGCGCAACTCGCTGATCACGGTGGTGACGCTGGTGGGCCTGTCGATTCCCTACATCCTCACGGGGACGCTCATCATCGAGCAGGTGTTCAACTTCCCGGGCGCCGGGCTCGAGTACTTCAACGCCGCCCTGCGCAGCGACTACGAGGTCATGCTCGGGATCACGGTGCTCGTGGGCGTGATCACCGTGGTGGGCAACCTGATGGCTGACATCGGCTACGCGATCCTCGACCCGCGGATCAGGTACTGATGGCCGTCGAGCCCACCGAGACCCCAGGCGAAGAAGCCCTCGTCCCCAACGAGGCCGAGCTCGAGGCGATTCCCTCCGGCGGGGAGGTCGTCTCCACCGGCAGCCCGTGGCGCCTCATCGCCCGGACGTTCGCGCAGAACCGCCTGGCCATCGTCGGCGTGGTCGTGGTCGTCCTGATCGCCCTGTTCAGCTTCATCGGTCCGCTCCTGTACCACACCGACCAGCTCAACCCGAACCTGACGAGCGTCAACCTGTCCCCGGGCGGCGGCCACGCGTTCGGCACCGACAACAGCGGCTTCGACATCCTCGGCCGGATGATGCAGGGCGGCAAGAGCTCGATCGAGGTCGGCTTCGCGGTCGGCTTCGTCTCGACCGTCTTCGGCCTGATCTACGGGGCGATCAGCGGGTTCTTCGGCAAGGGCGTGGACACCGTCCTGATGCGGTTCGTCGACATCGGCCTGGCCATCCCGGTCGTGTTCCTGTTCATCTTCATGGCCCAGGTGTTCAAGCCGAGCCTGGGACTGCTGATCGTGCTGCTGGCGGCGGTCTCGTGGCAGATACCCGCCCGCCTGGTGCGGGGGGAGACGCTCAGCCTGCGCACGCGAGAATTCGTGCAGGCGGTCCAGGTGATGGGCGGGCGCTCGTGGCGCATCATCTCGCGCCACATCATCCCCAACACGATCGGCACGATCGTCGTCACGGTCACGTTCCAGATCGCCAACGCGATCCTCACCCTGGCCGTGCTCCAGTACCTGGGCTTCGGCCTGCCGCCGACCACCCCAACCTGGGGCTCGATGCTGTCCGACGGCACCACCTACCTGCAGGACGGCTATTGGTGGGAGGTCTATCCTGCGCTGATCATCATCGTGATCACCGTGGTCGCCTTCAACTTCATCGGGGACGCCCTTCAGGACGCCTTCGACGTCCGTCTGCAGGAGAAGTAGCGGCCGTGGCGCGCCTGCTCGAGGTCGAGGGCCTCCGGACTCACATCAAGCTCCGCAGCGCGACCGTGCACGCCGTCGATGGGCTGAGCTTCGAGGTCGAGAAGGGCGAGACGGTCGGCGTCGTCGGTGAGTCGGGGTGCGGCAAGACGATGGCCGCGATGTCGATCATGCGCCTGCTCCCGCATCGGGGCTACATCGCGGGCGGCGAGGTCCGGCTCGACGGTCGCGACCTGGTCAAGCTGAGCGACGAGGAGATCCGCAAGGTCCGCGGCAACGACGTCGGGATGGTCTTCCAGGACCCGATGACCTCGCTCAACCCCACGATGACCATCGGACGGCAGATCGCCGAGGCGGTCCTGATCCATCGCGACGTCTCCAAGGACGAAGGCGGTCGAGCGCGCGGTCGAGTGCCTGGACATGGTCGGCGTGCCGCGGCCCAAGGAGCGCGTGAGCGACTATCCCCACCAGCTCTCGGGGGGCCTGCGACAGCGCGTGATGATCGCCATTGCCCTGGCGAACGACCCGAAGCTGCTGATCGCCGACGAGCCGACCACCGCGCTCGACGTGACCATCCAGGACCAGATCCTGCGTCTGCTCGACCGGCTGAAGGCCGAGCTGGGCATGGGCATCATCCTCATCACCCACGACATGGGGGTGATCGCCGGACGGGCCGACCGCGTCGTCGTGATGTACGCCGGGGAGAAGATCGAATCCTCGTCGACCTTCGAGCTGTTCAACAACGTCCGGCATCCCTACACGGAGGCGCTCCTCGCGTCGATCCCGAAGCTGAACCAGGACAAGAGCGCGGAGCTCTACTCGATCCCCGGTCTGCCTCCCGACCTGCGAAAGCCCCCGGCCGCCTGCCGGTTCGCGCCGCGGTGCGCGTTCGCCACCACCGAATGCCGAACCGAGAAACCTCCGCTCAAGGACGGCGACCTTCCCAACCATCCCTTCGCCTGCTTCCACCCGCGCCGCTCCTCGGCGGCCGAGCTGACCACCATGGGCGCCCGGCTGATCGCCGAGGCCGAGAAGAACGCGGCCCTGGTCGCCCGGTTCGGCAAGGAGCTCGAGGTCATGACCCTGGCCGAGGAGCCGAAGCCGGTCGCGCCGGTCGACGGGGACGGACAGCCCGACATCATCCTGGACTTCCAGGATGTCTCCAAGGAGTTTCCGGTCACCGCGGGGGCGGTCCTGCGCCGTCGGATCGGAACCCTCCACGCCGTGACCGGCGTGAATCTGGCCATTCGCCGGGGCGAGACGTTCGGTCTCGTCGGCGAGTCGGGCTGCGGCAAGACCACGCTCGGCCGGCTCGGCGTGGCGCTCGAGGCGCCCACTCAGGGCAAGGTCGTGTTCGACGGCACCGATCTCAGCTCGCTCAAGGGCGGCGGAGCTCCGCAGCCGGCGGCGCGACCTCCAGCTGATGTTCCAGGACCCGTACGCCTCGCTCGACCCGAGGATGCGGGTCAGGGAGATCATCTCCGAGCCGCTCGATATCGCCAAGCAGGGGAGCACGCAGGACCGCGAGAAGACGGTCAAGCGCCTGCTCGACGAGGTCGGGCTGGCTCACGAGGCGATGGCCCGCTACCCCCACGAGTTCTCGGGCGGGCAGCGCCAGCGCCTCGGCCTGGCCCGCGCGATGGCGCTCAACCCCAAGCTGATCGTCGCCGACGAGCCGGTCTCGGCGCTCGACGTCTCGATCCAGTCGCAGATCCTCAACCTGATGAAGCGGATCCAGGCCACCTACGGGCTCACGTACATCGTGATCTCCCACGACCTGTCGGTCGTGCGCTACCTGGCCGACCGCATCGGGGTCATGTACCTGGGCAAGCTGGTCGAGGTCGGTCTCGGCGCCGACATCTACGAGCGATCGGCCCACCCGTACACGGCCGGGCTCCTCGAGGCGATCCCGGTCCCGGACCCGAACCTGGTCAAGGAGAAGAACGGACACGTGGCGATCCGGGGCGAGCTGCCCTCGCCGCTCAACCCGCCGTCAGGGTGCCGCTTCCGCACCCGCTGCCCGCGCGCGCAGGACAAGTGCGCCGAGGTGCTCCCGTTGCTGCGCCCGTTCGGGCCCGAGCACTTCGCGGCCTGCCACTTCCCCCTCCAGCCGGCGCTCGACGACGACGCCGTCCCCACCGCGCCCGAGCAGACCCCCGCCCGCCCGCCTGAGCCGGCGCCCTCCGCGCCGCCTCAGTCCTCCTCTTCGTCGTCGACGTAGAGGGATTCGCGGGCCAGCTCCTCGCCGCTGCGGCTCCACAGCTTGACCTCGAGATAGTCCGACCGGTAGTTGTCGGGCGCGATCAGCGTGAAGCGCTCGTCCACGAGCTCGCACTGGTCCACGGCCAGGTTGGCGAGCTCGGCGGTCGTGATCGCTCCACCGGGAATCAGCGGGACGCCCCACACGAGCGTGATGTCCGCGCTCTTGCCCTCCTCGCCGCGCCAGGCCCCGATCACGTCGTCGTTGAGGTCGAGCTTCCAGTCCGGGTTCGATTCCGCCAGCTCGGCCGTGAAGTCGGCTCGCGCCTCGAACTCGGTCGGGCCGCCCGAACCCTCGAAGAAGGAGACGAACCCGAACAGCTCATAGGAGGCGGTGGTACGTGCCACCGCGGGGATGTAGGTGCGCCCGGCGAAGGTCCGGTCGGGGAACCAGGCGATCTCGCCCGGCTCGCCGATGTCCTCGCCCTCGGTGTCGAGCTCGCGGCAGGCGCCGAGGAAGTGGCCGGCGAGCGTGTCGGCCCAGCGGCCGTACGGGATGCCCTCCTGCGGAGGCTCGGCGGCAAAGCTGATCACGAACCGGTCGGTCGGCGGCATGGGGCGGGAGGGTAGAGGGCCCGGAGCCTAGAAGGCGCCCCGGCGCGAGAGCACCGCGGGAATGGTCCGCAGCAGGATCCGCAGATCCAGGAAGATCGACCAGCGCTCGAGGTACAGGAAGTCGAGGCGGACCAGGTCGTCGAAGTCGAGCTCGGAGCGGCCTGAGACCTGCCACAGGCCGGTGATGCCCGGGAGCACCAGGTAGCGCTTCTTGTGCCAGTCCTCGAGGCGCTCGAAGTCGCGCATCGGCAGCGGCCGGGGCCCGACGAGCGACATCTCGCCGCGCACCACGTTGACGAGCTGGGGCAGCTCGTCGAGCGAGAAGCGGCGCAGGAAGCGACCCACGCGGGTCAGTCGTGGGTCGTTGCGGATCTTGAAGATCGCCCCCGACTTCTCGTTCAGCGACTCGAGGTCGGCCTGGATCTGCTCGGCGTGCTCGCGCATCGTCCTGAACTTGAAGCAGTAGAACGGCCGCCCGGCCATGCCGGGACGCACCGAGCGGTAGATCGCCGGGCCCGAGGAGCTCAGCCTCACGGCGATTGCGATCACGAGGAACACCGGGGCGAGCACGATCAGCCCGATCGTGGCCAGGACCAGGTCGAAGGTCCGCTTGAGCGCGAAGTCGATCCCCTCGAACACCGGCGGGCGCAGCGTGAACAGCGGCACGCTCTGGCCGGGGACGAACTCGGCCCGGTCCATCAGGATCTCCATCGTCGTCGGCGCGACGTGCACGGTCACACCGCGCTGGTGGCACTGATCGACCAGCTCGACCGCGCGCTCCTGAGGAAAATCGGGGTCGGCGATGATCACCTCCTGGACGCGCTCGGCCGCGAGCACATCCGGCAGCTGCTCGAGCGATCCCAGCGAGCGCAGCCCGTTCGGCGGCCGGGGGCTGAGCGAGATGTAGCCCACCACGTCCACGCGGGTGCGCGAGCGATCGGCCAGGGCGTGGCCGACCTCCTCCATGTGCTTACCCGAGCCGACCAGGACCGCGCGGCGCCGGTAGCCGGCCTGCTCGAGCAGCCAGCCGGTGACGCGCAGGTGCAGCTCCCGCAGGCCGGCGATGTACACGGTCCCGAACACGAGCGAGCCGTAGAAGATGAAGTAGCTCGAGAAGTGCTCGCCGTCGGCCAGCGCGAACACGAGCGCGATCACCGCAGCCTGGAACAGGGCGCCCGCGATCCGGGCCAGTCCCGGCCGCCGAGTTCGCTCGGCGTACAGGTCGACCCGCGCGAACAGCAGCACGGTCAGCAGGTAGGCGAACCAGATCCACTGCTTCATCTGCGACCAGGCGAGGCCGGCGTCGGCGTTGCCCTTGACGGCCAGCTTGAGCATCAGGGACGGTGAACAGCGCGCCGCCGACGCCGAACAGGTCCAGCGCCATCAGCGACAGGACGCGGGTGATCCGGCGGAGCGTCTCGATCCGCAGGATGAACGAGAGCAGCGGCGGGCGCTTGCGGCGCACGTCGCGCTCGGGCAGGCGGGCGGCGACCGGGCGCGGGAATCCCGCGCACCTGGCCGCTAGCGACCTTTGTTTGCTCGATGCTCACGTAGCGCTGCCAGCGTGGTCATTCCCCTACTCCGGTCATAACGGTAGCTGGAGGGCGAAGTTCCGGGCTAGCCGGACCCAATCGTGCACAGGGTTTGCGCTCGCGCGCTACGCGAGTGCGCCGACGAGCGTTTCGCGCCCGGACTGGTCGATCGTCCGGGTCAGGCCCTCGCGCAGCGAGATCTCGGGCTGCCAGCCGAGGATCTCCCGGGCCAGGGAGATATCGGGCTGGCGCACCTGGGGATCGTCGGTGGGGAGCGCCTCGTAGACGATCTCCGAGTTCGAGCCCGAGACCTCGATCACCGTCTTGGCCAGCTCGAGCAGCGTGAACTCGTCGGGATTGCCGACGTTGACCGGCTGGTGGTAGCCGGACTCGGCCAGCGCGATCAGGCCCCGGATCTCGTCGTCGACGTAGCAGAAGGAGCGGGTCTGCGAGCCGTCGCCGAACACGGTGATCGGCCGGTCCTGGAGCGCCTGGCGCAGGAAGGTGGGGATGGCGCGGCCGTCGTGGGGGCGCATCCGCGGCCCGTAGGTGTTGAAGATGCGCACGATCGCCGTGTCCACGCCCTGCTGGCGGTGGTAGGCCATGGTCAGCGCCTCGGCGTAGCGCTTGGCCTCGTCGTACACGCCGCGCGGGCCGATCGGGTTGACGTGGCCCCAGTAGGTCTCGCGCTGCGGGTGCTCCTGGGGATCGCCGTAGACCTCGCTGGTGGAGGCGATCAGGAACCGGGCGCGGTGCTTCTTGGCCACCCCCAGCGTGTGGTGGGTGCCGTAGGAGCCGACCTTGAGCGTGTGCAGCGGCAGGCGCAGGTAGTCGATCGGCGACGCCGGCGAGGCCAGGTGGTAGACGAAGTCGATCGGCTCGTCCACGAAGTAGGGCTCGATGATGTCGAGGTTCAGGTGGACGAACTGGTCCGAGCGGATGTGCTCGATGTTGGCGAGCGTGCCGGTCTCGAGGTTGTCGACGCAGATCACGCGGTGGCCGCGGCGCAGCAGCTCCTCGCAGAGATGAGAGCCGAGGAACCCGGCGCCGCCGGTGACGAGGCATGTGGCCATGGCGTGAGAGGGTAGCGTGGAGCCGTCTACGATCCCCGCCGGGGTCGATCGAGAGAAAAGGAGAGCCGATGGCCGCGGCCCGCTTCATCGAGCGTCTGAACGAGCAGATCGGATACGAGTTCGCCGCCTCGCAGCAGTACATCGCCAACGCCGTCTTACTACGACGCGCAGACCCTGCCGCGGCTGGCCGCGTTCTTCTACGCCCAGGCGGTCGAGGAGCGAAACCACGCGATGATGATGGTCCAGTACCTGCTCGACGCCGACGCCGCGGTCACGATCCCGGGCGTGGCCGCGCCCGAGGTCGCAGTTCGCGGACATCGTCGCGCCGGTCGCGCTGGCGCTGGAGCAGGAGCGGCGCGTGAGCGATCAGATCGCCGGGCTGATGGGCGTGGCCCGCGACGAGGGCGATTTCCAGAGCGAGCAGTTCGTGCAGTGGTTCCTCAAGGAGCAGGTCGAGGAGGTGGCCACGATGTCCTCGCTGCTCGCGGTCGTGGAGCGCTCGGCCGAGGCGCCGATGACGATCGAGGACTACCTCGTGCGCGAGCACGGCGCCGGCGGGGGGGCCGATCCGACCGCGCCCCCGGCGGCCGGCGGCGCGCTCTGAGCGCTCCGCCGCACGACGTGCGCGTCGCCGCGGCGGAGCAGGACCTTTTCGGAGTCGAGATGCTCGAGCAGCGCCTGGGCGAACTTGCGCGAGGTGGCGAGCTCGTCGCGCACCTGGGCCAGCGTGACCGCGCCGCCGTGGCGCTCCGCGGCGGCCAGGATGCGCCGGCGCGCCTCGCCAGCGCGTCGGGGTGGTAGTGGAGCGCCTTGGAGACGCGGACGACCCGGCCGGCCTCGCGGAGCGCGGCGAGCTCGTCGGCGTCGAGCTCTGAGTCGGGCGGAGGCTCGAGTCCGGCCTCGCGCAGGCGGCGCTTCGAGGGCTCGCGCCCGCTCCGAGAGGACGCGGCGGCTGGCGCGGGCGACGGCGAGGGTTCCGCGGCAGGCCCCTCCGGTTCCGCCTCTGGCTCCGGCTCGCCACGCGAGAGCCGCTCGAGCCTGACCAGCAGCGCCCGGCCGGCGCCGTGCTTGCGCGGGTGCGGATCGAGCACGACCCCGCCGCCGAGCGTGTCCGGCGGCGCGATCTGGCGGATCACCAGGCGATCCCGTAGGCCGGCACGAGCGGGCGCTCGAGGCGGATCTGCCAGAACCGGCCGCCCAGCCAGGCCAGGCGCGCCGGAGACTCCCGCGTCCCGTGGTGGACCTGGACCCGGTCGCCGTGCTCGGGCTCGCCGGCACCGAACTCGAGTTGCGCGTCGATCAGATAGGTGGGGGCTGAGGCTGGCGGCCGGCCGAGGCCAGGACGTCGCCGCGCTCGACCTCCTCCAGGGAGACGCCGGTCAGGTTCACCGCCACGCGCCCGCCCGCGAGCGCACGCTCGACCGGCTCGTCGTGGACCTGCACGCCGCGCACCCGCGCTCGCCGCCCGGACGGGAGGAGCACGAGCTCGTCCCCGCGCGCGATCTGTCCCGACCACAGCGTCCCGGTGACCACGGTCCCGGCGCCGCGGATCGTGAACGCACGGTCGACGTGGAGCCGCGCCGGCGCCGTCGACTCGGCGCGGCTGTGGAGCGCCGCCGCAGCGCGGTCGAGCGCCGCGCGGAGCTCGTCGAGGCCCTGTCCGGTGCGAGCGGAGACGGCGACGGCCGGGGCGCCCGGTAGCAGCTCGGCTGCCTCGAGCATCGCGACCTCGGGATCGGCGAGGTCGATCTTGGTGATCGCGACCACGCCGGCGGCGATCCCGAGCGCGCGCAGGACGGCGGCGTGCTCGCGGGTCTGGGGCATCACGCCGTCGTCGGCCGCCACCGTCATCAGGTACAGGTCGATCCCGGTGGCGCCGGCCACCATCGTGCGCACGAACCGCTCGTGGCCGGGCACGTCGATCACCGACAGCCGCCGGCCCGACGGGAGCGTCAGGCTCGCGTACCCGAGCTCGATCGAGATGCCGCGGTCGCGCTCCTGGGGCAGGCGGTCGGTGTCCACGCCGGTCAGCGCCCGGATCAGCGCCGTCTTGCCGTGGTCGATGTGCCCGGCCGTGCCGAGCGTGAGCGGGTTCATCCGGCGGCGGCGATCACTGCTTCGAGCTCGCCATCGGTGAGCGTGCGGGGGTCGAGCAGCACGCGGCCGTCGTGGATCCGGGCGATCACGGGCGGGTCGTGGGCGCGCAGGGCGCGCGCGAGCGCCTCCGGCTCGCCGTCGAGCGCCACCGCCGGCCCCTCGAGCTCGAGCAGGGGGAGCGCGCCACCGCCGACCTTCGCGGTGGCGCGGACGATCGTGGCCCGCGGGCCGATCGCCGCGGCGAGCCGCTGGGCCCGGCGCCGCCAGCGTGTCCTCGCTCGGCGTTCAGCATCGCCAGCACGGGGACCTCGCGGAGCGCCCGCTCCGGGTCGCGGTACAGCCGCAGCGTCGCCTCGAGCGCGGCCAGCGACAGCTTGTCGATCCGCAGCGCCCGGGCCAGCGGGTGCGCGCGCGCCGCGCTTATCGCGCTCCGGCGCCCGAACAGCAGCCCGGCCTGAGGGCCCCCGAGCAGCTTGTCGCCCGAGCAGCACACGAGGGCCGCGCCGGCCGCCACCGAGCGAGCGATCGGCGGTTCGTCGGCCAGCGCGTCCAGCGCGCCCGACCCGACGTCGTCGATCACCGGCACCCCCAGCTCGCACAGCTCCTCGATCGCCACCTCCGCGACGAACCCGACCGTGCGGAAGTTCGACTGGTGCACGCGCATGATCGCGCCCACCTGATCGTCGAGCGCGCGCTCGTAGTCGCTCAGGCGGGTGCGGTTGGTGGTGCCGACCTCGATGAGCCGCGCGCCCGACTGGGCGATGACCTCGGGAATCCGGAAGCCGCCGCCGATCTCGACCAGCTGCCCGCGTGAGACGACGATCGGCCTTGCCGGCGCCGAGCACGGCGGCGGCGAGCAGCACCGCCCCGGCGCCGTTGTTGACCGCCATCGCCGCCTCGGCGCCGGTCAGCTCGCGCAGCAGATCCTCGACGTGGTCCTGCCGGTTGCTGCGCTCGCCCGGATTCGAGGTCGAGCTCGAGGTTGGAGTAGCCATCCGCCGCGCGCTGCACGGCCTCACGCGCCGCCGCCGCCAGCGGGGCGCGCCCGAGGTTGGTGTGCACGATCACGCCGGTGGCGTTGATCACCCGGCGCAGCGAGGGCTCGCTCCGAGCTCGCCGATGAGCTCTCGCGCCCGCTCCAGCACCGCCTGTCCGCGCCGGCGCCTCCTCCTCGCCCGAGCCTGGCTGGCCAGCCAGCAAGGCCGTCCGGTGCTCCTCGATCGCCCGCCGGGCGGCCGCCACGGCGCAGCGCGTGCGGGGCGTCGAGCCGCGCGGCCAGCTCGTGGACCGCCGGGAGGGCTCTCAGGCCTTCGGTTCCGGCTTGGTCCCCGGCACCCACTCGCCCTCCTCCTTCTTCCAGATCGGCGCGCGGGCCTTGATCTCGTCGATGATCTCCCGCGCCCCCGCGAACGCCTCGCCCCGGTGCGGCGCCGACACCGCGATCGCCACCGACGGCTCCGACAGCTCGACCACGCCGACGCGGTGCTCGGCCGCGGCCGCGCACAGGCCGTGGCGCTCGATCGCCGCCTGGACGATCTCGGCCATCTGCCGCTCGGCCATCTCCACGTAGGCCTCGTAGTCGAGGTGGTCGACCTCGCGGGTCACGCCCATGAACGTGACCACCGCGCCGGCGCGGGGATCGCGCACGCGCTCGACCAGCGGGTCGAGCGCCAGCGGCTCGCGTGTCACGCGAGCGTGCAGCGAGGACACCGACGCCGCCCGAGACGGGCGGGATCAGCGCCAGCTCGTCGCCGGCGTGGAGCGGCGCGTCGGCGTCCGCGTACTCCTGGTTGACCGCCATCACCACCGGCATGTCGCCGGCGATCGTCGCTCATCCGGGCCAGCGCGTCGCCCACGACCGCCCCCTCGGGCAGCTCGAGCTCGACCTCGTCGGCGCCGGCGCGCTCGCGCAGGCCGGCGAACAGGCGAACCTCGCACGTGCACTGAGCAAAGGCTAACCGGGCGGCGGGTAACCTCCCGGGCCATGGCCACCGCCGACGAGCACCGCACGATCGCGCCGATCGTCGGTCCCGACGATCCCCGTCGCTTCACCGACTCCGGGATCGAGATCAAGCAGCTGTACACCGAGGACGATCTTCCCGGCGATCTCCCCGAGCGGCTGGGCGAGCCCGGCGCAGTACCCCTACACGCGCGGGATCCATCCCGACATGTACCGGCGCCAGCTCTGGACGATGCGCCAGTACGCGGGCTACGCCTCGGCCAAGGAGTCCAACGAGCGCTACCGCTACCTGCTCCAGCACGGCTCGACCGGCCTCTCGATGGCCTTCGACCTGCCCACGCAGCTCGGCCTCGACTCCGACGACCCGCGCTGCCTGGGCGAGGTCGGCCGGACCGGGGTGGCGATCGACACGATCGACGACATGCGCACGGCGTTCGACGAGATCCCGCTCGACCAGGTCTCGACCTCGATGACGATCAACGCGCCGGCCGCGTGCCTGCTGCTCCTGTACGAGCTGGTGGGCGAGGAGCAGGGCGTGCCGTCCGAGCAGCTCCGCGGCACCACGCAGAACGACATCCTCAAGGAGTACATCGCCCGCGGGAACTTCATCTACCCGCCCGAGGGCGCGATCCGGCTGACCACCGACCTGTTCGCCTACTGCAAGGAGAACGTGCCGAAGTGGAACACGATCTCGATCAGCGGCTACCACTTCCGCGAGAAGGGTTGCTCGGCGGTGCAGGAGGTCGCGTTCACGCTGGCCAACGGGATCGCCTACGTGCAGGCGGCGCTCGACGCCGGCCTGGCCATCGACGAGTTCGGACCGCGGCTGGCCTTCTTCTTCAACGGCCACAACAACGTCTTCCAGGAGGTGGCGAAGTTCCGCGCCGCCCGCAAGATGTGGGCCGAGATCATGCGCGAGCGCTTCGGCGCCAAGGACGAGCGCTCGTGGCGGCTTCGCTTCCACACCCAGACCGGCGGGGTCACGCTCACCGCCCAGCAGCCTGAGAACAACATCGTCCGCGTCGCTCTGCAGGGGTTCGCCGCCGTGTGCGGCGGCACGCAGTCGCTGCACACCAACGGCTTCGACGAGGCGCTCGCGTTGCCCACCGAGCGCGCCGCGCGGATCGCGCTGCGCACGCAGCAGATCATCGGCTACGAGTCGGGCGCCGCCGACACCGTCGACCCGTTCGCCGGCTCCTACTTCGTCGAGGCGCTGACCGACGAGATCGAGACGAGCGCGCGCGAGCTGATCGCCAAGATCGACGAGCTCGGCGGATCGGTGCAGGCGATCGACTTCATCAAGAACGAGATCGAGGAGTCGGCCTTCGGCTACCACGAGCGCTACCGGATCGCGCAGGACGTCGTGGTCGGCGTCAACAAGTACGTCGACGAGGGCGTGCCCGAGGTCCCGGACATCCTGCGCGTGGACCCCGAGTCAGAGCACGCGCAGGTGGATCGGCTGAAGAAGTTCAAGGCCGACCGCGACGGCGAGCTCGTCGAGAAGCGCCTGGAGGAGATCCGCGAGGCCGCGCGCGGCACCGACAACCTGCTGCCGGTGCTGCGCCAGGCGCTTGAAGGACCGCTGCTCCCTGGGAGAGGTCTGCGGCGCCATGCGCGACGTCTTCGGCGAGTACCAGCCTACGTTCTGACTGATGCCATTCGATCCCGCTGAGCGGGCATCGATGGCTTCAGACGTGCGCCAATAGCCACTCGTGCACCTCGCGGAACCGGTTTGCCAGCAGCGTGAGGTGCCCGTCGGTCTCGCTGAGGTCGGCTTCGGCGTTCGGGATGTGCTCGGCCAGCCAGCGGCCGTGCTGCATGGGGACGAAGCGGTCATGGCGACCGTGCCACACCTTGACCGGGACGCGGATCGACTCGAACTCGAATCCCCACGGCTCCATGTGCGCGACCCCGTCGTCCCACCAGCCGTCGATACCCGGCGCCAGGCCCTCGTGCATGCACTGGACGATCCACTCCGCGAAGTCGAGGCGGGTCACCGCGACGTCGACGTCCGAGAGCAGTGACTTCCACGCCTCCAGAGCTGCTCGGGCGTCACCTCCAGCAGCTCGGCGCGCTCCTGCTCACCCTTGTCGCGACTTGCCTCCCGGTCCTCGAAGTACAGCTTGATGTCCTCGACGTTGTCCTCGCCCATGCCGGCGAAGTAGTCGAGGCCCGAGGCTCCCCACGGCGCGATCGATCCGAGCGCGGCGGCGGCGGGCACCAGATCCGGCAGCAGCGCGGCGCAGGCGAGCGCGTGCGGTCCGCCGCCCGACAGCCCCCACACCACGAGGCGCTCGATCCCCAGCTCGCCGGCGATCGCCCGCACGTCGGCCGCGGCATCGGCCACGGTGCGGCCCGGCTGGGGCGTCGAACTCCCGTAGCCGGGCCGGTCATACGAGATCAGGCGCGCTCCGCGGGCGGTGGCATCTTCGGCCCACGGGGGATACAGATGGCGGGAGTTCGGCGTTCCGTTGTGGACCAGAATCGCGCGGTCGCCCTCGCCGGCGATCTCCAGGCACAGCTCGCGGCCGTCAGGGGTGCGGATGGTCCGGGTCTCGAATGGCGCTCATGCCCGCATTCGATCCGATTCAGCGCTCGCTGTCCAGGTGCGCCATCTGCGCCTCGTCGTAGCGCGTCGCCCGCCACCGCATCCGCCGGCACCGCCCGCTCGATTCGCTCGAGCTCCTCGGACGTCAGCTGCAGCTCGAGCGCGCCCAGCGCCTCGGTCAGCTGGTCGCGCCGGCGGGCGCCGATCAGCGGCACGATGTCCTCGCCGCGGGAGAGCACCCAGGCGATGGCCAGCTGCGTCGGCGAGACCCCTCGCTGCTCGGCGATCGCCCGCAGCTGCTCGACGAGCTCGAGGTTGCGGCGCAGGTTCTCGTCGCGGAAGCGCGGCATCCGGCCGCGGATGTCTCCCGGCCGCCGCCGGCAAGAGCTCCCGCTGATCAGGCCGCGGGAGAGCACGCCGTACGCGGTGATCCCGATCCCGAGCTCGCGGCAGGTGGGCAGGATCGCTTGCTCGATCCCGCGCGAGATCAGCGAGTACTCGATCTGGAGGTCGCAGATCGGGTGCACCGCGGCGGCGCGGCGGATCGTCTCGGCGCCCGACCTCGGAGAGCCCGATGTGGCGCACGTAGCCGGCCTGGACGAGCTCGGCGATCGCGCCCACGGTCTCCTCGATCGGGACGTTCGGATCGAGCCGCGCCGGCCGGTAGATGTCGATGTGGTCGACGCGCAGCCGGTTCAGCGAGTAGGCGAGCGCCGTCTTGACCGCCTGCGGGCCGCGCGTCGTAGCCGAGCCAGGCGCCGTCGGGGCCGCGCTGGGCGCCGAACTTGACGCTGATCAGGACATCGTCGCGGTCGCGGCGATTCGAGCGCGCGGGAGATCAGCAGCTCGTTGTGGCCCATGCCGTAGAAGTCGCCGGTGTCGAGCAGGGTGATGCCGGCGTCGAGGGCGGCGTGGATGGTGGCGACGCTCTCCGTCTCGTCGGCCTGCCCGTACATCCCCGACATGCCCATGCAGCCGAGGCCGAGCCTCGAGACCTCTGGACCGTTTGCGCCGAGCCTGTGAGCCATACCTCTCCAAAGTTAGCTGTTGCAACTTGCGCGTCCGGGTGAAGGACTCCCGATCGGCCGCCAGAAGATTCTGGGCATGACTGAGCTGACAGCGAACCGAACGCTGGTGAAGTCGCCCCCAGAGCTGTGGGCGGAATGCAGCGACGCCGCCTCGCTGGCCCGGCACCTTGGTCAGTTCGGAGAGATCAAGATCACGAGGCTCGAGCCGGAGACCGCCGTTGCCTGGGAGGGCGAGCAGTGCGAGCGGCACGGTGCGGCTCGAGCCTTCGGGATGGGGGACGAAGGTGATGCTGACGGCGCGGGTGGGCCCCGCGGTCGAGGAGGAGGAAGAGGCGCCGGCGGTCGAGGAGCCGGTTGCACAGGAACCGCCGGTCGAGGTGCCGGCGGTCGACGCGATCCCGAGCGACGAAGCACCCGAGGAACCGGCGATCGCCGTGGCCCCAGACGACGCGGCGCCTGGACCCGAGCCCCGGCCCGGGCTGTTCGCCCGGTTCGCCGCCCGGTTCCGCCGGCCGGCCGAGGCGCCGGCCGAGGAGCCACCGGAGCTCGAGGCCGCCGCGCCGCCGGTCGAGGAGCCGTACCCGTGGCCGAGGAGCCAGTGGCGCCGGCGGCCGAAGAGCCCGAGGCGCCCGCGCTCGAGGAGCCGCCACCGGTCGACCCGGTGGTGCCCCAGGCCGAGGCCGCGCTCACCGCGGCGCTCGACAGCCTCGGCCAGGCCCACCACCGGCCGTTCTCCCGCGCCTAACCGGGAAGAACGTTCCACTCGGCGGTCCGAAATCGCCGAGACCGAGGAAGTTCCCGCCCACCGGGAAGAAGCTCGGTCTGGGCGAATCCCGCGCGCCGAACGGAACGTTGTTCCCGCCGGCGCCGGCATGGATGCCGGCGCAACCGGCCCCACGGACGCCGGGCCGCAGGCCCGGCCCCATCCCCTAGACTCGCGCGCCACCATGCGCGACAAGGCCCCCGAAACCTACGAAGAGAAGCTCGAGCCAGCTCGAGGAGATCCGCCACGAGGCGATCCACGCCGGCTCCGAGAAAGCGGTTGAGAAGCAGCACGAGCGCGGCAAGTACACCGCGCGCGAGCGGATCGAGAAGCTGCTCGACCCCGGCTCCTTCCAGGAGCTCGACGTGTTCGTGCGCCACCGCACGCCCGACTTCGACATGATGAAGAACCGGCCGTGGGGCGACGCGGTGGTGACCGGCCACGGCACGATCGAGGGCCGGCGGGTGTGCGTGTTCAGCCAGGACTTCACCGTGTTCGGCGGCTCGCTCGGCGAGGTCATGGGCGAGAAGATGTGCAAGGTCATGGACCTGGCGGCCAAGATCGGCTGCCCGGTGATCGGGATCAACGACTCGGGTGGCGCGCGCATCCAGGAGGGCGTCGTCTCGCTCGGCGCCTACGGCGACGTGTTCGTGCGCAACGTCAAGTGCAGCGGCGTGATCCCGCAGATCAGCCTGATCATGGGCCCGTGCGCCGGTGGCGCGGTCTACTCGCCGGCCATGACCGACTTCATCTTCATGGTCAAGGAGACCTCGCACATGTTCATCACCGGCCCCGACGTGATCAAGACGGTCACCGGGGAGGAGGTCGACTTCGAGTCGCTCGGTGGCGCGATGTCGCACAACTCGAAGTCGGGCGTGGCGCACTTCGCCTCCGACGACGAGGACCAGTGCCTCGAGGACACGCGCTACCTGCTCACCTTCCTCCCCCAGAACAACCTCGAGACCCCGCCGCGGGTCCATGCCGACCGACGACCCGCTGCGGATGGACGAGGAGCTCGACCACGTCGTCCCCGACAACCCGAACAAGCCCTACGACATGCGGAACGTGATCCGCCTGATCGTCGACGACGGCGAGTTCTTCGAGGTGCACGAGCACTACGCGCGCAACATCGTGTGCGGGTTCGCGCGGCTGAACGGCTATGCGGTCGGGATCGTGGGCAACCAGCCCTCGCAGATGGCCGGCGTGCTCGACATCGACTCCTCGACCAAGGCCGCGCGCTTCGTGCGCACGTGCGACGCGTTCAACATCCCGCTGATCACCTTCACCGACGTCCCCGGCTTCCTGCCCGGGCACCGCGCAGGAGTGGGGCGGGATCATCCGCCACGGGGCCAAGCTGCTCTACGCCTACACCGAGGCGACCGTGCCCAAGATCACGATCATCACTCGGAAGGCCTACGGTGGGGCGTACGACGTTATGGCCTCCAAGCACATGCTGGCCGACTTCAACTTCGCCTGGCCGACGGCGGAGGTGGCGGTGATGGGGCCCGAGGGCGCGGTCAACATCATCTACCGCCGCGACATCGCTTCATCGCCAACGCCCGATACGCGGCGACAGAAGCTGATCAACGACTACAAGGCGCATTTCGCCAACCCGTACGCGGCGGCCGAGCGGGGCTACATCGACGACGTGATCATCCCCCACGAGACGCGCCCCAAGATCATCACCGCGCTCGAGACGCTCCAGACCAAGCGCGAGCCGGGTCCGCGCCGCAAGCACGGCAACATCCCGCTATAGCGTGATCGTCGCCGCTTCGACGCGGCCGTCGCGGTAGGCCTCGAGCGCGGCGGCGGCGATCGCCAGGTCCTGGATGGCCAGGCCGGTCGAGTCGAACAGCGTCACCGCGTCCGGCCCGGGACGGCCGGGCGCTCGCCGGCGAGCACGGCCCCGAGCTCGGTGACGTGAGCTCGCGTGACCAGGCCGGCGCCCGACCGCGGGCGTCAGCTCGCCGCCGTGCGAGGCCTGCTCCCACTCGTCGCAGAACAGCGCGCACGACGCGACGGCGCCGACCGTGGCCTCGGACTTGCCGGGTCCGTCGGCGCCGAGCATGTTCAGGTGAAGCCCCGGGCGCAGGTCGCCGGCGTCGATCACCGCCGCCGTGCC
The DNA here is from genome assembly GCA_963710305.1 of uncultured Solirubrobacterales bacterium. Taxonomy (GTDB): domain Bacteria; phylum Actinomycetota; class Thermoleophilia; order Solirubrobacterales; family Solirubrobacteraceae; genus Palsa-465. Next base: position 164,529 of record CAVPZV010000008.1, on the reverse strand, counting down.
CGGCGTGATGCAGCAGACGACGTCGCAGGCGACCGCCTCCTCGCGGATGCCGGCGCGCCAACCGAGCTCCTCGGCCAGCGCGGCGGCCGCCTCGGGTCGCGCGTCGAAGCAGACGCCCGGGCCGTAGCCCGCGGCGGCCAGGCAGCGCGCGGTCCAGGCGCCGTGCAGGCCGCAGCCGATGATGCCCACGGAGCGCGCGTCGGGTGGAGCCAGCGCCGCGGCGGCCACCGCGGCCACGGCGCCGGTGCGCAGCGCGGTCACCGAGCGGGCGTCGAGCAGCATCAGCGGCTCGCCGGTGGTCGCGTCGGACAGGCAGATCACGCCGGTCACGGTGGGCAGCCCGCGTTCCGGGTTGCCGGGAAACGAGGTGACCCACTTGAGCAGCGCCAGGCCGTCGCCGCAGCGCCGGCATGGCGCGGAAGTCGCCGTACGGCGGGCTGTCCAGATACACCTTGGCCGGCATCACCCACTCGCCGCGGTGGTGGCGGAGCAGCGCGTCGCGCACGCGCTCGATCGCCTCGGTCGTGGAGACCGCATCCAGCACGGCATCGTGGTCGAGCACGGCGAGCGTGGCCATGGCCGCCGCACGATAGCCTGGGGCCGCGCTGTGAACCGCCGGCCGAAGCTGACGATCGTCGCGCCCAACGCCTCGCCGGAGGAGGCGGCTGCCGTGGTCGCCGCGCTCGAGCGATTCATGCGCGCGACGGCGCCGCCGCCGGCGCCGCCGGACCCACGGCCGAACCCGTGGAAACAGGCCGCGCTGGCCGAGGGTGTGAGACGCGCGCCCGAGCCGCCGCTGCCCTGGACCTGAGCGGTTCCCGCGTTCAATAACCGCTCCTTGACAGGGCTCAGACGGTGTGAGACCGTCCGGTGACTAGAGATCGGCGGAACGCGTGGGACCGCCGTCCGGACCGCCTCCGGGATGCAGGCGGAATTTGGGGGTAATTCAAGAGAGTGGTTGCGGGGCCTAGAGCCTTCCGTCTGCGGAGTCAGTGTCTTCCCGGTCCCGGACGTTCACGCCTGGGATCGGAATCGCGCTCGCCGTAACGCCAGCGGCCACTGGCATGGCGCCGCCCCCAACGCCGATGCCGTGGCCGGGGCAGGTGCCGGCTGAGAGCGCGCCGGCTGCCGCGGCGGGTGGCCCCACCGCCGCGGCGCCGGTTCGTCTTTCTCGGGCGCCGCTTACCGCGTGACGAACAGCATCACCTGGCCGAGCGCCCAGGGGATGGCGCCGGTTACCCGCCAGCTCGGATCGACCCGGTCGGGTGCCACCGGCTCGGAGGCGCGATCCGTCTGGAGCCGGTACTGCGGCACGACCACGTGCCGCGCCCGCAGCACCGCCAGGACCCAGGCCACGGTATGCCCGACGTAGTGCACTCCGTGCAGGGCCTCGCCGGGCGCGCCGGCTGAGCCGGACGTCTCGTACTCGCTCGCCGGGCCGCGCCGGCGCGGCCGAAGGCCAGGTCGGCCTCGCCGCGGAAGTCGAGCGGGATCTTGCCGCCCACCGAGCAGTCCTTCGCTCGCCGCACCGGCCGGGCGCGGATGATCGGGTCGACCCCGGGGTCGCCGCCGATGAACTCGAGCGTGCCGACGATCGACGGTGAGGCCGGGATCATCTGGAGCGTGACGTTGAGGTGGTGGGCGGCGAACTCGGCCCGGTAGTGCGCGGGGTCGGCCAGCGGGTCGCGCACCGTGACCACTAGGAACTTGCCGTCCCGCGCGAACATGCAGCGCCTGCGCGTTGCTCGATCCTCCGATATTCGAGAGGACGAGCGCCAGCGCCACGGCCGTGCCATGGCGAATGCGATCGCGATCCGCGCCTGCCGGCGCCGGCGCCGGCCGGGCGTCGCGGCGGTGATCCCCTCGGCCAGCTCGGCCAGCGCGCTCCGCGCTCACGAGCTGAGCCGCCTCGGCGTCGGAGATGGGGTTGATGCGGCTGATCTGGTTCACCTGAGTTCTCCTTTCGCGAGAGCGGGCGCCGGGGCGTCCGGCGAGCTGGGCGGCGAGCCGCCGGCGCGCGCGATGCAGGCGGATCCGCGCGGCGTTGCGCGAGCAGCCGAGGACACCCGCGATCTGGGCGGCGTCGAGCCCCTCCCACCCCTCGAGCGCCAGCACCTCGCGGTCGCCGGCCGAGAGCCGCGCGAACGCCGCCGCCACCTCCGCCAGCTCCCCGCGTGTACTCCGCCGGCCCGTGGGCCGCCGCCAGTTCCGCGCGCAGCCGGTCGGCGAGCGAGGAGCGCCGGCGCTGGCTGCGGCGGTGGTTGGCCAGCGTGCGGCGGGCCACGCCGTACAGCCACAGCCGCGCCTGCTCGCCCGTGGGACGTCGTCCAGGCGCCGCCACGCGGTGGCGAACGTCTCGGCGATCACGTCCGCCGCGTCCTCCGGCGCTCTCGGTCCGCCGCAGGACGTAGCCCAGCACCGGTCCGTGATACTCCTGGTAGAGCGCCTCGAAGCGCCGCTGGTCGCCTGTCATATCGAGCTACATGTCCGGACGGGGCGGGGGATTTCAGCACCGTCTGCCCCAGGGCGCCGCGCCAGCCCTCCGGCAAAACCCCGGTAACCAGATTGGCTTTTGGTACATTGCGGTGCTCGCCCGCGACCGGAAGGACCTCGATGGAGCCCGCATCCCTGGACAACACGACGACCCACCGGCCACGGACCGGCTCCTTGGAGAACCCCGAGCTGGTCGAGGACGTCCCCGGCTCATGTCATCCCGATCCTGGAGCGCGAGTTCGACGACTTCGACACCGAGTCGACCCGCTTCCTCAAGGGCGAGCTGCAGGAGGAGGACTTCATCAAGTTCCGCCTCAAGCAGGGCGTCTACGGCCAGCGCCAGGCGGCCGTGCAGATGGTGCGGGTCAAGCTCCCGCTGGGCGGCGTCACGCCGGATCAGCTCGACGCGTTCGCGGATGGGATCGAGAAGTACGTCCCGCTGCGCAAGGGCCACATCACGACCCGCCAGAACATCCAGATGCACCACGTGCCGCTGCCCGACGCGGCGAAGCTGATCCGCGAGCTGGGCGACGCGGGCCTGAGCTCGCGGGAGGGCTGCGGCAACACGATGCGCAACGTCACCGGCGACCCCCGCGCGGGCACGCTCGAGGGCGAGTTGTTCGACGTCACCCCGTACGCCGGCGCTTACGTGCGCTACTTCGTCCGCCATCCCACCACGCAGGCGATGCCGCGCAAGGTCAAGACGGCGTTCGCGGCGACCGACGAGGACAACGCGATCACGCGGATCCACGACATGGCCTTCCTGCCGCGCGTCAACGACGACGGCGTCAGAGGCGTCGAGGTACGCGTCGGCGGCGGCACCTCGATCATGCCCCGCCTCGCCCCCACGCTGTACGAGTTCGTCGAGCTCGACAACGGCGACTACCTGAAGGTGACCGAGGCGTGCATGCGGATCTTCGACCGCCAGGACTGGCTGCGCGTCAACCGGGCCCGGGCGCGGATCAAGGTCCTGATCGACAAGATCGGGATCGACGCCTTCCGCGAGCAGGTGGAGGAGGAGCTCGAGGGCGAGTGGGTGGCCGAGCGCGACTTCTCGATCGACGACATCCTGTATCGACATCGACGAGGAGGCCAACGCGCCCGCCCTGCCGCGACTCCTACGCCACCCCCAATGGCGACGTCAAGGAGTTCCAGCGCTTCCTGGGCACCAACGTGCAGCCCCAGCGCCAGGCCGGCTTCAGCACGGTCGAGGTCAAGGTGACGCCGGGGCGATCTCACCGTCGAGCAGCTCCGCGGCCTGGCCGAGCTCATGCGCGAGTACACCGGCGGCTACGCACGCACGACGGTGCACCAGAACCTGGTCCTGCGCTGGGTCCGCGACGAGTCCGTGTACGAGGTGTGGGAGCGGCTGGCCGAGCTGGAGCTGGACGACGCCGGCGCCGACGAGATCACCGACACGGTCAGCTGCCCCGGCACCGACTCGTGCAAGCTCGGCATCACCAGCTCGATGGGGGTCAACCAGGCGATCCACGAGCGGCTCGTGCAGATGGAGATCGACGACGAGCTGACCCGGCGGATCCACATCAAGATGAGCGGCTGCCCGAACGGGTGCGGCCAGCACCACATCGCCAACATCGGCTTCTACGGCGCCTCGATCAAGGTCGGCACCCACACGATCCCGGCCTACATCCCGCACGTCGGTGGCGCCTATGAGGGCGGCGATGTGCGCTACGGCCAGCGGCTCAAGGCCCGGCTCCCCGCCAAGCGCGTGCCGGAAGCGGTCGAGCGGTGGGTACGCTTCTACGAGTCCGAGCGGGAACAGGGCGAGGAGTTCAACGCGTTCGCCGATCGGGTCGGGGCCCCGGCATTCGAGGCCCAGGTGAAGGATTTGACGATGCCGATCGAATTCAGCCTCGAGAACATGAACTACTTCGTCGACTGGACCAAGAACGCGCCGTTCGAGGTCATCCGCGGCGAGGGCGAGTGCGCGGTGTGACCAGCTTGGCCCTGACGGACACGCATTCCCTCGACTCGGCCTCCGCGGAGGAGGTCCTGGCCTACGGCGTGGAGCGGTTCCACCCGCGCCTGATCATGGCCTGCTCCTTCCAGAAGGAGGAGTCGGTGCTGGTGCACATGCTCACCCAGATCGAGCCCGAGGGCCGCGTGTTCACGATCGACACCGGCGTGCTGTTTCCCGAGACGCTCCAGACCTGGAAGCAGTTCGAGGACCGCTTCGGCCTGAAGATCGAGATCTTCGACGCCCGCAGCCCGGATGTGCCGTGGACCGGCGGCGCGCATTGCTGCGGGGCGGCCAAGGTGGCCGCGCTCGAGCGCGCGCTCGAGGGCGTGGACGCCTGGATCACCGGGATCCGCCGCGAGCAGGCTGTCACCCGATCGTCGGCCGGAAAGCTCGAACGCGACGAGCGGCGCGGGATCTGGAAGCTCAACCCGCTGGTGGACTGGAGCGAGAAGGACATCTGGAGCTACATCCACCGTTATGACCTTCCTTATAATCCACTGCACGATCGCGGCTATGCCTCGATCGGCTGCGCCCCATGCACCCAGCCCGGCCACGGCCGCGAGGGGCGCTGGGCAGGGACCGACCAGGTCGAGTGCGGTATCCACGAGTGAACCCATTCACGTACGAGCTGTCCCACCTCGAGACGCTCGAGTCCGAGGCGATCCACATCTTCCGGGAGGTGGCCGCCGAGCTCGAGCGTCCGGTGCTGCTCTTCAGCGGCGGCAAGGACTCGGTCGTGCTGCTCCGGCTGGCCGAGAAGGCGTTCCGGCCCGGGCCGGTTCCCGTTCCCGGTCATGCACGTCGACACCGGGCACAACTTCCCCGAGGTGATCGAGTTCCGCGACCGGCTGATCGAGGAGTTGGGCGAGCGGCTGATCGTCGCCCGCGTGCAGGACTCGATCGACGCCGGGCGGGTGGTCGAGGAGACCGGTCCGCGCGCCTCGCGCAACCGGCTGCAGACGACGACGCTGCTCGACGCCATCGCCGAGCACGGCTTCGACGCCGCCTTCGGCGGCGCCCGGCGTGACGAGGAGCGCGCCCGCGCCAAGGAGCGCGTGTTCTCCTTCCGCGACGACTTCGGCCAGTGGGACCCCAAGCGCCAGCGGCCCGAGCTGTGGACGCTCTACAACGGCAGGATCCGCAAGGGCGAGCACGTCCGGGTGTTCCCCATCTCCAACTGGACCGAGCTCGACGTGTGGCAGTACATCGCGCAGGAGCGGCTCGAGGTCCCGAACATCTACTACTCGCACACGCGGCAGGTGTTCCAGCGCGACGGGATGCTCTACGCGCTCAATCCCTATGTGCCGCTGATCGACGGCGAGACGCCCTTCGAGGAGTCGGTGCGCTACCGGACGGTCGGGGACATGACCTGCACCGGCGCCGTGCGCTCGCGGGCCCAGACGCTCGAGGAGGTGGTCGCGGAGATCGCCGCGACGCGCATCACCGAGCGCGGCGAGACCCGGGCCGATGACCGTGTGACCGAGGCGGCGATGGAGGATCGCAAGCGCGAGGGCTACTTCTGATGGCCGTCGGGGTTGCTAGGAACGGTCATCACGTGCGCACCCGGACCCAAGAGTTGCTGAGGATCGCCACCGCCGGTTCCGTCGATGACGGCAAGTCGACCCTGATCGGACGTCTGCTCTACGACTCGAAGTCGATCCTGGCCGACCAGCTCGAGCACGTCGTCCAGACCTCCGAGCGACGCGGGCGACGGCTACCTGAACCTGGCCCTGCTCACGGACGGGCTGCGCGCCGAGCGCGAGCAGGGAATCACGATCGACGTCGCGTATCGCTCGTTTCAGACCCCCCGCCGCCGGTTCATCCTGGCCGACACGCCGGGCCACGAGCAGTACACGCGCAACATGGTCACCGGCGCCTCCACCGCCGACCTCTCGCTCGTGCTCATCGACGCGCGCAAGGGCGTCAGCGAGCAGACCCACCGCCACGCCTACATCAGCTCGCTGCTGCGCATCCCGCACCTCGTGGTGTGCGTCAACAAGATGGACCTGGTCGACTACGACGAGGCGGTGTTCGACCGGATCGTCGACGAGCTGACGGACTGGGCCGCCCGGCTCGACCTCGGCGACGTCACCTTCATCCCGATCTCGGCGCTGCACGGCGACAACGTGGTGGAGCGCTCCGCCGCGATGCCCTGGTACGCGGGCGCGCCGCTGCTCTACCACCTCGAGCACGTGGTGATCGCACCCGACCGCAACCTGTCGGACGTTCGCTTCCCGGTGCAGTGGGTCATCCGGCCGATGACCGACGAGCACCACGACTACCGCGGCTACGCCGGCCAGGTCGCCGGCGGCGTGCTCAGGCCCGGCGCCGAGGTGATGGTCCTCCCGAGCGGCCAGCGCGACGCGGATCGCCGGCGCTCGACACCTACGACGGGGCGATCGACGGCGCCTTCCCCACGATGTCGGTCACGGTGCGCATCGACGACGAGCTCGACATCTCGCGTGGCGACATGCTCGTCGAGCCGTCCGATCCTCCGACGGCCGCGCGCGAGCTCGAGGCGATGGTGTGCTGGATGGCCGACGCGCCGCTCCGCGCGGGCTCCCGCTACGTGATCAAGCACACGACGCGCACCGCGCGCGCCGTGGTCGCCGAGCTCGACCACCGCGTCGACGTCAACACCCTCGAGCACGTGCCCACCGATCAGCTCGGCCTCAACGACATCGGACGCGTGCGGTTGCGCACGAGCTCGCCTCTGATGCTCGACAGCTACGCCCGCAACCGCACCACGGGGAGCTTCATCCTGATCGATCGAGGCGACCAATGACACGGTCGCCAGCGGGATGGTTCTGGACGCGAAATAGCGCGCCGGGCCTCTAAAGTCACCCGCCCTATGTTCAAGAAGGTTCTGGTCGCCAACCGCGGCGAGATCGCGGTCCGGATCATCCGCGCGTGCGAGGAGCTCGGCATCGCCACGGTCGCCGTGTACTCCGAGCTCGACCGCGACGCGATCCACGTCAAGCGCGCCGACGAGGCGTTCCTGCTCGGCCCGGGCCCGGCCAGCGAGAGCTACCTGGCGATCGACAAGCTGATCGACGCGGTCGAGCGCTCGGGCGCCGAGGCGGTGCATCCCGGCTACGGGTTCCTGGCCGAGAACGCCTCGTTCGCCGCCGCGCTCGAGAAGCACGGGATCACGTTCATCGGGCCGCCCGCCTCGGCGATCGAGGCGATGGGGTCGAAGACGCGAGCACGCGAGCTGATGCGTGAGGCCGGAGTACCGATCGTCCCCGGAACGACCGAGCCCGTCGAGACGCTCGACGACGCGCGCAAGGTGATCGAGGAGACGATCGGCTATCCCGTGGCGGTCAAGGCGGCCGGCGGCGGCGGCGGCAAGGGCTTCCGCGTCGCCCTCGACGAGTCCAAGCTGAAGGACGCGTTCGAGGGCGCCGGTCGCGAGGGCGAGAAGTTCTTCGGCGACTCCACGGTCTACCTGGAGCGCTACCTGCCCGACCCTCGGCACGTCGAGGTCCAGGTGCTGGCCGACACGCACGGGAACGTGATCCACCTGGGCGAGCGTGACTGCTCGCTCCAGCGCCGCCACCAGAAGCTGATCGAAGAGGCCCCCGCGCCGGCGGTCGACGAGAAGCTGCGCGCCAAGATCGGGAAGATCGCCACCGAGGCGGCCGCCGCGGTCTCCTACACCGGCGCGGGCACGATCGAGGGCCTGCTCCAGGAGGGCGAGTACTTCTTCCTGGAGATGAACACGCGCGTCCAGGTCGAGCACTGCGTGACCGAGATGGTCACGGGGATCGACATCGTCAAGGAGGGGATCCGCGTCGCCGCCGGCGAGCCTCTGTCGATCAAGCAGAAGGACCTCGAGCTGCGCGGGCACGCGATCGAGTGCCGCATCAACGCCGAGGACGCGAGCAAGAACTTCGCCCCGGCGCCCGGGCCGGATCGGCGGATACCGGGAGCCGGCGGGACCAGGCGTCCGGGTCGACTCCGGGGTCGGTCCCGGCGACGAGATCTCGCCCATGTACGACCCGATGGTGGCCAAGCTGATCGTGTGGGACGTCGACCGCGAGCAGGCCACCAAACGGATGGTCCGGGCGCTGCGCGAGTACGAGATCGAGGGCCTGAAGACGCTCCTCCCCTTCCACGAGGCGATCCTCCAGACCGAGCAGTGGGCGAACGCCGAGACCTGCCGGGACCTGATCGAGGACCGCAAGTGGCTGAGGCAGCTCGCCGTACCCGCGGCCGAGCCGCCCGAGAAGGAGGAGGAGGCGGTCGAGCAGAGCTACACGGTCGAGGTGTCGGGCAAGCGCTTCGACGTCAAGGTCATCGGCCCGCCGTTCGCCGGCGGTGGTGGCGCGCCGCGGTGCCGCGGCCGTCAACGGCGCCGCCCCGGCGGCCGGCGGCGCACCGCGCACGCCCCGGCGCGCCGGACGCTCGGGAGGCGGCGCCGGCGGCGGCGGCGACACGCTCCCCTCCCCGCTCCAGGGCACGGTTCTGAAGGTGGCCGTCGAGACCGGCGCCGCAGTGGAGGAGGGAGCCCTGATCGCGGTGATCGAGGCGATGAAGATGGAGAACGAGATCACCGCGCACAAGGCGGGCACGGTGAAGGAGCTGCCGATCGCCGTGGGCGCCTCGGTGGCGACCGGCGACACTCTCGCCGTGATCAGCTCAGACGGCGGCGGCTGAGGCGTCGATCACGCCGGCGGCGAGCAGCGCGTCGATCACGCGGCTCGCCGACTCCTCGGGGGTGAGGATGCCGGCGTCGAGATGGACCTCGGGGTTCTCCGGCGGCTCGTAGGGCGCGTCGACGCCGGTGAAGCCGGTGAGCTCTCCGCGCCGGGCGCGCTGGTAGAGCCCCTTGGGATCGCGCTGCTCGGCCACTTCCACGGGGGTGTCGACGTGCACCTCGACGAACTCGCCGGCCGTCGACCAGCGCCCGGACGGCGCCACGCTCGGCCGCTCTCGGGGAGATGAAGGCGCAGATCACGATCAGGCCGGCGTCGACCATCAGCCTCGCCACCTCGCCGATCCGGCGGATGTTCTCGTCGCGGTCCTCCCGCGAGAAGCCGAGGTCCCGGTTCAGGCCGTGGCGCACGTTGTCGCCGTCGAGCAGGTAGGTGTGGTAGCCGGCGCCGTGCAGCTCGCCGCTCGAGCACGTTGGCGATCGTCGACTTGCCGGCGCTCGGTAGCCCGGTCATCCACACGAGGCAGGCCCGCTGGTGCTTGATCGCCGCGCGGGCGCCGCTTGTCCGACGTCGACCGCCTGCCAGCACACGTCCTGGGATTCGCGCAGAGCGCGGTGCAGCAGCCCGGCGCCGACCGGCTCCAGCGAGGTGCGATCGAGCAGCAGGAACGATCCCGTGTCCGGATGGTCGGCGTGTGGATCGAAGGCGATCCGGCGGCTGGCGGCGAGCTCGCACACGCCGATCTCGCCACCGGCGAGCTCGTCCCCGGCGCCCGGCTCGAGTGTGCCCGCGTTCAGCCGGTGGCGCGGCCGTCCCAGGGTGGCGGCGGCGGTCTGGGTGCCCACGCGCATGAGATAGCCCCGGCCCGGGGCCAGCGGCTCATCGTCCAGCCAGACGACCGTGGCCTCGAACTCGTCGCTCACGCTGGCCCGGGGGCGGGCGGCCGAGACGAGGTCTCCCTGCTCGAGCTCGAGGTCGTCCTCGAGCTCCAGCGTGACCGACTGGCCGCGGCACGCCCGGGCCAGCTCGCCGTCGTAGGCGACGATGCGCCGGATCCGGCTCTCCCGGCCCGAGGGCAGCGCCACCACGCGGTCGCCGGGCGCGGCCTCGCCGCCCACCACGGTGCCGACGAAGCCGGGGGTGCCGGAGGCCGGCGGGGGAGCCCGCTGGATCCACAGGCGGAACGGGAGACGGCCGATCCGCGGGGGCCAGGCTGTCGAGCTGGTCGAGCAGGGTGGGGCCGTCGTGCCAGGGAAGCCGTCCGCCGCGCGCGAGCACGTTGTCGCCGTACAGCCCGGACACCGGAACGCACGCCAGCTCCTCGATCCCCGGGAGCTCCGCCACCGTGGCCGCCTCGGTCACGATCGCCTGGTACGGCTCCGCCGCGTAGCCGACGAGGTCGAGCTTGCTCACCGCGAGCACGATCCGGCGCACGCCGAAGAGCGCGGCCAGGGCGCAGTCACGCCGGGCCGCCGGCGTCAGGCCCTCGCGCGCGTCGAGGACGATCAGGGCCAGGGCCGGAGCCGGAGCTGCCGTGACGAGCGTCTGGGGATAGCGCGCATGCCCGGGCGGGTCGACGACCGCGAACCGGTGGCCCGGGCTCGAGAAGTTCCGATAGGCGACGCCGATCAGCAGGTCCTGCGCCGGGGGGTCGGGCAGGGGCCGCTCCTGCGCGCCCTGGGACTCGCGCAGCAATCGGGCGACGAGCGTGCTCTTTCCCGCGCCGGCGTCTCCGCCGGCGATGAGGCGAACCGCGTGCCCCGAAGGGTCTGCCTGCTCGTCGATTTCGCGGGTTTGGCCGTTCGCCACCGCCTGCCGCATGGCGTTCATCGTGACATACCAACCCGCTGGAGCTTCAGAAGTCTCTTACTTGACGCGGGCGTTACGCGCGTGGATCGCCCGCTGGGCCGCGGTGCGGCGGCTCTTCGGCAGAGCTGCCTCGATGCCCTCGCGAGTCAGCGCGGCGAGGTAATCGAGGTCCTCCCGGAGGATCTGGAGCGCCTGCTCGCGGGGCTGGGGGGCTCCGTGGCCGGGGATCACGGTGTCCGAGGCCTCGATCAGCGGCTTCAGCCGTTGCAACGTCTCGCGGTAGCTCTCGCACGAGCCGCCCTCGGAGATCATCGGGATCTCGATCGGCGAGAGGTAGTCGCCGGCGACCAGGATGCCCGCCCACGGGATCCGGATCGCCATCCCGTCCGCGGTGTGGCCGTCGGCCGGGTGGAGCTCCAGCTCCCGAGGTCCGGCACCGCCGCCGAGCTCCAGCTTCCCGGGTACAGGGAGGCCCTGGACGGCGGCGAGCGCCAGCGGCCGGCGATCCGCGACGTAGTGCTCCTCGTCGAAGCGCTTCAGCTCACGCTGAGCGCCGCCGAGCTCGGCGTTCAGACGCTCGGCGGTGGACTCCGCGCACCCGAGCGATGCGTCGGGGAAGGCGGTGCGGCGCCAGGAGGTGGTCCCAGTCGGCGTGGGTGGCGAGCAGCCCCGACATCGGAAAGCCCGCCTGCTGAAGCACGCCCGGGACCGCCTCCAGCTCGTCCGGATACACCGGCGAGTCGATCACGAAGCCCTCCTCGCCGGCGCGCACCGCCGTACAGGTGGTCTGCCAGACGCGGCTGATGAAGACGATGACGTCGCGGTGCAGTCCGAGCGCCCTCATGCGTGGCCCTGGCTCTCGAGTTCTCCGAGTCTCACGATTCGGCCAATGTCGTCCCTTCACCGGAGCCGGTGGACGGGTGACGGTGCACGGTGAGGTAGGCGATGGCGATGGCGGCAGCGCCGACCGCTAGTGCGATGTACGGGAACTCTGCGTAGGGCGCGGGCTGGCCCGGCTTGAACAGCTCGACGAACGGGACGACCAATGTCAGAGCCCCCAGCACAGGGATCGCGACATGTCGAAGCGCGGAGAACGACTTCCTGTGGCGGCGCCACATGAACACAGGCAGCGAGAGCGTGGTCAGGAAGTAGACGAACAGGATCACAATCGTGCCCATCGTCGAGCACTCGGCGTAAAGCCCCACAGGGTCCGTAGATCCCTTGTCCGCGCCGATCACGTGGAGGACCCACCAGACGGCGATGATCCCGAGTCCGAAGCCGCCCATTGCCGCGCAATGCGTTCACCGGCGTCTCGACTCGTGGGCGGAGGTGAGCGAACCAGGCCGGCAGGAGCCCGGATCGCCCGCCATCGAAGAGCATCCGCGCTTGCGAGTTCGCGCCGGAGACGAGAGTCGCGAGCACCGAGACGATCCCGGCGAGCCAGGCCAGGATCGCCCAGCCGCCGAGATAGTGGTCAGCCACGGTCAGGAACGGGACCGATGAGCGGCCGATCGAGGCGACGTCGTAATGGAAGCCGGTGACGGTGGCATAAGCGAAGAACACGAACAGGCCGGCGCCGATCGCGATCGACATGTAGAGCGCTCTCGGGACGGTCCGCCGCGGATCGCGGCACTCCTCGGCGAGCGCGGGGCCGTTCTCCCACCCGATGAACATGTAAAGGGCGAGTGGGAAGCCTGCAGACAGGCCGGCGAGGCCACCGGTGAGGTGCGACCAGGAGAACGGTATCGCCGAGAGGTGGGCGCGCCGATCGACGAGGACGATCACACAGACCATGAGCATGATCGCGACCTGCACGAGCACGGCCACGCCCACCGCTCTGGTCGAGAGGCTGACGCCGCGCGCCGTCAGCGCGATCGCGCCGACGGTCAGCACCAGCGTCAGCGGTTCCCACGGCAGATGCAACGACGTGTAGTGCGAAATGGTCAGCGCCACCATGCCACCCGACATCGTGAAGACCCCGGCGATCGCCGTCGTGTACCCCACCGCGACCAGCAGGGCTGTCGCCACCCCGGCCCTCGGCCCCAGCGCAGTCTCGACATAGGTGATGAAGCTCCCGGCCGACGGCTCCGCCTTGGTGAACTCGGCCACCGTGAAGGCGAGCAGGACGACGGCCACGCCTCCCGCGACGATCGTCAAGGGGGCGGCCACCCCGGCCGTGACCGCGATCACCCCGAACGCGAAGTAGAAGTCGATCCCGGGCCCGATGTTGGCGACCGTCGAGGCTGTCAGGTCCGCTGTGCCCAGCTGCCCGGCTCTAAGGTGGTCTCCGCTCTCGCTCACCGCCTTTGAGTGTCGCTGCTCCCCGCTATCCGATGCCCAGAAGCTTCTGTGCCTCGCGCAGGGTCGCCACCTCGACGTCGGGCTTCTTCTGGTTTGACTCGAGCTGCTCCTTGCTGCGGTTGACCCAGACGATCGGGATCTTCTTCTTCAGGCAGGGGTCGACGTCGTGGTAGTAGCTGGCGGCCACGTGCACCCAGCCCTTCTTGCCGCCGATCCGGCGCTCGCACTCGGTGAAGTGGGCGGGATCGGGCTTGTAGGAGCGCACCTGCTGGGCGGTGACCACGAGGTCGAAGTCGAGCGGGATGTGGCGACGGGTCTGGCCGAGGAGCTTGTCGTCGATGTTCGAGATCAGCCCGATCTTGAACTTCTTGGCGATCTTCTGGAGCACCGAGTTGGTCTCCTTGAACGTCGGCCAGCGTTGCACCGAGTCGGGCAGGAAACCCGAGCGCGAAGGCTCGAGCGGCCAGCCGAGCTCCTTGGCGATCTCGACGGCGGTGCGGCGCAGGACCTCGGCGTACAGCTCGTAGGATCCGGCCTGGATGCGCTGCTGGACCTCGTGGAAAAGCGGGATCAGCTCGTCGCGCTCGATCGTGAAGCCGTCCCGCGCCGCCTCTTTGCTGAAAGCGTCGTAGGCGCCGGTCTCCCAGTCGATCAGCGTTCCGTAGACGTCGAAGGTGACGAACGTGATGTCTTTCGGGATCGCCATATCGGCTCGGGATCATGCCATGGCGGGCGATTCCGAGGCCGCCCCAGCAAGGCGCGGCCCGTGATCAGTCACTAGAGTGCATCGCCGCGATGGACCTACTCGAATACCAGGGAAAGCAGGTGTTCGCACGCCACGGCGTCCCGGTGCCGTCCGGACGGCACGCGCAGACCCTCGATGAGGCGGCCGCCGCGGCCGACGACATCGGCTATCCGTGCGTGATCAAGGCGCAGGTGCAGATCGGCGGGCGTGGAAAGGCCGGCGGCATCAAGGTGGCGAACGATCACAACGAGGCGCGCGAGCACGCCCAGGCGATCCTGGGCATGGACATCCGCGGCCTCACCGTCCACGAGTTGTGGGTCGAGGCCGCCTCGCAGATCGAGTCCGAGTACTACGCCTCGGTCGTGTTCGACCGCTCCGCCAAGGCGCCGCTGATCATGCTCTCGACCAAGGGGGGCATGGACATCGAGGCCGTGGCCGACGAGGACCCGGATGCGATCGCGCGCCTGCACGTCGATCCCCTGCTCGGCTTCCAGGAGTTCCACGGCCGGCGCCTGGCCTTCGAGGCGGCCATCGACGCCGACGTGGTGCGGCCGGTGGGCGCGATGCTGGCCAAGCTCTACGAGGTCTTCACCTCCGAGGAGGCCACGCTGGTCGAGGTGAACCCGCTGATCGTCACGCCCGAGCGCGACGTCAAGGCGCTCGACGCCAAGGTCACGCTCGACGACAACGCGCTGTTCCGCCACCCGGACAACTCCGAGTTGCGCGACCCCTCTCACGAGGATCCCCAGGAGCGGATGGCCAAGGAGCGCGGCCTCACCTACGTCAAGCTCGACGGCGACATCGGCATCCTCGGCAACGGGGCCGGGCTGGTCATGTCGACTCTCGACGTGGTGGCCGGCGCCGGTGGCGCCCCGGCGAACTTCCTCGACGCCGGCGGCGGCTCCAAGGCCGAGGCGATCACCAGCGCGGTCGAGGTGATCCTGTCCGACCCCAAGGTCAAGGCCGTGCTGTTCAACATCTTCGGGGGCATCACCCGCTGCGACGAGGTCGCGCGAGGGCTGATCGAGGCCTTCAACCAGATAAGCCCGACGGTGCCGTTCGTGGTCCGGCTGGACGGGACCAACGACGAGGAGGGCCGGCGGCTGCTCGCCGAGGCGAACCTGCCCGAACGTGCACACCGAGTCGACCATGGACAGCGCCGCGCAAAAGGTGGTCGAGCTGGCTCGAGAGGGTGAAGCATGAGCATCCTCGTCGACGAGAGCACCAAGCTTTGCGTGTCCGGGATCACCGGGCGCGAGGGCACGTTCCACTCGCTGCGCAACCGCGAGTACGGGACGCAGGTCGTCGGCGGCGTCACCCCGGGCAAGGGCGGCCAGGACGTCGAGGGCGTGCCGGTCTTCAACACCTTCCACGAAGCCGTCGCCGAGAGCGGTGCCAACACGGCGATGATCTTCGTCCCTCCCCGGTTCGCGGCCGACTCGATCCTCGAGGCCGAGGACGCCGGGATCGAGCTGATCATCGCGATCACCGAGGGCATCCCCGCGCACGACGAGCTGCGGGTGTTCAACACGCTGCGGGCGCACGGCCGCTCGCGGCTGATCGGGCCCAACTGCCCCGGGATCCTCTCGCCCGGCAAGGCCAACGTCGGGATCATCCCGGCCGCGTTCTTCAAGCAGGGCAACGTCGGCGTGGTCTCGCGCTCGGGGACGCTGACCTACCAGATCGGCAACGTCCTCGCCCAGCGCGGTTTCGGCAACTCGACGATCGTCGGCATCGGCGGCGATCCCGTTCCCGGCACCGACTTCATCGACGTGATCGGCTTGTTCCAGGACGATCCGGAGACCGAGCTGATCGTGATGTGCGGTGAGATCGGCGGCGATGCCGAGGAGCGCGCCGCGGAATTCATCGCCGCGGGCGTGACCAAGCCGGTGGTGGCCTACATCGCCGGGTTCACGGCTCCGCCCGGCAAGACCATGGGCCACGCCGGCGCGATCGTCTCCGGATCGCGCGGAACGGCGAAGGCCAAGGCCGAGGCACTCGAGGCCAAGGGCGTGCGCGTGGGGCGCACTCCCACCGAGGTGGCCGAGGTGGCGGTGTCGCTGCTCGGAGCGGCAGCCTGACCCACGCCCCCGCCGGGGTGGCCGGGGCCGATGTCTGATCCACCGAACGCTGATCCACCGAACGCTGAGACGCGCCTGGAGGCGATGGAGCGCCGGCTGTCGGAGATCCAGCGGGAGCTGGCGCCCGAGTTCCCGGTGCGGCCCGTGCCAGATCCCGCGCCGCGTCCGGCGCCGCCGGCCGCCGCGGCTGAGGCGCCGGCTCCACCACCGACGGCCGTCGTCGAGGTCTCGGCCGGACCATTCCCGAGCATGGACGCCTTGCGCGAGTTCGAGCGAGCGGTGTTGCAGCTACCCGGAGTGCGCGGAGTCGCGGTCCGCGGCTACGAGACCGGAAATAGGGCGATCCTCGAGGTGCAGCTCGACCAGGAGACCTCGTAGTCTTAGAGGCAGTGGCCGAGACGATCTCATTCGCCCGCGGCGCGCCGTCGCTCGACATCATCGACGTCGAGGGCCTGCGCGAGGCGGCCCAGCGCGCGTTCGACAACGACCCTGCCCGCGTCACCGCGTACGGCACCTCGATCGGCTATCCGCCCCTGCGCGAGTGGATCGCCGAGCGCCACCAGGTCGAGCCCAAGCAGGTGATCGTCACCAACGGCTCGATGCAGGCCGACGCGTTCCTGTTCGACGCGCTCGTCGAGGCCGGCGACTCGGTGATCGTGGAGCGCCCCACGTACGACCGCACGCTGCTGTCGCTGCGTAACCGCGGCGCCGACGTGCGGATGGTCGAGCTCGAGGAGGACGGGATCGACGTGGCCGCGGTCGAGCGCGTGCTCGCCGCGGGCGCCCAGCCGAAGCTCGCCCACATCATCCCCAACTTCCAGAATCCCGCCGGGTACACCCTGTCGGCGGAGAAGCGCGAGCGTCTGCTGGAGCTGGCGCGCGCCTACGAGTTCACCGTGTTCGAGGACGACCCCTACGTCGCCCTGCGGTTCGAGGGCGCGCCGCTGGCGACGATGCTCTCGATGGACGGCGACAACGTCGTGTACGCGTCGTCGTTCTCGAAGACCGTGTGCCCCGGGATCCGCGTCGGCTACCTGGTCGGGCCGGCGGAGGTCATCGCCCGCGTGGCCAAGATCGCCACCGAGACCTACATCTCCCCGAGCATGGTCTCGCAGGCGATCGTGTACGAGTTCTGCCGCTCGGGCGCGCTCGAGCGCTCGATCGAGACCGTCAAGGCGGCGCTGCGCGAGCGCGCCCACACGCTGGGTGAGGCGCTCGGACGCGCGATTCCCGACGCGCGCTTCCGCGTACCCGACGGTGGCTACTTCATGTGGGTCGAGCTCCCGCGCGGAGCCGACGTGTCCGCTCTGTTCGACGCCGCCGCCCAGCGCGGGGTGCAGTTCGTCAAGGGCGCCGACTTCGTCCTCGACGGCGCGGAATCGGCGCTGCGCCTGGCCTATTCGGGCGTCACGCCCGAGCAGATCGAGGAAGGCGTCAGGCGACTGGCCGAGGCGTACGGAGAGCTGAGCTCGACCGCGCATGCGGCCTGAGGAGATCGCAGCCCTGGGAGGGCTGGCGAGCGAGCTCATCGCCGGCACCACCGAGCGCGTGAAGGAGATTCACGCCGGCGTCTCGCGCCGGGCCTTCGGCCTGATCGGACCGCCGGCGCTGCCGGTGCGGCTCATCCACGACGTCATCGCCGGTCTGGCCTACACGGGCACGCGCGAGGCCACGAAGGCCGCCGTCACGGCCGCCGCTCTCACCGCGAGCGCCGCCGCCTCCGCCCAAGCGCCGGCGCTGGCCCAAAGCGCCTCCGGCCGGCGGCTGCTGGGCGCGCTGAACGGCGCCGTCGGGGACCGGCTGGAGCGGGCGGGAAGCCCGCTGGCCGTGCCGATGAGCCTGCGGATGGCCGGGCGTGGGTCGGGTCCCCGGCGTGGCGGTGTTCATCCACGGCCTCGGGCAGACCGAGGATTCGTGGCTGGCGCGCGGTGAGCATCACGTGCCCTACGGCCACCAGCTCGAGGCCGAGCTCGGCTACACGCCGCTCTACCTCCGCTACAACACCGGCCGCCACATCTCCGAGAACGGCCGCGAGCTCGCCCGTCTGCTCGAGCGCGAGGTGTCGCCCGAGGTGCGCGAAGTAGCCCTGATCGGCCATGCGATGGGAGGCCTCGTCGCCCGCGCCGCCTGCCACTACGGCGGCGGCAGCGCCTGGACGCGCCGGGTCCGCCACGTGGTCATGCTCGGCTCACCGCACAGCGGGGCGCCGCTCGAGCAGATGACGGCGATGACGGGCGCGCTCCTCGGCCGGATCCCCGAGACCCGGGCGGTGGCGAAGGCGATCGAGCAGCGCAGCGCCGGGATCAAGGACCTGCGCCACGGCTACGTGGTGGACGAGGACTGGCGCGAGGACTCCTCCCACGAGATCCCATTCCTGTCCAGCGCCCGGCACTACTTCGTCTCCGCCGGCGCCGATCTGGTCACCCGCGGGAACGCGTGGGCGCGCCGGCCCAAGGAGCCGGTGCGCTTCCCCGCCGAGCACTACGCCCACATCGACGGCGTCACCCACTTCGGCCTGCTCAACCATCCCGGCCGTGTACGCGCAGCTGCACTGGTGGCTGTGCAGCCGGCGGGCGTTGCCGGCGCCCCGGCGGGCGCTGCCGGCACCGGGCTAGGGCTTCGGGACAGGGCAGGGCGCCCCGCGACCGTGTGGGAGAAAACTCGGACATAGTCCGAGTTTCATCCCAAGCCTTATCTGCCGTAGCGTTCCCTCCCGAGCACCAGCTGCTCGGGCAGCGCGATCCGCGGCGGGGGCGAGGGGTCCGCGAGGACGGAGACGGTCTCCGCCACGCTGGCGGTCACGGTGGCGGTATCGCCGTCGGTGCGCACGGTCACGAGGTCGCCGTCGTTGGTGACGATCTCGCCCTTCATGCCGGGCTCGACGCCCGCTCCCTTGAGGTAGTGCAGGAGATCCTCGGCCTCGTTCTCGAGGCGCAGGATGGTGACCGCGGCGCCGACCTCGCAATCGGCCAGCGGGACCCCGTCGATCCGCTCGCCGACCCGGATCGGATGCCCGTGCGGGCACGTCTTGGCGTCGCCCACGGAGGCGCGTACGTACGCCTCGAAGCGCGGCGTCATCGCGTGCTCGAGCTTCTCCGCCTCCTCGTGCACGTCGTCCCACGGCACCCCGACCACGTCGGTCAGGAAGCGCTCGATCATCCGGTGGCGGCTCACGATCGCCTCCGCGTGGGCGCGCCCCGAGTCGGTGAACGCGATCCCGCGATCCTCGCCGCGGACGATGTACCCGTCGCGCTCGAGCCGCTGGAGCATCTCGTGGACGGTGGGCGCCGAGAGCTGCATGGCTCGGGCCAGATTGGCGCCGGTCATCGGCAGACCGGCCTCGAACAGCCAGAACAGGCTCTCCAGATACTCCTGTTCGGCGGTGGTGGCCTGGTCGGTAGCCATAGTTGGATCGTACCGACCCGTCCAGGCTCGATCCCATAGCATCGCGGCCAGCGTGGACCTCCCTCTGAAGCCGCCGATCCAGCCCCAGCTGGCCCGCTCGCGACCGGAGCTGCCGGCCGGAGACCAGTGGGCATACGAGCCGAAGTACGACGGCTTCCGCGCGATCGTGTTCGTCGACGGTGAGCAGTCGATGGTCCAGTCGCGCGGCGGCAAGCCGCTGGCGCGCTACTTCCCCGAGCTGCGTTTTCCGCCGGGCCGCTACGTGACCGACGGCGAGATCGTGATCGACGGCGAGGACGGGCGACAGGACTTCGACGCGCTCCAGAACCGCATCCACCCGGCGGCGTCGCGGATCGCGATGCTGGCCGAGCAGACGCCGGCGCGCTACATCGCCTTCGACCTGCTGGCGCTCGACGGCGAGTCGCTGCTCGGGCAGTCGTTCTCGGAGCGCCGCGCGGCGCTGGAGTCGGCGTTCGACGGCGAGATCGACCTGACGCCGGTGACGCGCTCGGTGGACGAGGCCGAGCCGTGGCTCGGCAGCGGCGAGGGCGTCGTGGCCAAGGACGTCCGCGCGCCCTACCGGCCGGGCGAGCGCACCGGGATGGTCAAGGTCAAGCGGGTGCGCACGATCGACGCCGTGGTGGCGGGGTGGCGGCCGGGCAAGGAGGAGGGGACGGTCGGGTCGCTGATCCTCGGCCTCTACGACGACGGCGGGAGGCTCCACATCGTCGGGCACTCCTCGGGGTTGCGCGCGGCGGAGAAGCGGGCGCTGGTGGACAAGCTGGAGCCGTACGAGACCGGCAAGCGCGGCCACGGGGATCCGAGCCGGTGGAAGAACGAGAAGGAGCTCGAGTGGATCGACCTGCGCCCCGAGCTCGTGGTCGAGGTCACCTACGACCACACGAGCGGGGGGCGGATCCGGCACGGCACGAAGATCCTGCGCTGGCGCGAGGACAAGCCGCCGCTGGAGTGCAAGCTGGAGCAGATGCGCTGAGGGTGGCGTGGCGGACGCGGACGCGATAGTCGTCGGAGCGGGGCTGGCCGGGCTCGTGGCCACGGCCGAGCTGGCCGACGCGGGCCGGCGCGTGATCCTGCTCGACCAGGAGCCCGAGGCCTCGCTGGGCGGCCAGGCCTTCTGGTCCTTCGGCGGCCTGTTCCTGGTCGATTCACCGGAGCAGCGTCGCTTCCGCGTCCACGACTCGCGTGAGCTGGCGCTCCAGGACTGGCTCGGCACGGCCGGGTTCGACCGGCCCGAGGACCACTGGCCGCGGCGCTGGGCCGAGGCCTACGTCGACTTCGCCACGCACGAGAAGCGCGCCTGGCTGCACGAGCAGGGCGTCCGCTTCCTGCCCAACCCGGGGTGGGCCGAGCGGGGCGGGTACCTGGCCACCGGCCACGGCAACTCGGTTCCCCGCTTCCACGTCACGTGGGGCGCGGGCCCGGGACTGCTCGAGCCGTTCGTGCGCCGCGTCCGCGAGGCGGCCCAGCGCGGACTGGTCGACCTGCGCTTCCGCCACCGCGTGGACCGGCTGACGCTGAACGGCGGAGCTTTGGACGGCGTCGAGGGGACCGTGCTCGAGCCGAGCTCGGTGGCGCGGGGACGGGCGAGCTCGCGCGAGGCGGTGGCTGAGTTCTCGCTCCAGGCGCCCGTGGTGCTGATCGCCTCGGGCGGGATCGGCGCCAACCACGACCTGGTGCGGGAGAGCTGGCCGAAGCGGCTGGGCGATCCCCCGAAGCGGATGCTGACCGGCGTCCCCGCACCACGTCGACGGCCGGATGCTCGCGATCTGCCGGGAGGCCGGAGCCAGCCTGATCAATCCCGACCGGATGTGGCACTACCCCGAGGGGATCCAGAACTGGAACCCGATCTGGAGCGGCCACGGGATCAAGATCATCCCCGGGCCCTCGTCGCTCTGGCTGGACGCGCGCGGGCGCCGCCTTCCGGTTCCGCTGTTCCCGGGCTTCGACACGCTGGGCTCGCTCGAGCACATCATGAAGACCGGCTACGACTACACGTGGTTCGTCCTGACTCAGAAGATCATCGAGCGCGAGTTCGCGCTGTCGGGGTCGGAGCAGAATCCCGACGTGACCGGACGTAGCATCCGGCAGCTGCTTGGCTCGCGGGTGCTTCCGGGAGCGCCGCCGCCGGTGGAGGCGTTCAAGCGCCACGGCGTCGACTTCGTCGTCTCGCACGAGCTTCGCGAGCTCGTGCGGGGGATGAACGCGCTCACCGACGAGTCGCTGATCGACGCCGCCGACCTGAAGCGGGAGATCGTGGCGCGCGACCGGGAGATGGCCAACCCGTACAGCAAGGACCTCCAGATCACGGCCATCCACGGCGCCCGCCGCTACCTGGCCGACCGGTTCACGCGCGTCGCCGCGCCGCACCGGATCCTCGATCCGGGCGCCGGACCGCTGATCGCGGTGCGCCTGTCGATCCTCACCCGCAAGACGCTGGGCGGGCTGGAGACCGACCTCTCCGGACGCGTCCAGGCCGCGGGCGGTGGGGCATTGGGCGGGCTCTACGCCGCCGGCGAGGTCGCCGGCTTCGGGGGCGGTGGGGTGCACGGCTACCGCTCGCTCGAGGGCACGTTCCTCGGCGGGTGCCTGTTCTCCGGACGCACCGCGGGCCGCGCGGCCGCGGCGGTCCTGGCCTAGACGTTCATCCGGAAGGTGAACATGCGCTCGGCCTCGATCCGGGCGTACTGCGGCGGGTCGCCGCCGGACGCGACCCCGCCGGCGTCGAGGAACTCGCGCTCCCACTCGGGCCCGTAGCGCGGGACGTAGACCTGGAGCAGGGTCTCGCGCAGCTCGGCGCCCTCCGCGGCGCGGACGTCCACCGGCACCGCGCGGCCGTGCACGGTCACGGCGAGCTCCTCGCCCGGGAGGTGGGTGGCGCTCACCTGCGGACGCCTGCGGATGTGGCGGAAGCGCACCGAGTCGGCGGCGGAGCCGAAGTGGAAGGCGCCGCGATGGAAGATCCCGTCCACCGGGCCGGTGATCGGTCGCCCGTCGGCGGTGATCGTGGCGAGCACGAGCAGCCGCATCCCGGTCAGTCGCTCGGCCAGCTCCTCGGCCGTGAGCCGCCGCGCGGGATCGTGGATCCGCAGCAGGTGCGGGCCGGCGGCCGCGTAGCTGCGGTCGATCAGCGCCTGAAGTGCTTCGAGATCCTCTGGCGTCTCGAACATCGGCGTGTGGACGATACTGGCGCGCGTGCCGCCGATCCCGGGAATCCCCTCGACGATCCTCGTCGCCCCGGACTCGTTCAAGGGTACGTTGGGCGCCGCCGAGGTGGCGGCGGCGCTGGGTGCCGGACTCGAGGCGGGCGGGAGGCCGGTCGACCTGTGCCCGGTGGCCGACGGTGGCGAGGGGACGCTCGAAGCGCTCGTTCAGGGCCTCGAGGGCGAGGTGCGCTCGGCGCCGGCGACCGATCCGCTTGGGCGCCCGGTCGAGGCCTCGTTCGGCTGGGTGGCCGACGGCGCCGTCGGGATCGTCGAGACCGCCGCCGCGAGCGGGCTGCACCTGGTGTCCGACTCCGACCGCGACCCCTGGGGCGCCAGCACGGCCGGAACGGGCGAGCTGATCGTCGCGGCTGTCGACGCCGGGGCCCGGACGGTATACGTGGGCGTGGGCGGGAGCGCGACGACCGACGGTGGCGCCGGGGCGATCCGGGCAATCGAGGCCGCCGGAGGGCTGAACGGGGCGCGACTCGTCGTGCTCTGCGACGTGCGCACCCCGTTCGAAGACGCCGCGCGGGTGTTTGCGCCGCAGAAGGGAGCGGACTCGCGGATGGTCGGCCGCCTGACCAAGCGCCTGGTGTCGCTGGCCGGGCGGATGGAGCGCGATCCGCGCGGCGTGCCGATGACCGGCGCCGCCGGCGGGCTCTCGGGCGGGCTGTGGGCCGCGTTCGGCGCCGAGCTCGTCCCCGGCGCGGCGTTCGTGCTCGACGCGCTCGACTTCGACTCCCGCATGCGCGCCGCCCGCGCGGTGGTGACCGGCGAGGGCAAGATCGACCAGCAGAGCCTCGCCGGCAAGGCCGTGTCGGAAGTCGCCACCCGCGCCCGGCAGTCCGGCGTCCCCTGCTACGCGGTGGTCGGCCGGCGCGAGCTCGACGCCTTCGGCGCTCGGGTGCTCGATCTGCAGGCGATCCTCGAAGCGGGCACGGTGGCGGAGCTCGAGGCGGCGGGCCGGCGGTTGGCGGAATTCGTGTAGCTCTGTCACACGAGCAGACCGAGGTGCAAAGTATGGACTGACATGCACGAACGGACGGACGGGGAGTTGCTCGATGCGGCGGCGGCCGGAGACGGTGGCGCGTTCGCCGTGTTCTACCGTCGCCACCTTCCCGGCGTGCTGGCGCTGCTGGTGCGCTCGACCGGTGACCGCGAGGCCTCGGCGGATCTCGCGGCGGAGGTGTTCGCCGCCGCTTTCCTGAGCGCGCGCCGGTTCCGTCCCCGCGGGTCGGCGTCGGCGTGGCCGTGGGTGCAGGGGATCGCGCAGAACAAGCTGCGTGAGAGTTGGCGCCGGGGCCGGGTCGAGGACCGGGCCCGTCGACGGCTGGGGTTCGAGCCCGAGGCGCTCGATGACCATGACCTGGCGCGCGTGGACGAGCTGGCCGGTGAGGCGCTCGGCCTGGTAGAGAAACTCCCGGCCGGGCAGCGGGACGCGGTTCGCTCGCGCGTGCTCGAGGAGCGCGAGTACGCCGAGATCGCGCGCGAGCTTCAGTGCTCGGAGCTGGTGGCGCGCCAGCGAGTCAGCCGTGGCTTGGCGCAGCTGCGAGACCAATTGACGGAGCGTGACCGATGAGCGACTACTTCGATCGCGTTGAGCGCCAGCTCGTCCGGAGCGCGGAGATCTCGGTCCGGCGTAGCGCCCGCTGGCCGAGGCGCCTGATGCCGGTCGTGGCGGTGGCCGTCGTCGTGGCCGTTGTCGCGGTGTTCCTGGGCGTCAGGGGGCGAGCGCCCTCGATCCACAGCGCGGGTCCGAGCCCCGTCGTGTTCACCACCCCGGCGGGTTCCGGCGCGGCGCTCGACCAGGCGGCGAACATACTGCGCCTGCGCCTGGGGGCCGTGTTCCACCATGTCCAGGTGACGCGCGCCGGCGATCGGATCACGGCGAGCGCGAGCGGAGCCTCGCCCGGGCAGATCGAGGCGCTGGCGGCGCCCGGTCGCCTCGCCATGTGGGACTGGGAGGCGAGCGTGCTCACGCCGCGCGGTCAGACGGTGGCAAGTCAGCTCCGGACGCAGAACCCGTCGGCGATCGAGATCAGTCAAGGCTCGGGCGGTGCCTCTCCCGGCGCCGCGGGCGCCGGCGGTCTTCCGCTCTATGACGCGGTCTCGCTGGCGGCGCGGCAGACGACATGGGCACGCCCGCAGCGCAGTACTACATGTTCGGGCCCTGTGCCACCGCCGGTGCGACCGACTGCCTGCTCGCCGGCCCGGCGCCCGACGCAGGCGCAACTCCTCGCCCGCGCCGGCGGACAGCGGCCAGAGCTCGTGGTCCCGCGCGGGATCGTCGTGGTCGAGGCGGCGCCGTCGAGCTTCGGGTCGGCGCCGGCGGTGTCCGATGCCGCGGCGCGATTCTTCGTGTTGCGGGGCGCGGCCGTGCTCACGGCGCGCGAGCTCACCGACCCGCGGGTCGGACACGGCGCGAGCGGCCAGCCGGACGTGGAGTTCGGCTTCACCTCCGCGGGCGCGCGGGCCTTCCGCACGGTCACCGCGGCGGCGGCCCGGCGCGGCGCCGCCGTGAGCAGCCTCGGCCAGACCCTGGACCAGCATTTCGCGGTGACGGTGGACGGCCATCTGGTGACGGTTCCGTCCATCGACTTCAGGGCCTATCCCGACGGGATCTCGGGCGGGGACGGGGCGGACCTCGAAGCCGGGTTCACGACCCAGAGCGCCCGCGAGCTCGCGGCTCTGCTCCGCTACGGGCCCCTGCCCGTGAACCTGCAGCCGCATTGATTAACTGCAATGCGATGGGCTATGTCGAACGTCTCGTCGCGTCGCCCCTGGTCTGCTGCACCTGGGAGCAGACGCCTGCGGGCGATACCGAGCAGCGGGTGGTGCCCGACGCCTGCGTCGATGTGATCTGGACCGGCGAGCGGCTGATCGTCGCCGGGCCGGACACGCGACCCCGGTTGGTGCGCATACCCGCCGGCACCGCGTATTTCGGCGTTCGCTTGCGCCCCGGCGCGGCCGGATCGGTGCTCCCGATACCGGCCGACGAGATCTGCGACATCTCGCCCGACGCCGCGGATGTGCTCGGCCGCGACCGGACCGACCGGCTCCTCGCGGCCCTGAACGCCGGCGCCGATCCCCACTCGCTCCTGCGACACGCGCTGGAGCCACCGGAAGCCGGCCCGGATCCACTCGTGCGCGCCGCCATCGCCGCTCTCGACCGCCCCCGCGCGCGGGTGGCGGACATCGCCGGCGAGCTCGGCGTGAGTGCGCGCCAGCTTCAGCGGCGCGTGAGCGCCGCCGTCGGCTACGGCCCGAAGACGCTCGCACGGGTCCTGCGCTTCCGGCGGTTGCAATCGCTACCCGGGGGACCGCTCGTCGACCTGGCCCTCGACGCCGGCTACGCCGACCAGGCGCACATGACAGCTGAGGTGTCTCGTTTGGCGGGCGTCCCGCCTGTCCGATTTCTCAAAGACCGCGCTCCCACCGCGGCGTAGGGTTCGGCGCATGCCGATCGACCGCCCCGCCGCCGAGCAGTTCATCTGGTCCGCCGCCCGCCTCGTGGACCGACACCGTTTCGCGATGCTGTTCAAGGGCGGCCCGGGCGACCCGGTGCTCCGCGCGCTGAGCCGCCTACCGCAACGACGACGGCGGCTTCGGGCATGCGCTCGAGCCTGACCTACGGTGTCCGCAGAGTCAGCCGGCCCCGACTCTGTACGCGCTGGAGGTGCTGCACGAAGCGGGCCGCCTCGATGATCCGCTCGCCGAGGGCGCGACGGCGTGGTGCGAGTCGATCAGCGATGCCGAGGGTGCGCTCCCCTCGGCGCTGCCCGGGTTCGAGGCCTATCCGCGCGCTCCGTGGTGGTCGGCGGAGCCCGCCTCGTTCCTCACCTTCGGTGTGGTCGCGGCCCTCCTGCCTGGTGCGCTTCCGCGCGCCACCGAGTGGTGCTGGCGCGAGGTCGAGCGCGCGGAGCAGCCGACGCCGTACTGGCTGAAGTACGCGCTGGTGTTCCTCGATGCGGCGCCCGACGAGGAACGCGCCCGCGCGGCGATCACGCGCCTGCGCGGCGTGATCGACCCGGACGCGCTCGCTCCGCCGGGTGGCACCGAGGGAGAGCGGCTGCGCCCCCTCGATCTCTCGCCCCGCCCGGGCAGCTGCAGCCGCGCGCTGTTCGCCGAAGCGGCGATCGAGGCACACCTCGACGAGGTTGAGGCGGGGCAGCTCGAGGACGGAGGCTGGATGTTCGACTGGCGCGCGTGGTCGCCGGCGCAGAGCGCGGCCTGGCGCGGCCTGGTCACCATCCGCGCGCTCACCTGGCTGCGCGACAACGGGCGCGCGTTCTAGAACGGCAGCGCCTGGAGGGTCACCGGGCCGTCCGGCCACCGCACGCCCTCACGCAGCGCCCGCCACATCGTTCGCAGCGGCATGACCGCGTGGCCGGTGGGCTGTCTGACCTGGACCGGCTCGGCGATCTCGGCGAACCCGAGCCGCTGGTAGAAGCCGACCCGGTCGGGCAGGCAGAAGAGCATCGCGAACTCGGGTCCCATCAGTCCCGCGCGCTCCAGACCCGCCTTCACCACGCGCTGGCCGAGCCCGCGTCTCCGGGAAGCCGCGTTCACGAGCACGCCGCCGAAGCCGACGACCGGAAAGCGCCGCTCCTCGACCTGCACCTCGGCCACCACGAGGCCGGCCGAGGCAACCAGCGTCCCGCACTCGTCCTGCAGGCCGACGTGCTGCTCCTTCGGTTGGAACTGAAGCGTCACGTCGCCGATCTCGAACGGATCCTCCTCGTCGCCGTAGAGCTGCGCGAGCTGCGCATCGGTCAGGCGGCCGAGCTCGACGACCTCCACGGATCAGTTGTGCGCGAACGCCTGGCGCTTCTCGGAGGGGATCGGCCCGTCCAGCTTCTCGAGGAACTCGGTCTGCTCGCGCAGGTGGTTCAGCAGCCAGTCCGCCATCTCGACCGTCATCCCCGCCCGCACCACGATGCGCAGGACGCTCAGATCCTGGCGGTTCTCCGGGAAGGAGTAGGCCGGCACCAGCCAGCCCCCCTGGCGCAGGCGGTCCGAGACGTCGTACACGGTGTAGTTCTCGACCCCATCCGCGAGTCCGAACGCGAACACCGGCAGCTCGCGGCCCTCGGACACCAGCCGGTAGGGGCCGAGGTCCGCGATCGAACTCGACAGGTACACCGCGATGTCCTGGGCCCCCTGCATCACCCGGCGGTAGCCCTCGAACCCGAGGTTCGCGAACATGTAGTACTGGGCGATGACCTGGCTGCCCGGGCGCGAGAAGTTGAGCGCGAAGGTCGGCATGTTGCCGCCCAGGTAGTTGACGTTGAACACGAGATCGCGTGGGAGCGCCTGTGCGTCGCGCCATATCGCCCACCCGATGCCGGGATACACCAGGCCGAACTTGTGTCCCGAGGCGTTGATCGACTGGACGCGCGGGATGCGGAAGTCCCACTCCAGATCCGGCTGGATGAACGGGGCGACGAAGCCGCCTGAGGCCGCGTCGACGTGCACCGGGACGTCGAATCCGCGCTCCTCCTGGAGCCGGTCGAGCGCGGCCGCGATCTCCTTGACCGGCTCGTAGCTGCCGTCGAACGTGGAGCCCAGGATCGCCACGACGCCGATCGTGTTCTCGTCGCACTTCGCCACCGCCTGCTCGGCGTCGAGGTGGAAGCGGTTGCCCTCCATCGGCACCATCCGCGCCTCCACGTCCCAGTAGCGGCAGAACTTCTCCCAGCACACCTGGACGTTGGCGCCCATCACCAGGTTCGGCTTGTCCGCCGGCTTGCCGTCCTTCTCCCGGCGCTGGCGCCAGCGCCACTTCATGGCCAGGCCGCCGAGCATGGCCGCTTCGCTCGAGCCCGTGGTCGAGCACCCGGTCGCGCTTCCGGCCTCGGGCGAGTTCCACAGATCGGCCAGGATGTCGACGCAGCGCGCCTCGATCTCGGCCGTCATCGGGTACTCGTCCTTGTCGATCATGTTCTTCTCCGCGGTCAGGCCCATGAGTGCCGAGGCCGTCGGAGGCATCCAGGTGGTCACGAACGTCGCCAGGTTCAGGCGGGCCTGCCCGTCGAGCAACAGCTCGGAGGCGATCAGGTCGTACGCCGTTCCGTGGTCCATGCCCTTGTGCGGGAGCTTGTGGACGGGCAGCTTGGCCCTGGCGTCCTGGTCCGGAAGAGGGGCCTGCGGCGCTTGCTCAGGATGCTTTGGGGCGTGCTGGCGGCTCAACGCCATGGCTGAGAGTCCTCCCTCGTGTCGCGGCGGTCACCGGCATCATGCCTCACCCCGACCGCGAGCACGTCACTCGTGCGCGGGCGGTGGCTGGCAGCCGAGCTCGAGCAGGTGACGCGCGAACGCCAGCCGATCGCGATCGGGGTGGAACGGCTCCATCCCGTCCCTGAGCAGAACCCCGATCCGCTCCAGGTCGTACAGCAGCGCGAGCTTGCCCGGAGCGTCGTCCCACTCGCCGGAGTCGTAGCGCTCGACCCACGCCGCCAGCGCCGCCAGCGCCTCCACCTGGATCTGGTCCTCCCACCAGCCGGAGCGCAGCGGCAGGCGGTAGCGCTCGCGGAGCATGCACGCGTCGCACCACAGCTGCTCGAACCAGCGCCACCGCTCGCGCGGATACAGCCGCCGCCAGTCGAGCGGCCAGCGCGGCGTGACCGGCTCGTCCCAGTCGCCGTCGCGGTCCTCCCAGCGGTCGTCGGGTTCTGACCAGCTCATCCCGCCAGCCTCCGGAGCCGCCGGTCGGCGAACCACATCCGCAGCGCGACGGTGATCGGCGCCAGCCGGCCGTACAGAAGCAGCGCGTGACCGTCCGGGAGCTGACGCAGCAGCTCGGCCGCCACGAGCGGCCGCCGCCGGCGCGCGAACGTGCGCGAGGACCCGCCCGGGCCGGTGGTGCGCGACTCCTCGCGCGCCTCCTCCTCGCCGAGAAGCCCCGAGAAGTACCGCAGAGTGTCGAGGTCGGCGACGCCGGGAAGCAGCATGCGCGCGCGGTGGCTGTTGATCACGGTCTCGGCTTGGCGCCCGTAGCGCGATCGGGCCTGCGCCAGGTCGTGGAAGATCGAGACGAGCTGGATGTTGTGGCTCGGCGCGGTGGAGGCGATCTCGGCCAGGTTCGGCAGCGGCGCGACATTGCCGGCCTCGTCCAGGCACAGGAGCAGCGGCAGCTCGAGCCGGCCGCCCGCGAGCGTGGCGCGCTCGTAGGCGCGGTCGACGATCTCTCCGAGCAACGCCAGGAACAGCGGCCGCAGCAGCTTCGAGGCCTTGGCGTCGCCGATCAGGTACAGCGTCGCCGGCTCGTCCAGGAGGCGGTCGGCGGTGATCTCGCACGAGCGCGCCGAGCGGGCCACCCGCGCGAACCGGTACGCCCGCAGGAGCGCCTGGGCGGTGGCCTCGATCGAGGATCGAGTTCGGTCGGCCTGGGCCTCGAACGCGCGCACCGCGTCGTAGGCGGCGTGCGCATCGGCGAGCGCGTCGTCGTCGACCGCCTCGCCGGTGATCTGGGCCAGCGCGGCGTGGAGCTCGCGGTTGCCCTGCCCGTAGGCCCAGCGCACCACGCTGTCGATGCCGGCGTCCGTCCGCGCCGCTGCGTACAGCAGCGGGGCCAGCCGCTGCTCGGCGGCGATCGCCCAGAAGTCGCCGCCTTCCACGCCCTTCTGATCCACCTCACCGGCGCAGGCCAGCCGCCAGGCCACCTCGAGCGCGCCGTCCCAGGTTCGGGCGCCGTGCAGGGGCGACCACGTGTGGCGCGAGCGCGCACCCGCGAGCTCGAAGGGGTCGAACACGAACACCCGGCCGAGCTTCTCCCGCCGCGTGACCGTCGCGCCCAGCAGGTCGGTCTTGATCGACGAGGCCACGGCGGGGCCCTCCCACTCGAGCAGCGCCGGCACGGCCAGACCGGCCGACTTGCCCGACTGCGGCGGCCCGAACGCCACCAGCGCGTGGCGCTGCTCGGCGCGGAGCAGGCGCCCGCGGCTGCGGCCGAGGCCGATCCTCGTTCCGCCGCGGCGCCGCAGCGCGCGCAGCTCGTGCGACCCGGCCCAGCGAGCGCCGCCGCCGCGCCCGAACCGGGGTAGACCCGCGCGGGCGGCGGCCGTCGTCGTCGCCCATCCGGCGGTGGCGAGCAGCGCGAGCGCGGCGTAGAAGCCACCGGGCCCCGGCAGCTCGGCGCGGACGCCAGGAGGCCATGCGCCGGCCGGGTCGCCGAGCCGCGCCGGCAGGCTCACCAGCACGCTCAGGAGCTGCCCGGGACCCACGGCGGGCCAGCCGCGACCGAACAGCGCGCCGGCGAGGCCGCCCCACAACCACAGCAGCGTCGCCACGCCGGCCACCGCGCCGATGATCGCGAGCACCGCGACGTCGGACAGCCCCTCGGGGCGGCCTGCGTTCATCGCCGCTCCCGGACGGTCATCCCGGTGTCGGTGTTGGTCATCTCCGTCTCGATCCGCGAGCGGTAGTGCTGCACCACGAACGAGCGGCTGCCGACGCGCCACAGCGCCTGGCCCGGCGAGAGCATCGAGATCAGGCGGGCCTCGCTCTCGGAGAGGCCGAGGAGCGCGCGCGTGAGCGGCACCTGGCTCTCGTCCTGGTGGTAGACGATCCGCGTCGAGGCGTCGGCGACGAGCCCTTCGGCGATCCGCGCCGCGCGCGATCCGGCGTCGCCGGCGGCCTGGAGGTCGCCGAGCTTGTGCAGCACGATCATGTTCATCACGCCGTACTGGCGGGCGAGCTTGAAGTTCGACTGAAACCACTCGCCGAGCCCGGTGTGCTGGACGATCTTCCACGACTCGTCGGCGACGTTGATCAGCCGCTCGCGCCCGGGCTCGCTTCGAGGTCCGCTCCAACTGCGCGCTCATCCACGCGCTCGCGCAGGCCATCAGGATCCCCACCGCGGGCGAGTCCTTGACCGCGTGAAGGTCGAGCACGACGAGCCTCGATTCGAGATCGAGCCCGGGCGTGGTGGCGCCGTCGAACATCCCGCGCAACGGGCCCTCGCACAGGTCCTGGAGCGCCAGCGCGGCGCGGCGGGCGTCCGCGGCGAGCCGCTCGGGCGTGGTGCGGAGCTGCTCCGCCATCTCCGCCGTCGGCGCGAACAGCATCGCCGCGATCTCCGGCAACGTCGGCTCCTCGATCCCCCGACGGCGCAGGCAGTCCAGCGCCTCGCGCAGGGCACCGGCCTCGATCTGGGTCAGCGGAGCCTGAAGCGAGGACGCGGTCACCGCTCGGAGCAGATCGAGCTGCGCGGGCTCGTCGCGGCGCGAGGCGAGGGGGTTGAGCCGGACTCCGCCGCCCGGGACGAGCGAGATCGGCGAGACCCCGAACGTGCGGCACAGCGGACCGTACTCGCGCTTGACGTCGAGCACGAACGCGCTGCGACCGAACAGCAGCATCCGCCACACCAGCGTCTTGACGAGCGCGCTCTTGCCCTGCCCGAGCTTGCCGAGCACGATCGCGTTGGGGTCGTCGAGCAGGCCGTGGGCGTACAGGTGCCACGGGTCGTAGGCGAACGCGCCGCCGCTCGCGTCGCGTCCCACGAACATGCCGCCCGGCGCCGAGCCCGCCGGCGGCGACGAACGGATAGATCGCCTGGGCGTGGCGCGTCGTGCTGCGATGGCCGGGACGCTCCGCGCTCAACGCCGTCGCCTCCGACGCGCCAGCGCAACGCAGCAGACCAGCACCGGGAGCGCGAGCGCCGCCGGGCCCAGCGGGCGCAGCACATCCTCGTACAGGAGCCGCGCCACCGTGTAGTGCCAGAGGTACGTGAGCAGGCTCACCGCAGCCCCCGGCAGAGCGGCAGGGTGAACGTGAACGACTCGGCCTGCTGCCCGTACATGCGGTGCAGCTCGAGCCGGGCACGGGCGGCGTGCTCGTGGACCTCGGCGCAGGCGCGGCGCAGATCGTCGAGGTCGCGGCCGGACACGGTGACGAAGCCGGCCAAGCGGACCTCGGCGTGGCCGGCGGCGAGCTCCGCCTCCCGGCGCGCCGTCGCCTCCTGGGCCTGGCGCTGGCGCGCGGTCTCGGACTGGCCGAAGCGGTGGCGCAGCTCCCGGTCGGCGCGGTCGCGCGTGATCGCCGCCTCCACCTCCCGCGTCGAGCGCTCGGGCGGGATCGCCTCGAAGCTGACCGCCACGCTCCGCACCGCGCTCGAGCGCCCGAGCAGCGCGTCCATGAACATCGGCGAGACGTCCATCCGCGGCCAGCCGCCGATCCAGTACGTGGCGTGCAGCGCGCCGTCGGTCTGGAAGTGATCCCAGCGCTCGCGCGTGCCGAGCGGCCAGGCGTCCGGCCTCGGCGAGTCCGTCGCGGCCGCGATCGGCGGCCTCGAGCGCCGCCAGCTCGGCTCGCGCATACGGATCGAACGCGGTGCGCAGGGCGCGCGCCAGCTGCCCGCCGGTGAGCGCGCCGAGGACCCTGACCTCCGCCGCCTCCAGGCCCTGGGCGACGCGCTCGGTCTGCTCGATCAGCGCCCGCCGGACCGCGTCGCGCCCCCGGTCGCGCACCCGCCGCGCCTCGACCTGGACCGCGAGCAGGATCTCGTGCTCCTGGGTGACCTTGGCCGTGCTCCCGATCAGCTCGAGGTAGGACTCGATGATCGGCGTTCCCCTGAGCGGCACGGCCGGATCGCGCTCGGCGTGGAGCCAGCGGACGAGCTCGTCCCCCTGCGCCGGCGCCGTCCGCTCGATCCACTGGAGCCGCCGGATCGGCGTGCTCGCGGCGCCGGACAGGACCAGCCCCCACCGCGCGAGCCGGCGCTCCTGCGCCTCGGGGTCGAGCAGCGTGAACGCCAGCACGCGGCAGGCGAGCACGGCGGTGAGCCGCCGGCCGGACTGCTCGGACGAGGGCGCCGATCGAGCGCTCGCGGTACGCGACGTCGAGGATGCGCACGCCTCGCGAGCTCGCGCGGCGGGTCCGGGCGCCGGCGCGGCCGAGCGAGCCACGGCCGCGGTGCCCGGCGGCGGGAGCTCGCGAGCGGAACCGGTCGGCGCCGGTCGCGCGGCGAAGGGCGTACGAGGTCACGACCGCCGTCCACTCGCCCGCGCTCCGCCGCGCCACCGGCACCACCGCGATCAGCACGCCGCATCCGAACAGGACGATCGCCAGCAGCGCGCCGGCGGCGCGTCGGCGACGCGTCGAGGATCACGATCGCGGCCACCGCGGCGAGCCCGAGGACGCCGGCCTGGCCGGCGCCGAGCGGGCCGAAGATGCCGCGCCGCTCGAGCGGCCCGAAGCGGTAGGTGAGCCGCTCGTCGCTCACAGCGCCCTCGGTCCTCCTGGGCCGGCGGGAGCGGGTCCGGATCGTCGTTGGCAGCGCTCGGTACCGTCGGTGCGCGGCGGCCGGCTGGGGACCGGGGACGTGCGCGGCGCCGTGCGGCTCGACGACGGGCCGTGGGCACCCCGTGCTCGTCGGGCCGGATCGGATCTGACGCGTCTGCTGCTCCGCGTCCATCACCTCAGAGCCGAACGGCGCGCGGGCGGGCCCGCGGCTCATCGTCAGGTGCGCTCGCCGGCGCCTGCGCCTGTGCGGCCTGGCGCTGAACGCCCGGACGGCGCCTCATCCTGCGGCCGGCTCGCCGGCTGACTCGCCTGCGCCGCGCCGGCCCGCCAGCCGGCTCGTCCGGTCCGCCGTCCGGCTCGTCCTGGTCGCGGCGTCACGGCCGGTCGCCCATCCGCCGGCCTGATCGGAGGATCGTCGGCGTCCTGGTCGGCCGCCCGACACCTCCTCCTGATCGCGCATGTGCCCGGTGATGCTCTCGAGCCACCCGCCCGCGTTGCGGGCGACCCGATCGGCCGTCTTGGCGGCCCCGGTCGCCTGCCCGCTGCAGCTCGCGCCGCAGCGATCCCGCGGCTCCGCTCGCCATCTCGGCCAACGGCACGAGCCGGAGCAGCGCCCAGGGCATGAACGCCGCCATCAGGACGAGCACGAGGCCGGCCAGCCAGTTCGCCACGCTCGGGTGACCGAGGCTGCTGCCCAGCGCCGCGCCGCCGAGCGACAGCACGGCGACGATCGCGAACTTCGACAGGATCAGCGCGCCCAGCAGCTCGAGCGTGCGCACGGCCCAGACCCGCCGCGCCGGCCACACGAACGCGGCGAAGGCGAGCGGGAGCATCAGCACGATCACGTACACCGCCGTCTCCCGCATCAGGAGCTCGATCCACAGCACGATCGCGCCGGCGACCGTGAACGTGCCGATCAGGAAGGCCAGGAACGGCGAGCGCGACGCGTGCTCAGGCCGCCGACGGCAGCGCTCGCGGCGCTCGAGGAAGTGCGCGCTCGCGTTGCCGGCGGCACCTGAGACGATCGCCGAGAGCTCGTCCGAGGCGGCCAGCAGCAGCATCGTCAGCGGCGCCGCGATGCTGACGACGAGCATCGAGAGCGGCAGGTGCATGAACGCCGCCCGCGACGAGCAGCGACAGATCCGTGCGCAGCAGCGCCTGCACGGCGGCCGCGAACAGGAACGGGCAGCGTGAGCACGGCCGAGAT
The DNA here is from genome assembly GCA_963710305.1 of uncultured Solirubrobacterales bacterium. Classification (GTDB taxonomy): domain Bacteria; phylum Actinomycetota; class Thermoleophilia; order Solirubrobacterales; family Solirubrobacteraceae; genus Palsa-465. The sequence goes on along the minus strand of CAVPZV010000008.1, from coordinate 129,384 downwards.
CCCGGCCATCCGCCAGTACGTCCCCGAGAACCAGGTACTTCGAAGCTGCGGGCTGGTGGTCGAGCCCAGCACCTTTCCGGTCTCGTCGAGGGCGAACTTGCGCGCCGCCGAGCACCCAGGCTCCGACCGCGGCGAGCGCGATCGAGACGACGCCCGAGCCCACCGCTCCGGCCGCGGCGCCGACGGCGGCGCCCGACGTGCGCCGGTGAGCAGCTTCTTCCCCGCGGACACAGACGCCGCTCGCGCCTTCTTCGCTGGTCCGCACGGGCTGATGCCGGCGGTGACGACGCCGGCGGCCGTGCACAGCGCCCCGACCGGGTTGATCGCCGCGGCAGGCGCCGCGCGCCCCGCCGAACGCCAGCCCGCCGGCGACGAGGAACGCCGCGATCCGCGCGCGCCCGCTCATTTCGCGGTCGTCCCCAGGTGCTCGAAGAAGTTGACGAGGCCGGGCGCGGAGCCGACGACCAGGGCCGCGGCGCCGGAGATCAAGCGCCGCCATCCGTCCGCGCGCCGCGTATTGGTGGTTGTGGGTGTGTGCCGCCACCGCCCACAGCCCGGCGCCGATGAACGCACCGAGCAGGGCGATCGCCAGCGCCCACGCCTCGGCGCCGTTGACGAGCGCCTGGAGGACGTTGCTGCCCGGCAGGTTCGTGAGGACGGGGTGCGCGGTGACGGCGAGCTCACCGCCGGAGTGCGGTAACAGCGACATCAGGCCTCCTGAATCCAATTGAGCCAAATTGATTGAATTGACCCTACCAGTGGAGGCGGCCATCGTGGTAGGTTCAGTCAGCATCAATTTAGTCTCAATTAGATTCAACTAGAGGAGGGCGATGAGCGCGATATTCGAGCTGCAACAGGCGGACGCGTGCCCACCAGAGGGCGGGCAGTCGACAGGCGAGGTGTGCGCGTTCAGCCGCGCTTACGGCGTCGAGGGCGCGGGCGACGTGGGCGAGCTGTACTGCCCTCCACGCCAAGCGGCTCGAGCAGATCGTGCGCGGCGGCGTGGACGCGCCGCAGCCGGTGATCGAGGACGCGTGCCAGTTCGCTTGGAGCCGGCTCCTCTTCCACGCCCACCGCATCCGGCGGGAGACCGTCGCTCGCCTGGCTCGTCACCACCGCCGCCCACCAGGCGCTGAAGCTGATCCGCCTCGAGGGACGGGACCTATCGCTCGAGACGATGCTCGAGCGGGAGCCCGAGCCGCTCGAGCGGCTGGAGGCTCCCGCGCCCGACGAGGTGCTCGAACAGCCGCCAGCGCCTCGCCGACATACGCCTGCTGTCCGCGCGCCAGCAGCGCCTGGTGTGGCTGCGGGTCCTCGGTCTCAGCTACCAGGAGATGGCCGCGCGCGAGGCCTGCACGCGTGCGTACCGTCGAGCGTCAGCTGATCGCGAGCGCGAACGCACGATGCGCGCTGCAGGCGGCGGCGTGAACGACGCGCCGCTAGCGCGCCCGGCCGCGCTTGCGCCGGCGCCGCTCGGCCGGGCTCAGCTTGCGCGACTTCGGCCTGCGGCTTCGATCCGCCGGGGCGCGGCCGCCGCCGCGCGCTCCTTGACCGGCGCTCGCCGCCGCGCGTCGCGCCAGATGAAGAACGAGATGCCGACCAGGATGACGATCGCGCCGACCGCGATCGCGGCGATCCCGGCCCCGCTCACGCTGCTCGAGCCGGCCGTGGTCGTCGTCTGCAGGACGGTCGGCGCGCTCGTCGTCGTGGTGGGAGTCGTCCCCGTGTTCTGGGGCAGGGGCCCAAACGGGTTCCCCGCTGCCCTGCTGCGCCACTGCCGCGGCGGGCGCGGCCAGGACGGCGGCGCGTCGCCACCGCGGCGACGCGACTACTCGCACGCCGCCCGGCCACAGGCATCAGCGCTCTGAAGCGAGCGGCTGCTCCATGGCCGGAGTCTCCGGCGCCGACACGTACGGCTGCTCGTCCTCGACGTGCTCCTCGTGGTAGACGCTCTCCGCGTTGACCGCCCACAGATCGTGATGGGTGCCGAGCAGGATGTTGTCCACCGCGCGCATGGCGGTCAGCATCGAGTGGTCGGAGTTGTTGTAGCGGTGCAGACCGTTGCGCCCGACCTGCTGGAGGTTGGCGACGTGGTCGAGCCAGCCCCGGATCGTGGCGACGCGCTCGCTGTACTCGGCGTCGTACATCGGGTAGGCCTTGTGCACGCGCACGGCGAAGCCGAACTTCACGTTGTCCGCCTTGGCCAGCCCGAGCTGCTGGATCTCCCGCGTCGCCATCGCGACGAGGTCATCGTCGGGCATGTTCCACAGGTCGTCGCCCTCGAAGCAGAAGTACTCCATGCCGATCGAGGCGTCGGTGTCGTTCGGGACCATCCACGGGCTCCACGAGCGGAAGTTCTGGATCCGGCCGACGCGCACGCCCGGCTCGTGGATGTAGATCCAGTTGTCGGGGAACAGGTTCTCGTTCTCGATCACCAGCGCCACCGTGAGGAAGTCGCGGTAGCGCAGGCCCCGCGCGGCGTCGCGCACGTCGACCGGCGCCTCGGGCTCGGTGATCCCGACCGTCGTGCGCAGCGGCAGCGAGGAGACCACGTGCGAGGGCGTCAGCGTCTCGCCCCCGGCGACCACCTCGGTCACGCGGCCCTCCGGGGACAGGCGCAGCCGCGTCACCGGGGCGTTCAGCCGCACCTCGCCGCCGTGCGCACGGATGTCCTCGGTCATCTGCTCCCACATCTGGCCCGGCCCGTAGCGCGGATAGTTGAACTCGGAGATCAGCGACTTGATCTTGTCGCCCCTGTTGCCGAAGAACGCCGACTTGGCGGCGGCGAAGAACGACAGGCCCTTGATCCGCTGGGCGGCCCACTCGGAGCGGATCTCCGAGGTGGAGACGCCCCACACCTTCTCGGTGTAGGACTTGAAGAACTGGTTGAACAGCCAGCGGCCGAAGCGGTTGCAGACCCATTCCTCGAACGTGTCCTCGCGGCCCTTGGGCTTGACCGCCGCCCAGAGGTAGGAGAACAGCGCCTTCGTCAGATCGACCGGGCCGAGCTTCTTGATCACGTCCATGCCCTGGAGCGGGTACTCGAGGAACTTTCCGTCCCAGTAGATGCGCGACTGGCGCGGGCGGCGCAGGAACTCCTCCTTCATGATCTCGTGCCAGAGGCTGTCGACCTCCTTGACCTTGGTGAAGAAGCGATGGCCGCCGAGGTCGAACCGGTAGCCGTCGCGGACCTCGGTCCGGGCGATGCCGCCGACCTGATCGGTCGACTCGAGCACGATCACCGGCTTTCCCTGCTTGGCCAGCAGGTAGCCCGCGGTCAGTCCCGCGGGGCCGCCGCCGAGCACGACGACGGGACGCTCGGGCGTGATCTCGGCCCCGGGCTGCGAAGGAGTGGGAAGCGTGTCAGGCATCAGCTGGCTTTCTCATAGAGCACGGCACTGTCGGCGAGGATCGAAGCTCCGCGGTAATTGTGTGGCGCCCAGGACACCTGCCTGAGGATCCCGCGGTTGACGTCGTCTTGGAGGATCTGCCCCAGCTGAGCCGAGCGCCGCCGCACCAGCGCCGTCCAGGAGGACTTCCAGTTCTGGGCGCCTTCGGTCAGCGGCCGCACGAACAGCAGCTGTTGGCCAGGCTTGAGGCTAGCAACGAGTGGATCGAGCACCGCCGCCGGCCGGCTGGCCCGCAGCTGCTTGAGCGCGTACACCCAGTCCATGTAGCTGGGGTCTTTGACCTTTCCGAACACCGTGAAGTCATTGCGGAGATAGCCCGGGAGGTAGTACCAGGCCAGCGGCAGCTGATCGGGCTGGCCCGAGAGGACCACGGCATTGGAATGCAGCAGCGGCGTCATCTCGCCGCTGATGGCGCGCATGTCGCTCTTGTTCTGCGGCGTGTAGGACGAGAGGTGCGTCACGAACACGACCGACAGGACGATCGCGACCAATCCGACCACGCCGGAGCGGGCCGCCCCCCAGGCGGCGAGCAACAGGATCGAGGCGAGGATCGGCGCCATGTACCGGGCCACGAACGCCGGCGTGATCTGGGAGGCGAGCCAGGCCAGGACGAGCGTGGCGAGGGGGAGCAGGATCAGCGTCCACATCACCGCGCCCTCGCGCGTCCTGCGCCCGGCGCGGGTGAAGTAGTGGCGCGAGTCCGAGGATGATCGCGAACAGGAGCACCACGGTGATCCGGTCGCCGCCGAGCAGATCTCGCGAGAGCAGGACGGGCACTCCGAACTTGATCCGCGGCGCCCACGGAGCGCCGGTATGGGTGGCCTGGTAGATGAAGTTGGGCAGCCAGGGCAGGAACAGGATGCCGGCGCCCACGTAGGTCATCACCGCGTCGCGCACGAACCCGCGCCGCTGCTCCGGCCCGCTCACCCGCCAGACGAAGTACAGCGCCACGACCGAGCCGGCGCCGAAGAACAATCCCCATGCGTGCGTGTACAGGAGCAGCGCTTCGCTGATCGCGAACAGGATCAGGTAGCGCCGGCGCCGGTAGACGAACCCGTGGATGAAGGCCGCCGTGGCGAGGATGCCGAGCAGGCCCATCAGCTCGTACATCCGCGTCTCATCGGCGTACGCGCTCAGGAACGTGCTGAAGCCGAACAGGACGGTGGCGTACATGCCCGCGCGGCGGCCGAACAGGCTCCATGCGGCCCACATCCCGGCCGGGATGCACAAGAGCCCGATCACCACATTCAGCCAGTGCGTGTCGGCCTCACCGGCGCCGAACAGGCTGATCCAGACGTGCAGGAGCAGGTAGAAGAGCGGCGGCGAGCCGTCGTGGCGCAGGATCCCCGGGATCGCGCTCAGCGGGTGCGAGGCGATGCCGGTGGTGATCGCCTCGTCCTCCCAGAACTGGCCGCCGATGTAGCGGGTCCGGAGGAACGTCGAGACCACCATGACCACGATGAGCAGCGCGCCGGCGGTCGCCCAGCCGGGGACGCGCTCGAGCCACTTCGGCTCGCGCACGTCGACCACGCGGGGGACCGCGCGGGTCTCGGGGGTGGCCACGGTCGCCATCTAGAGCGTCACCTGGCCCGCGCAGTGTGCGTACACCCTGAAGGTGCGCACGTGCGCGACGCGCTGGTAGGGGACGGTGCTGCTCCAGTCGCGGACCCGCGGCAACAACGAGGCGTTGTGCTGCGCGCGCGTCTGGAAGATCACGTTCGGCGCCGGCGGTAGCGGGTCTCCGGCCAGGGGCGCGGCCTGGACGTCGCGCGGTGTGGACACCGAGCGTCCACGCGAGCATCGGCACCTGGAAGCCCTCGGTCATCACGCTGCCGCAGGCGAGAACGCGCGACGGGCCTCCCAGCCGCGCGACCGCGCGGGCGGCGTCCTGGCGCAGGTGCGCCTGATAGACGATCGCGCGGTGCGTGCGCTGCAGGTCGATCACGTTCGGCCCGATGAAGTTCGGGAGCACGACGAAGCCGGCCGCGGCCAACGCGACCGCCGCCCACCGCGCACCCGCGGGCGCTCGGCCCTCGTCATCTCCGTCTCGAGCCCCGCCTCGGGCCCCGCCGAGCCGGCGGCCGATCAGGCGCGCCAGCGCCAGCGCCGCCCACCCCCAGGCGACGCCTCCGGCGATGTCGATCGTCGCCGCCCCGAGCACGAGGTAGCGGTCGTTGCCCGAGAAGCCGGCCTGCGTGAGCAACGAGATCAGGACCCACCACACGAGTCCGAACACGCCGGCCAGGACCACTGCGGCGAGCGCCTGCTCACGCGGGCCCTCGAGCCGCAGCGATCGCCGCGCCCGCAACGGCCGCCACAGCAGCGCGGCCGCGGTCACGACCGCGAGCAGCGCCGTGACCTTGATCCGCACGAGCACGGTCGGCCAGGCGTGCTTGGTGAGCTCGGAGCAGAACGGGCACTTCGCGAACGCGGCGCTGTTCGAGCGCGGGGTGTGGGCGCGACTGACCCCGCGCAGGAAGTGACCGGATCCCCAGTACTCGGGCAGGAACCAGAGGATCGGGATGAGCACGAACAGGCCGAGCACGAGCTTGCGCGCGCCCGGATCCTTCCACGCCAGCCACAGGCCGTATGGCCCCCAGAAGAGCCATATCTCCGGCCGGTCGAGCGCCGCCGCGAAGCCGAGCGCGAACGCCTGCCGGTAATGGCCGCTGAGGTGGCGGTCGACCGCCATCAGCGCGAACGCGGTCAGCAGGCCCTCGGAGTAGCCGAGCGTGGTGTTGCTCAGGAACCCGCTCGCGTTGACCAGCATGAAGGCGGCGATCGCGCCGGCCAGAACGGCGGGCAGGCGGCGCGCCGCGGTCGGCGAGCCGGGCGCGGGTGGCAAGCTGGAGGGTGAGACGCCTGGCGACGGTGAACACCATCACCACCGCCATCACGCCGCCGGCGCGGGCCACGACGAGCCACAGGTTGGGCGCCGCCTTGCCGAACAGGGCGAAGACCGTCGTGAAGACGACCGGCAGCGGCTTCCAGGTCGGGCCGCCGGTCGTATGCAGCTTGAGATGCACGATCTCCCGGCCCCACACCAACCAGGACCAGGGGTCGTAGCTCGGCGTCGAGGGAACGAGCAGCGACAGCGCCCCGATGATGAGCGCCGCGACGGCGAGCGTCACGTACAGATGCCCGCCGCGGAAGCGCCGGCCGAGCGCGGCGGCGGCCGCGCCGCGATCGGACGCGACGGCGGGTGCAGTCAGCTCTGCAGTCGGGACGGACACGGGATCAGATCTGAGTTGCCGTACCCAGGGAGATGAAACGCGGGTTGCGGCAGACGCGGAAGCGCCCGCGCACCGAGCACAGGCACGCGGCCATTCTAGACGCCGCCCGCGCCGCAGACGCCGATTGGCGCGCTCGCGGCTCAGCCGGAAACTCCCTGCCCGAGACAGGTTTCGATCTGGTTAAGCTCGGCGTCCGATCCCTGGTCGGGGTAGAGCAGCGCGCTGCCGATCACCTCCGCACCTTGCGCCTGAGCCTCGATCTGAGCCGCCTGAGCCGCGCCCGCGGTGGGCTCGAAGAAGACGCGCGGTCCCGCGGGTGCCGTCCCGATCTGCAGGCCGGTCAGGCCGACCTCCTGGACGGGCAGGCGGTCGCTGCGCATGCAGGCCACGTGGTCGCTCTTCGCGGTGCGCGGATCGTCCACCTGCCCCCGTCCGGCATTCGCCCGGATGCACCGAGGTGCTCCCGCACGCCGCCAGCACGAGCACGGCGAAGCACGATGCCGCCAGGAGTTTGGCGCGGAACATAGCGGCTGAGGGTAGAGGATCATCTCCCCGTGCTCGCCCTCGCTGCGCTCAGTGGACCAGTGCCCAAGCTGGGCGTCGTCGCCCTGGCGCTGGTCGTGGGCGTGCTGCTGCTCTCGCCGAGCCGGCGCGCCGGCGCCGCCGCGATGCTCGCGGCACTCGTCCTCGCGCCGGTCCTGCTGCTGGCCGACATCTGGCACTCCCCCCAGCTGAGCGAGATCCACCGCCATCCGCTGGTCGCGGTGGTGGCCGCGGTCCTGGCGCTCGTGGTGCTCGTCGGGCTGGCGATGCTGATCGTTCGGCGTCCTGCGCTGCTCGGTGTCCTGGTCGTCGTCGCGCTGCCCTTCCGGATCCCGATCCAGGCCGGCGGGACGCACCTCCAACCTGCTCGTGCCGCTCTACGTGGTGGTTGCCGCAGGCGCGCTCGCGTACCTCGTGCCCGCGTTGCGACGGGGCACCGACGCGGACCCGGAGACCCCGCGCAGCGGCTGGGTCGAGCGGCTGCTCTCGCTGTACGTCCTGCTCTACGCCGTGCAGGCGGTGTACTCGCTCGACTTCGAGAAGGCGCTCCAGAACATGGTGTTCTTCTACGCGCCGTTCGCGCTGACGTTCTTCCTGCTGCGCCGGCTCGATTGGTCCGGTCGCACGGCGCGCCGCTGCCTGGAGGTGGTCGCGGGGCTGGCGGTGGCGTTCGCGCTGATCGCCTTCGTCGAGTACGCGACCAAGACGATCATCCTCAACCCGAAGCTCGTCGTGCAGAACGACCTGCACACGTACTTCACGGTCAACTCGGTGTTCTTCGACCCCGACATCTTCGGGCGCTTCCTGGCCCTGGTGATGATCCTGCTCGTCGCCGTGCTGCTGTACGAGCGCCGGCAGCGGACGCAGCTCCTGGCGACCGGCGTGCTGGCGATCCTGTGGGGCGCGCTCGTGCTCACGCTGTCGCGCTCGAGCCTGGGCGCGCTGCTCGCTGGGGGTCGGGGATCGTGGCGGCGCTGCGCTGGCGGCTGCGGCTGGCCCTGCCCGGTGGCCGCGGCCGTGGTGGTGATCGGCGCTCGCCGCGATCGCTGATCTCGCCCAAGACGTTCGGCCTCAACCAGGGCCTCAACGGCGCCTCGAGCGGCCGCGCCGGCCTGGTCAGCGGCGGCCTCGACATGTTCGGCGACCGGCCGATCTGGGGCTACGGGTCCGCGTCGTTCGTCGACGAGTACCGCGTCCGCAACCCGCACACGAGCCAGACGCTCGCGGCGTCGCACACGATCGCGATCACGATCGGCGCCGAGCAGGGGGTGATCGGCGAGATCGCGTACATCGCCCTCGTGGTCACCGCCGCCGTCGTGCTGCTGCGCGACGCGCGGCTCGACGGGGCGCGGGTGGCGGTGGCGGCGGCGTTCGTGGCGCTGATGTTCCACACCGAGCTCTACGCCGACTTCCTCGAGGATCCGCTGACGTGGACGCTGCTGGCGATCGGCCTGGCGCTGGCGGCGAGCCGGCGCGCCCCGCCGGCGGCCGCGACCGCGCCCGACCCGCTGGAGACGGTGGCGGCCTGACCGCGTGGTAGATAACTTCAGCATGGAGGCAGTTTTATCCCACGCCCTCGCGTGGGCAGCGCCCTGATGGGGCCGCGCCTGCGGCGCGGCGTCCCTGGGGCCGGGAGGGCCCGTCCGGACCGGGCCGCTTCACACCGGCGTCGTGTACGCCCCGCTGATCCCGCCGTCGACCAGGAACGTCGACGCGTTCACGTAGCTCGACTCGTCGCTGGCCAGAAACAGCGCGGCGTTGGCGATCTCCTCGGCGCGCGCGAACCGGCCCATCGGCACGTGCACGAGCCGCCGCGCCGCCTGCTCGGGGTCGCTGGCGTACAGCTCCTGGAGCAGCGGCGTGTCGACCGGTCCCGGGCACAGCGCGTTGACGCGCACGCCGCGCCGCGCGAACTCGACGCCCAGCTCGCGCGACAGCGCCAGCACCCCGCCCTTCGAGGCCGTGTAGGAGATCTGCGAGGTGGCCGCGCCGAGCACGGCCACGAACGACGCCGTGTTGATCACCGATCCGCCGCCGGTCTCGACCAGGTGCGGGATGCCGTGCTTGCAGCACAGGAACACGCTGCGCAGGTTCACGGTCTGCACGCGCTCCCAGGTCTCGAGCGACGTGTCGAGCACCGACGCGTCGTCGACCGGGGAGATGCCGGCGTTGTTGAAGAGCACGTCGATCCGGCCGAACTGCTCGCGCACGCGCGCGTACAGACCGGCCACGGCGTCCTCGTCGGTCACGTCGGCGTGCAGCGCCAGCTCGCCGACCGAGTGCTCCAGCACGTCGACGCCCGACCACGCGCGCGCCCTCGCGCGCGAACACCGCCGCGGTGGCGGCGCCGATCCCGCCGGCGGCGCCGGTGATCACGCACACCTTGCCCTCGAGCCTCATGACGTCGCGTAGAAGATCGACTTGACCTCGGTGTAGGCGTCGAGCGCGTGCGGCCCGAGCTCGCGCCCGTACCCGGACTGCTTGAAGCCGCCGAACGGCGTGGCCACGCGCACCGAGGTGTTCGAGTTGATCGAGAGCACGCCGGTGTCGATCGCGCGCGCCACGCGCAGCGCGCGGGCTCCGTCGCGGGTCCAGATCGAGCCCGACAGGCCGTAGATCGTGTCGTTGGCCAGCCGCACCGCCTCGGCCTCGTCCTCGAACGGGATCACGGTGGCGACCGGGCCGAAGATCTCCTCGCGCGCCGCCCGCGCGCCCGGGTCGACCGGGCACAGCACGGTGGGGGCAAACCAGAACCCCGGACCGTCCGGCGCGCGCGCCGCGCACCGCCACCGGCGCATCGCCGTTCACGTACGAGGCGACCGACTCGCGCTGCCCGGCCGAGATCAAGGGACCCATCTGCGTGTCCTCGTCGAGCGGATCGCCGACCCGCAGCGAGCGCACCGCGCGTCTCCAGCGCCGGCCATGAACTCATCCACCGCGGAGCGCTCGACCAGGATCCGCGAGCGCGCGCAGCAGTCCTGGCCGGCGTTGCCGAACACCGCCAGCGGAGCCGCGGCGGCCGCCGCCTCGAGATCCGCGTCCGCGAACACCAGGTTGGGCGACTTGCCGCCCGAGCTCGAGCGTCACCCGCTTGATCGTCTCGGCGGCGCCGGCGGCGATCGAGCGCCCGACCGAGGTCGAGCCGGTGAAGGCGATCTTGGCCACGTCGGGATGCTCGACCAGCCGGCGGCCGCACTCCGACCCCGGTCCGACCACCACGTTGACCACGCCCTCGGGCAGATCCCGGCCGCCGCCGCGATCTCGGCGAAGCGCAGCGCGCGTCAGCGGCGTCAGCTCGGCCGGCTTCAGCACCACCGTGTTGCCGGCCGCCAGCGCCGGCCCGAGCTTCCACGCGGCGATCGTGAGCGGGAAGTTCCACGGCACGATCAGCCCGACCACGCCGAGCGGCTCGCGCACCGTCCACGCCTGTCCGCCCGCCACCGGGATGCTGTCGCCGAGCAGGCGCTCGGGCGCGCCGGCGTAGTAGCGAAACGTCTGCGCGACCATGTCCATCTCGCCGCGCGCGTCGCCGATCGGCTTGCCGGCGTTGCGCGCCTCGAGCACGCGCCAGCTCCTCCCGGGCCGCGGCCAGCGCATCGGCCAGCCCGTGCAGCAGCTCGGCCCGCGCCGCCGGCGCCAGCGCGCGCCACGCCGGGAACGCTGCCGCGGCGCGCGCGACGGCCGCGTCGACCTCGGCCGCGCCGGCGCGCGGCAGCTCGGCGAGCACCGCCTCGGTGGCGGGCTCGATCACGGTCAGCGTCACGCCGTCAGGCAACCCCTGGCTCGCGGCCGGCGCACCGTCGACGCCGTCGTCGGGCCGAACTGGATCGTCCGGACCGGGCCCGTGAAGGTGTGCCGCGCCGAGATCAGGTACCACAGAGTGACCGCGAGCATCACGGCCATGGTCACCATCGGCGCGTAGTTGACCGACCCCCAGCTGAACGCCGTGCTTGAAGTACACGCCGGCCGGTGTGGTCGGCAGGCAGAAGATGATCACGCACAGCGCCACCCAAACGAACGCGATCGGATTGATCCACCTGTACTTGCGGACCCGAGGTTCCACGGGCCCGGTTCGAACGCGTCGCCCATGCGCCAGCGCAAGAACACCGGAATGGTGTAGGCGATGTAGAGCCCGATCACGGAGATCGAGGTGACGGCGAAGAAGGCGACCGGGAAGCCGGCGGAGTTCGGGAAGTACGCCGGGATGGTGATGATCAGAGCGAACAGGCAGACGAACAGCACGGCACAGGTCGGCGTGCCGTTGCCCCCGACCCGCCGCCAAAGGTTGTGGCCGGGGACCGCGCCGTCGCGCGAGAAGGCGAACGTCATCCGCGAGGCGCTGGTCACGCAGGCCATGCCGCAGAACAGCTGGCCGACGGTGGAGATCAGGATGACCGCCTTGGCCGCAGCCGAGCTGAGCGCCGAGGTGATGATCGCCAGCGCCGGGAAGCCCGCTTTGCTGATCGTGCCGACTCCTTCTGCTGGACGGCGAAGGTGAGGGCGAGCAGGACGATCCAGCCGATCACCGCGGAGTAGAAGACCGAACGCCATACGCCCTTGGGAGCCGACTGGTCGGCTCCATGCGTCTCCTCGGAGACGTGCGCCGACGCGTCATACCCGGTGATCGTGTACATGGTCAGCAGGAACCCCAACGGCAGCACGTAGAACCAGTACATCCCGTGGCCGAAGCTTCCGAAGTGAGCCGGTGGCCGAACACGTAGGAGAAGCTCGAGTGATGGCTCGGCACGGCGATCAGCAGCACGACGATCACGGCCACGCCGATGACGTGCCACCAGACCGAGACGCCGTTGAACAGCGAGACGAGGTGCCCGCTGAATACGTTGACCAGGCCGTGAACGAGCAGGATCAGCGCGAACAGCGCGAACACCACGTGCGCCTGGTAGTGGACGTTCGTCGGACGCGAAGTTGAAGATGAAGTGGACGTTGTAGAGGCCGAGGAGGAAGCCCAGGAAGCTCGCCGCCGCATAGTCGACGGAGGCCACGACCGCAACCAGGCCGATCAGGTTGAACCAGCCGGTGAACCAGCCCCACCCGGCGCCGCCCAGTCTCGACGCCCAGAAGTAGATGCCGCCGGCGGTGGGGAAGGCGGAGGCGAGCTCGGACATCGAGAACGCCACGCACAGGATCAGCAGGCTGATCACCGGCCATCCGATCGAGATCGCCACCGGGCCGCCGTTGTTGAACGCCTGCCCGTAGGTGGTGAAGCAGCCCGCGAGCACGGAGATGATCGAGAACGAGATCGCGAAGTTCGAGAAGCTGCTCCAGCCGCGCTTGAGCTCCTGCGCGTAACCGAGCTCCGCCAGCCGCTTCTCGTCGCCCGTGAGCGTCTCGAGCAAGTCCGCCATACCGGCCCCTCCTGAGTAAAGGTCTGATCCTCCGTCCTTAGCGCGGGAACACTACGCCCGCGCGCCGGCGCAAGTCAAGACTCGCGAGCGTCCGTGCCAACGGCGGCCGTCACGCCGGCGGCAAGAGCCCGCCAGGATGTGCTCGGTGGCGCGCACGTGCTCGGCCATCACGCGCGCCGCGTCGCCCGGATCGTGGCGGCGCAGCGCGCCCAGCAGCCGGCGGTGCTGGGCGTTGGCGGCGTCGAGCACCTCGGGCGGGTGGGCGATCAGCGAGATGATCCCGGTCATCTCGCCCTGCACCTCGGTCATCGCGCTCACCAGGCGCGGAGCTGCGCGTCAGCTCGGCCAGCCCGACGTGCAGCCGGACGTCCGCCTGGCGGTAGGCGGCGAAGTCCTCGAGCATCCCGTCGAGCGCGACCACGATCGAGTCGAGCGCGTCGAGCATCTCCGGCTCGGCGCGCTCGGCCGCCACCGTCGCCACGCCGACCTCGATCGCCATCCGCTTGTCGCAGATGTCGCGCCACTCGGCGAGCACGGCGGCCGGGGGCGGCGAGGCGGGCGGGAGCGGGTCGGCCACGAACGTGCCCGCCGCCGCGGCCGCGCATCGCGCGCAGATGGCCGCTCTGGGCCAGCGCCACCAGCGCCTGGCGGAGCGTCGAGCGGGCGATCCCGAGCTTCTCGCACAGGTCGCGCTCGGGCGGCAGACGGGTGCCCGCGCGGCAGCAGCCCGAGCTTGATCGCCGTGCCCAGGCGCTCGACCGTCTCCTCGAACGCGGTCTGCGAGCGGACCGGCGCGAACACGGTCTCCAGCGAGGCCACCGACTCGAGCGAGGCCACCGCGCCTACGCGCTCACCCGATGCGGCGCTCGCTCATAGCCGCTCGAAGCCGCGGAAGCGCTCCCAGTCGGTCACCGCGGCCTCGAACGCCGCCAGCTCCACGTCGCGCCGCGTGCAGCGTAGTGATCGACGACCTCGTCGCCGAAGGCGCCGCGCGCCACCTCGCTGGTCGCGAACAGGTCGCGCGCGTCGCGCAGGGTGCCGGGCAGCCGCGGCTTGTCGGTGGCCAGGTAGGCGTTGCCCTCGTACTCCGGCTCGAGCTCGAGCCCGGCCTCGACGCCGTGCAGCCCGGCGGCGATCAGCGCGCTCAGCGCCAGGTACGGGTTGAGATCCGAGCCGCCGGCGCGGTTCTCGAAGCGCAGCGACGGCCCGTGGCCCACCACCCGCAGCGAGCACGTCCGGTTGTCCCGCGCCCACGCCACCGCGGTCGGCGCGAACGATCCCTCCGCGTAGCGCTTGTAGGAGTTGACGTTCGGCGCCAGCAGCAGCGTCAGCTCGCGCAGGCAGGCGAGCTGACCGGCCAGGAAGGACTCGAACGCGCCCCGCTCGCGCGCGAACAGAGGCCCGTCGTCGTCGGCGAGCGAGAAGTGGATGTGACACGAGCTCCCCTCGCGCTCGTTGAACTTGGCCATGAAGCTGATCGACATGCCGTCCTGGGCGGCGATCTCCTTGGCCGCGTTCTTGTAGATCGAGTGCTCGTCGGCCGCGCGCAGCGCGTCGCGCGTAGCGGAAGTTGATCTCGTGCTGGCCGAGGTTGCACTCGCCCTTGGAGTTCTCGACGGCCAGGCCCGGCGCCCTCCATCGACTGGCGGATGCGCCGGATCAGCGGCTCCACCTTCGCGGTGCCGAGCAGCGAGTAGTCGACGTTGTAGAGGTTGGCCGGGTTGAGGTCGCGGTACGCGCCGCGCCAGGCGTCCTCGTAGCTGTCGCGGAAGACCAGGAACTCGAGCTCGGTGCTGGCGTTCGCGGTCCACCCGCGCTCGGCCAGCCGCGCGACCTGCGCCCGCAGCACCTGCCGCGGCGAGGCCACGACCGGCGGAGCCGTCGTGCCACTCGAGATCGGCCAGGCACATGGCCGTGCCCGGCAGCCACGGCGCCAGGCCGCAGCGTCGACAGGTCCGGGCGCATCGCGAAGTCGCCGTAGCCGCGCTCCCACGAGGCCATCTCGTAGCCCTCGACCGGCGTCATGTCGACGTCGACCGCGAGCAGGTAGTTGCATCCCTCGGCGCCGTGCTCGGCCACCTCCTCGAGGAAGTGGCGCGCGGTCAGCCGCTTGCCCTGGAGCCGGCCCTGCATGTCGGTCATGCGCCAGCAGGACCGTGTCGATCTCACCGGCGCTGACCTGCGCCTCGAGCTCCTCCAGCTTCACGGGCGGTGAAGGTATAGGAACCGGGCCTTAATCGCTAGGTTTGCGCCGTGACCGCGCTGGGCGAGATCATCGAGCGGCTCGAGCAGCGCCTGGGTCCCGCGGACGGGTGCGCCCGTTCCGCTCGAGGGCGGCATCACCAACCGCAACTACCGCGTCCGGTTCGGCGCCACCGACTACGTGGTGCGGCTTCCCGGGCCGCGACACCGAGCTGCTCGGGATCAGCCGCGAGGCGGAGCGGCTGGCCGACGAGTCCGCGGCCGAGCTGGGGATCGCGCCGCCCGTGGCCGTGGCCGAGCCCGACTGCCTCGTGACGCGCTACGTCGGCGCGCGGCCGGCCGACGTCGACGCGTCCGTGCTCGAGCTCGCTCGCCCGTGCGCTCCGCTGCCTTCCACGACTGCGCCGCGCACGCTCCCGGTCCGGTTCTGGGTGCCCGAGCTTCTCGACCGCTACGCCGAGCTCGTGCGCGCACCGCGGGGGCGAGCTGCCCGCCGCAGTACGCGTCGCGCCCAGGCGCTGGCCGGCCGGATCGCGGCCGTGCTGCCGCTGACCGACCCGGTCCCGTGCCACAACGATCTGCTCCCGGCAACCTCCTGCTACGTCGAGGACCGCGTCGTGCTGGTCGACTGGGAGTACGCCGGCATGGGCCACCGCCTGTTCGACCTGGGCAACCTCGCGGTCAACAACGAGCTTCGACGCCGGCGCAGGAGGCGACGCCTGCTCGACGCCTACTACGGCGAGCCGCCCGGTCCGGCCCGGACCGCGGCGCTGCAAGCTGATGCGGATCATGTCCGACGCGCGCGAGGCGGCCTGGGGCGTGCTCCAGGCGGTGCTCTCCGAGCTCGACTTCGACTTCCACGCCTACGCCCGCCGGCACTTCGAGCGCTTGCTCGAAGCGGCCGGCCGAGCCCAGCTTCGAGGAGTGGCTTTCCGATGCCGCGGCCGCGTGAGCTCCCTGATCGCGCTCGGATCGTGATCATCGGCGGCGGCGTCGGCGGCGCCTCGGTCGCCTACCACCTGGCCCAGCTCGGCGAGCGCGACGTGATCCTGCTCGAGCGCAGCGAGCTGACCAGCGGCTCCACGTTCCACTCCGCCGGCCTGGTCGGTCAGCTCCGCGGCAGCGTGGCCTTGACCCGGCTGATGATGTACTCGGTCTCGACCTCTACCGCCGGCTCGACTGCGGCTGGGTCGAGTGCGGCGGCCTGCGCCTGGCCTGCACGCCCGAGCGCGAGCAGGAGGTCATGCGCCAGGTGGCGTGGTCGGAGACGTTCGGGCTGCCGCTCGAGCTGCTCGAGCGCCGAGGAGGCGCAGGCGCTGTTCCCGCTGATGGTCACCGACGGCGTCCGCTGCGCCTCCTACCTGCCGACCGACGGGTACCTCGACCCGTCGCAGCTGACCTACGCGCTGATCGAGGGCGCCCGCGCCGGCGGGGTCCAGGTGTTCACCCACACGCGCGTCACCGGGATCGACGTGGCCGGCGGCCGCGTCGAGGCGTGCGCACGCAGTGGGGTGACGTCGAGGCCGAGGTCGTGGTCAACGCGGGCGGCATGTACGCGGCCGAGATCGGGCGCCTGGCCGGCGTGCGCGTCCCCGTGGTCCCGTTCGCGCACGAGTACCTGGTCACCCAGCCGTTCCGCGACCGCGTGCCGGGCGAGCACCTGCCCACCCTCCGCGACCCCGACCTGCTCATCTACTTCCGCGAGGAGGGCGGCGGCCTGGTCATGGGCGGCTACGAGCGCCACAGCGCCCCGTGGTTCCTCGACGAGCACCGGCGGGACGCGATCCCGCCGGACTTCAACGGCCGCCTGCTCGAGGAGGACTGGCCGCGGTTCGAGGAGATCGCCGAGAACTCACGCCGGCGCGTCCCCGCGATGGAGGACGTGCGCGTGACCCGGCTGATCAACGGACCCGAGGCGTTCACGCCCGACAACGAGTTCTGCCTGGGCGAGACCGAGGTCGGCGGCTTCTTCGTCGCCGCGGGCTTCTGCGCCCACGGCCTCGCCGGCGCCGGCGGCATCGGCAAGCTGATGGCCGAGTGGATCCTGAGCGGGGAGCCGGGCGAGGACGTGTGGGAGATGGACATCCGCCGGTTCGGCCCGCACTACCGGCTCGCCCGCGTACACGCTCGCGCGCGCACGCGAGGTCTACGAGACCTACTACGACATCCGCTATCCCGGGACACGAGCGCCAGGCCGGCCGTCCGCTGCGGACGTCCAGCGCCTACGCGTGGCACGCGCAGGCCGGCGCCGCGTTCGGGGAGAAGGCGGGCTGGGAGCGCGTCAACTGGTATGCGCAGAACGAGGCGGCGGGCGATCCCGCGCTCCGCCCGCGCGGCTGGGCGGGCATGCACTGGTCGCCGGCGATCGGCGCCGAGCACCGCGCCACCCGCGAGGCGGCGGGCCTGTTCGACGAGTCGTCCTTCGCCAAGCTCGAGGTGGCCGGCCCCGGCGCGGCCGAGCTGCTCGAGCGCCTGTGCGACAACCGCGTGGCCCGCGACGTCGGCGCGATCACCTACACCCAGATGCTGAACCGCCGGGGCGGGATCGAGTGCGACTTCACGGTCACCCGCGTCGCCCCCGAGGTGTTCCAGATCGTCACCGGCACGGCATTCGGCAACCACGACGCGGCCTGGATCCGCCGCCACCTGCCCGATGACGGGTCGGTGCGGCTGACCGATGTGACCTCGCGCTGGGCCTGCTTCGCCCTGTGGGGGCCGCGGGCGTACGACATCCTCTCGCCGCTCACGCCCGACCCGCTCGACTTCCCCTACATGTCGATGCGGGAGCTCGTGGTCGGCGACGTCCCGGTGCGGGCCCTGCGCGTCACGTTCGTGGGCGAGCCCGGCTGGGAGCTCTACTGCCCGACCGAGTACGGCGCCGGGCTGTGGCTCACGCTGTGGGAGGCCGGCCGGAGCCATGGCCTCCTCGCCGGCGGGTACCGGGCGATCGACTCCCTGCGCCTCGAGAAGGGCTACCGGCTGTGGGCCGCCGACATCACGCCCGAGGACACCCCGCTCGAGGCGGGCCTGGGGTTCTGCGTGCGCTCGGACAAGTCCTTCCTGGGCTCGGAGGCGCTGGCCGGTGCGGGCGAGCCGGAGCGCCGGCTGCGCTGCATCCTCCTCGAGGACCCCCGCTCGGTGGCGCTGGGCAACGAGCCCGTGCGCGTGGACGGCCAGGTCCGTGGCCGCGTGACGACCGGCGGCTACGGCTACACGATCGACCGCTCGATCGCCTACGCCTACCTGCCCGCCGAGATCGAGATCGGCGCCGCGGTGGAGATCGACATCTTCGGAGACTGGGTGGCGGGGGAGGTGGCCCGCGAACCGCTGTTCGATCCCGCGCGGCGAGCGCGTTAGGGCTGTTTTGCAGGCAAATAAGCACGGGATCGTGCAGTGACGCGTGTCACGCTATCGCCGGCGCATGAGGTTTTTGAGAGGCGGGTAGTCCAGATTCAGACGATGAATTCGGATCGAGCCTTCAACCAGTCCTATCCCGCCGTAGCGAGCTCGGTGCCCCGGGCGCGCACGGCGCTGGCCATGTTCGCCCACGCCACCGGCGCCACGCCGGCGCAGGTCGAGGCCGTGCGGCTCGCGGTGTCCGAAGCCCTGACCAACGCCGTGATGCACGCCTATGGAGCCCACTCGGGCGCGGTCCACGTCAGCGCCTCGCGCGCCGGCGCAGGAGCTCTGGGTCCTGATCGCCGACGACGGCCAGGGCGTCGATGCCGGCTACGAGAGCCCTGGCCTGGGCATGGGTCTGCACCTGATCGCGTGCATGGCCGACTACTTCGCGATGCACAAGCGCACCGAGGGCGGCACCGAGATCCGGATGCGCTTCGGCTGCAACGCATACCACGGGTCCGGCGACGTCCGCCGGCTCGAGCGCGTCGCCGCCTGAGTTCAGGTTCAACCCGCCGATCCCGGGGAATCCTCGGCTCGTGTTCGTGCGTGCCGTGACACCCCTGGCGAATCGAGATAGGATCAGCTCGGTTTGACCTGGGGATTCGTGTGGTTGATGCTGGCCCTGAAGATTCCGCTTGCGGGGCTGATCTACATCGTCTGGTGGGCGATCAAGCAGGAGCCTGAGGACGCTTCGGGCAGCGACGACGACGGCGGCGTCCGCCGGAACGAGCGGCCGCACCCGCCCAAGCCGTTCCCCCGCCGTCCCCGCCGCGGGCCCCACGGCGACCCGGCGCCGACGCCTCCGGCCCGCGTCCGCACGACGCGCGCTCGCGCCCGCTCGCTCGGCCACTAGCGCTCGGAGAGGCGCGCCGTCTCGGGTCTCCCCCCGGCCAGCGCCCGAGGTTCCTCGGAATAATTCCGAGGAACGTCGCGGGTAGCCGGGGTTCGAGGATCCGCTCCCGGTGGCAGACTTAGTCGCATGGCCGCCGGCTCGGTGCTCTCCGACGGGACGATCCTCGAGCTCGTCGAGCAGGGCCGGATCCGCATCGATCCCTGGGACGCCGGCCTGGTCCAGCCCGCCAGCGTCGACCTGCGCCTCGGCGACTCGTTCCGTGTCTTCCACAACCACCGGGCCTCGGCCATCGACCTGCGCGAGCCGCCCTCCGGGCTCACCGAGGAGGTGCTGATCGGCCCGGAGGACTCGTTCGTGATCCACCCGGGCGAGTTCTGCCTGGGGCGGACGCTCGAGTGGGTGGAGCTGCCGGACGATGTCGTGGCGCGCATCGAGGGGAAGTCCTCGATCGGCCGCCTGGGCCTGATCGTCCACGCCACGGCGGGCTTCTGCGACCCCGGCTGGAAGGGCACCCTGACCCTCGAGCTGAACAACCTCACGCGGATCCCGATCAAGCTGTACGCCGGCCTGCCGATCGCCCAGCTGTCGTTCATGGCGCTCGACCGCCCCGCTCGCCGGCCGTACGGGAGCCCGGAGCTCGGCAGCCACTACCAGGGCCAGCGCGCCGCCACCGAGAGCCGCTACGAAGGCAGCCGGATCGGATAGTCTGCCCGCCGTGATCCACCTCGTTCTGGCCGCCGGCGAACCATCGAAGGTTCCCTTCTACATCGCGGGCGGGGCGCTCGCCGTGTGGGCGGTGGTGCTCGCCGGCCTCGGCCTCAACCGTCCCGCCTTTCCCGGCAACGAACGCGGCGCCCGCGCGGTGATGGGCGTGAGCTTCGTGCTCGTCGCGGTGACGATCGCGATGGCGGTCATCACCAGCGCCTTCCTCAAGGCCTAGCGCGCCGGCGCTCGCCGCACGCCCGCCACGGCCCGCCCCGTCACGCCGCGAACGGGCAGCGTCTCGGCGCCGGCATCCGGGTATTAGAGTGCCCGGAGGAAGATTTTCACCGGCTTGCGCGACAGGAGTGCGATGAGTACCGAAACGCAGCAAAAGGATGGCGCCGGCGCGGCGACGTCGAACGAGACGCTCACCGTCGTCGACAACCGCACCGGCAAGGAATACGAGATCCCGATCGAGCACGGGACGATCCGCGCGATGGAGCTGCGGGACATCAAGGTCGACGACGACGACTTCGGCCTGATGTCCTACGACCCCGCGTATCTGAACACCGCGTCGACGAGCTCGGAGATCACGTTCCTCGACGGCGAGAACGGGATCCTCCAGTACCGCGGCTACCCGATCGAGCAGCTGGCCGAGAAGTCGAACTACCTCGAGGTGGCCTACCTGCTGATCAACGGCAAGCTCCCGAGCAAGAAGGAGCTCGAGGAGTGGACCCACCTGATCACGATCCACACCTTCGTGCACGAGAACATCAAGGACTTCATGCACGGCTTCCGCTACGACGCGCACCCGATGGGGATGCTGCTGGCGTCGGTGGGCGCGCTCTCGACCTTCTATCCCGAGGCGACCGACATCAAGGACGAGGACACCCGCTACATCCAGATCATCCGGCTGCTGGCCAAGATGCCGACGCTGGCCGCGTTCGCGTTCCGCCACAACCAGGGCAAGCCCTACGTCTATCCCGACAACGAGCTGTCCTACGCCGGCAACTTCCTCTCGATGATCTACAAGATGACCGAGATCCGCTACGAGCCCGACCCGCGGCTCGAGCACGCGCTCGACGTCCTGTTCATCCTCCACGCCGACCACGAGCAGAACTGCTCGACGAGCGCCGTGCGCAGCGTCGGCTCCTCCCAGGTCGACCCGTACTCGGCGGTGGCGGCGGGCGTCGCCGCGCTGTACGGCCCGCTGCACGGCGGGGCCAACGAGGCGGCGCTGCGCATGCTGCGCCGGATCGAGACCAAGGAGAACATCCCCGACTTCATCAAGGGCGTGAAGGACGGCAACGAGCGCCTGATGGGCTTCGGCCACCGGGTCTACAAGAACTACGACCCGCGGGCCAAGATCATCAAGAAGGCCGTCGACGAGGTGCTCGAGGTGACCGGCACCAACCCGCTGCTCGACATCGCCCTCGAGCTCGAGAAGATCGCGCTCGAGGACGACTACTTCATCGAGCGCAAGCTCTACCCGAACGTCGACTTCTACTCGGGCCTGATCTACGAGGCGCTGGGGATGCCGATGGAGATGTTCCCGGTGCTGTTCGCGATCGGCCGCACCAGCGGCTGGATCGCCCAGTGGCTCGAGATGGTCAACGACAAGGAGCAGAAGATCGCGCGGCCGCGCCAGGTCTACCTCGGCGAGCGCGACCTCGACTACGTGCCGATCGACGAGCGCTGAGCGCGGCGCGCGGCGCCCCGGATCGGCCGGGCCGGGGCGCCGCACCGTTGCCCTGGAAGCTGACGGTGCGCGTCGGCCCCGAGGTCGAGCGCACGACCTACGCCGACCGCGACCAGGCGCTCGACGCGCTCGAGGCCCGCGCGCGCGAGCTCGCGCGCACCGCGCGGACCCGCGGCGTCGATCTCAAGTACAAGCGCTTCGAGCCCGGCGAGCAGGTCTCGGCGCGGCTCGAGCTCTCCGGCCCCCAGCGGCTCGCTGCCCTCCGTCCGCGCCGGCGTCGACGTCGCGGCGACGGCTCGACGCAGGCCTTCGTCGGGCCGGGTGCAGCGCGCCAGCCGGTCGAGCCCGCGCAAGGGCGAGACGCTCGGCCCAGGCGCTCCGCCGGCGAGCTAGCAGGACCAGCGTCGCGCCGTGGCGGCGCAGCCACCGCCGTGCTCGCGGTAGTCCGGGCAGTAGCGCGCCACCAGCGACCAGAAGCGCGGCGAGTGGTCCATCACCTCGAGGTGGCAGACCTCGTGCCAGACGACGTAGTCGAGCACCGGCTCGGGCGCCAGCAGCAGCCGCCAGTTGAAGCTCATCGCGCCCGTGCGCGAGCAGCTCGCCCAGCGGGTCCGCTGGCCGCGGATCGTCAGCCGCGTGTAGGACGCGCCCGCGGCGCGCACGCGCGCGTCCAGCCGCGGCGCGACCTCCGCCCGCGCCGCCCGCCGATACCAGCGCTCGAGCGCGGC
The DNA here is from genome assembly GCA_963710305.1 of uncultured Solirubrobacterales bacterium. GTDB lineage: Bacteria > Actinomycetota > Thermoleophilia > Solirubrobacterales > Solirubrobacteraceae > Palsa-465. The sequence continues at coordinate 107,246 of CAVPZV010000008.1, read as the reverse complement.
GCCCGCGCCGCGCCCGCCGGGCACGAGCAGCGTCGTCGCCGCGGCGGTGCACGCGCGTCGCGTCCCGGCTCCTCGACCAGCGCAGGAGCGTCGCCCAGGTACGGCACCGTCGCCCCGCGCGCCGCCACCGCGGCCCGCGCTCGCGCGCCTCGGCCACGCGCCGCTCGATCCACGGCCGCAGCTCGCGCACCGCCGCCGCCGCCTCGCGCTCGCGGCGCGCCGCGGGCAGCACCACCTCGACGCCCGCGCGCGGCGTCGACGGTCACCCGCACGCGCCTGGCGCGCGGCGAGCGGCGGACGCTGTACGCGATCTGGCTCCACGGCGCGACAGGGTACGGTCCGGGCGCTGACGATGCCGCCCCTCCCGCGCTCGACGAGCCGCTGCACGACGACGCGCGTCGTCGCTGCGCGACGCCGCCGAGCGCGACATCCCGGAGATCCTGATCGCCCACCACGACGACCCGGAGCTCTACCTCCGGCTCGGGCACGAGCGCCCGCCCAGCGGCGCGCGAGCTGGGGCGCCGGGCCGAGCGCGAGCCGGCCGAGCGCGCCGCCGGCACGCGGCGCCACGCTGACGATCCTCGAGCCGGGATCGGACGTGTGCCGCGGCCAGCTCAACGTCCACCGCGTCGACTGGGAGCACCGGCGCGCCGAGCTCGGGATCTGGCTGGCGCCGCAGGCCCGCGGCCGCGGGCTCGGCCGCCGCGCGCTGCCGGCTGGCCGCCGAGTGGCTGCTCGACACGTGCGGCCTCGAGCGCGTGCGAGGTCGCTCACCGAGCCCGACAACGAGGCGATGCTCGCGCGCCGCGCGCGCCGCCGGGTTCCAGCACGAGGGCGTCCTGCGCGGCTACCAGCGCGAGCGCGGGCGGCGCGTCGACGTCGCGGTGCTCTCACTGGTGCGCCGCCGACCTGCGAGCTGAGTCGCCGGGATGAGGTACTGGCGCGTGAAGCTCCCCCCGGGCGTGCGCTCGCCGTTCGAGGTGTACGTCAACGGCGTGCGCCAGGAGCTCGGGCGCCGACTACCGGATCTCCGGCGGCGAGCTGCTGTTCGAGCGCGAGCTCGTCCGCCAGAAGCTCGGGCCGTGGGCCTGGTTCCTCGGGTTCTGGGGGATCGGGACCTACAAGCGCAACGACGAGATCGACGTCCGCTACGAGCTCGACGGGCAGCCCGACGGTCGCCCACGCGCTCGAGATCATCCCCCGCCAGCCCTGACGACCACCTCGCGCCGCACCCAGGGCGCAGCAGCCGCAGCGCGGACAGGATCGCGCGCGTCGCCGGCGAGCGGTTGAGCGTGTAGAAGTGGATCCCGGGCGCGCCGCGGGCCAGCAGCTCGGCGCACTGCAGCGTCGCGTAGGAGACGCCGAGCTCGAGCACCGCGTCGGGGTCGTCGGCGCGCAGCTCGAGCTGCTCGAGCAGCGCCGTCGGGATGCGTCGCGCCGCACATCCCGGTGATCGTCTTGATCTGCTCGACGTTGGTGATCGGCATGATCCCGGGGATGATCGGGACCTCGATCCCGGCCGCCCGCGCCTCCTCGACGAAGCGGAAGTACAGCTCGTTGTCGAAGAACAGCTGGGTGATCAGGAACGAGGCGCCGCTGTCGACCTTCTGCGCGCAGGAAGTGCAGGTCGTGCGCCATGTCCGGCGCCTCGGGATGGACCTCGGGGAAGCAGGCGGCGCCGACGCAGAACGGGTAGCGCGCGCAGATCAGCGCGGCCAGCTCGGTCGAGTACTGCAGGCCGCCCGGGTGCGGCCGCCACTCGGTCTCGCCGCGCGGCGGATCGCCGCGCAGCGCCAGCACGTTCTCGATCCCGGCGTCGGCGATCCCGTCGAGGATCCCGCACAGCTCCTCGCGCGTCGCGCCCACGCAGCTCAGGTGGGCCATCGCCTCGATCCCCAGCTCCTGCTTGAGCCACTTGGTCACCTCGAGCGTGCGGTCGCGCGTCGAGCCGCCGGCGCCGTAGGTCACCGAGGCGAAGTCGGGCTCGAGCGGCCGCAGCGCCTCGAGCGCGGCGCGCAGGTTGCGCTCCCCCTCCTCGGTCTTGGGCGGGAAGAACTCGAACGAGAAGACGGGCTCCTCGGCGGCGGCGATGATCTCGTCGATGCGCACGGTCGCGGCACTCTAGCAACCTTGACACGATCGTGTCAAGGTTGTGCGCCCGACGGCTCAGGCGCCGCCCAGCCGCTCCGCCGTCCAGCCGCCGCACCCGCGCCGCCCGCGCTCGAGGTGGCGCAGGTAGCACAGCGTCTCGGCCAGCAGCCAGCGGCGCGTTGGCTCGGCTCGAGCGGCTCGCCGTCGTGGACCGCGGGCGCGATCTCGACGCGCGTTCGCGGGCCGCCCGCGCACCGCGCCGCAGCACGGCCGTCGAGCCGCTCGCGCACCAGCCGGCGGTTGCCCTCGATGTGGCCGGGCACGTCGACGAACGGCCTGCCGTGCCCGGACAGGCACGAGCCGCGCGTCGAGCCCCTCGACCACGTCGAGCGAGCTCAGGAACTCGCCGACCGGGTCGGGCGTCCAGCCGTAGTCGTAGTACAGCGAGATCCGCCCGAGCACGTGGTCGCCGGAGATCAGCAGCCGGCGCTCGGGCTGGAACAGGCACACGTGCGAGGGCGCGTGGCCCGGCGTCTCGTACACCTGCCACGTCGCCCAGGTCGGTCTCGATCTCGACCCCGTCCACGCAGCGCGCGGTCGGGCTCGATCACCCGCGCGATGCCCGACGGCAGCTCGCGCGCCGCTCGGCGTAGCGCTGCAGCGCCGGCTCGGGCACGCCGCTCTGGCGCCCGACCTCGAGCCGCCGCGTCGAGCGCCGCGCTCGGGTCCGCGGCCGGCGCGGCGCCGTGCTCGTGGTTGGGGTGCATCCACAGCTCGCAGCCGGCGCGCTCGCAGATCGGCGCCGCCTGGCCCCAGTGGTCGGAGTGGGCGTGCGTGCATCACGAGCAGCCGCACGTGCTCGAGGCGCAGGTTGACCTGCTCCATCGCCCGCTCGAGCTGCGCCATCGAGCCCGGCTCGTGCATCCCGGTGTCGACCAGCACGACGCCCGAGCCGGCCGCGATCGCCCAGGCGTTGCAGTGCGGCACGCCCGGGCCAGGGCAGCGGCAGCCGCAGCCGCCACAGGCCCGGGCAGCACCCGCTCGCCGCGCCCGAGCTCGCGTCTGGCGCGCTCATGCGCGCCGCACGATATTCGCCGACGCGTAGACTGCGGCCGCTCCGATGGCCACCTCCGAGATCGCCAAGCGGTACTTCGCGGCGCTCGACGCGCACGACCTCGACGCCGCGGTGGCGCTGCTGGGCAGCCGGGCGGCGATCGACCGCTTCGTCGGCCAGCAGGAGCTGGTCGCGCCCGACGGCGTGCGCGAGTACTTCGCCGAGCTGTTCGCGGCCTTCCCGGACTTCTCGCTTCGAGATCCTCGAGCTGACCACCGCGCACGCAACCGCACGCGCGGTGCGCTGGCGGGCGCGCGGGCACCTTCGCCGGCCCGGGCACGTTCCAGGGCTTCGAGCCCAACGGCGCGCGCGATCGAGATCGAGGGCTGCGACGTGGTCACGGTCGCCGACGAGCTGATCGAGCACAACGACGCCTACGTGGACAGCGCCGACATCGCCCGCCAGCTCGGCTTCCTGCCGCCGGCCGGGTCGCCGGCCGAGGCGCGCCTGACCAAGCTGGCCAACCTGCGCACCAGGCTCCGCACGCGCGCTCCACGGCGCGCGCGCCGAGCGGATCGCCGACGGCGTGTGGCTCGTCCGCGGCGGCCTCCCGCGGACGATGAACGTCTACCTGATCGAGGACGAGGGCGGCGTCACCGTGTTCGACGCCGGGATCGCGGACATGACCGCCGCGCGTGGCCGCCGCCGGCGCGCGGCTGGGCGGCATCAAGCGCGTCGTGCTCGGCCACGCCGACGCCGACCACCGCGGCGCCGCCGCCGGGCCTCGGCGCGCCGGTCTACTGCCACCGCTCGAGCGCGAGGCCGCCGAGTCCGACGCGTCCGTTCCGCGCCTACTGGGACCTCGAGCAAGCTTCCCGCCTACGCGCGCGCCGTCTACCGCCGGCTGCTCCCGCTCTGGGACGGCGGCGCGGTCGCAGATCGCCGGCACGGTGCAGCGAGGGCGACGAGATCGCCGGCTTCCGGGTGATCGATCTGCCCGGGCCACGCGCCCGGGCTGATCGGGCTGTTCCGCGAGTCCGACCGGCTCGCCCTCGTCTCCGACTGCTTCTACACGCTCGACCCGCAGACCGGCCGCAAGGTCGCCGCCGCAGCGTGCCCGCACCCGGCCTTCAACCAGCGACACCGAGCAGGCCCGCGCCTCGATCCGCAAGCTCGCCGCGCTCGACCCGTCGGTCGTCTGGGCCGGGCCACGCCGACCGGTCACCGGCGACGTGGCCGGCGCAGCTCGAGCGGCGCCGCGGCCGCCTGACCGCGTGGGCACGGCCGCAGCCGCCAGCGCGAGCCGACGCGCCGCCGACAGGCTCGCCGCGCCGACCAGCGACTACCGCGACGCCGAGGGCAACGTGCTCGCGCTGCGCGGCTCGCTGACGCCCGGCGCCCGGCGCGAGTACGCCGACGACGCTGAGCGGCGGCCTCGAGCGCGAGGACGCCTGGCAGCGCGCCACCGAGCTGCTGTTCGAGCGCCTGGCCGTCGTCCTGGACGATCGCCGGGCGTGCGCGACCGAGCGCCAGAAGGAGCTGCTCGGCCGCTACCGGATGGCCTCGGCCGACGAGCGCCGGTTCGTGCGCGACACGCCTGCGCGCGCACGTCGCGCGAGCACTTCCCCGAGCTGGAGGCGCCGTGACGCGAACCCCGACGCGCTTCGCCGCGCTGCTCTGCGACTGGTGCCTCGAGGTCCAGGCCGGGCCAGCAGGTCCTGGTCGAGCACGACCACGCTGGCCCAGGAGCCGGTGCTCGCGCTGCACCGGGCGCTGCTCGAGCGCGGCGCCTGGCCGCTGCTGCGCCTCTCGCCGCCCGGCGCTGGCCGAGGACTTCTACCGCCACGCCCGCGACGCGCAGCTCGACGGCTTCGCGCCGCTCGAGCTGACCGAGATCGAGGCGGTCGACGCCGTGCTGCGGATCGACGCGCCCGGCCAACACCCGCGCGCTGGCCGGCATCGATCCCGGCGCTGATCGCGCGCGCCGCGCGGGCCCGCGCGCCCGATCCAGGAGGCGCGGCTGGCCCGGCGCTGGTGCGGGACGCTGTGGCCGACGCCGGCGCTCGCCCAGCAGGCGCGGGATGAGCGAGCGCGACTACGCCGCCTTCGTCGCGCCGGGCGCTGTTCCTCGACCGGCCCGACCCGGTCGCGGCCTGGCGCGAGCTGAGCGCGCGCCAGGCGGCGCTGGTCGAGCGGCTCGCGCCGGCGCGGGAGATCCGGATCGAGGCCGAGGGCACCGACCTGCGCCTGCGCGTCGACGGCCGCACGCTGGATCAACTCCGACGGCCGGCGCAACATGCCGAGCGGCGAGGTGTTCACCGGCCCGCTCGAGCGCTCGGCCCACGGGCACGATCCGCTTCACGATCCCCTCGAGCCCGCGCGGCGTCGAGGTCGAGGGCGTCGAGCTGACGCTTCGAGCACGGCGAGGTGGTCGCGGCCCGGGCCGAGCGCGGCGAGGAGCTACCTCCAGGCGGCGCTCGCCACCGACGCCGGCGCGCGCTACCTGGGCGAGCTCGGGATCGGCACCAACGCCGGCATCGACCGCGCCACCGGCTCGATCCTGCTCGACGAGAAGATCGCCGGCACGGTGCACCTCGCGCTCGGCCGCTCCTATCCGGAGACCGGCGGCACCAACGTCTCGGCGCTGCACTGGGATCTGATCTGCGACCTGCGCGACGGCGGCCGGCTGACCGCCGACGGCGAGCCGCTCACGAGGCTGTCGAGCGCGTCGTGGAGTAGCTTCCGTGCGGACGGCGATGCGCCGCACCAAGATCGTCGCCACCATCGGCCCCGCCTCGCGCGACCCCGAGACGCTCACGCGGATGGTCGAGGCGGGCATGGACGTCGCCCGGCTGAACTTCTCCCACGGCAACCGCGAGATGCACGCCGAGAACGCCGCAGCGGGTCCGCGCCGCCGCCCGGCCGGCCGGCCGCCAGGTGGCGATCCTCCAGGACCTGCCCGGGCCGAAGATCCGGATCGGCGCGCTCGAGGACGACATCGCCGAGCTCAAGCCGGGCGAGCAGCTGGTGCTGGCCTGCGGCTCGAACCGAAGCCGGGCAACGAGCGAGCGGATGTCGGTCAGCTGGAGCGGGCCTGGCCGGCGCGGTCGATCCCGAGGACGTGATCTACCTGGCCGACGGCGCGATCCGCCTGCGGGTCAAGACCGTGCGCGAGGGCGACGGCGAGATCGAGACCGCGGTCGAGATCGGCGGCACGGTGGCCTCGCGCCAGGGGCTGAACATCCCGGGCTCGACGCGCGGCCTGCCCGCGGTGCCCGAGGAGGACCTCGACATGCTCCGCTTCGGCGAGTCGATCGGCGTCGACCTGGTCGCGCTGTCGTTCGTGCGCACGGCCGAGGACGTGACCAGCGTGCGCAAGCACACCCGCCTGCCGCTGATCGCCAAGATCGAGAAGCCCCAGGCGGTCGACGCGGCCGAGGAGATCATCCGCGCCGCCGACTGCGTGATGGTGGCCCGCGGCGACCTCGGGATCGAGCTGCCGATCGAGGAGGTCCCGATGGTGCAGAAGCGGCTGCTGCGCGATCGCCGGCCGGCTGGCCCGCCCCTCGATCACCGCCACCCAGATGCTCGACTCGATGGTCACCTCCTCGCGCCCGACCCGCGCCGAGGTGGCCGACGTGGCCAACGCGATCCTCGACGGCACCGACGCGGTGATGCTCTCCCAGGAGACGGCGGTCGGCCAGTACCCGGTCGAGGCGGTGGAGATGATGGCCTCGATCGCCGAGCGCACCGAGCGCGCGCCTGCCCTACCGGCACGTGGAACGAGGAGCGGGTCCGGCGCGACGCCCGCGACCCCGCCTACACGGTCGCCTACAGCGCCTGCGCCGCCGCCCGCGAGCTGCACCTGGCGCGCTCGTCGTCCCCACGCTGTCGGGCCGCTCGGCCCGGCTGATCTCCGCCCACCGCCCCCAGGTCCCGATCTACGCCCTCTCGCCGGGCAAGGAGACGGTCCGCCGCTGCAGCCTGATGTGGGGCGTGCAGGCCGCCTCGATGCGCCGCCACGAGGTCACCGAGGCGCTGATCGCCGACGCCGCCCGCCGGGTGGTCGAGCTCGGCTGGGTCAAGCCCGGCGCGCGCGTCGGGATCACCGCCGGGCTGCCCAGCGGCCGCCCGGGGACCACCAGCCTGGTCCAGATCCAGCGAGTGTGGTGCTAGGCGGCGCCGCCGTGCCGGCGTCGCCGGCTCCGCCGCCAGCCCGGCCGTAGAACTCGGCCTCCTGCTCGCCGAGCTCGGTGGCCGGCGGGTCGCCGTAGAACCACTCCCGGGCGATGCGGTGGAAGTTGCCCGCGGGCGTGGAGCTGGGCGATCACGGCCAGCGTGAGCACCTCCATGCGCCGGCCGAAGATGTGGTCGGGCGGCGCCGACTCGTGGCGCAGCTGGCCGAAGTACTCCGAGCGCGGGTCGCTCATGTCGATCAGCACCTGGGTGGCGTACTCGGGCGTGAGCTCGATGTACTCGTCGACCGTGTACCAGGAGGTGGCGGCGCGGAAGTGCTCGAGCACGCGGTCGGGGTCGAAGCGCTCGGGGTCGGGGAAGAAGCCGGTCTCGGTGCCGAGGCGCATGATCGTCTCCTTGTCGCCCTCGATGATCGCCCGCGCCACCGCCATCTCGAGCTCGACCGCGCCCGGCGGCATCCGCTTGAACAGCCCGAAGTCGAAGAACGCCACGCGGCCGTCCGCCGAGCAGCATCGAGTTGCCCGGGTGGGGGTCGCCGGAGAACTGGTGGTGGCGGTACAGGCAGCCGAAGTAGAAGCGGAACAGGATCTCGCCGATCCGGTCGCGCTCCTCCTGGGGGAGGCCCTTGAGCTCCTCGAACCCGATCCCCTCGACGTACTCGGAGACCATCACCCGCTCGCGCGAGAGCGAGCTGACCACGTCGGGCACGACGATGAACGGATGGCCGCGGAAGATGCGCGCCAGCGTGCGCTGGTTCTGGGCCTCGAGCTCGTAGTCGAGCTCCTCCTCGATCCGGTTGCGGATCTCCTCGCCGATCGCCTTGGGGTCCAGGCCCGGGCGCGATCCGCTTGGCCAGGCGCAGGATCAGCCCCAGGTTCTGCATGTCGGCCCGCACGGCGGCGGCGACGCCCGGGTACTGGACCTTGACCGCCACGTCGCGGCCGTCGGTGAGCCGGGCGCGGTAGACCTGGCCGATCGAGGCGGCGGCGATCGGCTCCTCGTCGAACTCGTCGAACACCTCCTCGAGCGGCTCGTCGAGCTCCTCCTCGATCACCTTGCGCATGTCGCTTGAAGGTGACGGTGGGGGCGGCGTCGCGCAGCGCGCCCAGCTTGCGCTGGAACTCCTCGCGGTACTCCTCGGGGACCAGGCCGATGTCGAGGAACGACATCACCTGCCCGACCTTCATCGCGGCGCCCTTCATCTTCCCGAGCGCCTCGACGATCTGCTCGGCCGCCTCGATGTGCCGGCGCTCGAGCGCGGCCTGCGCGGCCCTCCTTGGTGCGGGCCACGTTGGCCGCGTGCGTCCCCGCCTGCCGGATCGCCTGTCCTGCCGCGAGCCCCCCGATCCTGGCGGTCCGCCCCACGCGCGAGGTGGGGATCTTGTCTTTCGCCACTTTTGTGGAATGCTAGCCGCGGCGTCGCGGCTAGCCGCGGCTGACCTGCGAGCCGGGCACGATGTCGTCCGACGCCGTCGGGCCAGCGCACCCACGCCTTGTGGCCGCCGTCGTAGTCGTCGCCGAGCAGGATCAGCGTGGCCGGCTCGCCCAGCGCGGTGCACGGCTCGTCGCCCTCGGGATCGAGCCCGCGCCAGATCCGCACGAACGGGTTGTGCTCGAGCTCGTCGGCCACCGTGGTCGGGTCGGTGTGCCCGGGATGGATCCGGGTCTCGGGCGGCAGCGCCAGCAGCGTGTCCATGATCGAGGCTTGAGGTCGGCGTAGGTGGTGTGGCCGGGCGCGCGGACGCCGCCCACCGAGCCCTTGAACAGGGTGTCGCCGGTGAACACGTCGGTCCCGTTGACGAGCAGCGAGAGCATCCCGGCGGTGTGGCCGGGCGTGTGCAGCGGCTCGATCTCGAGCGCGCCGCTGTGGATCGGCGTCCCCGGGCTCCATCGTGCCCGGTCGCGCCCGGCACCTGCTCGCGCTCGAGCGGGTGGATCAGGACCGGCGTGTCGGGATGGCGCTCGAGCACCTGCTCGAGCTCGGCCACGTGGTCGTGGTGGTGGTGGGTGAGCAGCACGTGGGTGAGCTCGAACGGACCGCGCTCGCAGGAACTCCAGCAGCGGCGCCACCGGGCCGCCGGCGTCGATCATCACCGCGTGGCCGCCCAGCTCGTCGGCCACCAGGTAGGTGTTCGACAGCCACCGTCGTTCATCGAGCGCTCGATGATCATCAGCTGCGCAGCGTATCCTCTCCGCCACCGTGAGCCTGCTCCACACCTGCTACCGGATCACCGACATCGATCGCTCGGTGGCCTTCTACGAGGCGCTCGGCTTCCAGGAGATCAGACGGCTGCCGATCCGCGACGAGGCGACCAACGTGTTCATGAACCAGCCCGACGACGGCGACGAGCCGCGCCTCGAGCTGACCTTCAACCACGGCCAGACCGAGCCCTACGAGCTCGGCACGCGGCTACGGCCACATCGCGATCAGCGCCCGCGACCTCGACGCGACGCTCGGCCGCCTCAAGGAGCAGGGGATCGAGCCCGAGCGCCCGCCGTACACGATCGGCGACGGCAGTCCGGCCTCTGCTTCGTCCGCGATCCGGACGGCTACCGGATCGAGCTGATCGAGCGCCCGCCCGATAAGCGGCGCGCCGGGTAGGCTTAGCCGAGCGATGGCGCCGACCAGCAAGATCGCCGCATCTGCTCGAGCGCGTCGCCCAGGGAGTGGCCGCGCACGACCGGGAGAACCCCGACCACCACACCTGGGGCATCGGGATGGCCTACTTCGACATCGAGCGGCTCGGCCTCGAGGAGGGCGAGGAGCTCCTGCCGGGGATCGTGCTCCAGGCCGACGGCGGGATGACCGGCCAGTTCCGGATCCTGTGCGACGGCCAGCACGACGAGGGCGCCACGAGGAGGAGGAAGAGGTCGTCGACGCGGTGGCCGCACGAGGAGGTCGCGGCGCCGGCGCAGGCGCCCCGCGCATCACCCCGCCGCTGTAGGACCCAGCAGCGGCGCGGCGATCCCGGCGCGCTCGGCCACCCGGCCCGCCAGCCAGGCGATCGTCGGGCAGCGGAGCCCGTGCCGCGCGCCGGCGCGCAGGACCGCGCCGGCGATGGCGTCGAGCTCGGGCGCGCGGCCGGCGGCGATGTCGCGCTGCATCGAGGAGCCGAGCTCGGCGGCGCCTCCTCGAGCTCGGCCAGCGGGCCCGCCGGGTCGACCGCCGGCGCCCTCGGCCTTCGCCACGGCGGCCGCCTCGTTGATCGCGCCCTCGAGCGCGCTGCGCCACCGGGGGTCGGCTGCGGATGAAGCCGAGCGGGGCGTCGGCGGCGCTCGTCGTGCAGGCCAGCGCGCACAGCCGCACCAGCTTCGCCACAGGACCTGGCCTCGCTCTCGCGCACGATCGGCGGGATGCCGGCGCCCTCGAGCACGGTGGCCAGGCGCTCGACCGCGCCGGCCAGCGATCGGGTTCGTCGGTGGCCAGGTCGACGCGCACCGACCGGGCTCGTCTGGACGACCCGCCCGGCCTCGGGCCGGTCGGCCTCGATCCGGATCACCCCGGCGACCACGCCGTCGAAGCGCGCCCGGAGCACCTGCATGTGCTCGAGGCCGTTGAGCAGCGGCACGACCAGCGCCGGCGGCGCCTCGATCCGCTCGAGCGCGCCGCGCAGCGCGCCCGCCTTGGTGGCCACGATCAGCACGTCGACCGGCTCGGTCGAGCCGCGGCACGGCCGCCGGCCGCGCGGTGAAGTCGCCCAGCCGCACGCTCTCGACCGCGATCCCGTTCTCGCTCGATGTGGCGCGCGGTCGTCTCGCGCGCCACGACCACCGGCGTTCTCGCCGGCGCGGGTCGAGCGCGGCGGCGAGGAAGCCGCCGACGCCGCCGGGCCCGAGGATCGCGATGCGCGTCATCGCGGCAAGCGTGCCAACGATCAGAGTCGCGCGCGATGACCTACTCGATCGTCGCCCGCGACCCGGAGACCGGCGAGCTCGGCGTCGCCGTGCAGTCGCACTGGTTCTCGGTCGGCCCGATCGTGCCGTGGGCGCGAGCCCGGGGTGGGCGCGGTCGCCACGCAGGCCAACGCGGAGATCGCCTACGGGCCGCGCGGCGCTCGAGCTGATGCGCGCGGGCGCGACCGCCGAGCAGGCGCTGGCGCAGGCTGCTGGCGAGGATGCGGGCCGCGAGCGGGCGCCAGGTGGCGATCGTCGACGCGCGGGGCGCGGGTGGCGGTCCACACCGGTGAGCGACGTGCATCGCCTTACGCCGGGCCACGTCACCGGCGACGGCGTCTCCTGCCAGGCCAACATCATGGCCTCCGAGCGGGTGTGGCCGGCGATGCTCGAGGCCGTTCACGGCCACCGACGGGCTCGCTGACCGAGCGGCTGCTCGCCGCGCTCGACGCCGCCGAGCGCGCGGGCGGCGACGTCCGCGGGCGCCAGTCGGCGGCGATCCTCGTCGTGCCCGCCGCGGGAGAGCCCTGGGCGCGCGTCGTGTCGCTGCGGGTCGAGGACCATCCGGACCCGCTGCGCGAGCTGCGCCGGCTGTCGCGCGCCTGCACGAGGCCTACGCGCTCGCCGGCCGGGCCGACGAGCTGGTGAACGACGGGCGCCACGACGAGGCGGCGGCGCTCTACCAGCGGGCCAGCGAGCTCGCGCCCGACAACCACGAGCTCCGGTTCTGGGCCGGGCTCGGCGCCGCTCAGGCCGGCGATCTCGACGAGCGGCGTCGAGCGGGTGCGGGCGGCGATCGAGCTGCAGCCGAACTGGCGCGAGCTGCTGGAGCGGCTCCCGGCCGAGGTGGCGCCGGCGGCGCCGGCCGTGCTCGAGCGGCTGCGCGGCACGCTGAACCGGTCCCTCCGCTACGGTTCCGCGCCGATGCCGGTGCAGATCACCCCGGTCCGCGGCGCGCGCGACCTGCGCGAGTTCGTGGCGCTCCCGTTCCGGCTGCACGCCGGGACGCCGTGGGTCCCGCCGCTCAAGCTCGAGCGCTACCTGTTCCTGACCGCCGGCTCAACGCCGTACTTCAAGCACGGCGAGGCCGAGTACTTCCTGGCCCGGCGCGACGGCCGCGTGGTGGGCCGGATCACGCGCCCAGATCGACCACGCCTTCAACGAGTTCCACCAGAACCGCTGGGGGAACTTCGGCTTCCTCGAGTTCGAGGACGACCCGGAGATCGTGCGCGGGCTGCTCGACGCCGCCGCCGGCTGGCTGCGCGAGCGCGGCTGCGAGCGGATGGTCGGGCCGATGGACTTCCAGCCATGAACGACGAGAGCGGGTCCTGATCGAGGGCTTCGAGCGCGAGCCGTTGATCCGCCAACCCTGGCATCCGCCCTACTACCAGCAGCGCTGTCGAGGCAGGCCGGGCTGACCAAGGCGATGGACCTGTTCAGCTGGAAGCTCGAGATCGCCGACCGCGAGCGCGTGCTCCCGTCCTGCCCAAGGCTGGCCGAGCGGGCGCGGACCAAGTACGGGATCGCGGATCCGCAAGATGTCCCGCCGCCACCTGCGCGCGAGATGGACGAGTTCGCCAAGATCTACAACGCCGCCTGGTCGCGCAACTGGGGCTTCGTGCCCGTACTCCAAGGAGGACCTCGACGCCTACGCGCTCGACCTCCAGCTCGTGTTACGACCGCGACTGGTTCATGGTCGCCGAGAACGACGAGGAGGCGGTGGCGATGGCGATCACGATCCCCGACATCAACCAGGTCTAAAGAAGATGAAGGGCCGGCTGCTGCCGCTCGGCTGGTGGTACTTCCTGAACCGGCGCCGGATCATCGACCGGGTCCGCGTCGGCTTCCTCGGCGTGCTCCCCGGAGTACCAGCACACGGGCGCGGCGCGCTGCTCTACATGGAGCACTTCGACGTGGCCGAGCGCACGCCCCGCAAGTGGGGCGAGCCGGGCTGGATCCTCGAGACCAACCACTCGATGAACCGGGGCCTCGAGGCGATGGGCGGCAGGATCGTCAAGCGCTACCGGGTCTACGAGCAGCCGCTCACAGAAGCACCCCCGGGTTGAGCGCGCCCGCCGGGTCGACCGCGGCCTTCGCGGCCCGCAGCGCGAGCGCGAACGGCTCGGGGCGCTGGCGGTCATACCAGGGCCGGTGGTCGCGCCCCACCGCGTGGTGGTGGGTGATCGTGCCGCCGCCGGCGATCACCGCCTCGGAGGCGGCGGCCTTGATCTCCGCCCACTGCTCGAGCTCCGAGCCGCGGCGCGCCGGCGCGAGCACCGTGTAGTACGGCGCCGGGCCGTCGGGATACACGTGCGTGAAGCGGCAGGTCACCGAGCCCGCGCCGCAGACCTCGCTCACCGCCGCCGACGCGCGCGCTCGAGCACGCTCTCGTGGAAGGCCGGGAAGCGCTCCCAGGTGATCGCGGTCTCGAACGTCTCCGACAGCACCCCGATCGCCACGAACGTGTCGCGCAGGTAGGGCGCGCGCAGGAACGCCTCGCGCCAGGCTCCGACGCGCCGCCGGACGCCTCGGCCGCGGCGCTCCCACGCTCCGCCGTGGTCCGAGCAGCACTTCGAGCGCCAGCGCCATCCAGGGCTCGACGTCGTGCTCGGCCGACTCGAACCCGAGCACGAGCAGCGCGTGCGACCCGTCGCCGGCGCCGGTCAGCCGCGCCTCCTGCGGATCGATCAGCCGGCAGTTGGCCGGATACAGCGCCGGACTGCGAGAGCGCGCGCACGGCCGCGCGCGCCGGCGAGGAAGTCGGCGAAGCGGACGGCGGCGGAGGCGCGGTGCGACGGGCCGCGGGCGCACCCGCACCCAGGCCTCGGTGATCAGCCCCGAGCGATCCCCTCGGAGCCGAGCAGCAGCCGGTCGGGCGAGACGCCGGCGCCCGAGCCCGGGCAGCCGCCGCGACTCCCACGCCCCGGCCGGCGTGAGCGCCCGGACCGACTCGACCAGGTCGTCGATGTGGGTGTAGAGCGTGGCGAAGTGGCCGCCCGGCCCGGGTGGCGATCCAGCCGCCCAGGGTCGAGAACTGAAACGACTGCGGGAAGTGGCGCAGCGTCAGCCCGTGCTCGGCCGAGCTGGCTGCTCGAGCCCGGGCCCGGTGGCGCCGGCCTGGATCCGCGCGCTCAGCGACACGGGGTCGACCTCGAGCACGCGGTCGAGCGCCTTGAGGTCGATCGTGACCACGCCGCTCGCATCCCGACCGCGCTCGACGCCGCCGACCACGCTCGTGCCGCCGCCGAACGGGATCACCGCCGCGTCCTGCCGAGAGCGCCCATTCGAGCACGCGCCTCGACCTCGCGCTTCGCTCGCGCGGGTGGGCGACCACGTCGGGCGGATGGTCGAAGCGCCCGCGGAAGGCGCGCACGATGTCGCGGTAGGAGCGGCCGTAGGCGTGCAGCGCGCGCTCGTAGGTGTCGGTGGAGCAGGGCAGCGACGTCGGGCGCCCGCAGGCGGGGCGGCGGGCAGCGCGACGGCGCTCAGCGGCACCGGCTGCTCGGGCTCGCGCGAGCCGAACCCGAGGTGGTCGACGATCGGCGTCGCGCCACCGTCCGCGGGTCCACGCTGCTCGTCCTCGTATCCCCAGCCCCAGTGCTTCAGGCGCCGCTCGGTCAAGGCCGCTCCTCCCCGGTACCGTGTGTCGTGTGGCGGTCTCGGCTGGCATTCTCGCGCGCGGCCCGTGGGATCCCGATCAGGTGCACGTCGTCGTGGCGCTCGGATCCGTTCGAGCCCGAGCGCAGCGAGACGCAGGCCGCCGACCTCGCGCTCGACGCGCTGCGCCGCCGCGGCTCGCCCAGCCACGACGGGCTGGCCGCCCGGCTGGTCGACTTACGACGCCGGCGACGGCGCGGCTCTCGCTCGAGCTCCAGCCGGTGCGCTGGGCGCTGCGGCTGATCCCGAACGGACGGCGCGCGCAGCCTGTCGGCGCTGTGCCGTCGTGCGCGACGCCGACGGCCGCTGGCTGGCCGGCCGGCGCGCGGCGTGGCTGGCCTCGTGGGCGGGGCGCTGGGCGCTGGGCGCCGGCGGCTCGGTCGAGGTCGACGAGAACCCGGCCGACACGCTGACGCGCGAGCTGCGCGAGGAGTGGTCGGTCGAGGCCGAGCGGCATGCGGGTCGAGGCGCTGGTGCTGCTGCCCAGCGAGATGGTGCTGCTGGTCGGCCAGGCCTGGCTCGCGGCCGGCGCCGCGCGTCACGCCCGACCACGAGCACGACGCGTTCGCCTGGTGGCCGGCCGACGATCGACGCGCTGGCCGCCGAGGCGGACGCGGCGCTCCGGCGCGATGGCGCAGCTGCTCGACGCCAGTGATCACCTTCCGCCGCCTGGAGGCGGTCTCGTTCATCGCACTCCGCCATCTACCTGGCGCTGCTCGTCGTGCGCGTTCGCGCTCGGCAAGCCCGAGCCCGAGACGTTCGTCCTCGGCTGGCGCACGGCCTGCTCTGGATCGGGATGTCGCTCGTCTGCATCGGGGCCGCGCGGCACCGGATCATCCCGTTCTGGCTGGCCGTGACGGTCGCGGTGCTGGGCGGCCTCGGGCCGTTCGCGGGCTCGATCGGGTTCGTGATCGCCGAGCGCCGCGGATCCCCGGCGAACGGGGCGAATCGCGCTCTGAGCACGCGTTACAGTAGGTAGAGGACATGGCAGTAGGCACCGGCACGGTTCAGGTCGTGATGCCGGCGATGGGCGACTCCGTCGCCGAGGGCACCGTGCTCGAGTGGCACAAGCAGGAGGGCGACGACGGTCGAGGCCGACGAGACGCTCGTCGAGATCTCGACCGACAAGGTCGACGCCGAGGTTCCCTCGCCGGCCGCCGGGACGATGACCAGGATCCACGCCGCCGAGGGCGACACGGTCGCGGTCGGCGCGCTCCTGGCCGAGATCTCGACCAACGGCGAGGACGACGACAACGGCGGACTGCCCGTGTCGGCCGAGTCGCCGCCCGCCACCGAGGAGGAGGCCGCGGCCGCCGCGGCCACCGAGGCCGAGGGCAGGCCGCCGCCGACGCCGCCGCCGAGCGCGGCGCGGGCGCGGCGAGGCGCCACGACCGGCCAGACGATCGACATCGTCACGCCCGACCGGCGGCGAGTCGGTCACCGAGGGCACGATCCTGGAGTGGGCGGTCAAGGTCGGCGACACGGTCAAGGACGGCGACACCGTCGTCGAGATCTCGACCGACAAGGTCGACATGGAGCTTCCCGCCCCGGCCGCCGGGACGATCACCGAGATCCTGGCCGAGGAGGGCGAGACGGTCACCGTCGGGCAGGTGATCGGGCGGATGACCGCCGTCCGGCGCGGCCGCCGTCGCGCGGCGCCGGCCCCGGCCGAGCGCGCCGCCGGCGCCCGGCCCCACGAGCCGCCGCCGGCACCGCACCAACGGCGACGGCGCCAACGCCTCGCCGGTGGCGCGCCGCGTCGCCGCGCAGGAGGGCGTCGACCTCTCCGGCGTGCAGCGGCAGCGCCCGCGGCGGCCGGATCACCAAGGCCGACGTGCTGGCCGCCCGGCGCCGGCAACGGAGCCGCGAGCCCAACGCCCCGGCGGCCCCCGCAGGGGCCGCCATCAAAACCCCATCCGGGGTGGCGCCGCCGCGCTGGCCCGCTACATGGACGAGAGCCGGTCGATCCCCACCGCCACCTCGTTCCGCACGCTCACCGTCACCACGCTCGACGCAGCGCCGCAAGCAGCTCAAGGAGGCCGGGCAAGCGCGCCTCGTTCACCCACCTGATCGCCTACGCGATCGCGCGGGTGGCGACCGACGAGATGCCGGTGATGGCGCACCACTTCGAGCGAGATCGACGGCAAGCCCCACCGCGTCGACGACGGCGCCGTGAACCTCGGCCTGGCCGTCGACGTGGAGAAGAAGGACGGCACCCGCACGCTGATGGTGCCGGTGATCCGCGACGCCGGATCCAAGAGCTTCGCCGAGTTCCTCGACGCCTACAACGCGCTGGTCGAGAAGGCGCGGACCAACACGCTGAGCGCCGACGACCTGAGCGGCGCGAACATCTCGCTCACCAACCCGGGCGGCATCGGCACGGTCGCCTCGGTGCCGCGGCTGATGGTCGGGCAGGGGACGATCGTCGCCACCGGCTCGATCGCCTACCCGGTCGGGCTCGAGCGGATCGGCGCGGCGATCGGCGCCGAGAAGGTCATGACGATGACCTCGACCTACGACCACCGGATCATCCAGGGCGCCGAGTCCGGCCGCTTCCTCCAGCGCGTCGAGGCGCTACTCCAGGGCGAGGAGGGCTTCTACGAGACGGTGTTCGCCGACCTCGGCGTCGAGCTCCCGCCGCTGCCCGAGCCGCCGGCGCCGGCTGCCGCCGGCGCCGTGCGCCGCGCCGGCGACGCCCGATCGCCGGCGGCAGCCGTTCGACGAGGAGCTCCTCCAGGCCGTCCAGGCCGCGACCTCGCTGCTCAAGGCCCACCGCACCCACGGCCACCTGGCGGCGCGGCTCGATCCGCTCGGCCGCGAGCCCGAGGGCGATCCGGCGCTCGATCCCGAGCCGCTCGGGCTCACCCCCGAGCTGATGGCCAAGATCCCGGCGCGGATCCTGCGCATGTACGTCCCGGGCGAGACGCTCGCCGACGCGCTGCCGCACCTGCGCGAGACCTACTGCGGGCCGATCGCCTACGAGATCGAGCACATCGCCTCGCACCGCCAGCGGCTGTGGCTGCGCGAGGCGATCGAGTCCGGGCACGTTCCGCAAGCCGCTCAGCGCCGACGAGCAGAAGGCGCTGCTCAAGCGGCTGACCGAGGTCGACGCGCTCGAGCGCTTCATGCACAAGGCCTACCTGGGCCAGAAGCAGTTCTCGATCGAGGGCCTCGACATGACGGTGCCGATGATCGACGAGCTGATCCAGCTCGCGGCCACCCGGGGCGCGCGCGAGGTCGTGCTCGGGATGGCCCACCGCGGGCGGCTGAACGTGCTCGCGCACAACCTGGGCCGGCCGTACGAGACGATCTTCGCCGAGTTCGAGGGCTCCTCGACGCTCGAGCCGATCACCACGATCCCCCAGGGCGGCACCGGCGACGTCAAGTACCACCACGGCGCGCAGGGCTCCTACCAGCTGCCGGAGACCGGCGAGTCGATCATCGTGCGGCTGGAGTCGAACCCGTCGCACCTGGAGTTCGTGGCACCCGGTGGCCGCCGGCGCGACGCGCGCCGCCCAGACCACCCGCCAGGGCCCGCACGCCCACCGGGACACCAACGCCGCGATCCCGATCATCCTCCACGGCGACGCCGCCTTCCCCGGCCAGGGCGTGGTGGCCGAGACGCTCAACCTCCAGGCGCTCGACGGCTACACGGTCGGCGGCACGATCCACCTCATCCAGAACAACCAGGTCGGCTTCACCACCGATCCCGACGACTCGCGCTCCACCACCTGGGCCTCGGACCTGGCCAAGGGCTACGACGTCCCGATCATCCACGTCAACGCCGACGACGTGGCCGGCCTGCATCTCGGCCGTGCGGCTGGCCTTCGCCTTCCGCCAGGAGTTCGGCCACGACGTGCTGATCGACCTGATCGGCTACCGGCGCTTCGGCCACAACGAGGCCGACGAGCCCGCCTACACCCAGCCCGAGATGTACCAGGTGATCAAGAAGCACCCGCCGGTGCGCGAGCTGTTCGCCAAGCAGCTGATCGAGCAGGGCGTGGTCACCGAGCAGGAATCGACCGAGATGACCGACGAGGTGTGGGCGCGCGCTGACCGAGGAGCACCAGCAGCTCAAGGAGCGGATCGCCGCGGCCAAGGAGGTCGAGCACGCCACCGGCGAGTACCAGCTCGACCGCACCGCCCTCGCCCGAGGTCAAGACCGCGGTCGACGGCGACCGCCTGCGGGTGCTCAACGAGGAGCTGCTGTCGGTGCCCGACGGGTTCACCGTCCACCCGAAGCTGGTCAAGCAGTTCGAGCAGCGCCGGCGACGCGTTCGAGCGACGGGCAGACGGCGCCGGATCCTGTGGGCGCACGCCGAGGCGCTGGCCTTCGCCTCGCTGCTCACCGAGGGCATCCCGATCCGGCTCACCGGCCAGGACACCGAGCGCGGCACGTTCAGCCAGCGCCACCTCGTCCTGCACGACCCCAACACCGGCCAGGAGCACTGCGCCATGCAGCACCTGCCGGGCGCGCTGGCGCCGATGGAGCTCCACAACAGCCCGCTGTCGGAGATGGCCTGCCTCGGGCTTCGAGTACGGCTACTCGCAGGAGGGGCCCGAGACGCTGGTGCTGTGGGAGGCGCAGTTCGGCGACTTCGTCAACGGCGCCCAGGTGATCATCGACCAGTTCATCGTCTCCGGGCTGGCCAAGTGGGGCCAGACCTCGCGCCTGACGCTGCTGCTGCCCCACGGCTACGAGGGCTCGGGCCCCGAGCACTCCTCGGCCCGGCTCGAGCGCTTCCTCCAGCTCGCCGCCGAGGGCAACATCCGCGTGGCCGACGCCGACCACGCCGGCGCAGTACTTCCACCTGCTGCGCCGCCAGGCCCGGATCGCCAAGCAGCGCCCGCTCGTGGTCATGACGCCCGAAGAGCCTGCTGCGCCTGCCCCAGGCCACGAGCCGCGTCGAGGAGCTGGCCGACGGCCGCTTCCAGCCGGTGCTGCGCCGAGCCGGGCGTCGACCCCGAGCGGGTCACGCGGCTGATCCTGTGCAGCGGCAAGATCTACTACGACCTCACCGGCCAGACGCCGCCGGCGGAGCGCCCGAGGTCGCGGTCGGCCGGGTGGAGCTCCTCTATCCCTTCCCGCAGGCGGAGATCCTCGAGCTCGTGGCGCAGTACCCGAACCTGAGGAGGTCGTGTGGGTGCAGGAGGAGCCGCGCAACATGGGCGCGCGCGCCCACATGTCGCCCCGCCTGCTCCAGATCCTGCCCGAGCACCTCCAGTTCGGCTACGTCGGCCGCCCCGAGCGCGCCGCCTCGGGCGAGGGCTATCCGATCGCCCACGCCACCGAGCAGCACCGGATCGTCTCCACCGCGCTCGACCTCGGCCAGCCCGTCTCGCAGTACCCGCGCAAGCAGCCGGGCGAGCGGTAGACGCGCAAGCGGTTCGCCGGCCTGGCCGTGCGCGGGCGCGCCGCGGTTCTGACACCCTGTGGCCATGGGGTTCCGCAGAGACGGCTCGCGACGGGACTACTCGCGTCGCCACCTGACGCCGAGCTTCGGCGTCCACGACATGGCGATCGACCTGGGCACGGCCAACACGCTCGTGTACGTGGGCGGCCGCGGGATCGTCGTCTCCGAGCCCTCGGTCGTCGCCTCCGACGTCGACACCGGCCTGGTGCACGCGGTCGGCGCCGACGCCGAGCGGATGATCGGCCGCACGCCGGCGACGATCGCCGCCACCCGGCCGCTGCGCCACGGCGTGATCGCGGACTTCGAGGTGACCGAGGAGATGCTCCGCTACTTCATCCGCAAGGTGCTCGACCGGCGGATCGCCCACCCGCGCCTGATCGTGTGCGCGCCCTCGGGCGTGACCGAGGTCGAGAAGCGCGCGGTCGAGGAGGCCTCGCTGGCCGCCGGCGCGCGCCGCGTGCACCTGATCGAGGAGCCGATCGCCGCCGCCATCGGCGCCGGCGTGGCGATCGAGGAGCCGGTCGGCCGGATGGTCGTCGACGTCGGCGGCGGGACGAGCGAGATGGCGGTGATCTCGCTGGGCGGGATCGTCGTCTCGCGCTCGGTCCGGGTGGGCGGCTACGAGATGGACGAGGCGATCACCCAGTACCTGCGCGGCGCCCACCACCTGGCGATCGGCTCGCGGACGGCCGAGACGATCAAGATCGCGATCGGCTCGGTGATCCCGCTGCATCCCGAGGAGACCTTCGAGGTCCGCGGGCGCCACCTGATCACCGGGCCTGCCCACCGCGGTCCAGCTCCACAGCGAGGAGGTGCGCGCCGCGATCGCCCTGCCCGTGCGCGAGATCCTCCAGGCGATCCGCGACACGCTCGAGGAGACCCCGCCCGAGCTCGCCTCCGACATCGCGCGCGACGGGATCCTGCTCGCCGGCGGCGGCACGCTGATCCGCGGCTTCGCCGACCTCGTGGCGGCCGAGACCGGGATGCCGGTGTTCTCGGCCGAGTCGCCGCTGACCTGCGTGGCCACCGGCTCAGGCCAGGCGCTGGATCACCTCGACCGGCTCGCGCGCGCCTCGCGCCACCATCGCGCCGCGGTCACGGCCGACTGGCGCACGGCGTCCTAGGCGCAGCCGCTCGCCGCGCGCGCGTCGCCGCCGCGGTCAGGGCGCAGGCGGCGAGCAGGATCAGGAACGGCTCGACCGGCTCGCGGAAGCGCGGCGTCTCCATGTTGATCGGCGACCGCGCTCAGCCACATCAGGATCCCGGCGGCCCACACCCAGAGCGGCGCGGCGCGCGCGCGGCGGGTGGCGATTCCGAGCAGGGCCAGCACGGCGAGGACGTAGAAGCTGATCACGCCCGTGTGGGCGGCGGACTGGCTCGAGGCCCTGGGCGACCGCGGAGGCCTTCCAGGCGAAGGAGCCCTCGAGCTCGAGCATCCGGACCGTGTTGTGGTAGGCGGCGGCGAGCGGCGCCACGGGGTGGTCGCCGATGTAGCTGAGCGCCTGGTGGGTGAGCTTGCTCGAGAGCTGCGGCTCGGTCAGGCGGCCGGTGTGGGTCAGGCGCTGGTGCTCGCCCGGGATCCCGGCGAAGAAGCGCCACTTGTACGGGACGCGGGGGTTGGCGGCCGAGGCGGAGTTGTAGGTGCCGACGAGCGTGATCCCGGTCTCGTCGGAGATGGGGACGAACGAGTGCAGGTCGAGCGCGTTGCGGATCGTCCAGGGGGCGATCGTGAGCGCGGCCGTGGCGAGGAGGAGGGCCGGGCGCGGCCACGGCCCGTGCGACTGAAGCCATTTTGTGGTCGGTCAGCGAGCAAAGATGGCTTCACCCGGAACGCGGCCGCGATCATCGGGAGGACCAGCAGGATCCCGTTGACGTGGGCGAGCGCGGCCAGACCGGTGAGGACGCCGGCGCCGGCGACCCAGGCGTACCGCCGCCGTGCGCTCGGTGCGCGGCGCGCGCGCAGCGCGGCCCAGATCGCGGCCAGCATCAGCGCGGTGAGCAGGTTCTCGGCCACGAGGATCGCCGAGAGCTCGACGAACACCGGGTAGCCGGCGGCCAGCGCCATCGCGACGAGCGCGGTCGCCGCGCCGAACAGCTCGAACGCCACCAGGCCGATCAGCCCGACGATCACCGTGCCGAGCACGGCCTGCTCGATCCGCGCCGGCTCCACCGCCTTGCCCTTCTTGGTCGTGTGGCCGCTGATCAGGTCGGAGACCGACGAGCAGGTAGGGGAAGGCGGGCGGGAAGTAGGCGCTCGGGCCCCTGGTGCCGCCGGCGCCGTGGCCGTGCGTGTCGTACTCGCCCGTGTGGGCGATCTGGCTGGCCAGCGACATGTAGGACCCGGCGTCGAACGGGGCCGAGTAGGAGGTCGTCTCGACCTGGATGACGCGGACCGTCAGGGCGAGCGCCAGGATCGCCAGCGGCGATCAGGATGCGTGCCGCGCGCGTCACACGCGGCGCGAAGGTTAGGGAGATCAGTGGATGCCGACGATGCCGGCGCACACCCAGTTGGATGCGCCGGCGCCACCGTTCCAGATCCGGCTCGCCACCGCGTCCTGCTCGGCCTTGCTGGCCAGCTAGGCGGCCGGTCCCGTGCCCCCGAACAGCTTCCAGGTGCTGGGCATGATCTGGTAGTAGCCCGAGGCGCCGGCGCTGTTGGGCGGCAGGTTCTGGCCGCCCGACTCGCACAGCACGATCGCGTAGGGGATCGCCCAGCCGCCCGAGGGGCCGAGGGCGGGGCCGGTGGACGGTGGGCGTCGGCGTCGGGGCGCTCTGGGCTGCCGCCCGGGCCGCCGCCGCGGCCGCGGCCGCGCGCGCCGCCGCCTGCGCGGCCTGGATCCTCGAGATCTGCGCCTTGCAGGCCGCTGGCGCGCGCCTGGCTGGCGCCGAGCGCGGCCTGCTGGGCGGCGCGGGCGCGCTGGAGCGCGCCCTGCTTTGACTGGAGCAGCAGGTTCATCCCGGCGAGCGCCCGGACGCGCACGCGGGTGGCGTTCGTGATCGGCTTCTGGGTGCGCTCGAGCGTGCCCAGCCGGCGGGCCGCGGCGTCGGCCCGCGCCTTGGCCTGCGCGCGTGAGCGGTGATGATCGCCTGCTGCTGGCGCTGGGCGTCGCGCAGGTAGGTCAGCTGCTCGAGCAGGTCGTTGAAGCCGTGGGCCTCGAGCACGACGTCGACCAGGTCGGGCCGGTCGGCCTCGTAGCCGGACACGAGCTGGCGCGAGAGGATCCCGCCGCGCCGTGGCCAGGCGCGCCCGGAGGATCACGAGCAGCCGGCGCTCCTTGCCCAGCGCGACCCGCGTGGCGGCGAGCCGGCGCTCGTCGCTGGCCAGGTCGGCGCGGACCTGCGCCTCGCGCGACTGCACGAGCCCGATCTGCCGGGTCAGCGTCGCGATCGAGCTCGACAGTCCGCCGATGCTGGCGCTCAGCCCCTGCTGGCGCGCCTGCTCCTGGCTCAGCTGCGTCGTTCAGCTGCCCGAGGCTGGGCGTCGAGGCGGTGGCGAGCGTGGCGGCCGCGCCCGCGATCAGGGCGACGACGACGAGGACGGCGGCGATCCGAGTGGTCATGGGTTGGTGCCTACGGGGTTAGCTGTCGGGCTCGCGCTCGCGCGCTACGCGGCCACCAGGCGGCGATTCGCCCCGAGAGACCTGGGTCCCCCGCTTCCCCGCCATGAGCAGGGAATTCGGCGGCGCCGACCCTAGCAAGGCGGGTCGTGCCTATGCTCCCGTCAGGTGGCCCTGCAAGATTCCGCCCAGATCCTCGATCGGGTACGAAACGTGCCCGAGGGCTTCGTCCGGACCTACGGCGACGTCTCCCCCGGGGCGCCGCGGGTGGCGGGCGCGGCGCTGAGCGCGTGCGACGATCCCGGCGTGCCCTGGCACCGCATCGTCCGCGCCGACGGCTCGCTGGCGAAGGGCGCGCGCCAGCGGGAGCTGCTCGAGGCCGAGGGCGTGCCGTTCCGGGGCGCGCGCGTCGACATGCGCGTGGCGCGGATCCCGCACTGATGTGGGTCCAGCGGTCGATCGACGCTGGACGCGCGCCCGCGCGGGTTTCACCTCGTCACCCGGGAGATCGTCGATGCGGTCCCCGAGCTGGCCGAGCTGCAGGTCGGGCTGCTGCACCTGCTGATCCAGCACACCTCGGCGTCGCTGGCGCTGAACGAGAACGCCTCGCCCGACGTGCGGCGCGACTTCGAGGCCTGGTTCGACCACGCCGTGCCCGAGGGCGCCTCGTACTGGACGCACACCCTGGAGGGCGAGGACGACATGCCGGCGCACATCAAGGCCTCGCTGCTGGGGCCGTCGCTGACGCTTGCCGGTGGCGCGGGGGCGGCTGGCGCTCGGGACGTGGCAGGGGATCTACCTGTGCGAGCACCGCGACCGGGGCGGCGCGCGCACGGTGGTGGCGACCGCCTGGGGCGAGGAGTCCTAGCGCGCGTGCTCGATCTTGCGCGCATAGCGCGCCAAGATCGACCAATCACCGCCCCTGCCACACCGGCGCGCGCTTCTCGGCGAACGCGGTGGCGCCCTCCCGGGCGTCCTCGGAGCGCATCACCGGCTCGGCGATCTCCCGCTGGCGCGCGAAGAACTCGCCGTCGGGCCAGTCGGGCGACTCGGTCAGGATCCGCTTGGTCGCCGCCAGCGCCAGCGGCGCGTTGACCGCGATCGCCTCGGCCAGCTCGAGCGCCCGGTCGACCGCCTCGCCCGGCTCGGCCAGCCGGTTGACCAGCCCCAGCTCGTAGGCGCGCTCGGCCAGCGATCGGCTCGCCGGTCAGCGCCAGCTCCATCGCGACGTTGCGCGGCAGCACGCGGGGGAGGCGCAGCAGCGCGCCGCCGGCCGCGACCAGCGAGCGCTTGACCTCGGGGATGCCGAGCCGGGCCCCGCGCGAGGCGACGATCAGGTCGCAGGCCAGCGCCACCTCGAGCCCGCCCGCCACCGCGAACCCCTCGACCGCGGCGATCAGCGGCTTGACCGGCGGGCGCTCGACGATGCCGGCGAAGCCGCGCCCCTCGACGTACGGGCGCTCGCCGGTCGACGAACGCCTTCAGGTCCATGCCGGCGCAGAAGCCCTTGCCGGCGCCGGTGAGCACGCCGACCGACAGCCCCTCGTCGCCGTCGAGCTCGTCGAGCGCGGCGGCGATTCCCTGGGCCACGGCCGCGTTGACCGCGTTGCGCTGGTCGGGGCGGTTGATCGTGATCAGGAGCACGCGCTCGCGGCGCTCGGTGAGGACGGCGGCGTTGTCGTTCATGCCGCGAACAATCGCAACTCCGGTCGGCGCGCGCGGCGCGGGCCGACCGGCCCGGGGCCTACGCCGCGAACAGCCGGAGCTCGGGCTCGCGCTCGCCCCGCAGCACCGCCAGGTCGACCTCGACGCAGTCGATCCCGCGCGCCTCGGCCAGCACCCGCGCCTGGGGCTTGATCGCCTGCGCCGCCAGCACGCCCCGGCACGACTCGAACGCCGGGTCGAGCCGGATCCGCTCCAGGTAGCGCGTGAGCTGCTCGACCGCCTCGATCCCCGCCACCCGCTTGATCTCGACCGCCACCCACGCTTCGGTGGCGTCGCGGCACATGAGGTCGACCGGGCCGATGTCGGTCGGCCACTCCCGGCGCACCAGCCGGAAGCCCTCGCCGCACCACTCCGGCTGCTCGGCCAGCAGCTCCTGGAGGTGCGCCTCGACGCCGTCCTTGGCCAGCGCGGGGTCATCGCCCATGTCGTGGGTCACGTCGGAGAGGACCTCGGCGATCGTGATCTCGAGCCGGTCCTCGGTGGTGCCGGCGCGCTTGCGCACGACCATCTGGCCCGGCGACTCCTCGATCACCGTCGGCGGCGTCATCCAGTTCAGCGGCTTGTAGCCGCCGGCGTCGGAGTGGACCAGCACCGAGCCGTCGGCCTTGACGATGATCAGCCGCACGGCCTCGGGGAGGATCGCGTTCAGGCGGCCGGAGTAGCGGACCTCGCAGCGGGCGACGATCAACCGCATGCCGCCACCCTATGATCACGGGCGGACGGGAGCCATGCGAAACCAGCTGCGACCCCTCTTCGACCGCGTCGTGATCAAGGAGCTCGACCCAGACCGGGTCCGCCGCTCCGGCCTGCTCGTGCCCGCCGGCAGCGACGAGCCGCCGCCGCAGCACGGGATCGTGCTCGCGGTCGGGCCCGGCCTCGACTGGTGGGACCACGTCGGCGTGGTCATGCCGGTCAACCCGGGCGACCACGTGGTCTTTCCCGCCTCCGCCGGCGCGTGGGTCGAGGTCGACGAGGAGCGCCTGCTGGTGTGCCGCGTGGGCGAGCTGCTCGGCGTGCTCGAGCAGGTCGAGGACTGCCCCGCCTGCGGCGGGCGCCCGCTGGGGCCGATCGGAGTCCTGCCCGGTGTGCGGGCGCGAGGGCTCCTCGGTTACGCCGTCTTAGAGCCGCACTCCGCGAGCTCCCGGGGACCCGCCTAGGCGGCGTTGCGCGCCGGCAGCTCGCGCGGGAGCGGCCGCCTCGACCCGGGCCAGCAGCTCGCTCGACCTCGGCGTCGTGCGCCGATGCCCAGGGCGCGCCGGCACGCGTCGATGCACTCGCTGCTGCGCTCGGTGCGCGCCAGCGCGTGGGCGTAGCTTCGCCAGGCCGCGAGCGAGTCCGGCTCGAGCAGGGTCGCCGCGTGGGCGGCGGAGACCTCCGCGCCGACGTCGCCGGCCAGGTGGTAGGCGAGCGCGAGGGTCAGCAGGCCCTCGACCGAGGGCCCCGCCCGGCGCGCCCGCTCGAGCGCCGAGATCGCGCCCGGACGATCCATCAGCCGCAGCCGCAGCCGGCCCAGCCGCTCCCACGCCGAGGCGTCGGCGGGCGCCCGGTTGGCGGCGCGCTCGGCCGCCTCGGCGGCGAGGTCGATCGCGCCCATGTCCTCGTAGATCCGCGCCGCGAATCGCTCGGGCGTCGGGCGGTCGGTCTCGGCACGCGCCCAGTCGCGCACCGTCCGCGCGGCGGCGGGGAGGTTGCCCGCCTGCCAGAAGGCGGTCGTCAGCAGCCGGAGCACGACCGGGTTGGTCGGCTCGGCGTCGCGCGCGTAGATCAGGCGCTGGGCGGCCAGCGCCGCGTCGCCCTCGGCCAGCGCGTGCTGCGCCGCGGTCATGAACCGCTGCACGCGATCGGCGGCGGCGTCGGGCTTGGAGAAGTCGACGAACTGGAGCGAGCCGGCGGGAACCGTGCGGACGCCGATCGAGAACAGCACGCGCGCCCACTGCTGCACGTCGTCGCCCTCGCCGGAGAAGTAGATGCCGGTCACCGAGCCCACGCCCCATTCGGGATAGGCCATGCAGCGCGCGTAGCGGTGGACGACCGAGTGGTCGGGCATGCGCGAGCCGAACGGGTCGTGCTTGGCCCGTTCCTCGGCCGCCGCGCGGCTTCGCTGCTCCTCCTCGTAGGCCCGCCGGCCGGCCTCGGCGCGCGCCTTGCGCGTCGCGGCGGCGGAGACCTTGACCGCGTTGCGGCTGACCCGCCCGCCGCGCGAGGTCTCGGCGAGCTGCTCGAGCTGGTCGGCGGCCTCGTTGATCGCCTGGAGGTGGCGCTGGTGCTCGTGCTGGCGGCCCGGGGGCGCGATGTCGGGGTGCCAGCGCTTGGCCATGCGCCGGCGCGCCAGCTGCACGTCGCGCTGGTCGAATGGCGCCTCGAGCTCCAGCAGGAGGAGCGCCTGTTCCACGTCGAGGATGCGAGCCATGACCCATCTACGTTAGCGGCAGACGGGGGGCGACACTTGAGTGGTCGTTCGCAACAAATCACGCCAGATTCGCCCTCCGTCAGGTAATCCGGGCGTACGTTCCGGGCGTGTCTCGAAGGGGTCTCGCGCTCGTCTCCGCCGGCCTCCTCGCCCTCGTCACCGGGATCGCCCTGGCCGGCGGGATGCTGGCGATCCTGCTGGGGGCGAGCGCCGATGGCGGCTGCGGTGGCGCGAGCTCGCCGGCGGCGGGAATCGTGCTCGGGCCGCCGGGCACGGTCAGCTCGTCGGCGCCACCGAGTACGGAGGCCCCGGCGATCCGAGCAGCGGCACGGTCGGCGCGTCCGGCGCCAACCTGCTCCAGAACCCCGACAGCTACGCCGAGCTCGGCGGCTACACCTTCCAGACCGCCACCGCGATGGGCGGGCTTGGCCTACATGACCCCGCTGCGCGTCACCTGGGGCGCCCACTCGGCCATCGCCTACAAGCGCGACTTCGGGCTCGGCGGCGGCCCGGTCGACGGCCTGCCGCGGGTGATCGACCTGTGGTGGCGGTTCGCCTCGTCGCTCGGGATCCCCTACGAGGACGGACTGTGGTCGGGGCGGTGTACGGATCGCGCGGCCGCCCGCCGCCGGCGCCGGCAACGTGCTCGGCCAGACGCCCGGGACCGCGGCGTCCGCCACCGGGAGCGACCCCTCGACGTGCTCGTCCGAGGCGCTGGCTGGGGTCCCGCTGGCACCGGGAGAGCGGGCGCAGCTGCTCTCCGACGGTCTCGCCGCGGCGCCCGCGGATGCCCCGACCGCGGTCAAGGGGATCATCGCCGCGGGCAACCAGATCGTCGGCAAGCCCTACACCTACGGCGGCGGCCACGGCGTGCCGCTGTCGGAGGTGGCGCCGACGTACGACTGCTCGAGCAGCGTCGAGCACCTGCTCTACGGCGGCGGACTGCTCCCGGCGACCTACGACGCGGCGTCGGGACAGCTCGAGAGCTTCGGCCAGCCCGGTCCGGGCCGGTGGGTGACGATCTACGCCAGCGCCGACCACGTGTTCATGTACGTCGCCGGCCTGCGCTGGGACACCCACAACGCGGCCGGGCCCGACGACGGCAGCGCCGGAATCGGCTGGCATCCGCTCGTGCGGAGCTCGGCCGGGTTCGTGGTGCGCCATCCGGCGGGGCTATGAGGCGCGCCGCATCGCAGCATCGCTGGTGATCGCGCTGGGCGCCGGCGGCTGCGCGCCGCTGGCGATCCACACCGACGCCACCGCGGCCACTCGCTCAGGCGCAGGCCACCCACGAGTACCCCGGCCCTCCGCCGCCCGCGCAGACCGTCGCCGGCGCCGCCACATCGGCCACCGCCGCGATCGACGCGTTCGCCACCACCTACGTCAACTGGACCGCGATGACCGTGGTGACCCAGCTGCGCACGCTCGCGGCCGAGAGCATCGGCCAGGCCCGCTCGGCGATGACCCTGGCGGCGTCCCAGACCGCCGGGGACTACGAGCTCCAGCGCGGCGGCGTGCAGAACAGCGGCACCGTCGAGGCGGTGGCGCCGGTCCGCGGGCAGCACGACCAGTACGTCGTCGTGACGCGCGAGCAGACGAGTGCCACCAGCAGCACCGCCTATCAGGGGCTCAGCCCGGCCTGGCATCTGACCCTGGTCACGGTGGCGCAGCTCGCCCCCGGGGAGTGGGTGGTGAGCGGCTGGCAGCCCGAGAGCTGAGCGGTACGCCCCCGCCAAGGCCCCGCCCCGGCGCCCGGGACCACCCCCGTCACCCCGGCCCCGCTCAAGCGCGCCGGCGAACCTGCCGATGCACGCTATACTGATGCTTGCCAGCAAGCAACTAACTGATTTGACCAAGACCACCCGCACAACCACCGCCACCGCCACCGCCAGCGCGATCGAGACGGCCACCGCGATCGACATCGAGACCGCCGCGCGCCTGCGGGCCGCGATCGGCAAGCTCTCGCGCCGGCTCAGCCCCACGGCGGCCGGCCAGGCGGCCGACCTCACGCCGACCAAGGTGTCGGTGCTGATGGACGTGGTGCGGCGCGGCCCGCTGCGCCTGTCGGAGGTGGCGGAGGCGGAGGGCATCAACCCGACGATGCTCTCGCGCGTGATCGCCGGCCTGGTCGAGCGCGGTCTGCTCGAGCGCACGAGTGACGAGGCCGACCGCCGCGCCGCCTGGGTCAAGGCCACCGCCGCCGGCCGCCGGCTGTCCGAGCGGATCCGCCGCGAGCGGACCGACGCCATCAATGCGGCGCTGAGCGAGCTCTCCGAGGAGCACCGTCAGCGGATCCTCGACGCCCTCGACGCGCTCGAGGGGCTCGCCGAGGAGCTCAAGGGGAGGCGGGCGTGACGCGCGTCGTGCGCGCCGGCCGCCTGACCTTCGCCGCGCTCTCGGTCCCCAACTACCGCCGCTACTACGGCGGCCAGGCGATCTCGCTG
The DNA here is from genome assembly GCA_963710305.1 of uncultured Solirubrobacterales bacterium. Taxonomy (GTDB): domain Bacteria; phylum Actinomycetota; class Thermoleophilia; order Solirubrobacterales; family Solirubrobacteraceae; genus Palsa-465. The sequence continues at coordinate 76,803 of CAVPZV010000008.1, read as the reverse complement.
ATCGGGACCTGGATGCAGATGACCGCGCAGTCGTGGCTGGTCCTCACCCTCACGCATTCGAGCACCGCGCTCGGCGTGATCATCGCCCTCCAGACGCTGCCCGTGCTCCTGCTCGGCCCCTACGGCGGGGTGATCGCCGACCGCGTGGACAAGCGCAAGATGATGATCGCGCTCCAGAGCGCGATGGGCGTGCAGGCCCTGATCCTCGGCCTGCTCACCGTCACCGGCGTGATCCAGGTGTGGGAGATCGGCGCGCTGGCCATGCTGCTCGGCCTCAACAACGCCTTCGAGAACCCCGCCCGCCAGTCGTTCATGATGGAGCTGGTCGGGCCCCAGCACCTGCGTAACGCGGTCAGCCTGAACTCGGTGCTGGTCAACGTCGCGCGCACGGTCGGGCCCGGCCGTGGCCGGAATCCTGATCGCCACCGTCGGCGAGCGGGGTCTGCTTCCTCGTCAACGCCGGCAGCTTCGTCGCCGTCGTCGCCTCACTGACCACGATGGACCGCATGCAGCTCTCGCCGACCACGCCGACGCCCCGCGCCCGCGGCCAGCTCCGCGAGGGCCTCCGCTACATCCGCTCGACGCCGCAGCTCGGCGTGCCCCTGCTGATGATGGCGCTCGCGGGGTGCCTGACCTACGAGTTCCAGGTCTCGCTCCCGGTGATGGCCAGCCGCGGGCTGCACGTCGGCGCCACCGGCTACGGCTTCATGACCTCGGCGATGGGCATCGGCGCGGTGGCCGGCGGCCTGCTCGTCGCCGCCCGCGGCAAGACCGGCCTCGCGCCGCTCACGCTCGCCGCCTCGGGCTTCGGGGTGGCGATGGGGCTCGCCGCGCTCGCCCCGAACCTGGCGCTCGAGCTCGCCGCGCTCGCCTTCGCCGGCGGGATGAGCATCTCGTTCATGTCCACCGGCAACTCGACGCTGCAGCTGAACGCGGCCCCCGAGATGCGCGGGCGCGTGATGTCCCTGTGGTTCGTCGCCTTCCAGGGCTCGACGCCGATCGGCGGCCCGGCCATCGGCGCGATCATGGACGTCGCCGGCGCCCGCGCGGGTCTCGGAGTGGGCGCCATCACGTGCCTGGTCGTGGCCGCCGGCGGCCTGCTGGCGCTGCGCCGGCTCGCTGACCGGCGTGCCGTGCGCGCGCGAAGATGGCGGCCCAGAGTCAGCCGACGGGCTGACCGTTGGCCACCAGGGTGACCTCGATGTTGCCCCGGGTGGCGTTCGAGTAGGGGCAGACCTGGTGGGCGTCGGCGACGATCCGCGCCGCCTGCTCGGCGTCGCTCACGTCCGGCAGGGTCACGTCGAGCTCCACCGCCAGCTTGAACGTCCGCTCGGGCCCCGGCAGCAGGCTGACCTTGCTGTCGATCGAGACGTCGCCGAGCTCGGTCCGCTCCCGCCGCGCCACCGCACCCAGCGCCCCCTCGAAGCACGCCGCGAACCCGACCGCGAACAGCTGCTCGGGATTGGTGCCGCCGCCCTCGCCGCCGAGCTCGTTCGGCATGCGGAGCTGGACGTCGAGCGCTCCGTCCGTCGTGACGCCGTGGCCCTCGGCCCGGCCGCCGGTGACGGTCGCCTCCGCGGTGTAGAGCTGTGTCGCTCCTCGGCCATGCGCTCACCAGCGATACGCGCGTGATCGAACTGCCGGCCGCTATGCGACGCGACGACTGATCCGACGTCACGCGCTCACCGCCCGACCGACGCCAGCACCACGGCCGCCGCGAAGCACACCAGCGCCACCACCCGCACGACCCAGCCGCCACGCGCCCCGGGCGCCCGGTGACCATCCCGACGATCGCCACCGTCATGCACGCCACGGCGATCAGCGCCAGCACGGCGGCCGCGACACGCAAAGCCCTCCTATCCTCAGTGCCACATGTCGAGCCAGTACATCTTCACCACCTACAAGCTCTCGCGCCGCTTCCCGCCCGACAAGGAGGTTCTGAGCGACATCTCGCTGTCGTTCCTCCCGGGCGCCAAGATCGGCGTGCTCGGCTACAACGGCGCCGGCAAGTCGACCCTGCTGAGGATCATGGCCGGGCTCGACACCGAGTTCGACGGCCACGCCCAGCTCGCGCCCGGCGCCACCGTGGGCCTGCTCGAGCAGGAGCCCCAGCTCGACCCGGCCAAGGACGTCCGCGGCAACATCGAGGACGGCGTCGCCCACGTAAAGGCCCTGCTCGACCGCTTCAACGAGCTCTCGATGAACTACTCGGAGGAGACCGCGGACGAGTTCGCGCGGGTGCAGGAGCAGATCGACGCCACCGACGGCTGGAACCTCGACACCACGCTCGAGATCGCCATGGACGCCCTGCGCACCCCGCCGGCGACGCGGAGGTCACCAACCTCTCGGGCGGCGAGCGCCGCCGTGTGGCCCTGGCCCGCCTGCTGCTCTCCCAGCCCGACCTGCTCCTGCTCGACGAGCCCACCAACCACCTCGACGCCGAGTCGGTGGCCTGGCTCGAGCGCCACCTGCGCGACTACAAGGGCACGGTCGTGGCGATCACCCACGATCGCTACTTCCTCGACAACGTCGCCGGCTGGATCCTCGAGCTCGACCGCGGCCGGGGGATCCCCTACGAGGGCAACTACTCCGGCTGGCTCGAGCAGAAGCGCAAGCGCCTCGAGCAGGAGGCCCGGCAGGAGAGCGCGCGCCAGCGCACGATCGACCAGGAGCTCGAGTGGGTCCGCCTCAACGCGAGCGCACGGCGCAACAAGCCGAAGGCGCGCCTGAACGCCTACGAGGCGCTGCTCGCCCAGGACCGCAACGTCAAGCTCGACCAGGTCCAGATCCACATCCCGGCCGGTCCTCGCCTGGGCGGCACCGTCGTCGAGGCCGAGCGGGCTGCGCAAGGCCTACGGCGACCGCGTCCTGATCGACGACCTCAGCTTCACCCTCCCGCCGGGCGGGATCGTCGGCGTGATCGGGCCCAACGGCGCCGGCAAGACCACGCTGCTGAGGATGATCACCGGCCAGGAGCAGCCCGACGCGGGCACGCTCAAGATCGGCGAGACGGTCGAGCTCGCCTACGTCGATCAGTCGCGCGACGCGCTCGATCCCGACAAGACGGTCTGGCAGGAGGTCTCGGGCGGTCAGGACCAGATCAAGCTCGGCGACCGCACCGTCAACAGCCGCGCCTACGTGGCCGGCTTCAACTTCAAGGGCACCGACCAGCAGAAGAAGGTGGCCAAGCTCTCAGGCGGTGAGCGCAACCGGCTGCACCTGGCCAAGCTCCTGCGCACGGGCGGCAACCTGCTCCTGCTCGACGAGCCGACCAACGATCTCGACGTCGACACCCTGCGGGCGCTCGAGGAGGCGCTGCTCGCCTTCGCCGGCTGCGCCGTGGTCGTCTCGCACGATCGCTGGTTCCTGGACCGGATCGCCACCCACGTACTCGCCTTCGAGGGCGATTCCCAGGCGCGCTGGTTCGAGGGCAACTTCGAGGCCTACGAGAGCTTCCGGCACGAGCAGCTCGGCGAGGACGCCGACCGCCCCAAGCGCATCACGTACAAGAAGCTCGTCCGCGGGTAAGCTCCGCGCGTGCCCTCCAAGGCCGTCCTCGTCACCGGCTCCTCCTCGGGCATCGGCTACGCCACCGCCGAGCTGCTGGCCGAGCGTGGCTGGAACGTCTACGCCACGGCGCGCAAGCCCGAGACCGTGTCGGTCCTCGAGGCCAAGGGCGCGAAGCTGCTCCCGCTCGACGTCACCGACGAGGACTCGATGGCGCGGCGCCGTCCAAGCCGTCACCGAAGCCGAGGGCGCGGTCGGCGTGCTGATCAACAACGCCGGCTACAGCCAGAACGGCGCGGTCGAGTCCGTGCCCATGGACGAGGTCCGCCGCCAGTTCGAGACCAACGTGTTCGGGCTGATCCGCATGTGCCAGCTCGTCCTGCCCGGCATGCGCGAGCAGGGCTGGGGCAAGATCGTCAACCTCGGCTCGATGGGCGGCCGGCTCACCTTCCCCGGCGGGGGCCTCTACCACGCCACCAAGTACTCGCTCGAGGCGATCTCCGACGCCCTGCGCTTCGAAGTGTCCGCGCTTCGGCGTCGATGTGATCCTGATCGAGCCCGGGCTGATCACCACCAACTTCGACCAGACCTCGGTCAAGGGCGTCCCCCAGGAGGGGCCCTACGCGGAGTTCAACCGCAAGGTCGCCGAGGCCACCGAGAACGCCTACAAGGGACCGATGTCCAAGCTCGGCGGCGGTCCCGAGGCGGTGGCCAAGACGATCGCCAAGGCGCTCGAGGCCAAGCGGCCCAAGGCGCGCTATCCGGTGACCCCCAGCGCGCACCTGATGATCACCCAGCGCCGGCTCATGCCCGACCGCGTGTGGGACCTGATGATGCGCGCGCAGTTCCCGCGGCCGCGCGCCTAGGCGTCAGGGCCTAGACCACGAGCTCGGCCAGCACCGCCCGCAGGGCGCGGGCGTCCGCCGCCACGGCGTCGGCGTCGCGCGAGCTCCTCGCGCCGGTAGGGGCCGGTGGTTACCGCCACGCAGCGGAGCATGTCGGCGCGCGCGCAGGCGATGTCACGCGGGGTGTCGCCGATCACGATCGTCTGCTCGCGCGGATGGGGTGCCCGGTCTGCCCAGCGCGCCGGCGCGCGATCGCCGGGCAGCATCGCCCGGTCCTCGGCGTCGGAGCCGAACGCGCCCTGCCGGCTGGGGAAGTAGCGCCCGATGCCGGCGCGGGCCAGCTTCAGCCGCGCCACCGCCTCGTAGTTGCCGGTCACGAGCGCGAGCCGGCACCGATCCGAGAGCCACTCGAGCAGCTCCGGGATCCCCGGCACGACGGCGTGCGACAGATCGGCCGGACACAGCCGCACGTAGGCCTCGGCGCACGCCTCGCGCACGGCGTCCGCTCGGTCGTCGATGCGCTCCGCGGATACGCCCGCGGCCAGCAACGCCGCCCGCACGATCTCCGGGTCGGTCCGCCCGGCCACGGTCAGCGCCCCGCCCGTCAGCGGCACGTCGACGCCGTGCACGGCGCGCACCGCATCGCGGATGGCCTCGCCGGTGCTCGGCCGTCGCGCCCCGCAGGAGCGTTCCGTCGATGTCGAACAGGAGCAGCACGCCCCGCGCTCAGCGCTCGAACGACATCCCCGGCTCGAGTGCCTGCGCGAACGCCGCGATCAGCCTCGCGGCGGCCTGCACGTCCTCGACCGCGACCATCTCGACCGGCGAGTGCATGTAGCGACAGGGGACCGAGACCAGCCCGGTGGGGATCCCGGTCCGGCTCAGGTGGACCGCGTCGGCGTCGGTTCCGGTGGCGCGGCCGAGCGACTCCACCGTGAACGGAGATGCCTTCGCGCTCGCCGGCGTCGTACAGGAGCTCGAACACCCGGGGATGCAGCGTCGTTCCCTCTGCCCACCACGGGCCCGGAGCCCAGCGGGTGCTTGGTCATGGTCCCCAGCTCGACGCCGGGCTGGTCGGTGGCGAACGTCAGGTCGACCACGATCGCCACCTCGGGGTCGAGCGCGAACGAGCTCGTGCGCGCGCCGGCGAACGTCGTCTCCTCCTGGGCCACGGCGAGCGCCACCACATCGCCCGGGGCGCCGCCGTCGGCGGCGACCAGCCGCGCCGCCTCGGCCGCCACGTAGCAGCCGACGCGGTTGTCGAGCGCGCGCGAGACGATCCGGTCGTGGCGGAGCTCGAACGGCCCCACGTCGATCACCGCCACGTCGCCGATCCGCACCAGCTGCGCCGCCTCCTCGCCGCTCTTGGCGCCGATGTCGATCTGCAGGTCCTTGGTCTCGGGGAGCTTCTTGCGCTCCTCGTCCTTCAGCAGGTGCACCGGCTTGCGCGCGATCACCCCGGTGACCGGGCCGCCACGGGTCTGGATCCGCACCCGCTGGCCGATCAGCACCGCGACGTCCCACCCGCCGACCTGGCCGAACTTGAGGTACCCCTCGTCGTCGATGTGCGTGACGTGCAGGCCGATCTCGTCGATGTGGCCGATCACGGCGAGCGTCGGTCCGCCGCCCGTCCCCGGCACCCGCGCCATCGAGGAGCCGACGTGGTCGCCGCGGACCTCCTGGGCGAAGGCGCCGCAGGCTTCCCGCCACACCCGGGCGGCCGCCGTCTCGTTCCCCGACGGGCCCGTCGCCGTCAGGAGGCGGTGGAGGAACTCTGGGGCCGTCATGGCCCCTGAAGGCTATTCACGCGCCGGGACGAGTGCGCAGCGAGGGGGTGGAGATCACCGTGATGCTCGCCGGGCGCTCGTACGCGGGAGGCTCGGGCTCGCCGAGCTGCCAAACGAGCCACTTGGCCAGATGTCGGATTGCTGACACCATCGGAATCCCTCCTACCCGGTGTTTCTAGCCGAATAAACGCTGGTCGCGGCGCATTCTGCCGCTCCTAGCGAATATTTTTGATCAAACACTCGCCGGACGGACGTCGGCGTGGTAATGCCGGCCAGCGAAGCGGTCTCTCGGACTCAGGAGCGGAGCGCAGGCCGGCCCGGAGCTGGATGCGTTTACTGGGCCGCCGCTGCGCGTCGGCATCCATGGGGCCGGTTGCGCGCGGCATCCTGCCGCGCGCCGCAGAGCCGGGCCAGCGCTACGCGGCGAGCAGCTGCCGCAGCACGAACTGCAGGATCCCGCCGTGGCGGAAGTACCGCTGCTCCTTGGGCGTGTCGATCCGGACCGTGACCTGTGAACTCCTTGTCATCGGCCTTGACCGTGAGCTCGCGCGGGATCTCCTCGGCCTCGGCCAGGCCGGCGATCGTGAACTGCTCCTGGCCGGTCAGCCCCAGCGACTGCGACCGACTCGCCCTGGCGAACTGGAGCGGGAGCACGCCCATCCCGACCAGGTTCGAGCGATGGATCCGCTCGAAGCTCTCGGCGATCACCGCGCGCACGCCGAGCAGCCGCGTGCCCTTGGCCGCCCAGTCGCGGGAGGAGCCCGAGCCGTACTCCTTGCCGGCGAGCACGACCAGCGGGGTGCCCTCGTCGAGGTAGCGCATCGCGGCGTCGTAGATCGACATCTGCTCCTCGTCGCGGCAGGTGCAGCGTGACGCCGCCCTCGGTCCCCGGCGCGAGCTGGTTGCGCAGGCGGATGTTCGCGAACGTGCCGCGCATCATCACCTCGTGGTTGCCGCGCCGCGAGCCGTAGGAGTTGAAGTCGCGCGGCTCGACGCCGTGCTCGATCAGGTAGCGCCCGGCCGGGCTGTCGCGCTTGATCGAGCCGGCGGGGGAGATGTGGTCGGTGGTGACGCTGTCGCCGAGCACGGCCAGCACGCGCGCGTCCTCGATGTCCGCGGACCGGCTCGGGCTCCGCCGGCAGGTCCTCGAAGAACGGCGGCCGGCGCACGTAGGTCGAGTCCTCATCCCAGGCGAAGCGCTCGCCGGTCGGCACCTCGAGCGAGTTCCAGCGCTCGTCGCCGTCGAACACCTCGCCGTAGCTCTTGCGGAACATGTCCGACTGCACCGCCTCCTGCGACCGTCTCGGCCACCTCGGCCGCGCTCGGCCAGATGTCCTTGAGGAACACCGGCTCGCCGTGGTCGTCCTCGCCCAGCGGCTCGTCGTAGAGGTCGATGTCCATCGTCCCGGCCAGCGCGTAGGCCACGCACAGCGGCGGCGAGGCGAGGTAGTTCATCTTCACGTCGGGATTGATCCGGCCCTCGAAGTTGCGGTTGCCCGACAGCACCGAGACGACGGCCAGGTCCTCGGCTCCCACCACGTCCGAGATCTCCTCGGGCAGCGGGCCGCTGTTGCCGATGCACGTCGTGCAGCCGTAGCCGACCAGGTTGAAGCCGAGCTCGTCCAGGTACTCGGTCAGGCCCGGCGCGCTCGAGGTACTCGGTCACGACCTTCGAGCCGGGCGCCAGCGACGTCTTCACCCACGGCTTGACCGTCAGCCCGCGCTGGACCGCGTTGCGCGCCAGGATCCCGGCGCCGAGCATCACCGACGGGTTCGAGGTGTTGGTGCAGCTCGTGATCGCCGCGATCACCACGTGGCCGTGGTCGAGCTCGGTCTCGGTCCCGTCCGCCAGCGTCACCGGCACGCGGGTCCGGCTGCGCTCGGCCACCTGGGCGCCGCCGGTTCCGCCCGCCGGCTCGTGGCCCTCGCCGTTGGGCACGTGCGTGGACACGGGATCGCTGGCCGGGAAGCTCTCCGCCACCGCCTCGTCCTCGTCGTCCTCGTCGGGCAGGTAGCCCTCGAGCGCCATGCCGGAAGGCCTGCTTGGACTCGGTCAGCGAGACGCGGTCCTGCGGGCGCTTCGGGCCGGCGATGCTCGGGACGACGTCGCCGAGGTCGAGCTCGAGCGTGTCGGTGAAGGTCGGCTCCTCCGAGCTCTCGTCGTGCCACAGGCCCTGCTCCCGCGCGTAGGCCTCGACGAGCTCGATCAGCTCGGGCGGCCGGCCCGAGAACTCCAGGTAGCGCAGCGTCTCGGCGTCGATCGGGAAGATCGCGCAGGTCGAGCCGAACTCGGGCGACATGTTGCCGATCGTGGCGCGGTCGGCCAGCGGCAGGTTGGCCAGGCCCGTGGCCGTAGAACTCGACGAACTTGCCGACCACGCCGTGCGCGCGCAGCATCTCGGTCACGGTCAGCACGAGGTCGGTGGCGGTCGCGCCCTCCTCGAGCTCGCCGGTCAGCTTGAAGCCGATCACCTGCGGGATCAGCATCGACATCGGCTGGCCGAGCATCGCGGCCTCGGCCTCGATCCCGCCCACGCCCCAGCCGAGCACGCCCAGGCCGTTGACCATCGTGGTGTGCGAGTCGGTGCCGACGAGCGTGTCGGGATAGGCCTGGCCGCGCTCGTCGTCGACGAACACGACGCGCGCCAGGTACTCGAGGTTGACCTGGTGGACGATGCCGGTGTCCGGCGGGACGACCCTGAAGTTGTGAAACGCGCCCTGGCCCCAGCGCAGGAACGCGTAGCGCTCCCGGTTGCGCTCGAACTCGAGCTCGGCGTTGCGCGCGAACGCGGCGGCGGTGCCGAACACGTCGACCTGCACGGAGTGGTCGATCACGAGCTCGGCGGGGACGAGCGGGTTGATCTTGGCCGGCATCGCCGCCCATCGACGCCCATCGCGTCGCGCATGGCGGCCAGGTCGACGACCGCCGGGACGCCGGTGAAGTCCTGCATGATCACCCGCGCGGGGGTGAAGGCGATCTCGTCGGCGGGCTCGGCCTTGCGCGTTCCAGCGCGCCAGCGCCTCGATGTCCTGCGGCGCGGATCGCCTCGCCGTCCTCGTTGCGCAGCAGGTTCTCGAGCAGGATCTTGAGCGAGAAGGGCAGGCGCGCGACGTCGTACTGCGCCTGCAGCGCGTCGAGGCGGAAGATCTCGTAGTCACGCCCGCCGACGGCGAGCGTGGCCCTGGCGTCGAAGCTGTTGTCGTGGACATTGTTTCGGTCTCCTGGTGAATTCGGTGCTCCCACGTACTCTAGGACCGCGCGGCTCCTACGCACGTCTTAGAGACGTCTTCGCCTGGCTTCGGCCGGCCGCCGATTCTCTGCGGCATGAACCTCCTCCTTGCACCGCTCGCGCTGCTGGGCGCGCTCCTCGCCCTCGGCGTCTACGCCGAAACCCACCGCGTCCCCGACCAGCCATGAGCTCGCTCTCGTACCGCCTCCCGCTGCGCGAGCGCGCCGCCGTCGGCGCACGCACCCGCCTGCTCGCGCGCCCCGAGCTGCTCGCCCTGCTCGGCGTCACCGCCGTGCTCAACCTCTGGAACCTGGGCATCAACGGCTGGGCGAACACCTACTACAGCGCCGCCATCCGCTCGATGAGCTCGAGCTGGCACGACTTCCTGTTCGCCTCGCTCGACAAGAGCGGGCTGATGACCGTCGACAAGCCGCCGCTCGCCTTCTGGATCCAGGCGCTGTCGGTGCGGGTGTTCGGCTACCACCCCCTGAGCATCCTCATCCCCGAGGCGCTCATGGGGATCGTCGCGGTGTGGCTCCTCTACGACCTCGTCGCGCGGCGCTTCGGTCGCGTCGGCGGCTTCGTGGCCGGGCTCGTGCTCGCCACCACGCCGATCACCGTGGCGATCGCCCGTCACAACAACCCGGACGAGCTGCTCGTGCTGTGCTCGGTGGCCGCGCTGTGGTTCGCGATCCGCGCGCTCGACACCGGCCGCCTCAAGTGGCTCGTGCTGAGCGGGGTGTGCGTCGGGCTCGGGTTCGAGACCAAGATGGGCGTCGCGCTGCTGATCGTGCCCGGGATCGCCGCGGCCTGGCTGTGGGTCGCGCCGCGCGGGCGGCTGGCGGGCGCTCCGCGAGCTGCTGGCCGGCGGCGCCGCGATGGCGGTCGTCGGCCTCGCCTGGCCGCTGCTCGTGACGCTCACCCCGGCGGCGGACCGGCCCTGGATCTCCGGCACCTCCGACAACAGCGTCTGGTCGCTGATCTTCGGCTACAACGGCCTCGGCCGCGTCGACGGCCAGACCGGCGGTCCCGGCGGCGGCGGTCGGCGGGGGCTCGATGTTCGGCGGCAGCACCGGTCCGCTGCGGCTGCTCAACTCGGCCCTGGGCGACCAGGCCGGCTGGCTGCTCGGGTTCGCGATCGTCGCCGGCGCTCGCCCTGCTCGTCCTCACCCGGCTGCGCCGGCGCGATGCTCGCACCGGCTGGCTGATCGTCGTCGGCGGCGCGCTGGCCAGCACGGCCGTCGTGTTCAGCTTCGCGGCCGGCATCTTCCATCCCTACTACGTCTCGCTGCTCGCCCCGTTCGCGGCCGCGCTCGTCGGCGCCGGCGTGAGCACGGTCCTGTCCGAGCGGCGCGCCGCGCGCGTGATCGCCCCGCTGGCCATCGCCGGCGGAGCCGTCACCGAGCTGGTCGTGCTCGGCGAGCTGAACGGGCAGCTCGCCTGGGCGCTGCCGCTGGTGATCGTGCTCGCCGGCATCGGCGCCGTCCTGCTCGCGTTCAAGCTGCCGCTGCGGGTCCGGGGCGTGGTCCTCGCGGTGGCGATGGCGGCGCTGCTCGCGGCGCCCGCCACGTGGGCGGCGGAGACGCTCGGTCACGCCACCAGCAGCACGTTCCCGGCCGGGGGCTCGGCGAGCGCGTCGATGGGAGGACCCGGCGGGTTCGGCGGCCGCGGCGGCGGCTTCGGTCCCGGCGGCGGCGCTCGCCCCGGTGGCGCCTCCGGGTGGCGCCGGCGGCGCCAGCAGCGGCGCGGCCGGAGTCGGCGCGCTGTTCGCTCCGTCCGGCGCCGGCTCGAGGCGGCTTCGGTCCTCGCGGCGGCGGTGGCTCGGCGGCGGCGGCTTCGGCGGCACCGACACCCAGAGCGTGAACCAGGCCATCGCCTACGCCAAGGCCCACGGGGGCGGGACCATCGGCGTCGAGAGCCAGGGCACGGCCGCCACCGCGATCGTCGACTCGAACGGGAACGTCGCCGGCCTCGGCGGATTCTCCGGACGCGAGAGCTCGGTGAGCGTGAGCTGGCTGGCGGCCGAGGTCAAGGCCGGGAAGATCAGCTGGCTGCTCGTCGACAGCAGCAGCGGGAGTGGCGGCCCCGGCCTTCCCGGCGATACCCGGACCGGGAGCGCCAGCGCGCTGAGCATCGCCGAGAAGGTCTCGCCCAAGGTGACCCTGTCGAGCGGCGCGACGCTCTACCACCTCACCGGCCGCGCGGCGGCGATCCTGGCGGCGGCCGGTGAATAGCTCAAGGCCGGCCCCTGTTATTCCGACATCAGGAATAGTGCGCGCGTGGATCTCGATCGTCTTGACGACCGTCGTCGGCCTCGTGCTGGCGCCGGCCGCCGCGGCCGACACCGCCGCCAGCTCGAACTGGGCCGGCTACGCCATCCACCGCTCGGGCGTCAGCTTTCAGAAGATCACCGCATCGTGGCGCCAGCCCACCGTGTCCTGCACCCGGGGATCGCAGACCTACTCCGCCTACTGGGTGGGCATCGGCGGCTTCAGTCCGAGCTCCGCCGCGCTCGAGCAGATCGGCACCGAGGCCGACTGCGACGGCTACGGGCGGCCGGTCCTGAGCGCCTGGTACGAGCTCGTGCCCGCCCCCTCGACCCCGATCAGCTTCACCCTCTCGCCCGGCGACGTGATCGACGCCACCGTGACCGTCAAGGGCCACGTCGTGACCATGTCCCTGTACGACGCCACCCGGCACCACGGCGTCACCAAGACGCTCACGGCCCGCACGGTCGACACCAGCTCGGCGGAGTGGATCGTCGAGGCGCCGTCTGACTGCAACGGGACTTCCTCGTGCCAGACGCTCCCGCTGGCCAACTTCGGCACCGCCAGCTTCGCGGACGCCAAGGCGCAGTCGACCAAGGGCCGCCAGGGCTCGATCGCCAGCTCGAACTGGGGCTACACCAAGATCAACCTGCTCCCGAGCGGACAGCGGTTCGTCGCCTATCCCGGCCGCGCCGCCGGCACGGCCACCGCCTCCAGCCTGCGCGTCGGGCGGATCCTCGTTCAACGTGACCTACTCGGTCGGCAGCGGCCGTCGAGCACGTACCTGTCGGTCCGCAGCGCGGCCGCCAGGGCGTCCGGCCAGCTGGTCCACCCGGTCCGTTAGACGTCGAAGAACATCCCCTTCGGGCCGACGTTGACCACGCGGGTCGGGCCGATCATCGCCTCTCGGCCCCAGGACTGGTGGATGTGCCCGCACACCGCGAGCACCGGGCGGGTCCGCTCGATCGCGCGCAGGATCGCCTCGCTGCCGTAGCTCTTGCCGCGGACCTCGTCGACGTATCCCTTCGGCGGCGCGTGGACGACGAGCACGGCGCCCTCGGGACAGCGCCTCGAGCTTGGCCGCCGCCTCGTCCTCGTCGAGGTCGAAGCTCCACGGCAGCGGCGTCGGCGGCACCGCGCCACCGAGCCCGAAGAACTGCACGCCGCCGATCTCGGTCCCCTCGCCGTGGAGCACGGAGGCGCTCTCCCAGCCCGCGCAGGCGCGCCACAGCGCCGAGTCGCTCTCGGCGTTTCCCGGCACGAGCACGGTGGGTGCGGTGATCGCCCGCAGCACGTCGATCACCCCGGGCAGCCCGAACCGGAATGAGCCGAAGTCACCGGCGCCGATCACCACGTCGGCGTCGCGCGCGAGCTTCGGTCAGCGCGCGGGCCTGGTCGCGGTCGCGGTGCAGATCACTGAAGGCGAGCAGCCGCATCGCTTGCAATACTCACACGATGCTGAGCTGGCGTCACGTGTGGAGCGCCGCCCTGCTCTGCGCGGTACTCGCGCTCCTCGCCGCTCCCGCCGCCCTCGCGCAGTCGGCCGGCAACCAGCAGTACGTCGACCCGCTGGCGCTCGACCACGCCCGAGCTCGTCGTCCTCGAGCAGCAGCCCGCCGGCGCCGACCTCGAGCCCGTCGCCGAGTCGTCGGCGCCGTCCTCGTCGGCGAGCTCAGCTCGAGCTCGGCCGCCGATGCACCGACGCAGACGACGAGCACGCGCCTCCGGCGCGCCGGCCGCGTCCTCCTCGCGCACGCTCCCGTTCACCGGCCTCGACCTGTGGCCGGCCGTCGCGGTCGGCTTCGGGCTGATCGGCTCCGGCCTCGCGATCCGGCGAGTGGCGCGGCGCACGTAGTGCCGGCGCCGCGCCGGCGCCCGCCCGCCCGCGTCGCGATCAACGCCCGCGCCGCCGTCCGCGCCGAGATCGGCGGCGTCGAGCGCCTGGCCCGCGAGATGGCGCTCCGCCTGCCCGCGCTGAGGCCCGACCGCTACCGGGTCATCGCCCCGTCGCCGCGGTTCGCGCACCGCGCCGGCCACGCCTGGGAGCAGGCGATGCTCCCGGCGCTGGCGGCCGGCTGCGCGCTGGTCTACTCCCCGGCCAACCTCGCGCCGCTCGCCTGCGCGGCGCAACGTGATCGTGATCCACGACGCCGCCGCGTTCCGGCACCCCGAGGCGTACTCGAGCGACGTACGTCGCCTACCAGCGTCGCCTCCTGCCGGCGCTCGCCCGGCGCGCCCGGCTCCTGATCACCGTGTCGGAGTTCTCGCGCCGGGAGCTCGTCGATGTGCTCGGGGTGGCGCCGGAGCGGATCCGGGTGATCCCGCACGGCGTCGACGAGCGGTTCTTCGCTCCGGGCGACCCGGCGCGAGGTGGCGCGCCGGCACGGGCTCGAGCGTCCGTACGCGCTCGTCGTCGGCACCGCCTCCTCGCGCAAGAACCCGGCCCTCCTCGGCCACCTGGCGGAGCGGCTGCGCGAGCACGGGATCGAGCTCGTGCTCGCCGGGCTCAGACCGGGTGTACCTGCGCGGCGCCGAGGTGCCCGTGCGCCGGCTGGGCTACGTGGCCGAAGAGGACCTGCCCGGGCTCTACGCCGGCGCGCGCGCGCTGGCCATGCCCTCCATCTACGAGGGCTTCGGCCTGCCCTGTCTCGAGGCGATGGCCGCGGGCGTTCCCGTGGTGGCCGCGGCCCGCGCGGCCCTCCCCGAGACCGTGGGCGACGCGGGCCTGCTCGTCGATCCCGACGATCGCGACGCCTTCGCCGAGGGGCTCGTGCGGGCCTGCCTCGAGGAGCCGCTGCGCGCCCGGCTGATCGAGGCGGGCCGCCGGCGCGCCGCGAGCTTTCCCTGGAGCCGTGCGGTGGCGCTCACCGACACGGCGATCGGGGAGCTTCTCGGAGAGGACGCTGAGCCGCCGCTCCTTCCGGCGCGCGCCTGCGATGTGTTCCAGGGTCCGTGCCTAAACTGCCGCCCGTGAGTCGTTCGAGGCTGCTGATCCTCGCGCTCGTGCTCACCGGGACCGTCATCCTCCCGCCACGCCGGCGGCGAGTCCGGCCGCCTCGGTGCGCGTGCCGCGGGGCTTCGTCGGGGCCGACCTGTCGAGCCCGCTCTACCCCACGCTCCCGCCCGGGATCCCAGCTCGACCAGCAGCTCGCCCTGATGGCGGCCAGCGGCGTCGAGAACATCCGCGTGACGATCGACTGGTCGACGGCCCAGCCCTACCAGAGCTGGAGCCAGGTGCCGCAGGACCGGCCAGACCGAGTTCACCAGCGCCGGCGGCGTGCCGACGCGGTGGGGGCCGATCGACCAGCTCGTGGGGCTGGCCGCCTTCCACGGGCTCACCGTGCTGCCGACGGTCGTCGACGCGCCGCCGTGGGACGGCTTGCGCAGCCACGGCACCGCGCACCCGATCCCGCGCACGCCCGGGCCGTACGCGGCGTTCATGAAGGCGCTCGTCCAGCGCTACGGGCCGCACGGCTCGTTCTGGGTCAGCCAGCCCCAGGTCGTGCCCATCCGCCAGTGGCAGATCTGGAACGAGCCGAACCTGCAGTCGTTCTGGCCGATGAAGTACTTCCCGGGCCGCTACGTCACCCTGCTCAAGGCCGCGCACGCCGCGATCAAGAGCGCCGATCCGCACGCCCAGGTGGTCCTGGGCGGCCTGCCCAACTTCTCCTGGGTCGACCTCACGCGGATCTACAAGGTCAAGGGCGCGCGCAACGCGTTCGACGTGATAGCGGTGCACCCGTACACCAAGAAGCCCGCAGGGCGTGATCTCGATCCTCCGCCTGGTCCGCGGCGTGACGTTCGGCAATCACCAGGGCAAGAAGCCGATCATCGCCGACGAGGTCAGCTGGCCCTCCTCGCGCGGCAAGACGAACCAGAACGGCAAGCTCGACTTCGTCACCACCGAGTCCGGGCAGGCGCACAACCTGAACCAGCTCATCGGCCTGTTGGCCAAGGACCGCACGAGCCTCGGCCTCGCCGGCTTCGACTACTACACGTGGGCGGCGCCCGAGGCGCCCAACGAGCAGCCCTTCGACTACGCCGGCCTGCTCAAGATCGTCTCGGGCAACTACATCGAGAAGCCGGCCTTCAAGGTGTTCCGCTCCGACGCGCTCGCGCTCGAGCACTGCAAGCAGAAGGGCGCCACCGCGCTCGTCTGCGCCAAGCCGGGCTAGCCGCCGGAGAAGGTTCCTCTCGGCGCATCGAATTCTCCGAGACCGAGGAAGTTCCCGCTCAGCGGGCATTAATCGTCGGCCTCGGCGAAACCGAGCGTCGTCGAGTGGAACGATCTTCCCGCGATGCGCGCGCGCCGGGTGGAACGAGCTTCGCCGCGGTACGCCGGCGCGGTGCCGTCTACCCGCAGACGCGCGCCGCCGGAGCCGTCGCCTCGGCCCGCCGGACCCCCGCGGCGAACGCCTCGAGCGTCAGTTTGAGAATGGTCGACCATTTGGTCGACCACCGGGGACCCTCCGAGGCCGCCGACGCGGAGGCCGTACCAGTCCTGCGGATCGCCGGCGTCGCCACCGGGCGTGATCCAGGTGTAGAGGAGCGCTGCGGCGATCCCGCAGTCGGTGTGCCCGAGCGCGGCGACCGTGGCATCGATGTAGCCGCCGCGCTTGTCCTCCGGGGCGTAGTTGAGGGCGCCGGCCGGGTGCGTCGTCCAGCCGAACTCGGTGACGTACAGCGGCACGCCGCCCAGCCCGAGCGCGACGAGCGTCGGCCGCGGCCGCGCGCACCCGCGCCAGCACGACGGCCGGCGTGGCGCCGTAGGGGTGAATCGCCACGCCGTCCAGATCCCGGGCGAGCTCCGGACGCGCTGCGACGATCGCCGGCAGGAACGACGTCGGATTGCTGAGGCCGCCGACGATCACCTTCGCGCCGCCGGATCGACGCCGGCGATCGCGTCCCGCGTGGCCAGGTAGAGCGCGGCGTACGCCGCCGCGTTCGGCGCCGGCCTCCAGAACGACGGGTTGTCGGGCTCGTTCCACACCTCGAACGTGGTCGCCGGCGCAGCGCGTGCAGCTCCGGGTGCGCGCGCCAGAAGCTCCCGCCGGCGCCGTAGCGCGCCGCCACCGCGCCGGCGAACGCGGCGAAGTCGCCGTCGTCGCGCGGAGGGGAGTGGTCGACGCCGGGCACGGACTGCGCCCACGGGGCCGAATAGTCGAGCAGGGGCAGCCACTGAAGCCCGTGCGCGGCGAGCGATCCGGCGATCAGGTCGTCGAAGGCCCAGTCGTAGTGGTGCACGCCCCCCACCGGAGGCCGCGGGCTCGGTCGCCTCCCACAGCGCGTCGCGAACGCGCCACCGTGGCCCCGGTGGCGGCCACCGTCGCGCAGCTGCGCGTCGATCTGCGCCGGCGCTGTACATCCGCCCGTTGAACAGGCGGTTGACGTTGACGCCGAACTGCTCACCGGGCGCGGGCCGGCCGGCCGGCGGGGCTGCCGCAGTCGCGGTGGCGCCACCCGCGGCCCCGAGGGCCGCACGCGCGTCCCGCCGCCACCGCGTCAGCACCACCGCCGCCACGACCGCCGCCGCGGCAACCACAGCCGCCGCGAGCGCCACGGCCGCGCGACGGCCGCGTCCGCCCTCAGGCGGCTCCATGGCGCGGCGCCGCGCCCCGGCTCGAGGGCGCCCTCATCGCATTCCGGATCCGGAGCAGGCGCTTCTGGGTGGGCGGCAGGGGATGGACGAGGATCGAGTCGATGTAGCCCACCTCGACCCGCCGCGTGGCCTGTACGCGCCGGCGTTCGCGCAGCAGGTAGGGCATGTGGCGCAGGGCGTCCCAGTAGGCGCCGAGCATGCGGTGAAAGCGCCGGCGCCGGACGTCGTTGGCCGCCATCAGGAGCAAGCCCACGCCGAACTTCGGCAGGTACTTCAGATGCAGCGGCGCCGGCATGTTCTTGACGTACAGGTAGATGCAGTTGCGCAGCGCGTGGTAGCGATCGAAGTTCGCGATCGTGGCGCTCGTGCCCATCATGTGGTGGTAGGCGACCGCGCTCGGCTCGTAGCGCGCCTTCCAGCCCATCAGCTGGGCGCGGAAGCCGAGGTCCTGGTCCTCGAGGTAGGCGAAGTACGCCTCGTCGAACAGGCCGACCTCGCGCAGCATCGTGGCGCGGTACAAGCTGGCGCCGCCCGAGCCGCAGAACACCTCGCGCAGCTCGGCGCCGTCGTACTGGCCGCGGTCGAGCTCGTCGCGTCCCCGCGGATACGCCCACCCCCACGACGAGTAGAAGTCGCCGGTGCTGTCGATGCGCTCTCCATCGGACCGCAGGAGCTTCGAGGTCACCGTGCCGGCCCCGGGATGCCGCTCGGCCGTCTCCACCAGCCTCTCCAGCCAGTCGGTCTCGGCCACGGCGTCGTTGTTCAACAGCGCCACGTACTCCGCCCCCCGCGCCAGCGCGTGCTCGATCCCCACGTTCACCGCCGCCGCGAACCCGCGGTTGCCGGCCAGCGAGAGCAGCGTCACGTCCGGAAAGCGCGAGCGCACGAGCGCCTGCGAACCATCGGTCGACGCCCCGTCGACGACCACGACGTCCGCCGGGAAGGCCTGCAGCGACTCCAGGCACTGAGAGAGGAAGTGCGCGCCGTTCCAGTTGGGAATCACCACGCTGACGCGCGCCACGCGCCACAGCGTACAGCCGGTAGCATCGGCCGCTTGGAGCTGCGCCTGGACTCGCCGCTGCCGACCGCGCTGTCGATCGGCGCGGGGACGGCGCTGTTCGTGGCCGGCGTCTGCTTCGACCCGGGCGGGGCGATCACCGAGCTCCACTTCGTCCTCGACGGCGAGGAACAGCCCGTGGCGGCACAGGGGATGCCGCGCCTCGACGAGCTGCGGGCGCACGACGCGCCGACGAGCTACCGCAGCGGCTTCTGGGGCATCGTCCGGATCACCCCGCGCCCGTCCGGCCACACGCTCGACCTCCGACTGCGAGCGCGCACCGCGGACGGGCGCGAGCAGACCGAGCCGGTGGCGCGCATCGAAGTCGTCCCCCTTCCGGACCCGGTGCCGGCGCCGGCGCCGGCGGCGGAGATCGCCATCTGCATGGCCACCTACGACCCGCCGCCGGAGCTCCTTCGCCGGCAGATCGAGTCGATCCGAGCCCAGACCCACACGGACTGGGTCTGCGTGATCAGCGACGACGCCTCGCGCCCCGACCGCTTCGCGACCCTGCAGGAGACGATCGAGGGCGACCCCCGTTTTGTCCTCTCGCGCTCGCGACAGCGGCTCGGCTTCTACCGCAACTTCGAACGCGCCCTGGCCATGGCCCCGGCGAGCGCGCAGTTCGTCGCGCTGTCCGACCAGGACGACCGCTGGTACCCGGACAAGCTGAGCACGCTGCGCGGCGCGATCGGCGACCGGCAGCTCGTCTACAGCGACGCCCGCATCATCGCCCGCGATGGCGAGGAGATCGCGAGCTCGTACTGGAGCCGCCGGCGCAACAACCACAGCGACCTGGACAAGCTCCTGGTGGCCAACGCGGTCACCGGCGCCGCGTCGCTGTTCCGGCGCGAGCTGCTCGACCGCGCGCTGCCCTTCCCGCCGGCGCAGTTCGCGCACTACCACGACCACTGGCTCGCGCTGACGGCGCTCGTCACCGGCGGGATCAACTACGTCGACCGGCCGCTCTACGACTACGTTCAGCACGGCAACGCCGCGCTCGGCCACGCCGCCGCCACGCGCGTGTTCACGCTGCGCGAGCGCGCACGCAAGCTCCGCACCGACCAGCGCGAGCGGGTCCGCTTCTATCGCGCGACGTACTTCCGGGACGTCGAGCGTCTGATGGTGTTCGCGACGGTCCTGCAGATGCGCTGCGCCGACCGAGCGTCGCGCGAGCAGCGGCGAACGCTGGAGCGATTCCTGAGCCTGGAGCGCTCCTGGCCCGCGCTGGCGAGACTCGGCGTCCGCGCGGCGCGCGAGCTGACCGGCCGGCCCGAGACGCTCGGGGCCGAGTGGACGCTGTTGCGGGCGCTGGTGTGGCGGCGCGCCCTGTCCGTCAGCGCGCGCGAGCGCCCGACCCGCCGGCTGCGCCTCGACGCCGTGCCGCCGACCGAGCTCGCGCCGAAGGGGGAGCGGCGGGCGCTGGGCGACGACGCCGCCAGGGTCCTGGCCCAGAAGATCGACCCCCTCAACCTCGCGGTGTCAGAGGACGCGCCAGCGCGGATCAACCTGCTGATCCCGACGATCGATCTCGATCACCTGTTCGGCGGCTACATCACGAAGTTCAACCTGGCCCGGCGCCTGGCCGAGAACGGCGCCCGGGTGCGGCTGGTCACCGTGGATCCGGTGGGCGAGCTCCCTCGCGACTGGAAGCGCCAGATCGAGTCCTACAGCGGCCTGGATCGCCTGTTCGAGCATGTCGAGGTCGAGTTCGCGCGGCAGGCCGGCAGCCTCGAGGTCAGCCCGCACGACTCGCTCATCGCCACGACGTGGTGGACGGCGCACATCGCCGCGCGCGCGAGCGAGGACCTCGGCCGGCCCGGCTTCGTGTACCTGATCCAGGAGTTCGAGCCGTTCACCTTCCCGATGGGCAGCCACGCGGCGCTGGCCGACCAGTCCTATCGCTTCGAGCACTACGCGCTGTTCTCCTCGGAGCTGCTGCGCGGCTACTTCCGCGCCCACCGGCTCGGGGTGTTCGCAACCGATGGCGGCGAGGAGCGTTCGGCGTCATTCCAGAACGCCATAACCCCGGTGAGCGCCCCCACCGCCGCCGAGCTCGAGACCCGCGGCAGCCGGCGGCTCCTGTTCTACGCCCGGCCCGAGGCGCACGCCGCGCGCAACATGTTCGAGCTGGGCATTCTGGCCCTGGGCCGGGCGCTCGAGGAGGGGACGTTCCGCAGCGGCTGGGAGCTGCGCGGGATCGGCGGGGTGGCCAAGCGCGGCCGGATCGACCTGGGCGGCGACGCGGAGCTCGAGCTCCTTCCCCGCACCGCCCAGCGAGACTACGGCGCGCTGCTCGCCGAGCACGACGTCGGGCTTGCCCTGATGTACACGCCGCACCCCAGCCTGGTCCCGATCGAGATGGCCTCCGCGGGACTGCTCACCGTGACCAACACTTTCGAGAACAAGACCGCCGACGGGCTCGCCGCCATCTCCACCAACCTGATCGCCGCCGAGCCCACGGTCGACTCGATCGCCGGCGCGCTGCTCGAAGCCGCGGCGGGCGTCGAGGACGCCGAGCGGCGGGCGGCGGGGAGCCGGGTGAACTGGGCCCGAGGCTGGGAGGAGTGCTTCGACGATGCCCTGCTCGATCGCGTGAGCGCCTGGCTCGACGCGGCGGCGCCGGCGCCGGCGCCGTGACGCCGGCGCGCGCGGCATCGGCGCCTGGCCACAGCGGTGCTGCTCGCCGGCGCGACCGTGCTCGCCTTCTTCTCGGGCGGCTACTTCGACGAGGCGCGCGCGGTGGCCGGCGCGGTGGCCTGGGTGCTCGTGGTCGCGGCGCTGATCGCCACGCCGATGATCAGGCCCCGAACGCTCGGCCCATACCTGACACTGGCCGGGCTCGCTGGGCTGGCCGCCTGGGTCCTGCTCTCGATCGTGTGGGCGCCGATCGCGGGCAACGCCTACCACCAGGGCCAGATCGTGTTCCTGTACCTCGGGACGCTCCTCGCCGCCGCGCTCCTCCTGCGCGACCGCGCGCGGCGCCGGCTCGTCGAGCCGGCCCTGGCCGGCGGCGTCCTGATCGTCATCGGCTACGGACTCTCGGAGCGGCTGCTCCCCGGCCTGCTCCACTTCGCGCGGTCGGTCAGCGCCCAGGGCCGGCTCGAGCAGCCGCTCACCTACTGGAACGCGATGGGCGAGCTGGCCGCGCTCGGCTTCGTGCTCTGCGCCCGGATCGCCGGCGACGCGACCCGTCCCCGGGCGCTCCGCATCGCTGCCGTGGCGGCGTGCCCGCCGCTGGCCACCGGGCTCTACATCAGCTTCTCGCGCGGGGCGCTGTTCGCCTGCGTGGCCGGCCTGATCGCGCTGGTCGTGACCGCGCGCACCCGTGAGCAGCTGCAAGGCGACTCTCCTCTGCCTGGGCGCCGGCATCGTGGCCGCGGCGGCGCTCTCGCCGCTGCACGGCGTCACCGGTCTCGCCGGCAGCCGCTCGACGCGTGAGACCCAGGGCGCGATCGCGCTCGCCGTGCTCGTCGTGATCGGCCTCGCCGCGGCCGCGCTCCACCGACTCCTCATCGGCCGCGACCGAGAGCGGACCGCGCCCCTTCGGCTTCCTCGCCACGCCGGCGCCCTCGCCACCGCGATCATCTGCGCCGGCCTGGCGCTGGCCATCGTCCTCGGCGCCAAGGAGAGCAACGTCGCGCCGCTGTCGGGCGGCGCGGGGAGGCTGGTCACGCTCCAGAGCAACCGCTACGCCTACTGGCGGGTGGCGCTCAAGGCGTTCGGCACCGAGCCCGTGCACGGTGTCGGCGCCGGCGGCTGGTCGGTGTGGTGGCTGCGCTACCGCACCGTGCGCGAGTTCGCCCAGGACGCCCACTCGCTCCCGCTCCAGACGCTGGCCGAGCTCGGCGTGGTCGGCGCGCTCCTGCTGCTCTCGTTCCTCACCGGTCGTCGGGCTCGCCGCTCGCGCTGCGCTGCGCATCGATCGCGCGCCGGTCGCCGGCCCGGTCGCCGGCTTCGTCGTCTACATCGCGCACGCCCCGCTCGACTGGGACTGGCAGATGCCGGCGGTGACGCTGGTGGCGATCGTCCTCGCCGGCGCGATCCTCGCCCTGGCGACCGCCGCGACCCGGGCTACAGCTCCTCGGCGATCCGCGGCGCCTCGCGGCTGAACAGCCACACCGCGAGCACCGCAGATCGCCACGTAGAGCGCCACCGCGACCGCCAGCCGCACCGGGCCGCCGGCGGCCGCCTGCCACGGCCAGGGTCCGCTCGGGTTGGTCACCAGCGCTGAGCCAGGTCGAAGATCGGCGCCAGCGGGTTGAGCGCGATCACGTCGCGGAACGTGTGGCGACACGGCCGCAGATCGGGTACAGGACCGGCGTCGCGTAGAACAGCGCGGTCGCGAGCACGCGTCCAGATGATCGCCACGTCGCGAAAGCGCGGGTACAGCGAGGAGACGATCATCGCCACCGCGGTGGTGATCACGAACAGCGACCACGAGCAGCGGCAGGACGAGCAGCCAGGTCCACGCCGGCGAGACGCCGAAGGCGAGGACGAACACGAACGCCACGACCAGGTTCAGCGCCAGGTTGAAGAAGCTCGTGAGCACGACCGAGAGCGGGATCACCAGGCGCGGGAACTGCGTCTTGCGCACGACCGCCTCGTGGCCGACGATCGACCCGACGGCCAGCGTGCGTGGCCTCCTGGAAGAAGCCGAAGAGCACGATGTCGAAGAGCAGGAACACCGGGTAGTGCGCGACGTGGCGAGGCCAGGTGGAAGACGTGCGTGAACACCGACGAGCAGCACGCCGAACAGCATCAGCGGCCGGGCCAGCGACCACAGGTAGCCGAGCACGGTGCCGAAGTAGGTCTTCTTGAAGTCCGTGACCGCGATCAGGTACAGCAGCTCGAGCGAGCGCCGCCAGCCGCCGCCGAGCGCCGAGGGCCCGGGGACATCCGGAGCTGCAAGCTCGCTCACGGCTCGTCCACCTCGGCCTCGACGTCGGCCTCGAAGCGTGACCACCCCGTGGCGCGGCGCCGTGCCGAACACGACGAAGCGCAGCACCCGCATGCGCCTGCAGGGCCATCACGCTCTCGCTGTCGTCCTGGCGGATCCAGCAGTCGAGGAAGTAGCGCCCGGCGACGAGGCGGTTCTCGATCTGGCCACGCAGAGCCGGACGCGCTGCCCGGCCGCGACGCGCTGCGCCGAGCTCGGCGCGTGAACGCGCACACGACCACGCCGTCGTCGTTGACGACGTGGAAGACGAAGATCGGGCCGGCCAGGTCGCGCGCCGCCTCGAACACGACGTCGACCACGATCGGGCACGCCCTGCTCGACGTTCTCGATCGCGCTGCCCGGCCTCGTCGCGCAGCCTGGCGTCGACCACGCGCACGTTGAGCGTCGACGACTCGGCGCCCGGCTCCGCCGGCGTCGCTCTCGGCCGCGGCCTCGGTGCGTCCGAAGTTCAGCCGGTAGTAGCGCAGCGCGGCGTCCTCGGCGCTCGCCGATGTAGTCGAGCTCGCCCTCGTGCAGCAGCATCGCCCGGTGGCACAGCGACTGCACGGTGGCCATGTCGTGGGTGACCAGCACGACCGTCTTGCCCGGCCGTCGCGCCGCTCGTGGAAGACGTCCATGCACTTCTGGGCGAACGCCGCGTCGCCCACCGCCAGCACCTCGTCGATCAGCATGATGTCGGCGTCGGCCTGGACCATGATCGCGAAGGCGAGCCGGACCATCATCCCCGAGGAGTAGTTCTTGAGCTTGAGCTCGGCGAACTCCTCGAGCTCGGCGAACTCGATCACCGCGTCGAGGCGCCGCGCCGCCTCGCGCCGGGTCAGCCCCATCAGCACGCCGTTCGAGGACGCACGTTCTCGCGCGCGGTCAGCTCGGGGTTGAAGCCCACCCCGAGCTCGATGAACGGCGCGACCCGCCCGGCCATCCGCACCCGGCCGGCGTCGGCGCGGTAGATGCTGGCCATGATCTTGAGCAGCGTGCTCTTGCCCGAGCCGTTGCGTCCGACGATCCCGAAGAACTCGCCCTGGTGGACGTCGAAGGAGACGTCCTTGAGCGCCTGCAGCTCGCGGTACTCGATCCGCGTCAGCGGATGCGTGGCCCGCTCCTTGAGCGAGTCGATCCGGTGCTCGGGGATGCGGAAGCGTCTTGTCGACAGCCCCGGACCTCGATCACCACCGGGGCGTCGCCGGCGCCGCCGCCGCGCGCACGCCGGCGGCGTCCGCGGCGGGCTGATCGGCGATGACTGGGCTGTCTCATCGGCAATTACACTCGTCGGCGATGCAGCCGGGGCGCTCAACGATGATCGCATTTGGCACGTCGGTGACGAAGCCCGAGCGTGTACCGGCGATGCGCCGAGCCGGGCATCCGGCGGGCCGCCGAGCCCGACTCGGAGATCGAGCGCGATGCCGGCGATCGGCTCGATCTTCCGCTCCTACAACGCGCTGCTCGACAGTTCTGCGGGCCGCGACGGCCTCGAGGCGCTGGTGCTCGTTCACCAGGACGCCGAGATCGTCGACGCGCGACTTCTGCGCGATCGATCCGCGAGGCGCTCGGCGACCCGCGAGGTCGGGCTCGTGGGCTGCGTCGGCGCGGTCGGCGTGCGCAGCATCGCCTGGTGGGAGGCCTCGGTCACGCTGCGCCTCGTTCATCAACCGCTACGAGGAGCACGGCGGCGGCGACCTGCCGTCGTTCTCGTGGGCGTGGGCGGAGGCACCCGCCTACGCGCGGGTCGGCGAGGTGGAGACGCTCGACGGGTTCGTGCTCGTCGCTCTCGCCCTGGGTGGTGCGAGAACGTCCGCTTCGACGAGTCGCTCGGCGAGTTCCACGGCTACGACCTCGACTTCTGCCTCCAGGTCCGCGCCGCGGGGCGCAAGGTCGCGCACCGCCGACTTCCGGGCCATCCACCACCGCCCGCTCGAGATGGTCCCCGACCCCGAGGAGTGGATCGACGCGCACGTCAAGCGTGGCCGACAAGTGGGACGGGCGGATGGGCATCGGCACCGGCGCCGGGAGCTGGAAGGAGCGGGCCCTGCGGGCCGAGGCCGAGGCCGACGCCGCGCGGCTGCTCGGCCTACATGAACGCGGCTCGAGCTCGACGCCCGGGTGCGTCGAGCTCGAGCGAGCGCTCGACGAGACCACCGACGAGCATCTCCTGGCGGATGACCGCGCCGCTGCGCTGGCTGAGCGCCGCGCCGCCGCGCCGCCAGCTGACCCGGCGGACCTGCGCGCCGGCTGCTCGACGCGACGCCGGCGCACGCCGCCGGCGAGCATCGAGCTTGATCGCCTTCGGCGTCATCGATCAGCGGGGCGGAGGCCTACGCGCCGCTACGCCGAGCCCGGGATCCGGCTCGGCCGCCGAGCCCGACTCGGAGGTGCTACGCGTTCGCCGAGGTCGAGCCCGTCGGCCGGACCTACAACCTGATCCTCGACGCCGCCGCCAGGCGCGAGGACCTCGAGGCGCTCGTGCTCGTCCACCCCCACACCGAGATCACCGATCCCGAGCTCTGCGCCAAGGTCCGGCGCGGCGCTTGCAGCGACCCGGAGGTCGGGCGTGGTCGGGTGCGCCGGCGCCACCGGGGTGCGGAGCATCGCCTGGTGGGAGGGGACGGTCGTCTCGGCGCGAGCTCGTCCAGCGCTACGAGGAGTTCGGCGGCGGCGAGCTGCCGGCGTTCTCGTGGACCGAGCGCGCACGCCGCCGCCGGCCGAGGTCGAGGCGGTGGACGGCCAGCTGCTCGTCCTCTCGCCCTGGGCGGTGCGCAACCTGCGCTTCGACGAGTCGCTGCGTCCTCAGCTACGGCTTCGACCTCGACTTCTGCCTCCAGGTCCGGGCGGCCGGGCGGCGGATCGTGGTCGCCGACCTGCGCGCCGACCTACCACCGCTCGATCGAGCTCGTCCCCGATCTCGACGTCTGGGTCGAGGCGCACATCCGACGTGGCGGAGAAGTGGGATCGGGTCGCTGCACGGCCCGAGCCCGACGACGAGGAGCTGGAAGCGCCGGGCCCGCGTGGCCGAGGCCGAGCGCGAGGCGGCGCGGGCGTTCGCGTTCTCGAAGTCGCTCAAGCTCGACGCGCAGGTGCTCGAGCTCGAGCGGGAGCCTGGACGAGAAGACCGACAGCCTGTCCTGGCGGCTGACCGCGCCGCTGCGCGCGCTCAACCAGATGCGCCGGCGGGCGCGTGAGCGCCGGCGCGAGCGCGAGACCCGTCGGTCCGCGCGCCCGGCGGACTTACCGTCGCTCGAGCGACCTGGCGCATCTCGTCCTTGGAGATCGCCGCCGCGTCCGTCGCCATCCCGGCCCGCACCCGGAGCCGCGAGAGCCGCTCGGCGACGGCGAAGGCGCTCGAGTCGAGCAGCCGCCGCAGCAGCGTCCTCCTGGCGGGCGAGCCGCTCGCGCAGCTCCCACAGCTCGGCCCGGCACGCCTGGCGCTCGGCCAGCTGGCGCACGCGGTTCTCCTCGAGCCGCTCGAGCACCGGATGGCGGTCCAACGGGTCGAGGATCCGCGGCCAGCTCGTCCGGCGCACGGGGCGGTCGAGCGTGCCACACCGACGCCGAAGCCGAAGAACGCGGGGACGACGACCAGCCGCAGCGTCCTCGCGGCCGGCCGACGAAGTCCTCGACCGCGGTGAGGACCCCGTTGCGCGCGCCGCCCTCGCGCGCGGCGGAGCGCGGGTAGGGCAGCCCGCCGGGATCGAGCCCGGGTTCGCCCGGGGAGATCCCGCCGCGCCTCGCCCGACGACCGGCGTGGCGGTCCGCCTCGGGGATCTGCTCGGCGTCGAAGTAGTCGTCGCGGCGGGCGTGGGGCCAGCAGACGTCGTGGAACAGCAGCAGCGGCAGCTCGCTGCCCCCGGCGCGCGCTCGCCGATCAGCTCGAGCTCGCGGCTGACCGTGAAGTAGTTGTGGTCGCCGTCGATCACGATCGCGTCCGGGCAGCGGGATCGCCGGCAGCGCCTCGAGGCTGGTCTGCCGGATCAGCTCGAGCTGCGGGAGCTCGCTCGGTCGAGCTCGACCAGCCCGGCTCCTGGGGCGCGGGATCGATCGCCAGCACGCGCGCGCCGGCGCCGGCCGGCCCAGTCGACGAGCACCCGGGTCAGATCGCCGGCGTACGCCCCCACCTCGGCCACCGAGCGTCGCGCCGACCGCGTCCAGGCAGGCGAGCGATCAGCTCGCCGAGCTGGGCCATCGACACGCCCCAGCGGTCGGGATCGTTCAGGTACGGGTCCAGTCGCGGGGCTCGGCCACGGGCGCGAGTCTACGGGCCGCGGCGCGCCGACCGGTGCTAGCGTCCGCAGCGCTCAGATGGTGATCGGAGACCGCTTCGCCTGGGCCCACCTGCCCAAGACGGCGGGGGACGCCACCGCACGCGATGCTGAGCGCGGTCCCGGGGCTCGTCAGTTCGCCGACCCGCCCGACTCCAACGACAAGCACCTGCCGTTCTTCGCCCGCGAGCACGAGATCGCGCGGCCGGCTGCTGGTGATGAACATCCGCCGGCTGCCCGGCGTGGACGCTGAGCGCCGCCCACCACCGGGCCCGCCACGGCGTGCACCCCGACTACCGGCCGCAGCCGCTCGAGCCGCCGGAGGAGATCGTCGGCCAAGACCGACCCCGACGACCTGCTGCGGTGGATGACCGACCACGGCCGGCTCGCCGTGCGAGCGCTGGCTGCGCGCCGAGCACCTCGAGCACGACGTGCTCGCGCTGCTCGACGAGCTCGGCGTGCTCGACGCCGGCGGTGCGCGACGCGCGTGCTCGCGGTCGGGCGCGTCAACGTCGGCGGCTACGACCGCGAGCTCGACCACTGGTTCACCGCGGCGCAGGTCCGCCGGCTGTACGAGCGCAACCCGCGACTGGGCGCGGATCGAGCGCCGGTCTACGGCGGTGTCAGCTAGACCGCGATCGGCGCGTACTCGCCCGGGAACCCCGAGGCCGCCGAAGAACCAGTTCTCGACCGCGTAGCGCGGGTTGGGCATCGCCGGGTCGGAGCCCGTCTGGTGCAGGAACAGCTCGTCGAAGAACAGCGCGTCCCCGGGCTCGAAGATCGGCCGGATGATCGGCGTCCCGCCGGCCGCCTGCTCGACCTGCTGCTGGGAGATCGTGTAGTCGAGCACCGCCTCCTCGGTGGCGGTGGCCACGTAGCGCTCGAGCCGGCGGGGCACGATGTCGAGCCCGGGCGCCTCGTCGCCGCAGCGCGAGAGCGACAGCCACAGGTTCAGCGAGCGCACCTGGCCCATGAAGAATCCGTCCTGGTGCCAGGCTCCGGGCACCGACGGATCGGCCTTGCGCAGCGTCGTCTTGTGGACCGAGATCAGCGCCGGCTCGCCGAGGTAGCCGCCGACCAGCTCCGCGCAGCCGCGCGCCGCGCGAACAGCTCCATCATCTCGAAGTGGAGCTTCGGCGCGTCGGCGGCGAGCAGGCCGCCGCCCTGCTTGATCCACGAGCGGACCACCGGCTCGCCCGAGCCCTCGCGGGGCGCGAACTCCTCGTAGTAGCCGGGGGCCGCCGACCCGCCGGCGTCGTGGCGCTCGCGCTCGGCGAATGCCCGGTCGATCTCCGCGGCCAGGCTCAGCGCGCCCGTCGCGCGGGACGAGGCCGCGCACGAGCACGCAGCCGTCGCGCAGGATCCCGGCGCGGAGCAGCCCCGGGCGTCAGCTGCGCCGGGCGTGAGCTCGGGCAGCGGGTCGGCCGTCGGGGAGCGCGTCCGCATCGGGCGGCGCGAACTCGGCCGCGCCCGAGGCGGCCTCGAGCAGCCGGATCCCGGCGTCGTGGCGCAGCCCGGACGCAGGCGCCGCTCGGTCTCACGGCTCGGACGCGCCCGGTTCTCCTCGGTGAGCGACTCGATCTCGGCGCGCAGCAGCTCGAGGCTCTCGAGCGGCTGCTCCGCGGGGCGGCTCGGCCACCGCCACCGCGGCCTCGCCGGCACGGCTCTTGCGCCTCGGTCGCCACACCGGCCAGAAGTTACCTGAACGCAATCCCCTGCGCCGAGGGGGAGCGTACAGTCTGGCGGCGATGCATGCCCCCGAGCTCGCCGAGTCGCCAGCGGCAGCGCCGGCGGGGGCACTCCCGCCCGGCCCGGCGCGCGCCGGGCGCGCCGCAACTGCTGGCTGGCGCTGGCGCTCGCCGCGCTCCTCATCGTGGGGCTGGCCCTGCGCCTGCTCGCCGCGCAGCCAGTCGCTGTTCGCCGACGAGCTCTCGACCTACTGGATCTCGGCCACCCACGGGCTGCGGCGGCGTCCTCTCGCTCATGTACGGCACCGGCCGGATCCACCACGCCGAGATCACGCCGCCGCTGTCCTTCCTGGCCTCGTGGCTGACGACGCGGCTCGGCAGCTCGCCCGAGCTGCTGCGCGCTGCCCGTCGCTGATCGCGGGAACGGCCACGATCCCGCCTCGTCTACCTGCTCGGGCGCGCGGACCGTCGGGCGGCGGGCCGCGCTGGTCGCGGCGGCGCTCACGGCGCTCGTCGCCGTTCATGGTCTACTACTCGGCCGAGGCGCGGGCCTACGGGCTGATGATGGCGTTCGTGCTCGGCTCGACGCTGTCGCTCCTGCTGGCGCTCGACACCGGCCGGCGCCGCTGGTGGGTGCTCTACGCCCTGTGCTCGTGCGCGGCCTTCTACTCGCACTACACGTGCGTGTTCGTGCTCGCCGTGCAGCTCGCCTGGGTGCTGTGGGCGCGCCCCGCAGGCGCGCCGGCCGGCCGCTGCTCGCCAGCCTCGGCGCCGCCGTGCTGGTGGCGCCCTGGCTGCCGGGCCTGATCCGCGACCTCCGCTCGCCGACCGCTGAAGATCCTCTCCGGCGCTCTCGCCGTTCACCCTCGCACGACGTCCGGCTTCGACCTCGAGCACTGGGCGATCGGCTATCCCAACACGCTCGCGGATCGGGCTGCGCGCGCTGCCGGGGACGGTCGCGCTGGTGGCTGCTCGCGGTCGGCGCGGCGCTGGGCTGCGCCGGACTCGCGCGCGGCGGCCGCCCGGCGATCAGGCCGCGCCGCGCGGCGATCGAGCGACCGGGTCGTGGCTGCTGGTCGCCCTCGCCCTCGCCGCGCCGGTGGGCGAGATCGTGGTCAGCGCCGCTCGGCGATCACATCCTCGACGTCCGCAACCTCGCCGCCTCGTGGCCGTTCCTCGCGCTGGCGCCTCGGAGCCACTGGTCCGCGACGCGGCCGGTGGCGTGCGTCCGGTGGCGATCGCGCTGGCGCTCGCCGGCTTCGCGATCGGGGCCGCGAGGATCGTCGAGCTCGCGCTACCAGCGCCCCGACTACCGGGGCGGCGGCGGCGTTCGTGGCCGGCAGGCGCGCCCCGGCGACGTGGTGGTCGACGAGACGGGGGCGCTCAGCCCGGGGCCGCTGACCGGCCTCGACGTCTCCCTGCACCGCGCGCTGCCCGTGTTCCGGGCCGAGGCGCCCGCCGAGCGCGACCATCCCTTCGGCTTCGGCGACCCGATCGTCCCGCTGGCCCAGGCGGTCGCCAAGCCGCCGCCGCCGCCGCGGGGCACCGGGTGTTCCTGGTCAGCAACGTGTTCAGCGTGGACGTGGCCGGCCTGCAGGGGCGCCTGAACCCCGCTCCCAGTCAGCTGGGCGGCACCTACCGGCTCGTCGCTGCGCCGGCGCTTCCCGGGCTTCGGCGGCACCGAGGTCGCGGTGTACGCGGGCTCGTCGCGCTCGTGAGCGGCGTCCGCTCGGTCCCGCCGTTGCCGCGCCGCATCGCCGCCGAGCCGGATACCGCCGTCACCGGGCGCGGCTTCGGCTCGGCGCTCGCGATCACGGTGACGCTCGCCCTCGCCGTGTTCCTGGCGTCGATGGCCGTGCTGGTGTCGCTGATGCACCCCCACCTGGCCGGCCTCGGCGCCTTCGCCGGCGCGGTCAACCAGCAGAACCAGACCGCCAAGTCGCTGCTCTACCTGCTCGCCTTCGTGGTCATCCTGCCGCTGGCGCTGCTGCTCGTTCCGCGGCTGGCCGACGCGATCGCTCGGGACCGAACGGCGCGGCCCTGCCGCTGCTCGCCGCGCTGCCGGTGGCCGCTCTGGCCGGGCTCCTGATCGTCGTGCGGCTCTCGCATCGCCTGCCGTGGGGAGACGGGCTCAGGTCGTGCTGGTGCCGTGGTGCTCTGGAGCGGCCTCGTCGCCGCGGCGCGCTCGCGCGGGCGGCCGCGGCGCAGCTGGCCGGCTGCTGCAGAGTGCCGGCCCCCTCGCGCCCCGCGCCTGGACGGTGGCCGGCGTGCTGGTCTTCGGTGTGCTGCTGTGCCTGACGCGCCGCAGCTCGCTGCACGTCGTTGCCGCTCGTCGTCGGCGGTGGCGCGTCGGCGTGGTCGTGCTGGTGGCAGCCGGCCGGCGGACGTGGCCCCGGATCGGCCGGATGGCCGGGCACCGCGCTCGAGGCGGTGTTCGTCGTTCTCGTCGCGCTGGCGGTCGCCAACGTCGTCGTCTTCCGCGCCACGAGGCCAGCTGCCGAACGTGTACTTCCCGCCGGGCGTCATCCAGAACCAGCAGGACTACCTGCTCGGATCGGCCAATCAGCTGCTCGGGGGCGGAGCGCTGCTCGTCAACGTTCCGGTCTCGCAGTACGGGGTCGGGCTGATCTACTTCCTCGACGGCTGGTTTCACCTGGTGCCGATCGGCTACGGGACGCTGGGCCTGCTCGACTCGATCCTCACCGCGCTCTTCTACGTGGGCGGCTACGGCGTCCTGCGGGTCGCCGGAACCGGCCGCTTGCTCGCCGTCGGCGGCGCTGGCCGTCGGCGTGCTGGGACTGATCTACGCCCTGCACTACCCGGTCGGCGCGCTGCCCGAGACCGGGCCCGCTGCGCTTCGGCCTGCCCATGGCGCTCGTGCTGCAGCACTGGCGCAGCGCGCGCTGGCCGGGCGTGCGCGCGCCTGGGCGCCCGCGGCGGCACTCGGCGTGCTCGGCGTCGCCTCGGTCTGGGCCTTCGAGGCCTTCGCCTACACGCTGCTCTCGTTCTGCGCCGTCGCGGCGGTGCAGGCCTGGCTGCGCCGCCCGGCGCCGGCGGCGCTGGCTGGTTCGCCAGGCGGCGCGCTCGGCGTGCGGCGCCTGCGTCGATCGCCCACGTCGCTGCTCGCCGCGGCCACGCTGCTTGCCAGCGGTCACCTGCCCGACTGGGGCCAGTACCTGACCTACATCCGCTCGTTCCTGCTCGGCGGCGAGGCCGGCGCGATCACCTACGGCTTCGCGCGACTGGTCCCCCGGACTGGCCGTCGCCGCCGGGGCGTTCGCCTCGGCCGCCGCGGTCGTGCTCCTGCTCGCGTCGCGCGCCGCGCTCGCTCGCGCGCCGCGAGCGGTCGCGCTGATCGCGCTGGCCGGCACGACCGCGTACGTGATCGCGCTGCTCAGCTACGCCGACAACCGCTCGTCCACCTACCTCCTGCCCTACGTCTCGCTGCCGCTGCTGATGGCGGCGACGCTGTGGCTGGCGCTGCTGCTCCGGCCGCGGGGCCGAGAGCAGCCCGCCGCTCGACGGGGTGCGGCCTGGCGTTCGCGCTCGCGGTGGCCGTGCTCGTGATCGTCACCGCGTGGCCGACGATCGGACCGCAACTTCTGCGCAGTCCGCGCTCGCCCACGCCTACCCCGGCGGCGGGCTGCGCGCAGCGATCCACCGGCTCCGGCATCCGCCGCCGATCGATCCCCGCGCGCCCGAGGGCGTGCGGCTGCTGGATCGCTACGTCCCGGGCCGCCGCGCGCTGATCGTGCTGCCCGCTGGCGCCGGATCTCGGCGTCGAGATCCTGATGCGGAGCGGGCGCACGAACGCGATGTTCATCGGCGACCCGGTCGACGACAGCCTCGTCCCCTCGCTGTGGATGGCGAAGCTCGACCGCCGAGGTCGCCGGCCTGCGCGCGGGCCAGCGGCTGCTCATCGACCGCGGCGGCCCTGACCGTGCTCGCCGGGCTGCGCGCGCACCCCGGCCTCGACCCGGCTGGCGCACCCGCTCGACGGCGGCGACCAGGAGCTCGAATGGCTGCTGCGGGCGATCGCCCGCCGCTTCGAGCTGCGGCCGATCTACGCGATCCCGACGGGCTGATCGTGGCCGAGCTCTCGCTCGCGCGGCAGCTCGAGGCCGCGGCCGCTTGGTGGCCAGGATCACGTTGTGCGCGGCCAGCCGCCGCATCACCGGGCGTGCGCTCGAGCCAGCCGCTCGAGCGCGGCGGCGACGCCAGCGCACGGCGCGGGGTGAAGTCGGGCACGAGCCCGAGCTGCTGGATCGGAGGACCTGCCCGCCGCCGGCGATCAGGCCCTTGACGATCTCGTCCTCGGCCGACCAGCCGCTCCTCGCCGGTGTCCTGGGGCACGCGCGCCATCAGGTTGCCCCAGTAGGGGTTGCGCGGGTTGTGGTCCCAGATCAGCACCCGGCCCCACGGCCTCGAGACCCTCACCATCTCGGCCAGCGTCTGCGCGGACGTCGCCCGGGTCGGCGATGTGGTGCATGACCGCCACGCATCAGCACGAGGTCGAAGCTCGTCGTCCTCGAACGGCAGCTCGGTTCCCGACCCCTGGACCGCGCGCACCGCCGGGCTGCGCCGCGCGCAGGACCTCGAGCATCCCGTCGGACGGATCGACGCCCGCGACCTCGTAGCCGCGCAGCGCCAGCCGCTCGCGCCAGCGCGCCCGTGCCGCAGCCCGACGTCGAGGACCGAGCCCGGCGGGCCAGTCGCGGCCACGATACGCGGCGCGCTTGCGCAGGTAGTGCTCGACGACGTGGCGCGGGAGCGACTCGTCGTAGACCGTCGCGATCTCGTCGAAGTGGGAGGCTGCTCAAGACGTCCGCTCGCCTTCGGCGCACGGGGTGCGGTCAACGCCGGTGGGCGCGCGGCCGCCGCCGGGAGCCGAGCGCGCGGAGCGCGCAGGACCAGCGCGATCATCCGCAGGCCGACCGCGATCGCCTTGACCGGATTGCCGGTGACCGAGGAGATGCCCGACCCGCGGCAGGTAGTTGACCGGGACCTCGACGAAGCGCGCGCCCGAGAGGATCGTCAGCAGCATGATCTCGGCCCCGGCGTGGCTGCCGCCCACGGTCATCTGCTCGGCGATCTGCCGCGCGGTCCGCGCCGCAGCAGCTTGTAGGTGCAGCCCACGTCGCTCAGGTGGCTGGTGTTGTACAGCGCCTCGATCAGCTTGGCCACCGCCCAGTTGCCCCAGCGCAGGAACCGCGCCATGTTCGCCCCGGCCCAGATCAGCTCGCGCGTCGTACGGGTTCCGAACACGACCTCGCACTCCTCGCTGTAGACGAGCAGCTTGAGGATGTCCTCGGGCAGGAACGTCCCGTCGGGCTCGGCGAGCACGATCAGCTCCCCGCGCGCCTCGAGCAGCCCCCGGCGGGTGGCGTGGCCGTAGCCCTGCTGCGGCTCGTGCACCAGCCGGGCGTGCGTCCTGCGCCACCTCCTCGCGCGTGCCCGGCCTGCGGCGTTGTTGTCGATCACCAGCACCTCGTCGACCAGCCCGGTGGCGAAGAAGCCCTCGATCACGCTCGCGGATCGAGTCGCGCTCGGCATAGGTCATTAGGACCACCGAGACCGTCTTCCCGTTCCACATCGGTGGCTAGACCGCCTCGACGATTGCAGAGCCCCGTCGCAGCGCCCACATTGCGCCAACACTACAGCCCGGGCGCGTCAACCCCGGCCGGCCGCGCCGGCACGCCCACGACCGTGACCCCGGCCGCGACGTCGTCGACCACGACCGCGTCCGGCGCCGATCGTGCGCGCCGGCGCCGACCCGCACCGGGCCGATCACCTTCGCGCCGG
This sequence comes from uncultured Solirubrobacterales bacterium, assembly GCA_963710305.1. Classification (GTDB taxonomy): domain Bacteria; phylum Actinomycetota; class Thermoleophilia; order Solirubrobacterales; family Solirubrobacteraceae; genus Palsa-465. The sequence goes on along the minus strand of CAVPZV010000008.1, from coordinate 41,808 downwards.
TCCCGATGCTGACGTTCGCCTCGATCGTCGGCCCCGCGACGTCGCCCGGCGCGCAGGCCGATCGTCACGAACGGCGAGATCACCGCCCCGGGGCCGATCTCGACCAGCCCGTCGGCCACGACCTGGCCGTGGACGATGTAGACGCCCGGGTGGACGATCACCGGGTCGCCGATCGACACCTGGGCCAGCACCATCGCCAGCCGGTGCGCGATCCGGGCAGCACCGGGACCCCGAGCGCCTGCAGCCGCGCCTTGACGCGGTACAGGGCCTGGGCCAGGAAGGCGTCGCTGACCCAGGCCAGGCGAAGCGATCTGCGCCGCCGCGTCCAGCGCGAGCGAAACTCGTGGCGCTCGCCGCGGTGCAGCGCGGTGACCCGCGCGTCCTCGCGCAGGGCGAGCCACAGCGGAGGGTGACGCGCGCGCAGGGCGGTCCAGAACGCCTCGCGGTCGGCGGTGTCCTGCCTCACTGATTGCTACTCGCGCCCGAGCGGGTCGAGCCGTACGAGCTGCCGCGCCGCCCCGAGCAGGACTGGTCGATCGTTGCCGTCGTAGCCCGCCTGGGCGACCACCACCCAGGCTTCGATGTTCTGCGGCTCGCGCCGCGCCACCTGCTGCGCCAGCCTCAGCGCCCGCTGCGCTGAGCCCGGCGGAGGGCCACCTGGGCCCGGAGGAGGTCGATCTCACGATCGGGGTTGAGCGCGGCCGCGCTTTTCAGGAGCGAATCGGCCTTGCGCGCCTGGCTGGCGCTCAGCTTCGCGCCGTCCACGAGCGCCGTCGCAGCGTCCGTGTCGTGTGCCTGTCGGACGCCGAGCGCGAACCACGCGCAGGCGACGGCCGCGACGAGCACCATTCCAGCGCGGAGGACTGCCACCGGCACATCATGGACGATTCGGGCCGGTACCCTCACCTCCGTGGCCTCGACCATCACCACGCCCCGTTGCGCGTGGTGTGGCGCCGGCGCCGGGCCTGCCCGTAACGGCATCGCGGTGTGCCCCAGTTGCGGCGCCGGAACCACGTATCCGCCTCCCTCGTCCGGCCCAGCTCGACCAGGCCTACGCCAGCTGGTATCGGCCTGAGTCCGGACGCTTCTCGGCCGGCGGGGACCGGGCTGCTGGCGCTGCTGCGCGCCGGGCTGGCCCGCAGGCTCGATCTGATCGCGCCGCCGGGTCCGGTGCTCGACGTGGGCTGCGGCGAGGGGGCGCTGCTCCGCGCGCTGCGCGCTCCGCGGCCGCGAGGCGGTCGGACTCGAGCGCGTCGCCAGCGCAACGGGAGTGCTGGCCTGCGACATAGGCGACTTCGCCGAGAGGCCCGGCGAGTGGGCGGCGGTGGTGTTCTGGCACTCGCTCGAGCACCTGGAGGATCCGGCCGACGCGATCGAGCGAGCGGCAGCCCTGCTGGCCCCGGATGGCGTGATGGTGATCGCGGTGCCCAACCGTGGCGAGCTGGCAGGCGCGCCGCTTCGGCGCGCGCTGGTTTCACCTCGACCTCCCGCGCCACCTCGTGCACCTGCCGGCCGACGCTCTCCAGGCGGGGCTGCAAGCGCGGGGTCTCGAGGTCACGCGCGTGAGCCACTGGCGCGGCGGCCAGCTCGTGTTCGGCTGGCTGCACGGGCTCGTGGGCTCGCTCCCCGGGCCGGCCCGACCTGTACAGCGCGATCCGGCGGCCGGAGGCTCGCGCCCGCGCGATCGGTCCCGCGCCGGCGCGCGGGCGTGCTCGCCGCGGCCGTGGTGCTCGCTCCCGTCGCCGCGGCACTCACGGGAGCCGAGGTCATAGCGCGGGCGGGGGGGACCGTGTACGTGGAGGCGCGCGCGGCGATGATCACCGGCGAGCGGGTGAGCGCGCCCACGGGCGGGTTCAACCCGACCTTCCAGCGTCACGTGGCCGCGTACCGGCTGTGCGCGCCCCTGCTCCCGTCCGGCCGCGTGATCGACGTGGGCTGCGGCGTGGGGCACTCCTACCGCGAGCTGGCGCCGCGGGAAAGCGTGGGCATCGATCTCGACCCCGGCGCGCTCGCCGGTCAGGAGCGGGAGACGCACGTGGCCGACATGCGCCGGCTGCCGTTCCCCGACCGGTCTTTCGCGTCGGCCATCGCCGTCCAGTCGCTCGAGCACGTCCCGGATCCCGAGGCTGTGCTGGGCGAGGTGGTCCGGGTGCTCGAGCCTGGGCGGACGCGCCGTGTTCGTGACCCCCAACCGGCTGACGTTCGGGCGTCCGGACGAGATCATCGACCCCTTTCACTACGTCGAGTTCGATGCGGGCGAGCTGCGCGGCGCTGTGCCGGCGCTTCTTCGCCCGCGTGGAGCTGCTCGGGCTGCACGGTTCGAGCCGCTACCAGGCGCTCGTCGCCGAGGAGCGGCGCGAGCTCGACCGGCTGCTGGCGCTCGACCCGATGCGCCTGCGCCGGCTCATACCCCGGCGGGCACGCCAGCGCCTCTACGACCGGCGGCTTCGGGGCGCGCGGGCCTCTCCGCGCCCCGGCGCGCTCGACATCGGCCCTGAGGACTTCCGCCTGAGCGATGATCGAGCTCGAGGCGGCGCTCGACCTCGTGGCGGTCTGCGACCTCAGCTGACCCGGGCGTACGTCAGCACGTCCGTCGGCGCGGCTCCCGGGTAGTGCTTGCGGGCGATCAACCGGAACCCGGTGGGATGGGGCGTGCCGAGCTTGATGATCCGGTCGATCGTGTCGTCGAGCACCACGATCCCGCGCGCCGCCGTGGCGGGCCACTGGTGGACCGAGCGAAGTAGCAGATGGGGCCGGTGGGTTTCGACCGGGACGGCGCCGGCGCCGACCAGCGAGATGATCGTCACCGGATCGCGCGGGCCTGCCGTCCGGTCGACGTACGCCGCGATCGTCCGGTACGGGCCGCGGTTGTACGCGGGCTCGAAGCTCCGCAGCGTGCCGGCCAGCAGCACCGCCGCCACGACGCCGGCGGCGATCAGCGCGGCGGGACGGCGAGCGAGGCCAGGGCGGCGCCGACCAGGACCACCTCGGCGGGGAGCGAGGCGGCCAGGTTGCGCGGCAGCCAGATGTCGGTTCCGAGCAGGCTGTAGATCAGCACGCCGGCTGCGCTCGCCACCGCCATGAGCGCCGATCAGCGCCGCCAGCCGGGTTGCCCGCGTGCGGCAATCAGGGCTGCCGAGGCCGGCCACGACGCACACCCCGAACGCGACGAGCCCGGGCACCGTGGGGATCGCGCTCAGCGGCGCCGACGGGTGGGCCGGGCAGCGGGCGCAGCAGGTCGGTGAGCACGCGCGTGCGCGCCGAGCGGATACAGGGCGCCGTACACGCCAGTTCCTTGCCGTGCAGCTGCGGCAGCCACGGCAGGTAGAGCAGCGCGATCGGCCAGTTGGCCACGAGCAGCCGGGCCGGAGCCGCTCGCGGCAGCGCCACAGCGACCACAGCGCCTGCACGGCCGAGGACGAACACGCACGTGTAGTGGCGAGTACACGCGCCGCGGCCGGCCACCGCGTACAGCGACCACCACCAGCCGCGACCCCGTCTTCACCGCCCGCAGCAGCGCCAGCGTGCAGAGCGCGACGAAGAACATCATCGTCGCGTAGGGCCGCGCCTCGATGCCGTAGATAGACCGCGAACGGGCGCGAGCGCGAACAGCCCCGCGGCGATCACCGCCGGCCAGCCGGCCCGCACCTCGCGTCCGACCAGGTAGACGACCGGCACGGTGGCGGTGCCGAGCACGATCGAGGGCAGGCGGATCCACACGCTGGGGTCGCCGACTTCACCGACAGCCAGGCCAGCACGAAGAACAGCGGAGGCGAGCTCTCGACGCCGGTGTGGACCGGTGGTAGCGACTGGCCGAGCGTCTGCCCGACGACGTCGCTGTAGGCGAAGCACTTCGTCGCCGACCAGGCTCTGGTGGATCTGGCTGACGCGCAGCACGAACGCCGCCGGCGTGAGCAGACCGACGGCCGAGCTCGCGCAGCCGGACCTCGCGCAGCCGTGGCGCCCGAGCGCAGAGTCGTCGGCGCGAGCACTGAGCTAACGCGCGGCGCTCCTCACGGCAGGAACTTGCGCGAGCGCAGGATGCCGCGCGGTGCAGCATGAGCCGCGCCGCCGCGCCGAGCGTCTTCACGCCGTAGACGACCGATTGACCGAGCCGAGGCCGAGGATGCATCGGGGAAGTAGCGCGTCCGCGCCGGCACCTCGACGATCCGGAAGCCGAAGTGCACCGCCTGCATGACCATCTCGGAGTCGAACACGAAGTCGATCGAGTTGCGCAGGAACGGCACGGTCAGCAGCAGCCGGCGCGAGAACGCGCGGTAGCCCGTGTGCAGCTCGGTGAACTCGGTGCCCAGCACCTTGTTCTCGATCACCGTCAGGCCGCGGTTGGCCAGGTACTTGTAGCGGGGCATCCCGCTGGTCGCCAGGCGCCCGGCTCGGCCAGGCGCGATCCGAGCACCATGTCCGCCTCGCCCCGCAGGATCGGCTCGACCATCCGCGGGATCAGCGAGGGCTCGTACTGGCCGTCCGGGTGGAGCATCACGACGACGTCGGCGCCGCGCTGGAGCGCCTCGAGGTAGCACGTCTTCTGGTTGCCGCCGTAGCCGACGTTGTGCGGGTGCCAGATCAGGTGCAGCGGCAGCCGGCGCGCCACCTCGAGCGTCTCGTCGGTGGACCGTCGTCGACCAGGATGATCTCGTCCACGACGTCGGTGGGGATGGCCGAGACCGTCCGCTCGAGCGTCTTGGCCGCGTTGCGCGCGGGCATCACCACGATCACTCGCGCGGCCCGGGCCGCCGCCGAGCCCGCGGACGTGTCGGCGAGATCCGTGTCGGTCACGGCGGGCCAGGTTATCCGGTGCTGAGCGGCCGGCGGACGGCATTGGCGCAGCCGGGCGCCGGTGCTGGCGGTGGCCGACGCCGCGACGGTCGCGAGATATCTCGTGTGCGGGCTCAGCGGCCGGCCGGGCTTGAACACGAGGGCAATCTCGCCGAACCGGGTGAGCGTTCCCGGCACCCGCCGCCCCGTGGTGGCGCTCGTGAGCGCGAACGCATGCGACAGCGAGGCCCCAGTCCATCGGGAGGTTGAACACGGCGATCACCGATGCTCCGATGAGGTTGACGTGGGTCACCCGCGGCGAGCAACTCGCCGGCGAGGCGGTCAGGGCCCGCGTGGACAGAACCGCCAACCGGTCGTCGGGCAGCCCGACCGTCTCGCTGCAGCGCAAGCCGAGCGCGTTCGAGGCGCGCTCCAGCAGGCCCTGATCGGCGTCCCGTTGCCCGCTGAGCGCGAAGTAGCTGAAACCCACATAGCTGACCGTGACCACGGCGTCCGGCGGCCCGCCCAGCGTCGCTCCTCCCGGGACCAGGTTGACCGTGAGATCACGGTGCTCGTGCAGTCGTGCCGCCAGGATCAGGTCGCCCGAGTTGAGCAGAGGCTCGTCGGTGGCGAGGTCGACCACGGGCGCCGCGCCGCCGGGTCGTGGCGGGATGCCCTGCACGATCCGGGCGTAGGCGGGCAGCCATCCCCTCGCCGAAGGGGGCAGCGGCTCCGTGGGGGAGACCGCTCGCGCCGCCAGCGCGGAGAGGACGTAGCCCTGGATGTATCCCTGGCCGGCGAGCACCGGCACCTTGCCGAAGCCGGGAACGCTCGCCTGCGTGGTTCCCGAGAAGGCACCGATCACGTCCGCCTTCATCACCAGGTTGAGCACGCTGAGCGCGATCAGCATGCGATCAGCGTCCGCCGGAGGAGCCGCCACGGGAGCCGAAGCAGCGCCGCCACACCGAGCGACACGAGCAGGGCGAGCAGCGGGACGCGGAACCCGACGCCCTCGTTCTTCGAGGAGCTGACGGCGATGTAGCCCTCGAGCAACACGAACAAGACGACGACGGCGTCACTCGTCCGCCACCGCACGCGCCGATGCCTCAGCCACGCGAACGCAGCCGCCGCGAAGGTGATCGCCAGCAGCGCCGCGAGTGGAAGGTACAGGTCCTCTCGCACCGAGGCGACCGCTTCGCGAGTCCAGTACCCGACGCTCAACCGGGACCCCGAATGCGCGAAGTGCGCGCTCTGCGCTCCGTACCCGAAGTTGGTCAGGTAGCTCGAGACCGAGTGCCAGCTGCTCGCGAGCCAGGTGGCGGCGGCGAGCAGGCCGAGTCCGAGCGCGAGCGCGACGTTCACCAGGCGCCGACGGCGAGCGGGTCCCGAGCGGGTGAGGATCAGCCACGCCGCAGCGATGATCTGCGCCGGCACGAACGCGATCGCCATCGTCCGCGCGAGGGGGGTCAACCCGAGCAGCACTCCCCACAACAACGACCAGCCACGACGTTCGAACGCCTCGGAGGCGAGCAGCGCGTACGTCGTCGCGGCGAGCACCGCTGCGTCGGTGACCGCGAACTGGTACGAGCGCGAGAAGTCGATGACCGCCGGCGTCGCAGCGACGACGAGCGCCACCAGCAGCCCACCGGCGGGGGAGGTCAGGCGCGCGCCGATGCCGTAGCTGCTCGCCACGAGCACGGCGAAGAACACGAGCTGGGAGAGCAGGCCCGACGAAGATCCCCGAGCCGAACACGGCGTAGAACGGCACCGACACCAACGGGAGCAGCGGCCCGAAGTCGTGCTGGGCGGACCAGGCGTGCCAGAACCCGGTGAGCCCGCCGTCGCTCAGTCGATCGTGCAGCCGCAGCCCGAAGGCGAGGTAGCGCGACTCGTCGATATCGAGCGGGTAGCCGTCGCGGAAGTGATGAAGCCACCACGCGCTCACGATCACCGCGAGCGCGATCCCCGCTACCAGCAGCGGCCAGCTTCGCCGCTTGGACTCCCCCCACGTCACGACTGCGTTCAGGCGCGCGTGAGCTGTCCCGATCGCCGCGCCAGCTTCTGGCGCTCGGTCTTGTCCAGCGCCACCTTGCGCAGCCGGACCGCGTCCGGTGTGACCTCGACGCACTCGTCCTCGCGCAGGAACTCGAGGGCCTGGTCGAGCGAGAGCGTTCGCTTGGGCACCAGGCGGACGAGCTCGTCGGCGGTGGAGGAGCGCATGTTGGTCAGGTGCTTCTCCTTGCACGCGTTGACGTCGAGGTCCTCGGCGCGCGCGTTCTCGCCGACGATCATCCCCTCGTAGACCTCCTCGCCCGGCGCCAACGAACATGGTCCCGCGCTCCTGGAGGTTGAACAGGGCGAACGCCGCCACCTTGCCGCGCCGGTCGGCGACGAGCGACCCGGTGGGACGCGTGCGCAGCTCGCCGTGCCACGGCTCCCAGCGGTCGAACACGTGGTGGACGATCCCCGTGCCGCGCGTCTCGGTCAGGAACTCGGTCCGGAACCCGATCAGCCCGCGCGCCGGCACCAGGTACTCCATCCGCACCCAGCCCGTGCCGTGGTTGACCATGTGCTCCATCCGCCCCTTGCGCACCGCCAGGAGCTGCGTGACCACGCCGACGTACTCCTCGGGAACGTCGACGCTCATCCGCTCGACCGGCTCGCACACCTTGCCGTCGATCTCGCGCGTGACCACCTGCGGCTTGCCGACGGTCAGCTCGAAGCCCTCGCGGCGCATCAGCTCGACCAGGATGGCCAGCGCCAGCTCGCCGCGGCCCTGGACCTCCCACACGTCGGGGCGCTCGGTCTCGGTGATCCGCAGCGACACGTTGCCCACCAGCTCGCGCTCCAGCCGCGCCTTGAGCTGGCTCGCGGTCAGCTTGTCGCCGTCCTGGCCGGCCAGCGGCGAGGTGTTCATCCCGATCGTCACCGACAGCGACGGCTCCTCGACGGTGATCACCGGCAGCGGCCGGGGGTCGTTGGCGTCGGCCAGCGTCTCGCCGATCGTGATCTCGGGGATCCCGGCCACCGAGATGATCTCGCCCGCCTCGGCCGAGGCGGCGTCGACCCGCTCGAGCGCCTCGGTCACGTACAGCTCGGTGACCTTGACCGGCTCGATCCGGCCGTCGGCGCGGCACCAGGCGACGGTCTCGCCGCGCCGGATCGCCCCGTGACGGATCCGGCAGATGGCGATCCGGCCCACGTAGGGAGAGGCGTCGAGGTTCGTGACGTGCGCCTGCAGCGGGTGTTCCGGATCATGCTCGGGCGCCGGCACGTGCTCGAGCAGCAGCTCGAACAGCGGCGCCAGATCGGTTCCGGGCTCGCTCGGGCTCGAGCGAGGCCCAGCCCGCCTTGGCGTTGGTGTAGACGATCGGGAACTCGATCTGCGACTCGTCGGCATCCAGGTCGAGGAACAGCTCGTAGACCTCGTCCACGACCTCGTGCGATGCGCGCGTCGGGCCGGTCGACCTTGTTGACCACGAGGATCACGGGCAGCCGCGCCTCGAGCGTCTTGCGCAGCACGAACCGGGTCTGGGGGAGCGGGCCCTCGCTGGCGTCGACGAGCAGCAGCACGCCGTCGACCATCGTCAGCCCGCGCTCGACCTCGCCGCCGAAGTCGGCGTGGCCGGGCGTGTCGACGATGTTCAGCTTGACGTCGCCGTAGTGCACGGCGGTGTTCTTGGCCAGGATCGTGATGCCCTTCTCGCGCTCGAGATCCATCGAGTCGAGCACGCGCTCGCCGCACGTCCTGGCCTTGGCGCGGAACGCGCCGGATTGCCACAGCATGGCGTCGACCAGCGTGGTCTTGCCGTGGTCGACGTGGGCCACGATCCCGATGTTGCGGATGTCCTCGCGAACTGCCATTCGAGCAGTCCACGATAGAAGGCGCCGCTCAGCCGGTGGTTCGCTCGCTCTTCGGGCGCGGGGATCCCCAGCGGGTCCGCCGGGCGCGCGTTCCAGCTCGTCCGGCTTGCGGCCGGCCTCGAGCGGCGCCGTTCTCCACGGCCGCGCTCGATCTGGCCGAGCGCCTGGAGCACCGGCTTGACCAGGTCGATCGGCATCGGAACACGACGGTCGAGTTCTGGTTGGCGCCGATCTCGCGCAGCGTCTGGAGGTAGCGGAGCTGGAGCGTGGTCGGGTTGCGGCCGATCACGTCCGCCGCCTCGGCCAGCTTGGCCGCCGCCTGGGCCTCGCCCTCGGCGTTGATGATCTTGGCCCGGCGCTCGCGCTCGGCCTCGGCCTGGCGGGCGATCGCGTGCTGCATCGACTGGGGGATCTCCACGTCCTTGATCTCGACCGTGGTCACCTTGATCCCCCACGGCTCGGTCTGGGAGTCGATGATCTGCTGGAGGCTGTCGTTCAGGCGCTCGCGCTCGGACAGCAGCGTGTCGAGGTCGACGCCGCCGAGCACCGAGCGCAGCGTGGTCTGGGCGATCTGGAGGGTGGCGCTGTGGAAGTTCTCGACCTCGTTGACCGCGTTGTTGGGGTCGATCACGCGGTAGTAGGCGACGGCGGCGACGCGGGCGGGCACGTTGTCGCGGGTGATCACCTCCTGGGGCGGGACGGTGAGCGTGACCGTGCGCAGGCTGACCCGGACCATCCGGTCGATCGAGGGCACGAGCATGACCAGCCCCGGCCCGCGCAGGTCCATCAGCCGCCCCAGGCGGAACACGACGCCGCGCTCGTACTCGCGCAGCACGCGGACCGACGCGCCGGCGGCGGTCAGCCCGATCGACCAGCAGCACGACGAGCACGACGATGATCGCGGTGATCAATGCACCAGCTCCCAGTTCTCGGCGGCGCGGACGCACAGCGTCAGGCCGTGGCGGCGCTCCACCACCACCGGGTCGCCCGGCTGCAGCTCTGCCCGCTCTTCCTCCGGCCAGGAGAGCCGGGCGTGCCAGAGCGAGCCGTCGACGAGGACGCTGCCCTTCTCGCCATCCCAGCGCCGGACCTCGCCCAGTGCCCGATCAGTTGCTCGGGTCCGCGCGCCGCCGCGGCGCACGGCCAGGCCCTTGCCCACGGTGATCGCGAGCGCCCCGCCCGCCACCGCCACGAGCACGAGCGCCACCAGGATCCCCAGCAGCACCCCGCCGCCGAGCCCGCCCACGGCCAGCGCCGCGCCCACTCCCAGCGCCACCACCCCGGGCCCGCCGATCAGCCCCAGCTGCGGGACGTGCGCCTCGATCAGGATCATCAAGCCTCCGATCAACAGCAGCGACACGCCCAGCGCGGTCATGACACTGAATATCGTACGCCCCGGGTGCGGCTCGCCGGGGATCCTCTGGATCACCTCGACGAGGACAGGCGCGCCGCGATCCCGGTGTTGAGCGCCTGGCCGCGCGCACGATCATCTCCACGCAGGCGTCGAGCGCGAACTCGGTGGCGTCGATCACCAGGTGGTAGAGGGCCGGATCGTCGATGTCGACGTCGTAGAAGCGCCGCGCGTACTCGGCGTGGGCGCGGTCGGTCTGGTGCAGCGCCCGGTCCGCCGTCTCGGCGTCGATCTCGCCGAGACGGATCGCCTGCTCCTTGCGCCGCTCCGACGGGCCGGTGAGCCGGACCCGGAGCACGCGCGGATCCTCGCGCAGGACGATCACGGCGCCGCGGCCGAGGATCACGCCCTGGCCGGTGGCGGCCTGCCGGCGGATGACCTCCTCGGTGGCGACCATGAAGTCCTCCGAGGAGACCTCCTCGGCGGCCGGGAGGGGCGCCGGGGCGCCCGGATCGGAGCCGATGAAGCCGCGCAGGATCCGCTCGAGCCAGCTCGGGCTCGCGCCCTCCTCGTGCGCCTCGGCCTCGTCCGGCGTGACCTGGAGCTGCTCGGCCACCGCGAGCGGGATCGCCCGGTCCACGAACGGGACTCCGAGCCGCTCGGCCAGCGCCGGCGCTATCACCGTGCTCCCGGCGCCGTAGGAGGCCGACAGCGCCACCAGCGTCATCGGTTCACCGCCGGGTGGGCCGTGGCCTGCGGGGTCGCGGCCTCGCGGCGCGGTTCGTCGGGTTCCTCACGGTAGTGGTACTTCCCGCCGCGCAGCCAGGATGCACCGGCCGCCACCAGGCAGGCGATGAACGAGAACGTGAACGCGGTCGAGAGCGCGCTTGAGAACGGGGAGCTCATCAGGTGCGGGAAGAACGATCGCCCGGTGAGCACGGCCGCCTGGGAGGCCGGCAGGTGGTGCAGCAGCGCCGGCCCGAGCAGCTGCTGGATCGGGTTGTAGCCGAGGAAGGCGGCGAACAGGCTCGCCACCGGCGGCAGGTGGGCGATCCGGGTCGCGGCCGCCGCCGGCACGCCGTGGGATTGCAGTCCGTTCTGCAGCGCGCCGGGCAGCCCGCCGGCCATGCCCACGATCAGCAGCGAGAAGAAGATGCCGATCGAGAGCACCATCGCCGAGTTCTGGAACGTCGCGGCCATGCCCGCGCCGGCGCCGCGCTGGCGCGGAGGCAGGCTGTTCATGATCCCGGCCCGGTTGGGCGAGGCGAACAGGCCCATGCCGATGCCGTTGAGCAGCAGCAGCAGCGCGAACCAGACGTAGTCGAAGTTGACCGGGAGCTGCTCGAGCAGGATGAACGAGAGCGCGGCCAGGATCATCCCGCCGGTGGCGAACGGGCGCGCCCCGTAGCGGTCGGAGAGCAGTCCCGAGGCCGGCCCGGCGAGCAGGAACCCGACGGTCAGCGGGACCATGTAGATGCCCGCCCACAGCGGCGTCTCGCTGAAGCTGTAGCCGTGCTGGGGGAGCCAGATCCCCTGCAGCCAGATGATCAGCACGAACTGCAGGCCGCCGCGGCCGATCGAGGAGAGCAGGCTGGCCAGGTTCCCGGCCGTGAAGGCGCGGATCCGGAACAGGTCGAGGTGGAACATCGGCTGCTCCACGCGCGTCTCGATCACGCAGAAGATGGCCAGCACGACCACCCCGCCGATCAGCTCGGCCAGCACCTTGGGGCTGCCCCAGCTCATCACGTGGTGGCCGTAGGGCTGGATCCCGTAGGTGATGCCGACCATCACCGAGATCAGCCCGACCGCGAACGTGATGTTCCCGATCCAGTCGATCTTGCGCCGGCCGGCGCTCGGACTGGTCGACGAGCTTGAGGTAGGCCCACACGGTGCCGAACAGGCCGAACGGCACGGAGACCAGGAACACGAGGCGCCAGTCGACCGGCGCCAGCACGCCGCCCAGGATCAGCCCCATGAACGAGCCGGAGATCGCGGCCACGCCGTTGATGCCGAGCGCCAGCCCGCGCTGGTTCTCGGGGAAGGCGTCGGTGAGGATCGCGCTCGAGTTGGCGAACAGCATCGCGCCGCCGACGCCCTGGCCCACGCGCATCCCGATCAGCCACAGCGCGCCCGCGCTGCCCTTGAACGGCGTCGCGAACAGCAGGATCGAGAACAGCGTGAACACCGCGAACCCGAGGTTGTAGGTGCGCACCCGCCCGAACATGTCGCCGAGCCGGCCGAGGCTCACCACGAGCACCGCGGTGACGACCAGGAAGCTCAGGATCATCCACAGCAGGTAGTTGGTGTTGCCAGGCGCCAGCGGGTTGATGTGGATGCCGCGGAAGATGTCCGGCAGCGCGATCAGCAGGATCGAGGAGTTGATCGTCGCCAGCAGCATCCCGATCGTCGTGTTGGACAGGACGATCCACTTGTAGTTCGTGCCCTGGGCCTGCACCTGGTTCGAGCTTAGCCAGGCTTGCACGTAAACCCCGTAGTCTCCGGGGCGACCGACACCCGGAGGGAGACGACATGACTGCTTCGAAGGAAAACGGCCTGGTCACCGACATCGCCGGCCTGCGCGAGGCCGCCGGCAAGCACATCGGCTACACCGACTGGAAGGAGCTGACCCAGGAGCAGGTCAACCAGTTCGCCGACGCCACCGACGACCACCAGTTCATCCACGTCGACCCCGAGAAGGCCAAGGAGACGCCGTTCGGCGGCACGATCGCCCACGGGTTCCTGTCGCTGTCGCTGCTGGCGCCGACCTCGATGTCGCTGATGCAGGTCACCGACGCCAAGTTCGGGCTCAACTACGGCCTCGACCGCGTGCGCTTCCCGGCGCCGCTGCCCGTGGGCAAGGAGTGGCGCGGCGGCCAGGAGATCCTCGAGGTGAGCGAGATCCCGGGCGGGCTGCAGATCAAGGCCCGGGTGACGATCGAGGTCAAGGACCAGGAGAAGCCGGCGTGCGTGGCTGAGTTCCTCAGCCGCGTCTACGGGTGAGCATCGACGTCGACAGCCTGGTGGCGATCGACGTGCACGTGCACGCCGAGCGCAACACCGACGACGCGCCCGATCCGGTGACCGGCGAGTTGCTGGAGGCGGCGGCGCGGTACTTCGGGGGCAGCCCGCCCCAGCCGACGGCGTATCGAGGTGGCCGACTACTACCGGGAGCGGAGGATGCTCGCCGTCGTGTTCAACGTCGACGACGAGGCCGGGATGGGGCGCCGGCGGCTGGGCAACGAGGAGGTGCTGGCGGCGGCGCGGGAGAACCCCGACGTGCTGATCCCGTTCGGCTCAGCGTCGACCCCCATCGCGGGCAAGCTGGCGGTGCGCGAGGCGCGCGAGCTGATCGAGGCCGGCGTGCGGGGTTCAAGTTCCACCCCAACACCCAGGCCTTCTGGCCGCATGACCGCGCGTTCTATCCGCTGTACGAGGTGATCGCCGAGGCGGGGCTGATCGCCCTGTTTCACTCGGGGACGACCGGGATCGGCGCCGGCATGCCCGGCGGCGGCGGCGTGCGCCTGAAGTACTCGAACCCGATGTGCGTCGACGACGTGGCGGCCGACTTCCCGGCGCTGGACATCATCCTCGCCCATCCCTCCTTCCCCTGGCAGGAGGAGGCGCTGGCCATCGCCGTGCACAAGCCGAACGTGTACATCGACCTCTCCGGCTGGTCGCCGAAGTACTTCCCGGAGATCCTGATCCAGTACACGAACACCCGGCTGAAGGACAAGATGCTGTTCGGCTCGGACTTCCCGCTGATCACGCCCGACCGGTGGCTGGCCGACTTCGAGAAGCTCCCGATTCGCGACGAGGTCCGGCCGCTCGTGCTCAAGCAGAACGCCGCGCGCCTGCTCGGCCTCTAAGGCCGCCTCGGCCGCGCCCTAGCCGTGGCGGGCGTGCGAGAAACCGGTCCATATCAGCCGATAGCTCGACACGCCTCTGTCGGCACGGCCGCTATCGTTCGCATTAGTGAGCAACTCGTTCGCATAGCGCACGCCGTGGCTGAGCTCGCGTCGCTGCGCGAGGCGGTCGCCGAGCTGGTCCACGACGGCGACTCGGTGGCGCTCGAGGGCTTCACCCACCTGATCCCGTTCGCCGCCGGCCACGAGATCCTCCGCCAGGGCCGACGCGAGCTCGAGCTGATCCGGATGACCCCGGACATCCTGTACGACCAGATGATCGGCCTGGGCGCGTGCCGGCGCCTGGTCTTCTCCTACGGCGGCAATCCCGGCGTTGGCTCGCTGCACCGCTTCCGCGACGCGATCGAGAACGGCTGGCCGCGCGCGATCGAGCTCGAGGAGCACAGCCACGCCGGGCATGGCCAACCGCTACGCCGCCGGCGCCTCGAACCTGCCCTGCGCGATCATGCGCGGGTACGTCGGCACCGACCTGATGGAGCACACGACCGTCGCGCCTCCTCACCTGCCCGTTCACCGGCGAGGAGCTCACCGCCGTGCCGGCGCTCAACCCCGACGTGGCGATCGTCCACGCCCAGGAGGTCGATCGCGCTGGGCAACGTTCAGCTGTGGGGGATCCCCGGCGTGCAGAAGGAGGCCGTGCTGGCGGCCGCAGCGCTCGCTGGTCACGGTCGAGCGCAAGGTCGAGGAGCTCGAGCTCAGGCCCGGCGGGATCGTCATCCCCGGCTGGGCGATCGACCTCGTGGCGGTGGCGCCGGGCGGCTCGCAGCCGTCCTACAGCCTCGGGATCACCGACCGCGACAACGACTTCTACAGGTTCTGGGACAAGCTCAGCCGAGACCGGGAACGCTTCACCCAATGGATGAACGAGAACGTGCTGTGCGCCGGCAGATTGACCACCGCAGGAGGCCCGCCGACCACCGCCGAGGTCCAGACGGTCGTAGCCGCGCGGCGGCTGCAGCCACGCCGACAGCGTGTTCATCGGCGTGGGCCGGCCCAGCACCGCCGCGCTGCTGGCCGGATGGTCCACAACCCGGACCTGGTCCTGGTCTACGAGTCGGGGACGATCGGCGCCAAGCCGTTCCACATCCCGCTCTCGATCGGCGACGGCGAGCTCGCCGAGACCGCCGATCAGCGTCGTTTCGGTGGCGGAGATGTTCAACTACTGGATCGGCGCCGGCCGGATCGAGGTGGCCTTCCTGGGTGCGGCCCAGGTCGACCGCTACGCCAACCTGAACTCGACGGTGATCGGCGACTACGACGCACCCGAAGACGCGCCTGCCGGGCGCCGGCGGGGCGCCCGAGATCGCCGCGAGCTGCGGCGAGGTGATCGTGGTCGTGCCCCACTCAAGCGCACCTTCGTGGAGTGCCTCGACTTCCTCACCACCGTCGGCCACGGCGACGGGCCGGGTGCGCGCGAGCGGCTCGGCTTCCGCGGCCGGGGCCCGACCTCGGTGATCACCGACAAGGGCGTGCTCGAGCCCGACCCCGAGACCTGCGAGCTCGTGCTCACAGCGATCCACCCCGGCGTGACCGTCGAAGACGTGCGCGAGGCCACGGGCTGGGAGCTGCGCGTCGCCGCCGATCTCCAGACGCACCGAGCCGCCCACCGACGAGGAGCTCGACGCGCTGCGGGAGCTGATGAGCCGATGAGCACCGCCTACGTCGTCGACGCGATCCGCGCCCCGTTCGGCCGCTACGGCGGCGGCCTGGCCGGCGTCCGCCCGGACGACCTGGGCGCCCACGTGGTCAAGTCGCTGATCGAGCGCGCTCCTGATCTCGACCACGAGCGCATCGACGAGGTCATCTTCGGCGACGCCAATCAGGCCGGCGAGGACAACCGCAACGTCGCCCGCATGGCCATCCTGCTGGCCGGCCTGCCCACGAGCATCCCCGGGAGCACGGTCAACCGCCTGTGCGGCTCGAGCCTCGACGCCGCGATGCAGGCCAGCCGCCAGATCGAGACCGGCGAGGCCGACGTGGTGCTGGTCGGCGGCGTCGAGTCGATGAGCCGGGCGCCCTGGGTCCTGCTCAAGACCGAGAAGCCCTACCCGCGCGGCCACGAGCAGCTCTACTCGACCACGCTCGGCTGGCGCATGGTCAACCCGAACATGCCCGAGCAGTGGACGATCTCGCTCGGCGAGAGCGCCGAGAAGCTCGCCGAGATCTACGAGATCCCGCGCGAGGCGCAGGACGAGTTCGCGCTGCGCAGCCATCAGCGCGCCGCCGCCGCGTGGGACGACGGCTTCTACGCGGAGTGGGTCATCCCGGTCCCGGACACCGAGCTCGACCGCGACGAGAACATCCGCGCCGACACCTCGCTCGAGAAGCTGGCCAAGCTGAAGCCCGCGTTCGCCAAGGACGGGACGGTCACCGCCGGCAACTCCTCGCCGCTCAACGACGGCGCCGGCGCGGCCTTCCTGGCCAGCGAGAAGGGCGCCGAGGCGCTCGGGCGCGAGCCGCTGGCGCGGGTCGTCGCCCGCGGCGCGGCGGCAGTCGATCCCGACGTGTTCGGCATCGCGCCGGTGGAGGCGGCCAACCGCGCGCTCGAGCGCGCCGGGATCACCTGGGACGACGTCGAGGTCGTCGAGCTCAACGAGGCCTTCGCCTCGCAGTGCCTGGCCGACATCGGGCAGTGGAAGGAGCTCGACCCCGAGAGGGTCAACCCGAACGGCGGCGCGATCGCGCTCGGCCACCCGCTCGGCGCCTCGGGCGTGCGCATCCTCGGCGGCCTGGCCCACGAGCTCAAGCGGCGCGGCGGCGGCTACGGCGTCGCCGCGCTCGTGCATCGGCGTCGGCCAGGGGCTGGCGATCGTGCTGGAGGCGGTATGACCGATGTGAAGACCGACGAGCCGCGGCGGATCTACGACCAGGTGTCGGACACGCCGACGAGCTACCTGCGCGAGCCGCCGGACGCGCACCCGCCGATCGATTACCCGGGCTACAAGTCGACCGCGCTGCGCCACCCCAAGCAGCCGCTGATCTACCTGCCGCAGACGATCACCGAGATCACCGGACCGCAGCTCTCCGAGCGCATCGCGGGCGAACTCGACAACGACCTGACCCGCCAGCATGAGGGCGAGCCGATCGGCGAGCGCATCACCGTCTCCGGGCGCGTGTTCGACACCGAGGGCAAGCCGCTGCGCGGGACGCTGGTCGAGATCTGGCAGGCCAACGCCGCCGGGCGCTACCTGCACCGGTGGGACCGCTGGCCGGCGCCGCTCGACCCCAACTTCTCGGGCGCCGGGCGCACCGTCACCGACGACGACGGCCGCTACACGTTCACGACGATCAAGCCCGGCCCGTATCCCGTGGGGCAACCACCACAACGCCTGGCGCCCGGCCCACATCCACTTCTCGCTCATGGGCCGCGCGTTCACCCAGCGGCTGGTCACCCAGATGTACTTCCCGGGCGACCCGTTCTTCCCGTATGACCCGATCTTCAACTCGGTGCGCGACCCCGCGGCGCGCGAGCGGATGGTCTCGCGCTTCTCGATCCACGACACCGTCCCCAACTGGGCCGCGGCCTACCAGTTCGACATCTACCTGCGCGGGCCGGGGCAGACGCCGTTCGAGGAGGCGCATTGATCTTCGCCACCACGCCGTCGCAGACGGTCGGCCCGTACTTCGCGATCGGGCTGCCGTGGCCGGAGGGGCCGCTCGCGGTGCCCGAGGACACGCCGGGCGCGATCCGGATCACCGGCGTCGGTCTACGACGGCGCCGGCGCGCCCGTGCCCGACGCGCTGATCGAGACCTGGCAGGCCGACGGCGACGGGCGCTTCGCCGACCTGCACGGGTACGGCGGGCCCTCCGAGCTCGCCGGCTTCCGCGGCTTCGCCCGCTACGGCGAGGAGGACGGCGACGGCCACTACGAGATCGTCACGGTCAAGCCCGGTCGCGTCGCCGGCGCTGGACGGCGCCGCTCAGGCGCCGCACATCGACGTGTCGGTGTTCGCGCGCGGAATGCTCCACCGCTGCGTGACGCGGATCTACTTCGCCGACGAGGAGGAGGCCAACGCGGCCGATCCGGTGCTCGCCCGCGTCCCGCCGAGCGCCGCGCGACCCTGATCGCCGAGCCGACCGATAACGGCTACCGGTTCGACATCCGCCTCCAGGGCGAGGGCGAGACCGTCTTCTTCGCGGTCTAGCGCCGCTCGACCCGGCGCGCGATCGCCAGCGCCACGACCCTCCGCCCGCGGCCGGGCGATGATCTGCATCGCATAGGGAAGCCCGTCGTGGCGGCCCACCGGGACTGACGCCACCGGCGCCCCGACCTCGCTCGGCGGGACCACGCACGCTTGGAGCGCGGCTCGGAGCGGCTGACCACCCGCCTCGCGGACGCCGTGCGGCGGAGCGACGAATCCCACCGTCGGAGCCACGAGCGCATCCAGGTCGCGCATCGCGAGCGACACCTCCTCGATGATCAGCCGCCGTGCCTGCTGGGCCGCCAGGTAAGCCCCGGCCGGCACCATCCGCCCCAGCCTCCAGGCGCGTGCCCACCTCCGGCGAGTACTCGATCCCGGGCCACGCGGCATGGACCTGTGCCGCCTCGGCGTACTGGATGATCTGGTGCGCGGCGCGCGCGTAGCGCAGGCGCTCGAACCGGACCGGGACGAGCTCGCCCACCTCGCGCGCGGCCCCGAGGACTCCATCGGCGACGTAGCCCTCCGAGGCCTCGAACAGCTCCTCCACCACGCCCAGACGCGGGCAGGCCGGCTCAGGCAGTTCGATGCCTCCGCCGGCCAGGATGTCGAGCAGCAGCGCTGCGTCCTCGACGCTCCGGCATAGCGGCCCCACCGCGTCGTAGGTCCAGGCCAGCGGCACGACCCCGTCGCGCGGCACCCGCCCCACGCGTCGGCCTGACCCCGACCAATCCGCACAGCGCCGCCGGCACCCGGATGGACCCGCTCGTGTCGGTTCCCAGGCCGGCCAGGGCCATGCCGGCCGCCGTGGCCACCGCCGAGCCCGGAGCTCGAGCCGCCGCAGATCCGCGTCGGGTCGTGCGGATTCGAGCAGGCGCCCCAGTGCGGGTTCTCACCATCGATCCCGTACGCGAACTCGTTCGTGTGGCCCTTGCCGACGATCACCGCCCCCGCCGCCGCAATCGCGCCACCGCCACGGCGTCTCGGTCGGGCATACGGCGCCACCGTGCGGCGCCGGCGGTGGTCGGAAACCCGGCCACGTCGATCACGTCCTTGATGCAGATCGGGATCCCCGCCAGCGGCCCATCGGAGGACGACTCGCTGCGGGTCCACGCACAGGTACGCGTTCAAGCTTCGGGTTGAGGCGCTCCACCCGGTCGAGCACCGCGCTCATCAGCTCGGCCTCCGACAGGCGGCGCGCCTGCAGCGCGCGCCGCGCCTCGACGACCGTCAGGTCGGCGGGATCGCTCACTCCCAGTCGGGAATCGGAGGCGCCGGCTCGACGTCCTCGAGCGGGAGCTCTTCCAGCGTCCGGGCGAGCTCGAGCAGCCTGGCCAGCTCGGCCTTGACCTCCTCGCTCGGGCTCTCCCCATCCTTCTTCATCCGCACGCGCCATCCTATGTGGCATGAGCGGAGCGGACGTAGCCCTCGCCATCTCGGTATTCCTGGCCTGCGCCGTCGAGGCGGTGGAGGCGCTGACGATCGTGCTCGCGGTCGGCTACACGCGCAGCTGGCGGTCCGCCTTCATCGGCGTGGGCGCGGCCGTGTTGACGCTGGCCGCGGTGACCGCCGCGCTCGGTCCGGCCCTGACCGCGCTGCCGATCGACGCGCTCCGCGTGGCGGTGGGCGGGCTGCTCCTGGTCTTCGGCCTCCAGTGGCTGCGCAAGGCGATCCTTCGCGCGGCTGGGTTCAAGGCGCTCCACGACGAGGAGGCGGCCTTTGAGCGCGAGCGCGCCGCGGCGCGGGCGGCCGGCGAGCGCGATGCGGGGTTCGACGGGTACTCGTTTCTGATCTCGTTCAAGGGCGTCCTGCTCGAGGGCCTCGAGGTCGTGTTCATCGTGCTGACCTTCGGCGCCAACCAGCATCACGTCGGCCTCGCGGCCGCCGCGGCGTCAGTGGCGGTGGCGGCGGTCGTGCTCGCCGGGGTGGCCGTGCACGCGCCGCTGGCGCGCGTTCCCGAGAACACGATGAAGTTCGCGGTCGGCGTGATGCTGACCTCGTTTGGCACGTTCTGGGGCGCCGAGGGCGCCGGCGCGCACTGGCCCGGCGGCGACGCCGCGCTGCTGGCGATCGTCCCGGTCACGCTCGCCGTCGGCGCTGGCCATGGTGGCGGCGCTCCGGCGTCGGCGGACGTCGGCAGCGTCCCGCGGCGGTGAACGTATGAAGGCGTTCCTGCGTCTTCCTGTGGGACTTCTTCGTCGGCGACGATCCGGCGATCGCCGCGGGCGTGGTCGTCACGCTCGGGGTGACCGCGCTGGTCGCCGAGCACGAGCGTTCCCGCCTGGTGGATCGTGCCCGTGGCCGTGGCCGCGCTCCTCGCCGCCTCGCTGTGGCGGGCGGCTAGCTGAGCGCGCGCAGGTAGCGATCGGCCGAGCGCAGCACCTTGGCGTGCGCGCCCCGCTCGATCACCCGCTCCCACCACCCGCCGTACACGCGGTCGAAGCGAAGCGGCTCGAGCACGCCGCGGATGCGCTCGACCTCGCGCGCCGGCAGCGGGATCAGGTTCGGGATAGCTGTACATGAAGCTCACCCAGTCGCGATCCTGGACGACCTGTGGGATGTCGCCCGACAGCAGCGCTCCCGCCCCGCCGGCGCCGCGGTGCCACAGGCACGCGGTGGCGCCGGGGAAGTGGCCGCCGATGCGCACCAGCGTCAGCGCCTCCGATACCTCGCAGCGCTCGCCCTCCCAGAACGAGATCCGCGGGCTCGGGCGCATGATCCACTCGCGGTCGTCCTCATGCAGGAGCACGCGCGCGTCGAAGCGCTCCGCCCATTCGACCATCGCCGTGTAGAAGTGCGGGTGCGAGATCGCGATCGTCTCGATTCCGCCGCGCGCTGAGATCAGCTCGGCGGTCGGCTCGTCGAGCAGGCTCACGCAATCCCACAGCACGCCGCTCGACGAGCAGCGCGCGCTGCCCGATCCCGAACGACGGCTCGACCCCGATTCCGAGCAGCCCGGGCTCGAGATCCTCCACCCGGTTCTCGTGCGTGCGCGCCAGCTCGTCCGACGTCGTCCACTGCTGGCCTTCGGGGCCCACGAACTGGCGCTCGTCGAGGCAGATCGGACAGCGCTCGGGCGGACCGTCGCCCGGCGCGAACTGCGTCCCGCAGGTGATGCACGTGTAGGCGGTCACGGCGTACCGGCGAGAAGCGCCGCTCGAGCTGGCCCCGCTAGACAAGTCCCGGCACGCACTCACGCGCCGAGCGGATCTCCGCGCGCATGTTCGACTCCATCATCCGCAGTGCCGCGTCGGCCAGGCCCTCGTCGATGTGCGCGACGGCGTCGCGTGGCACCACGACTTCGAAGTCACGGACATAGGCGTCGAGTGCCGAGTAGAGGATGCACTGTTCGGTGACCTGCCCGGAGAGCACGATGCGGTCGATGTCATTCGAGCGCAGCAGGTACTCGAGCGGTGTCTGGTAGAAGATCGAGTGACGTGCCTTGACCATGAACGGCACGTCGTCTCGGGGGACGATCGGCTCGACCAGTTGCGGAGCGGCGCCGTTCAGCGCCGCCCGAATCAGCTCGGGACGGCCCGCGCTCCAGTCGCCGAAGTTGTCCTGGACGTAGACCAGGCACTCGTCGCGCTCGGCCGTTTCAGAGATCAGCCGCTCGAGTGGGGGCACCACGTTCTCGACCGACTTCGTCAACGCCTCCGCGTCCTCGTGGTCGTATGTGTTGAGCATGTCTATGACGATCAGGGCGGTGGACACGACGCGGCCAATACCCGGTTCGCTCTGGTTTCCAACCCCGCCCCGATCAGCGAAACCACAGGACGAGATACAACGTGAACGCGCTCACCGCCCATGCGCCGGCAGCGATCAGCAGTGCTATCGCGGCGCCCAGGTGACCCAGCGTCAGCGCCGCGGCGAGTGCGAACGCCGCCATCGCGCAACCGCCGGCGATCGCGCCGCGGGCGTCCTCCCGGGCGTGGGCCGCGTCCTCCTCCTCCTGGATCAGGGTCAAGCTCGCCGCGAGGATCGCGGGGAAGCCGAGCATGATCCCGCCCACGCGAGCCCCGAACGCCAGCGTCAGTGCGCCGGCGACGATCGAGGTCAGTGCGCCGGCGGCGAAGCGCACGAGCAGATCCCTTACCCGCACCTCCTTGATCTGCGACGGCTCGAGCTTCGGGCGCTCGTCCACCCGCGCCCGGAGCGGCCGTTCCTGCGTGCGTCCGCTCATGCCAGCAGCAGCGGCAGCGCCACGACGACCGCCACCAGTAGCCAGGCTCCCAATGCCGTCACCGCCGCACGGAGCGCGCGCATGCGGCGCAGCAGCGGAACCACCGCCGCGGCGTAGGCCACCATCCCAGCGCCGCCGGCGATCATCCCGGTCGCACTCTCGTGCGCGTCGTGCGCGCCCTTGTCGAGCACGGCGATCGTCAATCCGGCGAGTGCCACCGCCGGCGCCGCGCTGAACAGGCCGGCAAAGCGCTTGGGGCTCAGGCCCTCGCTGAGCAGCGCGAAGCACACCACCAGCACTCCGCCGGCGAGGCCCTTGGCGAGCAGGATCAGGACGTCGTGCACATCCCGGATACGGTCAGGGAGAGACGACCCAGCGCGACTGCTCGCCGGCGAGCTGGCGGTCGGCGTGCATCACGTGCATGACCGCGTTGATCAACGCCAGGTGGGTGAACGCCTGGGGGAAGTTGCCGAAGTGGCGGCCGGTGCGCGGATCGAGCTCCTCGG
The DNA here is from genome assembly GCA_963710305.1 of uncultured Solirubrobacterales bacterium. Lineage (GTDB taxonomy): Bacteria > Actinomycetota > Thermoleophilia > Solirubrobacterales > Solirubrobacteraceae > Palsa-465. The sequence continues at coordinate 19,065 of CAVPZV010000008.1, read as the reverse complement.
CGTACAGGCCGAGCGGACTGGCGTGGCCGAGCACGCGCTCGCACAGGTCGCGGGCGCGGCGGTCCTCCCCGATCTGGCAGAAGGCCGAAACCAGCCAGAACGAGCAGATCAGGAACGTGCCCTCCTCGCCCTCCAGCCCGTCCTCGGTCTCGTCCGTCCTGTAGCGCATGACGAGCCCGTCCTCGGTCAGCTCGTCGGCGATCGCCAGCACCGTGTTGCGGATCCGCTCGTCGGTCGGAGGCAGGAACTTGAGCAGCGGCATCAGCAGGACGGCCGCGTCGAGCGCGGTGGTCTCGTAGTGCTGCACGAACACGCCGCGTTCGTCGAGTCCCTGCTCGCAGATGTCGGCGTGGATCTCCTCTGCGGCGGCCTCCCACCGCTCCGCGTGCTCGTGGTCCTCGCGCAGGCGGGCCAGCTTCGCCCCGCGGTCGCAGGCCAACCAGCAGAACATCTTGGAGGAGGTGAAATGCTTCGGCTCGCCGCGCACCTCCCAGATGCCGCGGTCGGGTTCGCGCCAGTGCTCGATCGCCGCCTCGACCTGGCGGCGGAGGATCGGCCACACGCGCTCGTCCAGCGAGTCGCGCGAGCGCGTGTGCAGATAGACGGCGCTGATCAGCGCTCCCCACACGTCATGCTGGCGCTGTGCGTAGGCATCGTTGCCGACCCTGACCGGACGCGCGCCCTCGTAGCCGTCGAGGTGGTCGAGCACCTGCTCGTCGAGCTCGCGCTCGCCGCCCACGCCGTACATGATCTGCAGGTCCTCCTCGCCCTCGGCCACGTCGGCGATGAAGTAGAAGAAATCGTTCGCCTCCCAGTCGAAGCCGAGCGTGTACAGCGCCCACAGCATGAACGTGGAGTCGCGGATCCAGCTGTAGCGGTAGTCCCAGTTGCGCTCGCCGTGCGGGGTCTCGGGCAGTGATGTCGTCGCCGCCGCCGAGCAGCGCGCCGGTCGGGGCGTGGGTGAGCCCCTTGAGGGTGAGCGCGCTCCGCTGCAGGTACTGACGCCACGGATGGTCGGGAAAGTCTCCGCCGTCCAGCCAGTGCTGCCAATGGTGAGCCGTCCACACCAGGCGGCTGTACGCCTCCTCGAAGTTCTGCGGCGCCCCGTGCTCGCTCCAGTGGAGCGCGCAGTAGATCTGCTCGCCCTCCTTCATCCGGTGGCGCGCCGTGGCCCGCGGACCCTCGAACCCGAGCCGCATGTCGGTCCGCAGCTTGAGCTCGACGTCGATGCCCGGTGCCCGCGCCACCCCCTCGTGGTAGTCGTCGCCGAGGTACTCCCACTCCGCCGGCTTGCGCCCGTAGTCGAACGACGGCGCGCACTCGAGCACGACCTCCACCTCGCCGTTGACGCACCGCACGGTCCGCAGCAGGACGTGGTCGGCGTCGTAGTCGGTGGGGGCGCGGTGGTGCGTGTGCGAGCGCTCCCCCTCGTGGTGCCAGCCGCCGATCAGCAGTGCGTCGCGGACGATGATCCACCCCGCGCCGGTCCACCAGCTCGTCTCCAGCACCATCGTCCCCGGCAGGTAACGGCGCGACGCCGGGACGTTGACGCCCTTGGGCCCAAGCCGGAACGATCCGGCGCCACGGTCGAGGATCGCGCCGAACACGCTCGGCGAGTCCACGCGCGGCAGGCACATCCACTCGATGCTCCCGCTCGGCGCCACCAGCGCCACCGTCTCGCAGTCGGACAGGAAGCCGTAGTCGGCGATCGGCGGGTACGGGCTGCCCCGCATCGGCACCTCGGGCACTGTCGGCTGCGTCGCCGTGGCCGCGTCGAAGCTCCCGTTGTCCTCAGCCATGGCGCGAAGTATCGCCTGCGGACGGGGCGGGCGCCGCGATTGCCGGTTCGCGCACGGGAACGTGCAACCGGCCGCTGGGCGCTAGCCCTGCGCGAGGACGTGGGCCAGGAGGTTGCGCGTCATCGCCACCACACGCGGGTCGGGGGCGCGCGGCGCGTCGGGGGAGGCGCTCGGGACCGGCTCGAGGCCGAGCTCCCAGCCGAGCGTCCCGGTGTCGAACACGATCGCTCCGTGCGGGCCGGTGGAGAGCGTGGTCTCGGCCCGGTCGTCGCCCGCCTTGGGAACGGGCTCGCCCGGCTCGTCGGCGGTCTGCCCCATGCACGGCGCCGTGCCGGAGCCGACCAGCACCGTGCTTGACGGCGTGTCGGGCGTACGCTGGTCGAGCTCGTAGCCGACGATGCCGGGGATTCGCGTATCGGCGGTGATCCCGGTGTGCGCGAACAGCCACGACGGCGACAGGCCGGGCGCCGGGGACCAGGCGTAGTAGCGGTACACGGGCGGCCCGGGCTGGCTGAGCCGGGGCGTGATGCACCCGAGGTAGGCCGAGCCCGCCAGCCGCGCGCCCCGATCGGCGAAGATGCCGGTGGGGTTCGACGTGTTCGGGTCCTGCGCCGCGTGCTCCTTGTAGGCCACGATCACGTGACCCGGCCGCCCCGCCTCGCTCGAAGCGGCGGTGGCCGGCTGGAAGCGGACTCGCCAGGCGAGCGTGTCCGAGCCGAAGAACAGCAGGCTCGTTCCCGCGCCGAAGCGCCGCGGCCCACGCCGTCTCCTCCTGCTCCGACCAGTACTCGGAGTGGCCGAAGTCGATCAGCGCCCGGTGCCCGTTCAGCTGTCCGGGGCGGTCGGCCACGGCCTCGCTCGTCGTGTACGAGACCGGATAGCCGTAGCGCTCGAGGAACCAGACCATCGCGACGTCCCGCGCGAAGAACTGGCCCGCCCCGGTGACGCTGTCGTACGGCCGGTCGTAGGAGACCTCGACGCCCTGTGTGGTGCCGGTCACGCCGACCTCGATCGCTCCCGCCCGGGTACAGGCTGTCACCGCCCCAGGCGTTGTACGCCTCGTATGTCGAGGTCGGGCAGCTGGGCGAGGAGTGCCTGCGGCCGGAGCGACTCGACCACGAACAGGCAGTCGCCGGCACCGTTGCCGGTGCTGATCTTCGCGATGTACACGCCGCTGGGCAGAGCGGCCGGAATCTGGAGGGCGAGCGTGGGCCGCCAGTCGCACTCGGTCAGCCCGGTCTCGTGCACATGGGCGCACGGCGGCTGGGGCCGCACCTCGAGACGGCGGCTGACGAACATCTCGCGGCCTCCGGCGCCGCCGTACCAGCCGATCCGGAAGATCCGGATCCGCACCGCCTGCGCTCCCGGCGCGCTCGCGTAGATCCGCAGAGTCTGGCCGGGACGCACGGCTTGAGCGGAGACATACCCGGAGACCGAGCCGTACGCCAGGCCGCCGATGTCGTCGCTCGGACCCCGCAGCCGCCAGGTCTGGGTTCCGGGGCTCCGATTCTCAGCCGCCACCGTCGGCGGTGTACCGGCTGTGGGCACGAGCCACGTCCCGCCCGCGACCGTCTGTCCGGCCGCCCGACCGGACCGGCCCGAGGCTCGCGCCTTGTGCCCTGGGCCGGTCGCCTCGGTCCGCGACGGTCTGGCCACGAGGAAGATCGCGAGGCCGACGGCGATGATCGCCGCCGTCACACCGACAGCGCGCTGGAGCAGCCGGCGCCGGCGCCGGCGCTGATCTGCCGCGCGCCGCGCCCGGGAGCGCGCCGCCGAAGCGGCGTAGGGGTCGGCGGCCTCGCCCAAGCGCTGTGGATCTTGGCCGGACATGGGGCCGCCACCAGCCTCTCACAGCCTCCGGTGTCGGCGCGCTGCGTAACGCGAGGGGCTGGGAAAGCCACGGTATTTCGCGTGATTTCGACGATCCTCCGCGTGTGGCCGCCAGGGCGCATAGCATTGCGCAGCGACTTGGACCGCGAGTTCGACACCATCGTCGTGGGGGCTGGTCCGGCGGGCGAGATCGCCGCCGGACGCGTCGCGGAACGCGGAGGCAAGAGCGTGGCGCTCGTCGAGGGGCGCTTGATCGGTGGCGAGTGCTCCTTCTATGCCTGTATGCCGTCCAAGGCGTTGCTGCGCCCGATGGAGGCGCTGGACGAGGTCCGCCGCATCCCGGGTGCGGCCGAGGCCGTGACCGGCTCGCTCGACGTGCCCGCCATCCTGGCCCGTCGCGACGAGGTCATCCACGACCTCGACGACTCCGGGCAGCTGCCCTGGCTCGAAGAGCGCGGGATCGAGCTGTTCCGCGGTTGGGGGCGCCTCGACGGCGAGCGCCGGGTACGGGTGGGCGACGACCTGCTCGTGGCGCGTGACGCGGTCGTCCTGGGTGTCGGCACGGCGGCGGCGTTCCCGCCCATCCCCGGCCTGGCTGAGGTCGGCGCCTGGTCCAACCGCGAGCTCACCACGGCCAAGGAGGTCCCGCGCCGGCTCCTGGTCCTCGGTGGCGGCGTGGTGGGCGTGGAGATGGCTCAGGCGTGGAGCTGGCTCGGCTCCGATGTGACCTTGCTCGAGGCGGCCGAGCGGCTGGTCGCCCAGGAAGAGCCGCTGGCCAGCGAAGCCGTCCAGGCCGGGCTCGAGGACGCGGGCGTGCGGGTCGAGCTGGGGGTCAAGGCGACGTCCGTCTCCCGCCAGGGCGACGAGGTGACCGTGGAGCTCGACGACGGTCGGACGTTCACCGCGGATCGCCTGCTCGTGGCGGTCGGGCGCCGGCCCCTGACCGACGAGCTCGGGCTGGAGACCATCGGGCTCGAGCCCGGGGGCTACGTCGTGGTCGACGATCATCTGCGCGTGGAGGACCTGCCCTGGCTGTACGCGGTGGGTGACGTCAACGGCCGGTCGCTGCTGACGCATTCCGGCAAGTACCAGGCCCGGATCGCCGCCGACGTGATCCTCGGCGAGGAGGCGGTCGCCTGGGCTGACCTCGAGCGCGTGCCGCGCGTGATCTTCACCGAGCCGGAGGTGGCCGCGGTCGGCCTGACCGTGGAGAAGGCCGAGGAGCAGGACATCGAGGTCCACGTGATCGACCTGGACACGAGCCGCACGGCCGGCGGGAGCTTCTACGGCCGGGGCGCCGAGGGAGCGACGCGCTTCGTCGTGGATGTGGCGCGGGAGATCCTGCTCGGCGTCACGTTCGTCGGCGTCGACATCCAGGACTACGTGCAGGCGGCCACGTTCGCGGTCGTAGCCGAGGTCCCCCTGTCGATGCTCGCCCACGGCATCGCGGCATTTCCCACGCGCAGCGAGGTCTGGCTGAAGTTCATCGAGGCCTACGAGAAGGACCGGGGCCGCTCGTTGCACATCGTCCGCTGATCGCGCAGGACTCGGGAGAGTGCTCAGGCGGTGACCGGGCTGTAGCCGGGCAGTGGACTGCTCAGGCGCTGGTGGATGAGCCTGACCGCCATCGACCCCTCGCCCACAGCGGAGGCGACTCGCTTGACCGAGCCCGAGTGGACGTCGCCGACGGCGAAGATCCCGGGTGCGCTCGTCTCCAGGAAGAACGGCTGCTCCGCTCCGTACGCCGCCAGGTCGTCGCCGAGCACGTCGCGTCCGGTGAGCAGGAAGCAGTGCTCGTCCATCGCCACCTGCCCGCGCAGCCAGTCGGTATGGGGCGAGGCGCCGATGAACACGAACAGCGCCTTCACCTCGAGCTCCTCGTGTTCACCCGTGCGAGTGTCGCGGACCACGACCGCCTCGAGCGCCTGTCCACCCTTGAGCTCGACGATCTCACGGTTGGTGACGATCTCAGCGCGGCCGGCACGATCGAGCTCGTCGATCAGATAGCGCGACATCGACTTCCCCAGGTCGTCTCCGCGGATCATCAGGCTGCAGCTGCGCGCGTGCTGGGACAGGAACATCGCGGCCTGCCCCGCGGAGTTGCCGCCGCCGACGATCAACACCGAGTCGTCGGCGCACAGGTGCGCCTCGACCTGCGTCGCCGCGTAGTAGACGCCGTTGCCCTCGTAGGCCTCGAGCTTCGGAAGATCCAGCTTGCGGTACTGGGCGCCCGTCGCGACGATCACCGTACGGCCGTTCACCGATGTGCCGTCGGCGAGCTCGATCGTGTAGTGCCCGTCGTCCCGCGCCAGTGACACGGCCTGAGCCGGCACCACCATCCGCGCTCCGAGTCTCCTCGCCTGCAGAACGGCGCGCTCGGCCAGCTCGCTCCCCGAGATCCCCGTGGGGAAGCCGAGGTAGTTCTCGATGCGCGACGACGTGCTCGCCTGCCCGCCGAACGCGATCGCGTCGATCACCTGGGTGTCCAGTCCCTCCGAGGCGCCGTACAGAGCCGCGGCCAGACCGGCCGGACCCGCGCCGACGATCACGAGGTCGCACAGCGGAGGAGGCGTCCCGCGCGTGCCGAAGCCGAGCAGGCGCGCTATATCGCCATTGGTCGGGTTGCGCAGGACGCCGTCGCCGCTGATCACGACCGGCGTCTCGGCGGCTCCGACCCCGAGCCCGCACAGCAGCGCCTCCGCCTCCTCGTCCTCCTCGACGTCCATCCAGTGATGGGGCATGCGGTTGCGCGTCAGGAACTCGCGCACCCGGCGAGCATCGCGTGAGTAGCGCGAGCCGACGACCTTCACGCCGGCGCCGATGTCGATCAGGATCGTCCGGCGCGACATGAACGCGCGCAGGACCACATTGCTCAGCTCCTCGTCCTCGGAGAGCACGTGGCGAAGCCGGCTGGCGGGAATCTGGAGCAACTCGCCCTCGTCTCGCACGACGATGGTCAGGTACGCGGGAGAGCCGGTCAGGAGGTTCAGCTCACCCAGGAAGCGGCCCGGGCCGTGAACGCCGAGCACGCGGTTCTCGTGGCCATAGCCCTGCACGACCATGACCATCCCGGACCGTATGACGAAGAAGTCATAGGCGGTGTCGCCTTCCCGGTACAGGACCTCGCCCGCCGCGACCTGGCGGCTCGTGCCCACCTGTTCCAAGCGCGCCAGCTGCTGCTCGGTCAGTCGTGGGAACGCGCCCTGCCGGTCGCGCGTCTCTTCGATGCCGCTCCCGACGTCTGCATCGCGATGCGGATGTGTCTGCATCCCTCCACCTTGACGAAGCTGTCAAGGCGCGGAATCCCGTCCGGAGATCGTGGCGCCATGACCATTACGAACGAGAGCTCGAGTCACCTGCTGAGGCGCCGCCGGCGCCTGCACCCTGACGGCTGAACAGGAGGAGGGACCTTCTACGTCCCCGTCGACGCCATCCGCGAGGACATCGTGCTCGGCCAGGTGGGCCTGCCGTAGATCTGGGGCGCGTTCGTCATGACAGACGACTGTCCTCGAAGCCGATGCCGGAGTACACCGCGTGGGCGTCTGCACTGCCAGATGTCGACGCCGGTCCTGCCGGATCGGCTTGCGAGGTGTCGCGAGTCGACGATGGTGATCGTCGAGCTCACGCCGCGTTGGCGCTCTGCGACCTCCGCACTCGTCGTCCATCACCTCGACGACGCCGACAAGCAGGCTCTGTTCCGGCGGATTCGCGCGGGCCTGCGCCCTAGTCGCCCGACCTGCGCGGCACGAGTGTGCCGACCGGACCCAGCGACCGCACGCGGCGCATCGTGGGCGTCAGCGTGAGCGCGCACCCGGCCAGGAGGCCGAGCCCGGCCCATCCCATCCCCGGTGGCGTGAAGCTGAAGGTGACGTGATGTGACCCGGCCGGAATCGCGACAGCCTGGAATGCACCGTCGCCGCGGCGCACCGGCACCGGATGACCATCGACCTCCGCGCTCCAGCCCGGGGACCAGGTCTCGCGGCGGACGAGCGTCGTCGACCGGGGGCATACGACGGTGGCGCTGTCGTCGCTGCCAGAGCGCGTGCGACAACCCGCAGCGCTGAAATACGGCGATGCCGTGGCGAGTCGGTAGATCATGGTCGTCCTGCTGCGAAACACGAGCCGCAAGCCCGGCGAGCGCTCGGGCAGCGGACGCCGCACGGACGTGAGCACGTACTGCACGCCGGCGAATCGATAGCCCGCCAGATGATGGATCAACTCCCATCTCGGCGACGGCTCTCCCGGCGTACGGAATCCGGCGAACACGATGCCCGGGTCGAGCCGGGCGCGGACGTAGCGCGCATAGGGATCCGGGGGAAAGTCTTCGACACCGAACGAGTCGAGGCCGAAGTAGGAGCCGTAGTTGGGAGATATCGGCCCGAGCGAGAAGAAGCGCTCCTCTCCCAGGTGCTTGCGCAGGTACGCAACCGGCGCGAGGTCAAGCGACGTCCCGCGCGGAGCTGAGAGCTCCGGGACGACAAACAGCACGAGCGAGTCGAGTACAACGAGGAGCACGAGCACGCCGGCGCGCACGCGCGGTCGGCGCACCAGCGCGGCGGTCGTCGTCGCCGCCACGATCAGCGTTCCCCACAGCGTCGATGCGCGGAGGTAAGCGCCGTGTTGGAAGCTCCGCCCGAGGGCATGGACGACAGGTCCCGCGTACAGGGCAGCCGCGATGAGGACGGCGATGACCGCCGCGGCGGCAGCGAGCAGGCGCACCCGATGCGCGGCCGGACGGGTCAGATGATCGAGCCCGAGCGCAGCGAGCACGATCACCGGCAGCTCGAGCGCCGCCGTCGCGTAGCGATAGAACTCGATCTTCGACATGTCCGGGAGCACGCCGATCACGTGCCCGAGCCCGGGCGGCTGGCCGTACATGCGCGCGAACACGAGCAGTCCCCATCCGAGCAGGACCAGCTTCAACCCGACCCGACCCCGTGCGAGCACCCCGACCACGGCGAGCAGCACCAGCGTCGTCGACACGTAGCCACCGACGGATATCCAGGTGGCGGCATTGGGATCTGCGTTGATCTGGCCGTAGACGTACGGCATCAGTAGTTGCGGCAGCCCGGAGAGGGGGATGTGGGAGCCGGCGAGTTGCGTGCCGGCGTGCACACCGAGATCGGCATGGCTCAAGTCGCTCCCGATCGCCACGAGCATCGGCGCGGCGAGCAGTGTCCCGGCCGCGGCGCCGAGCGCAACCTTCGCCACAAACGATCCGAGTTGGGCTCGCTCGAGGCAGCCGCAACGCCAGCCGGCCCAGCACACGACCAGCAAGGTGTCCACGTAGGTGACCTCGGGGAAGCCGGCGTAGACCGACAGCGCTCCCGCGACGGCCAGCAGCCGCCAGCCGCCGCGCCGACCGGTGCGCGTCGCGGCGAGCGCCCGCTCGATTCCCAGCAGCGCCATCGGGAGGAAAGGGAGGGGGTTGACCGTGGCATCCGCGAACCATGCGAACTTGCCGTTGAGCGCGAACGCGATGCCCCCGGCGACCGCGGCTCCACGGTTGAGTTCGAGGCGGCGAAGCAGCCGGTACGTGCAGACGCCCGCGATCAGCTCGAGCAGTACGTGCTCGTAGAGCTGACCGTTTGAGAACGCGGTCAGCAGCGTCAGTGGGAACAGCGCTGCGGACTGTGCTTCGCCGAGCAAGGGCATCCCCGTGCCCTCGTAGGGATTCCACCATGGCAGACGCAGATGGAGGAGGTCGAGCGCCGCGAGGTGGCCGATGGCCTGGGAGGTGAACCCGTAGCTCGGATCGATTACCGGCTTACCCCCGAGCAAGCCGGGTGTGATCACGCTGTTGAGTCCACTCCGCAAGTCAAGCGGGTTTGGATCGAACAGCCCAAGCAGGTATGGCAGATTGGCGAGCGCCACCACGGTCGCGATCGCGAGTAGCGCCCAGGTATCGGCCGACAGCGTGAGCCGGCGCGCGCGAAGCTGGACGGTTGCGTTGACACGCCGCGAGAGCTCGGTTGGTACCCGCGGCGTCAGCAGCTTGGCCATCTCCAGACCGCGGTTGTACCAATGATCAGCTAACGGCGACGTAACGGCGTTAGCCGGCTGTTATGCCCTCAGCAGCCTCGGTCCGGCAGCGGGGGCGCGGCTCGGTCCCGCCCCGGCGCCGCCGCGACGATGCCCGTGCGTGGCATGGCCGATAGGCTCGAAGGCAGCATGTCGGTCTCCGTCGCTCTCGGGCTGGTGCTCGCGCTGCTGACCGCATTCGGTTCGGTGGCCGGCTTCCTGTACAAGTTCCGGGGGGCGCGCAGCGTGCCGGAGGTCGAGTTGGGCAGGCCGATTCGCAGCACGATCCTGCTGTTCCGCTCGCCGGTGTATCTGCTGGGCATCACGATCGGCATGAGCTCGTGGCTCGTCCACGTCGGCGCGCTCGCATTGGCGCCGATCTCGCTCGCCCAGGCAACCGTGGCCGGAGGTTTGGTGCTGCTCACGGTGGCGGCCGATCAGCTGTTCGGGATCAAAGTCACGCGCCGGGAGTGGATCGGCGTCACGCTGACCGCGGCCGGGCTCGCCGCGCTGGCCGCCACGCTCGGCGCCGACGCCCACAGCGCCCAGTCCCACTACGCGGCAGGCACCCTCACGATCTTCCTGCTCGTCGTCGCCGGCGGCGGGTTGCTCGTGACGGCGCTGTTCACGCGCCGGTCGAGCGTCTTGGCGGTGGCTGCCGGGCTGGAGTGGGCGGCCTCGGACACCTCGATCAAGGCCCTCAGCTCGCACCTGGGCACGCTTGGCGCAGGCGTGCTGCTGCAGCCGCTGGCACTGCTCATCTTCCTCGCCTCGATGGTGGGGCTGTTGATCTCGGCTCGCAGCCTTCAGCTCGGCGACGCGGTGCCGATGATCGCGCTGACCAGCGCCGCCGCGAACCTGACCACGATCGCCGCCGGACCGGTCGTTTTCGGCGAGCCGCTGCCCGCCGGGCACCTGGCGCTGGTCGTGAGGGTGCTGGCGTTCGCGTTGGTGGTGCTCGCCGCCGCGCTCACACCGCCGCCGGTTCGCGCGCCCGTCAAGACATAGAAGCGCGATCTGCGAGGTATGGGACGCGCCGGGGGCGCAGGCGCGACGCGGATGTGCGCGTCCGACTATCCGGCGATCGCCGGTTCGCCGAGATCGGCCGGTTGTGGCTATCGTCCGGTGCGTGTCGGAGGCGCTTGTTGACGCGAGGGCTGTTTTGGAACCTGAGCTGATCGCGACGCGTCGGGCGCTTCACGAGCAGCCCGAGCTTGCGTTCGCCGAGCATCGCACGGCCGAGCTGGTTACCGTGCGTTTGCGCGAGCTTGGGCTCGAGCCGCGGGTCGGGGTGGGCGGAACGGGAGTGATCGCTGACCTCGAAGGCAGTCGCTCGGGCCCGACGCTGTTGTTGCGGGCCGACATGGACGCTCTCCCGTTGCAGGAGGTCTCGGGTAGGTCCTACGGATCGCGTGCGCCGGGACGGATGCACGCCTGCGGACATGACGCGCACACGGCCGCACTGTTGGGGACGGCGGCGCTGCTGGCGCCGCGTGCCGGGTTGCTGCGGGGACGGGTGCGACTGTTGTTCCAGCCGGCGGAGGAGATCGGACAGGGTGCGCTGGCGGTGATCGCGGATGGTGCGCTGGAGGGAGTCGACGAGGCGATTGCCGCGCATGTGCTCACCCCGATTCCGTTCGGAGTGGTCGGCACTCGGGTGGGTGAGATGTTGGTGGGGGCGGACTTCTTCGAGCTCGTCCTGGAGGGGCGCGGCGGCCACTCGGGGATGCGCGCGCACGAGACTCAGGACACGGTGCTCGCCGCGGCGCACGTCCTGGCCGGGCTGCAGGCGATCGCGGCGCGTGAGACCTCACCTTCTGAGCTGCTGGTATTGACCGTTGCGTCGATCCAGGGTGGGACCGCCGCGAATGTTGTCGCGACGCATGTGACGCTCCGCGGCACCGTGCGCTGGCTGGAGAACACAGTGCGCGATCGCGCGCTTGAACGGATCGAGCAGATCTCCGCCGGTGTGTGCGGCGCGCTGCGCGTGAGCCACGACCTGCGGATCACAGCCACGATGCCGGTGCTTCGTTGCGCCGAGGAACCGACCCGCCTTCTCACCGATGCGGCGAAGATGGCGGGAGTTACCATGCTCGATCCTGGCGTCGTCCCGGCGAGCGAAGACTTCGCTCATGTGGCCGAGCGGATCCCGACCGGGTTCATCGGTGTCGGCGCTGGCGGGGAGGGCTGCGGGGCCCACCACGCACCAGACTTCGACATCGATGAGCGTGCGATCGGGCTCACTGCGGAGATCCTGGCGCACGCGGCGCTCACGCGACTCGCTCCGGCCGGATAGCGTTCGCCAAGGCCAGGCGGCCGCTGCTGAGCACACTCGTGCGCGGTTCAGCTGATCCCGGGGGGAAATCCTGACCAGTCGAACATGGGCAGCGCGGCCGTCGCCCAATGGCGGGTCAGGGTTAGGTCACCGTGGGAGGGGGCGCGGAATGGATTTGATGGCGGCGTGACGGTGTTGCGGGCGCGCAGCGCGCCGCAGTCGGGAGCGGAGCAGTTGTCGGTCCCGTCCGGCAGGCCTGTGCCGACCGCGAAGAGGTTGTGGTAGATCTGCAGGCCCTGGTCGGCGCGGACCGGGCCGAGGCCTGATCCGATCTGGGATGGGCCGTCGAACTGGGCGGGGATGTCGAGCAGCTCGTCGCCTTGCTGGCGGGGGTTCGCGATGACGTTGCCGGCGACGGTGACGTTCAGGTTGGGGATTCTGACCTGATTGGTGCCGTCGTCGACCCGGGTCGTGCCCCAGGCGCCTTGGTCGAGGTAGCGCTGGCAGACGTCGCGGCCGGGGTCATGCAGCTGTCCGTCGCATGTGCGTAGTCCGTAATCGAGCTCGACGGTGTGTGAGATGGCGCCGGTGTTCCATAGCCGGTTGTTGACGATCGCGACGTTGGCGGCACCGTTGACGCCAACGCCGGCGCCTTGGGTGCGCCAGATCCAGTTGTCGCTGATCACGATGCCGTAGGCCTCGTACTGGTCAAACGGCGGAACCATGAACTGAAGGCCTGTCCCTTGGCCCGCGAGCAGGCCGCCGGTGCCGCAGTCGTGGACATGATTGTCGGCGATCAGCAGGTCGGCGGATCCGCCTTTTACGTAGGCGCACCAGTCGCCACCGTTGGCAAGCTCGTTGCCCGTCACCGCGCCGTGCTGCACAGCGACGAACTGGAGCGGGTTCATGCCGGCCCCGCTGATCCGATTGCTGCGCAGGAACACCCAGGTGGACTGGTTGAACTTGACCGTGTCGAGCAACTGCTGGGAGCCGTCGAAGCGCGAGCGCTCGATCAGCACATGCTGGCAGCGCTCGCAGTGAAAGAGATCGAACTGGTCGCTGAACCGAACCCCATCGACCACCAGCCAGCGCACGTCGAACATGTTCACCGCTGGCAGCGTGGCGCTGCCCCGCCGCTCAGCGCGCAGGATGACCGGCGCTCGGGACGTTCCCCAGCGCGACTGCCAGTAATTGGGTGTCTGCGCAGCCGTCCACCGGCCAGCGAGCAGCACGATCGTGTACGGCCGATCCAGCACCCGCGACATCGGCACACGCGCCCAAGCGGCTGTGACCGTGCGCAGCGGATGGGCGCGCGTGCCCGTAGCGCTGTCGCTGCCGCGCACCGCACTGACATAGATCGTCCTGGCTCCGGACTGCGGCGAGGGCTCGCCCTGCACCGCCGCGGATGCAGGCGCCGCCACCGCGAAAGACGCAAGGACCAGCAACAGGCAACGGGCGAGCGACACACCACGACCATCGGCCGCAACGTCGAGGTCCTGAAGCCTCCCGGTCGGACGAATCGGAGAACCCCGCCGCTGTGGTCAGTGCTCTTCCGATCGGCCACAAAGGCAGCCATCCGCGTCCCGCCCAGCATCTCAAGGCGCCACGCATACGGGTTCACAAGCGCGCAATGACACCCCCGACGTGTCGGGCAAGCCGGGTGAGTGCCGTCATTCACCGGTTAAGTTCCGTCGGCGAACCACGCGACTACGGATCGCGCTGGACACCGGCGAGACGAGATGAGGGGTGCCCGCGAGCCGGTGCACTCCATATGCACCCCGAAGCGATCCGAGTCGTCGCTCCTGAACTGCTGCTGCACCCGTAGAAACGGGGTCTTTGCAGCGAATTTCCGACAGTGGAGCTAGCGAGACTCGAACTCGCGACCTCCTGGGTGCGATCCAGGCGCTCTCCCAACTGAGCTATAGCCCCGAGCGACGGCACATTGCCGCACGGATGGCCACAGTTTAGCCGCCCGAGGACGGCTGACCGCCGAGAGGGCGTGCGGCGACGCCGCCCAGCTTGCAGTTTTCCGGTTGGGCGGGCGTTAGGCTGCCGATCGGTCGGATTGATGAGCTTTCGTACACGTCTCACAAGCTTCTTCGTCGTGATCGTCGTCGTACCGATGATCGCTGTCGGTGTGCTCGTCTACAGCCTCATCTCCGACAGTGAACGGGCCAAGGCCGAGGCGCGCGTGGATGGCGTCACATCGGGCGCCGTCACGCTATACGCGAGCGAGAGCGCTGCCGCCCGTGCCGACGCTGCGATGATCGCGCGCAACGCGTCGCTGATCGAGGGCGGTAACACCGCCGAGCGGGCCGCGGCGATAGCGACCCGCGCCGGGCTGGCGCGGCTCCGGGTGGTGATCGGCTCGAGGACCGTGGCCGACGTCGGCTCGGGAACCGCGATAGCGCCCGGGTCCGCGACGGTGACGCTGCGCGGCCGGCCAGGCGCGGCCAGGATCATCGTGTCCGAGCTGACCTCCGCACAGTACGTCCGCATGGTCGCCGGACCAGGTGACGCCGCGCTGATCCGACAGGGCGACCGGACTCTTGCCTCGACACTCGCTGCCGCCAGCAGCGCCTCGCTTCCGAGACAGGGCGCAGTGACGCTGGCCGGCGTCGGCTACGAAACCGCCACCTTCAACGTCCAAGCCTTCGCCGGTACCGCCTTGACCGTCACGATCCTGTCGCGCCTCTCGTCGACCTCCGCCTCCATCGGAACGACGCGATTGGTGGCCGCGCTGTTCATCCTCGCTTTCCTGCTCCTCGCCTTCGGCTTCTCAGTGCTGGCATCGAGGGCGCTCCAGGGACAGGTGAGCCGGTTCCTCCAGGCGGCGCGGCGCCTCGCGGGCGGCGATTTCTCGGCCCCGATCCCCACGTCTGGTCAGGACGAGTTCGCCGCTCTCGGGGAGGAGTTCAACAACATGTCCAACCAACTGGCCCGTCGTCTCGACGAGCTCTCACAGGAGCGCGTTCGGCTGCGCGAATCGATCCGTCGAATCGGTCAGACTCTCGCGGCCAACCTCGACCGCCCGGCGCTGCTCGAGCTGGCCCTGCGCACCGCGGTCGACGCGGTCCAGGCCGGCTGCGGCCGGATCAGTGCGTACGTGGACCCTGAAGATGGATTACGCGAGGCGGCCTCCGTCGGTTCGCTCGCGGCGTCCGGGGATGCGATGGCCGAGACCGAGCGGGCGGCCCTGTCCACGGGCGACGTGAGCGAGTACGCGACCGACGAGCGTGCGGTGCTCTCGCTACCGCTCGGGCCGCTTCAGCCGGGCGAACGGGCTCACGGCATCCTGACCGTCGTACGCGACGGGCCGCCGTTCACCGAGGACGAGCGCGAGCTGCTCCGCTCGCTGTCGGCGCAGGTCGCGTTGGCGCTCGAGAACGTCGACCTCCATTTCCAGATCCAGCGTCAGGCGGTGACTGACGACTTGACCGGACTTGCCAATCACGGACGCTTCCAGGAGCTCCTCGCCGCCGAGGCCGAGCAGGTGCGCCGCTACCACCACCCGCTCGGTCTGATCATGCTCGACCTCGACGATTTCAAGGCGATCAACGACACCTATGGCCATCCGCAGGGTGACGTCGTGTTGGAGGCGGTGGCGCGCGTCGTCCGCGAGAACTCGCGCGACGCGGATACGCCGGCGCGCTACGGTGGCGAGGAGATGGCCCTGATCCTGCCCCACACGGACCTGGATGGCGCCTACGCGATCGCCGAGCGCGTCCGGACGGCGATCGAAGCGCTACGGATTGCGCGGATTGACGGCCTCGGCATGCTGCAGACCACCGCAAGCGTGGGCGTGGCCTCCACCCGCGACGGGACCCGTGAAAGCCTTATTGCAGAAGCTGACCTTGCCCTTTACGACGCCAAGCGTCAGGGCAAGAACCGGACCGTCCGTGGGTCTCCGGGAGCCGCGAACGTACCCTTGGGCGAGTAGGCTTTGAGCCATGGGGATACTCGATGATGCGATTCGCGAGCACCTAGATCTCAAGCGTCGACGCGGAGCCGATCCGTCCGACATTGAGCGAGCCGAACGCGAGGCTCTCGGGCCAGTCCGCCGCCGTTTCGAGGACCAGCCCGACTTTCCCGAAAACGGCCCGGCGGACGAGCAAGAGCCGCGCGAGGAGGGGGTGCATGAGGACTGGCACGAGCCGTTCCCCGAGGCGCCGGCCGCGAGCGCCAGTGCACCGCAGGACTTCGCTGATCTCGACGCCCCGAATCCGGCGCGCTGGGAAGACGAGGAGCCCCCGGCGCCCGCTGAGCCTCCACCACCGGCCCGTGCCGCTGAGCCACCGGTGCACGGCCTGGAAGAGGAGACCTCTGAATACGACGTCGCCCGCGATCACGCTCCTGACAGCGAGGACGTGCTCGAGGAGACGCCGGACTTCCTCCAGGACACGCCCGACCACGATCGTCTGTGGTTCGAGCAGCGCCCTCCGCGCGATTTCGACTTCGACGGCTGACGTGTGCGCGGTCCCGGGCCGCGCTGAACCGAGCGTTAGACTCGAGCCCTGATCGGGGCCATAGCTCAGTTGGGAGAGCGCCTGCTTTGCACGCAGGAGGTCACGGGTTCGAATCCCGTTGGCTCCACCTCGCAGAATCCCCGCAAATCTGGCGGTTTAGGCGTCGTCGTCGACAGGAAATTGGAACTGGTCTACGGAGCAAGGGGCCATGGCGGGGGCGTCAGGTCGACACGCCGGACGGTTGACCCGATTCGTCTAAGAGAACACTGAGCGCTACGGGGCGCGGCTGAGAAGACCCGGTTTCGTGATCGCGCGGGACTGAGTGCCGCCGTGCTCGGCGGCGGCTGAGCCGGCCCGGCCGATGCTCGCATTCCGCGCGTTCCGGGTCTTTGCAAGGCTTGGCCGTGGAGGCGCGTGAGCGACCGAAAGCAGATCGATCCGGGCGAGCCGTTGGCGCGCGCTACGCCGAGTCGTGCGATGTGGTTGCTCGCGTTTCGAGGTGGTCTTGACTTGCGGTTACTGTGGGCGGATGCGACAGACCACTGGCTTTGCGCGGATGCCGGATGGAGCGCGCATCGCCTTTGCGGCGGTCGGGACCGGCCCGGCGGTGGTGTTACCGGCGTGGTGGGTATCTCACGTGGTCGAGGATTGGCATTTCGAGCCGTTGCGTCGCTTCGTGGAGGGCTTGGCGGCCGGTCGCATGGTCGTGCGCTATGACCGCCTTGGGACCGGAGTGTCCGATCGGGAGCGGTCGCCTGAGACGTTCACCCCGGAATTCGAGGTTGCGACGCTCCGCGCTGTGCTTGACGAGTTGGGGCTGGAGCGCGTTACGGTGATGGGGATCTCGTGCGGGGGCTGCACCGGCGCGAGCTTTGCCGCGAATTGGCCGGAGCGGGTCGAGCG
This sequence comes from uncultured Solirubrobacterales bacterium, assembly GCA_963710305.1. Lineage (GTDB taxonomy): Bacteria > Actinomycetota > Thermoleophilia > Solirubrobacterales > Solirubrobacteraceae > Palsa-465. Next base: position 1,771 of record CAVPZV010000008.1, on the reverse strand, counting down.
CCTCGTGCTGTACGGAAGCTATGCCGACGGGCACGCGCTGGGATCACCGGGGGCGCGGAGGGGCATGGTTGACCTCGTGCGGTCGCACTGGGGGTTGGGGAGCCGTTTGTTGGCGGACGTGTTCGGACCGAGCTGGTCGCTCGAGGATCGTGCAGTCTTCACCGCGGTTCAGCGTGCCTCCGCGGACGCCGAAGTCGCGGCAGCTTTGCTTGAGGTGATCTACGAGACCGACGTGCGCGAGGACCTGCCGAAAGTGCGGGCCCCGGCGTTGGTCGTGCATCGTGAGCAGGACCGCGCGATGCGGCTGAGATGCGCACGCGAGGTCGCTGCGCTGCTCCCGGACGCTGAGCTCGTGACGCTGCGCGGTGACGCTCACCTGCCGTGGCATGGCGATGGGGACGCTGTCCTGCGCGCGGTCGCTCCGTTCCTCGGCATCGAGGCAGCGCCCGCTCCGGCGGCCGCGCCGGACGCCGACGTGCTGGGTGAGCTCAGCATGCGCGAGCGCGAGGTGCTCGGGCTGGTCGCACAGGGTCTCAGCGACGCGCAGATTGCCGAGCGTCTCGTGATCAGCCCGCACACCGTGCATCGTCATGTGGCGAATATCCTGGCGAAGCTGCGGCTACCCACTCGCGCTGCGGCTGCCGCTCAGGCGGCGCGCGCCGGACTGCTCTGACCGTCTGGCGGCGGAGCCGATGGCCCGATCCGGCCATCGCGAAATGGCTCGTTTGCTCGATGCCGCGGGGACGGCGAGGTGCTGGACTGCGAGTGGATTCGCAACCACATCCAAGGGAGCGCAATGTCTGTAACCACCACCGAGATCCAAGCCCTGAAGGACGTCCATCGCAAGACCTGGGCCTCTGGCGACTACGCACTGATGGCCGAGTTCGTCACCGACGTCGGTGAGCGGGTCGTTGAACGCGCCGGGGTGCGGGCCGGCTCTGAGGTGCTCGACGTCGCCGCCGGGACAGGCAACGCGTCGATCCCGGCGGCCGCGACCGGGGCTCATGTCATCGCCATCGACCTGACCCCCGAGCTGTTCACCGCCGGCCGCCAGCGCGCCCAGCGAGCGGGCGTAGAGCTCGATTGGATCGCCGCCGACGCGGAGGATCTGCCGTTCGAGGACGAGCGCTTCGACTATGTCCTCTCCAGCCTCGGCGTGCAGTTCGTACCCCGCCACGAGGTCGTCGCCTCAGAGCTTGTGCGCGTCTGCCGCCCCGGCGGGACGATCGCGCTCGGCAACTGGGCCGCCGACGGCTACATCGGGCGGATCTGGACGGCCATGGGCCCGTATCTCCCGTCACCACCCGATTTCGCCTCACCGCCGGCCGGCTGGGGCCGCGTCGAGCACATCAAGGAGCTGTTCGCCGGATACCCGGTCGAGTTGAGCTTCGAGCGCTACACCCTCGATTTCCAAGCGGACTCAGCCGACGCGTACATCGAAATGATGGCCGACTTCTACGGACCAATGCTCCAAGCACGCAACAAGCTCACGCAGGCCGGACGCTGGGAGGCGCTGCGCGCTGAGCTGATCGCCCTCAGCAACGAGATGAACGCTGCCGGTGACCGTCACTTCCGCGCCCCGAGCGAGTACCTCCTCACGCTTGTCCACAAGCACGCATAGGAGACTCGTTTCCGCCGTCGTCGTTCACCGGCACATCAAGCGGAAGCCTCACCCCATGGCGGCACCGACTCCTTGCATGTTGGATCGAGGCCACGGTACCTCAGCGGGCCGGGGAGCCAGCCGTCCCTAATGCAGGTCCGGCAACAGAAG
>CAVPZV010000007.1:0-313860 GCA_963710305.1 uncultured Solirubrobacterales bacterium | reverse complement strand
CCCATCAGAGAATTACCTGGAAAGCGGCCCCGAACCGGTAGATTCCAGGCGACGCCAAGTAGCAGGCTCCATCCGGGCAACGCAGGCGGGCAACGATCCACTCGACTTCGGGTCATTTGCGGGCCGTCACGGCTCCCTCTTTAGCGGTGACTGGAAGGTCTGGCGGACCGCGTCCAGAAGCGTCTGCTTGCTCGTTGTCGGCTAGCACGGCATCCTCGCGGAGTTGCGTTTGGTCGCCTAGGCGATCGCGATACGCGCGAGGATGCAAGGGCGGATGCGATCGCGCAGGGACGCCGTAGTTGGACCTTCAAATCCGGGTTGCGTCGCCGCCGGTCACAAGAGGTCGGGTCATCGGCCCTTGTCTGTCCGTTCCTGACGGCGGATCGTCTCAGCGCTGGCTCGGTCCACGAAGCGTCGGACTCGATCCCTGATCGATCCAGGGGAAGCGCTGACCGGCCACAATCAAGGCTATGCCCAGCACCGGTGCACCAAGGGCGTAGATGACCATCATCCGTTCCTCCGAACGGTGAGCGACGGGCCACGGACCTTCCAGATCGACGTAGCCCTCCAACGAGTTGAGCGAGCCGTGAACCGAGTGGCTCGTGGTCCGGTAGATAGTCTGGTAGAGGCCCTCGAACGACAGCATCGGTTCTGAATCTGTCGGATGCGCGGCAGGATCCGCCACAGAGCCCGCGCGACGCTTCTTTGGCCGTCGCTCTTTCGGCTTCGCCCGAGGGTGGAGTCCTGGCACCCTCGGCGCCCAATAACTGTCAGCCTCGCGGGTCATCTGCTCGACCGGCGGCATGTCTGTCGCCCCGTGAACATTGGCGAGTTGAGCTGGCGACAGGTACGTCTCCCCGAACGGCATAAGGCAGTTGTGAATGGTGAGCAGCTCGTTCTGAGCGTGGCCAACCCATGCGGAATAGTGGGCTCGCTGGTCGATCAAGACCCAGGAGAGGCGAATCGCTTGCTCGTATAGCGACCGAAGTAGCACCCGGGCGCCCTGATCGCTCGGTCCCGGATGGGTCATCAGGACCATCAGGTCGTCCACCGTGTCGCACATACGGAGCAACGTCGCGCCGACGAATGCCTGATGCTGGGCAGTTGGGCCCGTAGAACTTGCGCGGAAACCACGACCGGACCATCGCCACGAACTCGCGGTTGATCCGCCTCAACTGTTTCGTGGTAGGGAACGGCGTCGGTCTGGCGTCGCAGTCAGCCGGCACCGCGAGGGTCCAGGGGAGAGACATCCCACGCCAACGGCTGCAGGTGCCACCGTTACGGCCAAGGGTCGAGCGAGCATTGCCGACCGAGCAGGCGCGCCGGACCTGCGTTTGGCGAATACCGGGTGCCGGACCAACGCTGGAAGGGGGGGGGGGGGGGGAGGGGAGGGGGGGGAGGGAGGGGGAACCGAGACCTGCTCCGCTGACCGCGCGCTACCGCACTCGGCGCCTCGCCGAGTGCATATGATCCGCCGCCAGCGAGTAGAACGGGGCCCGGTCAGGCGGGTGGCATCGTTGCCGTCCACACGCGGTGACGCGCATCCACGACATACAGTTGCCGTGAGCTGAGCGCTGCTTGGGACACGGCCCCGATGTTGTTTGGTATCGGGATGACGAATCGCCGGAGGCTCGATAAAGACAATCCCGCCAGTTGTCGGCTTGGAAGGCCAGCGCGCGCTGGCCAGAGAATTGCGTGCAGGTTGACGGCTGGCTGGATGCCGACCTGTTCATTTAGATGAGAGCCGCACCGTTCCAGGTACCAGCTTTTCGCTCTTGCGACCAGTGCAAACTTCCCGTCGAGTGTCAGGGAAGACAGGTATTGCCCGGATGTGACGGGCTCTTGAGTGGGCACGCGCAACGGAGGACAGAGCCGCTGGGCAAGGGATGGCGAATCAAGGTTGGGCACAATCCTCCCGCCCGGCTTCCATTCAGGAAGGGAGCGCAGCGTTCCGGTCTGAATGTCCTGGAATACGTATGTGTGCCCGCAGCCGGAGTGATTGCAAGTCTCATCGAACTCTATCCAATGGGCGCCGATGGCCACCGGCAGAGCGCCGCACTCGTGGTTCCGCGCGGTATCGCACTGCTGGAGCTCGAGTTGAGCCCCACGGACTGCCAGGTTCCGGTGGGATGTTGTACAGCGTCAGGGTGGCCAGCGATCCTGCCTGAGGATTAGGAGGGGCGCACGATCCCATTACCCACGATCCCCATCGTGTCGAAGGCAGCGCAACCGGGCTTTGTGGGGTTGACTTGCCTGCCCGTTCGGTCGTCGATCAACGCCCGGTCAGTGGTCGACGTGCTCGAGATCAAGAGCGCGCGCGGACCGCTGGCGAACACGAACGAGACACCGTTCGCTACGCGATGCCATGTCAGACGCAGCAGGAGCGGCTTGGAGGGGTTCGCTGCGACCCCAGACGGCGTGACCGCTAGGAGCGCAAGCATCGCAAGAGCTAGGACTCGCGTCGCTCGCATACCTTCCTGAAACGCGTACGCCGGTGGGAGTTTTGGGGTGGCAGCGCTGGTTTGGGTCTACGAGCGGAAGCCACCGCATCGCTTCCCTAATTGAGGACCAGGAGCAGCCCCACCTCGCTCGCGTCAGACACCTGCTGTTGCGTCGGGACGCGCCTCTCGCCGTTCGGGTTGCGTCTCAGGACTGCTGTAAATAGCCGGGCGGGTGCTGTCAGAGAGACGGCGTAGGTTCCCTCAAGTCCTGCAAGACCATGAAGGAGGCCTACGCCGTGAGACGCACCCTACCGCCGTCGGCGGAGATACAAGCCGAGATCGATCGGCTGCTTGGGAAGGGCATGGTCGATGACCCGCAGAAGATGCTCGGGGACCTCGCCCGGCTCGGTGCCCGGTTGATCATTCAGCGGGCGGTCGAGGAGGAGTTCGATGACTGGCTCGGTCGTGCTCGCTATGAGCGTCGGCCGGAGCGTGAGCGCGGCCTGAAGAACTACGAGGCCGCGCTGCGCAACGGGTTCCGGCCCCGGCATTTGCAGACCGGGGAGGGTGAGCTTGAGATCCAGATCCCTCAGGCGCGGCACACCACGGTGCCGTTCGTGTCCAAGCTGTTCCCGAAGTGGCATTGCAAACGGCTGTTCCGCACCGACCCGCTCAAGACGTTGGTGATCGGCGGGTTCGTCCGGGGCCTGTCGATGCGTGACATCGAGTCGTTGTGTGAGGAGGCCGGGCTCGGGAAGCTGTCGCGCTCGACGGTCGCGAGGATCTGCGCGGAGCTGCATGAGCGCTTCGAAGCGTTCAAAGCCGCGGTCGCTCTATGACACCAACCTCGTCGTGCTGTTCCTGGACGCGATCTATCTCCCGGTCCGGCCCAGCGGCCCGAAGGAAGGTGTGATTTGCGCCTGGGGCATCGATGAAAACGGCCGCAGGCAGCTGGTCGCGGTGCAGCTCGGCGCCCGCGAATCGAAGGAGGACTGGCTCGAGCTCGGGCGTGATCTCATGACCCGCGGGCTTGGCGGCACCACGGCTGGTCGTCGCCGACGGCGCCCCGGGGCTGATCTCAGCGATCGGTGAGATCTGGCCACGGGCTGACCGTCAGCACTGCTGTGTTCACCGCCTGCGCAACCTGCTCGCGAAGCTCCCCAAGGAAGAGCAGGACCGGGTCCGCTTCAACTACTGGGCAGCGCTCACCGACGCCACATCAGTCAAGGACGGCAAGCTCCGGCTCCAGGTCCTGATCAGAGAGCTCGAACACCGCGGCTACGAGTCGGCCGCCCGTTGCCTGGGCGAGGACCTCGACGCCCTGGTCGTGCACCTCCGCTACCCGCTCAGGCACCGCGAGCGGTGGCGGTCAACCAACCTGCTCGAACGCTCGCTCGGCGAGGTCCGCCGGCGCACCAAAGTGATGGGCCGCTTCCCCGGCGAGAGCAGCTGCCTCTCACTCGTCTTCGCCGTCCTAGACCTGTTCATCACCCACGCCTCAAACGGCGCGACGTTCACCGAACTCGACCGCCAACACCTCTACCGAATCAAATACCAACAAGCTCGACCGCGACACCCTCGACGAGGAGGTCACCGCCGCCTAGACTCACCCCGGGAACCTCAAGCCGCCGACGAATTTACAGCGGTTAAGAGACGCAACCCCGTTCGCTGCGCCAGCCCTGCTTGGCGCGGAAAGCGAGCGAGTCGGCGGCGAGTGCTTCGTCATTCGACGCGTCACCAACTTGACGACTGCTTCGGCGACGAAGGGATGACGCGCGTTGGCGTTGGCGGGCGAGCGCTCCGCTACGAACGCGATCGTCAACTCGTCTGCCTCGCCGACGACTCCCTTCGCGACGAGAGGACGGTCGGAGCGGGACTGGGTGCTAGTCGGGCGACTAACTCGACGTCGACGCCTCGGGATCGGCCTCAGGCGGACTCGGCGCGCCTATTCGCTCGGCTCGGCTGCCGCTGTGGTCAGATGGCGCTCGACGCGACGATCAGGCACCAGCCAGATCAGTGCCACGAGGACATACATCGCTAGGCCGAGCCAGGGCTCAGCGAAGGACAAGCCGATCCCGAGGCAGTACAGGAGCGGCGAGATCTTCCCCTTGGCATCTGAGCCGATGGCGATGCGCAGCCTGGAGTCTTCTCCCTCAGCGTGGAGCAGCGCCGTCTGCAAGATGACGTAGGCGATCGCGGCGGCGAGCAGAACGATTCCGTATACGGCCGTCGGGATCGGCGGAAATCGGTGCTCGCTCATCCATGCGGTGCTGAAAGGGATCAGCGAGAGCCAGAACAGCAGGTGCAGGTTGGCCCACAGCACCGCGCCGCTGACCCGGGAGACGGCCGCCAGCATATGGTGGTGGTTGTTCCAGTAGATCCCCAGGTACACGAAGCTGAGGACGTAGGCGAGGATCGCGGGCAGTTCGTGTCCCAACGCATGCCACGACGTACCGGCCGGGGTGTGCAACTCCAGCACCATGATCGTGATCAGGATCGCGATGACGCCATCGCTGAAAGCTTCCAGCCGACTCTTAGGCACATCACGAGGCTATCCGCGACAGCGAGGCGCCGCTGCCGCACGGAGCCGTGGCATCCGTGTCCCGTCCGCACGAGCGGAAAGCGAGCTTGGAGTGGACCCGCATCACTTGGTCGCGCGATTGCTTTCATCCTCGGGGCGCTTCAGATCCAGCGACCCCTTCGGCGACCTTCCGCTCATCCGGTCCGAGTTCCGGGCCAGGGGCGGCTCCCACGAGAGGCGCCGCCAGCCCGCCTTTCGCATCCTCGGGAGCGACCGGCAGTGCTGGCGCTGGCGACCAGACGCCCGGTCCTCGTCCTAGGCAGGAGCCGCTCGGGCCTCTGGCGGGCGTGCTCCGACTTCTATTGCGGCACGATCCGTCCAGATTAGGTGGCGAGCGCGTTGAAAGCGCGCCGAGAGAGACCCACGCCGTGCTCGACCTCACTCCGGAGCGATCCGCGTGGCGCCTCGAGCGTAAGCGTTTACGCGGTGGTAGAGATGCCGCGCTGCCGCCACCAGGGCTGGCGGTTTCAAAGCGGTGGAGTGCGCTCCGGCCTCGGCCACAAGATAGTAATAGTCGCCGTCGGTGAAGGCGACGTTTATCCGGCCCGAGGCGACGCTCGATTCTCCGAACCCTTTTGCGGCGGGGATACCGGGAGCCGCGAAGGTGAGATACTGATCGGTTGGGCCGACGTTTTGCTTGGTAGCGGCAAGCTGCGTCGTCAACTCAGACCGCGCCCCGGCGGGGTCCCGAAACTGTTCAACCACCGAGATGGCCAACATCTGACCGTAGCCACCGATCATCACCTTGAGCTCGCCGGCCACGAACCCGCGACGTTCGAGTATAGCCGCCTCGCTTGCGATCTGAGTGACGGGCGTTTGGTTATCGGCCAACCACATCTGTGGCGTCAATGCGATGACCGGCCGGGATCCGGACGTGAAGCCCGGGAACTCGCCATTCCTGAGCAACCGACTCTTGAGGTCGGCTGACACAGCCGGGGCAACGGGCGCCGTCTGCCTGGCGGCGACCGAGGATTTGGTGGCGGTACTGGACGAGTTACTACGTCCACAGCCCGCTACAGCCATGACGATCGTCACCGTCACGGCAAGGAACACCCACGTCCGCGATCCCATCCCAACGTCGATCCTATTGGTCCGGCGACGACACCGTCAACCGCATGCTCGCAAAAGGACTAGATCGTCGGCGCAGCGACCCACCTGTCGGTTCGGCCAAGAGGTTGATCGCCCGCAAGCAGAACACCTTCGGCATTGACACGTCAACCGTGACTCGCAATCGGTGGGGGATCGGGCGGTCGCGGAGCGGCAACTTGGCGGCGCGCGCAACCCTCCTCAGCGCCGATCAGCTACGGCTCAATGGCTTTTGCAACGGGACCTATTCGCGACAGCGCGCGGAAACTCCCGCAACCTCTGCGCAGAGCTCAAGCGAAACGAAACCCTCAGCCGGGAGCCCTGACCACCTCGACCAAGCTGCGTCCGCTCCTACTCTCGGAGACGACCTTGCTGTTCCTCCAGAGCGAACAGAAGCCCGGCGACCGTCCCTTCGTCCTTCTGCTGCTCGTCCGTTGCGGGCGCGCACCGAGTCGGCGTCCGTTTGCTCGCGGGCCGGTCTCGTCGCCATACCCGGCCGGCCTGCTCCTTGCTCTCCTCGACGCTGTCGCTCTGCGCGCCCGGTCCCGAGTTGGCGCTGGCCGAGACCTCGGCAACGGGCTCCCGCCGCCGCACCCGCAGCTCCGGCTCCACGATGGAGGCGGATTCCTCTTGGACGCGATCGAGCCGGCGTTCCTCGGCATCCTGCTCAGCGCGCTCCTGCCCGAGGTGGTGCTCCCGGACGAGCTCGAGCATCCGCGCCGACGCTGCGTCAAACTACCGATACCTACGCGGTTTAGGCTTTCGGCCCCTGCCTTACCAAGCAGGAGGTCACTGGTTCGAGCCCAGTACCGCCCACTCACACAAGTCCCTGCAATCTAGCGCTTCTGTCTGCCGCTCGTGAGCCAGGGACATTCGGCTTTATCAAGCCTCAGGGTGCATACCGGGTGCCACCAGGTCGACGAAATCACGAACCGGGCGGGTCCGGAAGCGCGCGTCTGGGCGAGGTCGTGCTCGGCGCGTGCTGCTGCTCGTACACCGGACCGGCTGTCTGGAGCACGCCAGGCCAGCGCGAGTTTGCGCGCGCGGTGGGCGCGCCTGGCTTTGCTCAAGGCGTGCCGCTCGTCGGGAGAGATCACGACTGACGAGGACCGATGAGTTTGCCGCCCGCACACGGTCTGAGTGCCGAACCCAACATCAACGGAGGACGGGATGTACACGGTGACATCAGCAGACGGTACCCGGATCGCGTATGACCGCTACGGCGATGGTCCGGCGGTGATCCTGGTCAATGGCGCGCTCGGCTACCGCAAGTTCAAGACCATGGAGCAGATCGCCACCGCCCTGTCCGAGCATTGCACGGTGATCAACTACGATCGCCGCGGGCGCGGCGACAGCGGCCCGGCGGGGCCGGCATCGGTCGAGCGCGAGGTCGAGGATCTCGCCGCCCTGATCGATGCGGTAGGCGGGCGGGCGTCGCTGTGGGGCTACTCGTCCGGCAGCGCGGTCGCACTGCGCGCGACCGCGGCGGGGCTCCCGGTCGAGAAGTTGGTGCTGTACGAGATCCCGTTCAAGACCGACCCGACGGCCAAATTCCCGCGTGACGACTACGCCGCGCGGCTCGAGCCGCTGATCGCCGCTGACGACCGGATGGGCGCGGCCAAGCATTTCCTGCGCAACGTCGGGATGCCTGGACCGATCGTGCCGGTGACGTCGCTAGTGCCGATGTTCAAACGGTTCGGTGCGAACGGTCACACGCTGATGTTCGACTACCTGGCGCTCGGTGACGAGAACATGCACGGGTCGCCGCTGCGCGCGGAGGAGTGGGCGACGGTCACCTGCCCGACGCTGGTCGTGTACGGCTCAAAGACCTACTCAAGCCTCAAGCACGCGTCCCGCTCGCTGGCGGATGCGCTCCCGAACGCGACACTGCGGGAGCTCGCAGACCAGAAGCATGCGGTGAAGCCGAACGCGATCGCGCCGGTGATCGCAGAGTTCGTGGCCGGGTCATCGGTCGCCGCATGACGGTCACAGCAGCGGCGCCTGCCGCGGCCAGGGGGTGACCGGCCTACGGCGGGGTCCGCGGCGGGCTCCCGGCCGGGGTCAGCTGCCTGAGAGCTTGCTGACTTTGGTGAAGCCGGGGGGGATGTGCGGTGCGAACGTTGCGGCCACGGCCTGCTTGGTGCGGCGGATCCAGGTGTAGTTGATGACGACGGACATCCCCGGGGTGCTCGGTCATTCGCACCGGCAGATAGGTCGCGGGATCGATCCAGATGCGACGGTGCATCGATCGGCTCGTTATTGGCCAGCACGAGGACGGGCGCGTCCGTGCAGCCTTGCGTGCCCGAGCAGCCGGTCACTGCCCTTCAACAGGTCACGGCGGATCACCTCCGAGGTAGGGAGCGAGCACTTCTCCAGCTCGGCCACTGAGCTGAAACCGAACTGGCGCGCGTATTGGAGCATCGTGAGCCTGGTCTCGGTGTATTGGCGCGCCTGGTCGTTGAGATTGAGAATGACGACGCCGTCCGCCGACTGCGAAGTCGGTCTCCTGGACGGCTGGAGTTCCGCTGGCGGAGTACTCCAGGTCAGCGAAGTTGACGGCGCTTTGCTCGTCAGTCGAGGTGATCGATCGATATGACGGCGCCTGATGGATCGGTCTGGAGCTCATCCCCTCGGACGATGTAGTCGTCTGCCGACGGTGAGAGCGGCGATCGTTCGGTCGGCAACCAGCCCGTGGGCGTCAATGTGCATGACCGCGTGGGGCCGCCGGCTTTCCGCCGAGCGCGTGCCGGCCGCCGACCCCGCCGGTCGACGACCACGAGCGCGAGCGCGACGGCCGCGGCAATACTGATCGTCGCGCCCCACCCGGGCAACCGCGCCAGCCTGCGGCCTGCGATCGGCCGCGCCCGCGCTGGGCCGGCGCCGCTTCGGCTTGGACCGTTTCCAGCAGCGCCACCAGCCCGCGTTCGGCGTCCTCGTCGTAGTCGGGCTCGTCGGCTGACGGGGTTGAGCGCTGCGAGGTTGCGGAGGATCTGGCTCTCAGTCATTTGCATCATCCAGGATCGAAGGGACATGTCGTCTGTCGAGAGGACGGCGATTGGGCGTGGCCGGCGCAGGCTCGGCGGCATCGTCGAGCAGCTGCGCTAGCCGTCGACGGGCGCGGTGCACGCGGACTCGCGCGGCGTCGTGGGAGCAGCCCAGCGCCGCGGCCAACTGCTGGCCGTCGAGCCCTTCCCAGGCCACAAGGCGCAGCACCTCCCGGTCGCGTTCCGTCAGCCGCGACCATGCTGTACGCAGTGCCGCGGAGGTCTCCGCCGCGAGCGCCGAATCACGGACGCTGTCCAGCTCTCGCCACGCGTGCGCGCGGTGCTGCAACCGTGACCAGCGCCGGACGCTGCGCCGCTGATTGGCCACCGAGTTTGCAGCGATCCGATACAGCCACGGCAACGGGTCCTCGGGGACACTCTCCAGCGTGCGCCACGCGGTCAGAAACGTGTCGGCGAGCGCGTCGGCCGCGTCAGACTCGGGGAGCCTGCGGCGGACATACGCCGCGATCTTCGGTTGAAGATCGCGATAGAGCCGCACGAAGCGTTCCTCGCGATCGTCGTCATCGATGTCTCTCATCACCGCTATAGGTCCGGCACCGAGCCATTGTTACCGGCCAAGTTCACGTATCTCGGGCGCGCGGCGCGCCCAACGGCAGCGCCGGGCAAACGAGCAACCACTGGCGGGGCCTTCTCGTGTTTGAGTGGGAGCGGGAGCTGACGGTGGGCGGTCGTTTCGCCTGCTGAGGCGGGCATTCGCTGCGGGTGAGGTTCTGTTCGCTGGTTGCGCGGAGCGCAGAGACGCGCCGCCGGCCCTTGGTGAAGGCTGCTGGTTGTCGAGAACAGCTGCTCTTCAGAGGAGGGACGGCGTGCGCGTCACCACGGCATTGAACACGCTGCTGGCGCTTCGGGGTGCCAGCGTGACCGGGGTCAGACTGACGGGCGAGGGGGTGATTGTCCGGGTCTGGCTGCGTCGACGCCGAATCGCCTGCTCGGTGTGTGGCCAGGCCTATCGCGGGATGCACGATCGCCAGGTGCGTCGCTGGCGCCACCTCGATCTCGGCGGCCATCGCTGCTTTGTGGAGTTCGAGCTGCGGCGCGTTGACTGCCGCGAATTGCGGCGTTCGGGTGGAGGCGGTGCCTTGGGCGCGCCGTGGCGCCCGGCATACACGCGAGTTCGAGGACCTGGTTGCCTTCTGCGCCCAGCGGATGGCCAAGAGCCAGGTCCAGGCTCTGGTGCGCGTTGCCTGGGACACCGTCGGGCGGATTATCGAGCGGGTGGTGGCCGATCACCTCGATGAGCGTCGTCTAGACGGCATGGTTCAGATCGGGGTCGATGAGATCTCCCACCGGCACGGCCGGCGATTTCTCACCAACGTGGCCGACCACGCAAGCGGTCGGATCGTGTGGAGCGCGCCAGGCCGCACCGGCGCGACGTTGCGGGAGTTCTTCGAGCTGCTCGGCGACCGCAAGAACTCGATCCGGGCGGTGTCGATCGACATGTCCGAGCCCTACGCCGGCGCGATCCGCACCTGGTTGCCCGATGCCGAGATTGCGTTCGACCCCTTCCACGTCGTCGCGCTCGCGGGCGCCGCGGTCGATCAGATCCGGATGCACGAGTGGAAGAGCAAGGGCCCGTCAGTGACCCCAGGCGGGATGTGGATCAAGCACACCCGCTGGGCGCTGCTCAAAGCCCCCGAGAAGCTCACCGACCGCCAGCGGCTCGCGCTCGCCCAGATCCAGCACACCAACAAGCGGCTCTACCGCGCCTACCTGCTCAAGGAGCAGCTGCGCGCTCTCTACCACCTAGAGGATCCGGCGCAGGCGCCCGCCCACCTCACGGCGTGGCTCGCGTGGGCGCAACGCTCCAAACTCAAACCCTTCGTCCGACTCGCCCGCACCCTGCGCCGCTACCGCGCAGGGATCCTCGCCGCGATCCGACTCCGCCTAACCAACGCCCGCCTGGAGGGCCTACACAACAAGGTCCGAATGCTCTCTCACCGCAGCTATGGATTCCACTCACCCGACGCGCTCATCGCAATGATCTACCTCTGCTGCGCCAGCGTCACCATCACACCGCCGCTTCGATGAGCCACTCAAACAAGAGAAGCGCCCCCACTGGCTTGCGCGTCTCCGCGGAGACGCCTACCGGTGTTGTTCTGGCGGCGCGGGAGGCGTTGTCGCATCGGTCTGCTGCTCGCGCTGTAGGGCGCGCGCGTCCCGGACCGCAGCCCACGCCTTCATCATCCGCCGTTGGTTGGCCTCTGATGGATCGATCCGATACGCCTGCTCGGCGTCGAAGAGCGCGCGCTCGGTGATCTGAACGAGTTCGCCCACGTCCATACGGCCATCCTATGTCGCGCCCTGCTGCCGCTCCCGCAACGGACGCCGAGCAACAACGAACCCCGGGGCCGGAAGGGCCGGCCCCGGGGTCGTCGCTGTGGACCGTCTGGAGCTAACTGGACGGAGTGGAGGGGACGATCAGCGTGAGACCGCCGACGGGCTCGGCTGTCGTGAACGTCTGCGTGCCGAGTGCCTGGTTGAGCGAACTCGCGCCCTCGGTCGACAGGGTGGCCAGGAGACCCTTCAGATCGAGGGATCCGTCGGGGGTGGCCGCCTGCTCGAGCTGCGAGGTGTCGAGGTCGAACAGCTTCAGCTCGGGCCCGCCGTTCACCTGGAAGCTCAGGCTGGAGCCTTCGGTGCCGGTGCCCAGCGTCAACTGGGGGTTGGTCAACGTGGCGGACGCCGCTCCGTTGTCGAGCTGCAGCCCGCCGGCGAGGGGGACGGTCCCGGTCAGTGTGCCCTTGTCGAAGCTGCCCCCGGCCGATGATCCTGCGAGCGGCAGCGAGATGGAGGTTCCGTCTGCGCCCGGGATCCCGGTCGCGCCGGCCGGCCCGGGGAGCCCGTTGGTGCCCGGTGGGAGTGGGTTCACCGTGATCCCGGCGCCCTGGGTGGCAGTCGCGAACGCGCGCGTGAACGAGATGCCCACGCCGCTGGTCGGCGCGGTGGCGCCGTTGTTCGTCACCGTGATGGTGAACGCGCCGAGCGACTCGCCGGGCCGGACGACGGTGCGATGGAGTGCCTTGTTGATCTTGGCGGCGCCGGCTTTGGTCAGTGACGCGGTGAGCCCAGTCAAAGTCTCATGCGTGCCACTGTGCTTCACCTTGGCGCGACCCTTGATCACGAACAGCTGCATCGACTTGCCCGCCACCAGCGCCTTGACGCTTCCGTTGCCCTTCTTGGGCCGGGTGAACTTCAGGGCACGTAGCTGTATGGAGCGCTTCCCGACGTGGACGAGCAGTTTGCCGTTGAAGTTGACAGTGCCGGTGGCACTGGTGAAGTTCCAGGTCCCGCCGTTGTCAGGCAAGGAGTACGCAGCCTGCTTACGCTTCGTGGCTCCCTGCGCGCGCAGGGTTACATGCTCACGCTTGAAGGCGGTCTGGAGCTTCTTGGGCAGCGTCAGCTTGGCGCCATCACCGGAGTGGGCGTGCAGCGTCACATTTCCGCTGCTCGAGGCGGCGCTGGCCAAGGCGGGCACGGCAAGCAAGAGCATTGCCAGGGCCAAAGCGAGCGATCGAGATCGGGACATTGAGAACATCGCAAGACCTTTCTACAGATAAGGGCGCGGTCGATTGACCCGCATGGAGTTGGGTAGCCCTCAGCATCCCGGTCACGGCCAAAGGCAGGTTTATTCAAGGAGGCCCGGCGCGGATCGTGGCGACCTGTGACTCGTGGCAGTAGTCCAGGCGCCTTCTGTCGGCGCCACTCTCCCGCGGACTGCCATCTCTGAAACAGCGGCTTCTGATTTACCGGTTTCCCGAAATCCCACGCTTACAGCCTCGGGTGGAACTTTGGTGGAGACTGCCGTGGACCAACGTTCACCTTTCTCCCCACGCTCGCGCCGGCGGGTGGACGGTCGTTCGATCCCCTGCGCGCGTGGTTCGCGCCAGATCGGCCAAAGGCGCGTGGTACCTAGCGAACCGTGGCTAAATCTCGTACAAGCCGCGTATCATGGGTGGCTGCTGATCGCGTCCGACCGGGACGGCCGACGCGGACTTTGCGCGTCAGCCGGCCACGAGCCGCTCGAGCTCCCGGAGACATCCGCGCCAGCCCCAGTCCTGCGTCTCGCGACGCTCGGCGGTGGAGATACCGCTGTTGACCATCACCACCGTCGTCGCGCCACCGGACTCTGCGAAGGTGAGCTCGATCAGTTGCTCGTTGGACGGGGCCCCGTCGAAGGTCCACGTCATCACGAGTCGGTGAGGCCGGTCGATCACCCTGAACTCGCCTGCCGCGCCGGCTTCGCTGCCGTCGGGCCGGCGCATCACGATCCGGACCTTTCCGCCGACGCGGAGATCGACCTCGGCTACCGGCGTGCTCCAGTCGGGCTCGCGGTGAAACCAGCGTCGCATCACCTCCGCGTTCGTCCAGGCGTCGAAGACGTCCTCGGCCGGCGCACTGAAGGTGCGCTCGATTCGAAGCACGTGGCCGGGCTCCACGCTCACCGCCGATCCTGCTCTTCCTCGAGGTACTCCTGGACGGCGTCGAACATGCGCTCCCAGCGGGCCCGCTGCCGCTCGATCCACTTCTCGGCATCGGCGAGGGTCTCGGAACGCAGCGCGAGCCGATGGTGGCGTCCGTCGACCACGCGCGAGACGACGCCCGCCTCCTCGAGCATCCGCAGGTGCCGTGAGATCGTCGGCTTGGAAACCGCGAAGTCGCGGGTGACCTCGCCGACGGTCGCCGGCCCACGGCTGAGGCGCTCGACGATTTCGCGCCGAAGTGGATGAGCGAGCGCGCTGAAAGTATCGTTAGCCATTGTGCTAACTATATGGCGACGATTGCGCCGAGGAGAGGAACCAGCATGCCGGAGCACAGAGTCGGAACGCTCGAGGAATGGGACGCCGCCCGCGCGGAGCTGCTCGAGCGGGAGAAGGAGCTCACGCGGATGAGCGATGACCTCGCCCGGCGGCGCCGGGAGCTGCCCTGGGTGCGGGTCGAGCAGGATTACACGTTCCAGACGGCGGACGGACCGAGGACCCTGACCGACCTATTCGACGGCCGCTCACAGCTCGTGATCTACCACTTCATGTTCGGGGCCGATTGGGAGGCAGGATGTCCGGTCTGCTCCTCGATCGCGGACAGCTTCGACGGAGTGATCGACCACCTCGAGGCCCGCGACGTGACCATGATCTGCATGTCCCGGGCCCCGATCGAGAAGCTCCTGGCCTACCGCGACCGGATGGCGTGGCGCTTCAACTGGGTCTCCAGTGACGACAGTGAGTTCAATTCGGACTTCCAGTCTGCGCCCACCCGCGAGGAGGTCGGCGAGCGGGCCGACCAGGTCCCGCCGTTCGTCTCGAAGTTCGCATCCGATTGCGGTACCGACCTTGTCGGCTATCTCACGGAGAGGCCCGGCCTGACCGTGTTCGCCCGCTCGGACGAAAACGTCTACCTGACATACGCGAGCACGGCTCGGGGGCTCGAAGTGGTGATGACGTACTACGGCATCCTTGATCGTGCACCGCTCGGACGTAACGAGGCCGAGCCTGTCTACCAATCGTGGATCCGTCGCCACGACCAGTACGAGCAGGCGCACGCGCGTGACGTCTAACGCACCGGCTGCGTCGGGCCCGCGCTCGACGCCTCCTGGCGCCGGTGGTAGGCGAGGTGCTCAGCGTGAACCTGCTCGGCAGTCGGCTTCTCGCCCGGATGGTGGCGGTGGCAGACGACGTAGGTGGTTCCATCGACGGCGCGTCGAGCGATACGCCAGCAACCCTTCACGTGGCAGTTGTGGTGGCGGTAGAGCGCGTAGAGGCCACCGAACAGAGTGATGTCAGCGAGCGGGCCGCTGACGAAGTTGTAGGCACTGGAGTTGTGCCATGTGAAAGTCAGGGCGTGGAAGAGCCAGTCGAAGACGGTGGCGGCGGGCACGTAGGCGCGAACCGTACCGGGCCGCGCCGACGGTGCTAACCGGTTGCGAATTCCGTGAAAGACGAGCCCCCGGCCGTTAGACTCGCCGCAAATGGAGGACCGGGGGCGCACCGGAGTCCGCCATCTCCCTGGCGGAGCTCTATCAACCTCTCAATCACCGACGCGGTCGACGAGGTACAGCGTTGGCTGACCGGCGCGATCCGCTCAGCCTCGACACGGAGACGATGCGCCGGCTCGGCTACCGGACGGTCGACATGCTGGTCGAGCAGCTCGCCGCGGTCCCCGCGGGTCCGGCGCTGCGCCGAGCCTCCCCGGCGGAGATGAACGCCAGGGTGCCGACGGGTCCGAACGGCCCTCGCGACTTCGAGTCGCTCCTGGACGAGCTGGAGCGCGACGTCCTGCCGTTCATGAGCCGGTGCGAACATCCCGGTTACTTCGCGTTCATCCCGGCCGCCGGAACCTTCCCGGGCGCGCTCGGAGACTTCATCGCGAGCGCGCTGAACATCTACGCCGGCTCCTGGATGGAGGCCGCTGGGCCGAGCCGGCTCGAGCTCCTGGTGCTCGACCGGTTCAAGGAGTGGATCGGCTACCCGAGCGATGCGGCCGGGGTGCTGGTGAGCGGGGGATCGGCGGCGAACATGACGGCGCTCGCGTGCGCACGAGCGGCCATGGCGGACCGAGCCGAGGACGGGGTCGTGTACGTGTCCGATCAGGCGCACTCGTCGATCGCCCGCGCCGCACGCACATTCGGAATGCGCCCTGACCAGCTGCGTGTGCTGCCGAGCGATCGGAGCTACCGGATGCGGCTCGACGCGCTGGTGGGAGCGATGGCCGCGGACACGCGAGCGGGCTTGCAGCCGTTTCTCGTCGTCGCCTCCGGC
Source organism: uncultured Solirubrobacterales bacterium (assembly GCA_963710305.1). GTDB lineage: Bacteria > Actinomycetota > Thermoleophilia > Solirubrobacterales > Solirubrobacteraceae > Palsa-465. Next base: position 297,935 of record CAVPZV010000007.1, on the reverse strand, counting down.
GGTTCGACGAACACCGGCGCGATCGACCGGCTGCCGAAGATCGCCGAGCTGTGCCGCGAGGCCGGGGCCTGGCTTCACGTGGATGCGGCCTACGGCGGCTTCGCCGCGCTCACCGACCGCGGACGCGACTGGCTGCGCGGCATCGAGCTTGCGGACTCGGTGACGCTCGATCCGCACAAATGGCTCTACCAGCCGTTCGAGTGCGGATGCGTCCTGGTACGGCGCGGGGATCAGCTGCAAAGCGCGTTCGAGGTTCATCCGGATTACCTCAAGGACTCGACCGCGCATGACGCCGAGGTGAACTTCTCCGATCTCGGCCTCCAGTGACGCGGTGGCTCGCAGGGCGCTGAAGCTCTGGCTCTCGCTCGGCTACTTCGGATGTCCTCGACGCGTTCAGAGCCGCCTCGACAAGCGCTCGACTTGGCCGTCGGTGGCCCAGGAGTTGATCACCCACGAGCCCCTCGAGCTGATCTCGCCCGCGCAGCTGGATCGTCTGCCTCCGGCGACGCTGTGGAGCTAGCGCCGACGAGGATGGCAGCGGGCTCGGCTCAACGCGGCGACTGGTCGCGACAGTTTCGAGCAGAGCGGCCTGGGCCTGGTCTCATCGACCACGCTGGGCAGGCGCGGCATCGCGACCGTGTTTCGGCATTTCCCGACCAAGGTAGCGCTGATCGAGGCCACCCTCGTGCGTCAGTCAACCGGCTCGGCGAACAGGCCACCAAGCTCGCCGAGGACCTGATCGCAGCAGAAGCGGTTCGCCCGCTCATCGCGCCCTGATCGAGCCGTGCTCGACCAAGCTCACGCTCCTCTCGCTCGTGCGCGCACGCCAGTATCGGCGCTGTCGCTCGACGCATCGCACCGCCGTCCGTGGCGGACAGCTGGACCGGAGACGCCGCGTTCGAGCTCGACGAGCTGGCCGCGCTGCCGCTGTTCGCGAACCTGCCGCCGCAACACCTGGCGCGCGTGGCGTCCTGGAGCAGCGAGCTGCGCGCGTCCGCGGGCGAGACCATCATCGAGCGCTGGCAGGGTGCCCGTGACTTCTATGTGATCGTCGAAGGCTCCGCCCAGGTCTTCATCGAGAACGAACACGTCCGTCACCTGTCGGAGGGCGACTTCTTCGGCGAGGTGGCGGCGCTCGACTGGGGATCCGGGTTCGGCTATGTCCGCACGGCGACCGTGACCGCAGCGTCCGACCTGCGCCTGCTCGTCCTCGGCCCGGCTGCGCTCGGCGTCCTGATCGCCGAGTACCCGCCGCTGGGCGGCCGGATCCGCGGCGTGGCGCGCGAACGTATGCAGCAGATGTGACCAGGCGCCAAGACCGCGGCCGAGGCGCTAGGCCCGGGCCGCGGCGGCACCCGCCTGCGCCATCTCGACGTGCTTGCGGCTGTCACGCGTGCGGATCAGGGTGAGCGCGGCGACGAAGCCGAGCCCCGCGATCACCGCACCTCCGAGAAATGCGCTCTGGAAGCCTGCGGTCAGCGCATGCGGCAGGTTGGACACGCCGCTGGCCATCGCGTGATGTGTCCGCGTGGTGGCGATCGTCGAGAGCACCGCCAGCCCGAGCGCGCCACCGATCTGCTGCGAGGTGTTGATCAATCCGCTGGCCAGACCCTGTTCGTGCTCGCGAACTCCGGAGACAGCGGCGATCGTCGAGGTGACGAAGCCGAAGCCGAGCCCCGCCGCGGCGAGCAGTGATGGCCCGAGGATGTCGGTCAGGAAGCCGCCGCCGACGGAGACGCGGCTGAACCAGGCGAGTCCGAGCGCGATCAACAGCATCCCGGCCGCGAGGATCGTCTTGAAGCCGAAGCGGGTCACGAGCTGTCCCCCCAGTCCGGCCGCGACGATGATGGTCACGGCCAGAGGCAGATACGAGAGGCCGGCGTGGATCGGGCTGTAGCCGAGCACCTGCTGCATGTACAGCGTGACGAAGAAGAACATCGAGAACAGCGAGGCGCCGAGCAGGATCCCGACCACGTTCGCGCCGGTCAGCGTCCGGATGCGGAAGATCCGGAAGGGAACGAGCGGAGCCGCCGACCGCAGCTCGGTCACCACGAACGCCCCGAGCAGGACTACTGCGAGCGCGAGCAGGCTCACGATCTTGGTCGAGCCCCAGCCGGCGCTGCTGGCGTCGAGCAGGGCGTAGGCCAGGACCGACAAGCCGGCGGTGACCGTGACAGCCCCGGCGCCGTCCAAGTGGCGGCTCGTGGACGAAGAGCGGCTCTCAGGGAGCAGGCGAGGTGTCAGCGCGAGCGCGATCAACGACACGGGCACGTTGACCCAGAGCACCCATTCCCAGCCGAGGCCGGCGGTCAGGATGCCTCCGAGGAGCACACCGGCGGCGCCTGCCGAACCGGCCACCGCGCCCCAGGCGGAGAGGGCCTTGTTGCGCTCCGCGCCGTCGCTGAAGAGGGTGGTGACGATCGAGAGGGCGGCCGGGGAGATGATCGCGGCGCCCAGACCCTGAGCCGCCCGAGCTGCGATCAGCTGGCCCTGCGTGGCCGCGAAGCCGGCGAGTAGCGAGGCCACCGCCACCACGAGCAGGCCCACCATGAAGACGCGACGCCGCCCGATCAGATCGGCCGCGCGCCCACCGAGCAGGAGGAAGCCGCCGAACGCGATCACGTACGCGTTGACGATCCACGGAAGGTTCTGCTCGGAGAAGTGAAGCCCCCTGCCGATGCTCGGGAGAGCGACATTGACGATGGACGCGTCGAGGACGACCACGAACTGCGCCACGCAGAGCAGGATCAGAGCGGTCCATCGGCGCTCCCGATATTCCAGTGTGCTTGCCATCGCGTTGCTCCTTTGCTCTCCGGTCGGTGCCCTGCTTTCACCGTTAAGACGAATCAGGGGTCCCCGATGAGACACAAGTTCTTAACATATTCGGAACTGGACGTCCGTTTCCGGATACAATAGCGGAATGACGATTCCGTTTGCAACCCACGCAGGCGGGCATTTCGAGAGAATCCAGACATGACGAAGCCGACCGTATGAGCACCGCCGCAGGAAAAGAAGCCGGAACCGCCCCGCGCGACGAGCCCGCGGCGGGCGCCGGCGAGCCGCACCCGCCCGCCCTAGCGCCAGTGGCCGCCAGGCCCTCCCGGGCCGATGCCCGCCGCAACCGCGAGGCCGTGATCGTCGCGGCGAAGAGGCTGTTTGCGGACCGGGGCCTCGACACGCAGGTGCCCGACGTGGCGAAGGCGGCGAACGTCGGAGTCGGAACCGTCTACCGGCACTTCCCGACCAAGGACGAGCTGATTGCAGCGCTGGTCTCCGAGCGCTTCGAGCGGTTCGCAGAGAAGGCCCGGGAGAGTCTCGAGGCAGGGGACGCGTGGGAGGGGCTGGCGGACTTCATCCGCTTCGCTGCCCAGATTCAGGCCGACGACCGCGCGCTCTGCGAGGTGATGGGCTCGCGGCCGCTTCTGATGGACGCAGCGGCACAGGCGGCCGGCCTGCCCGAGCTGGCAGACCAGCTCGTTCGGCGGGCTCAGCGTTCGGGCCAGTTGCGCGCTGACCTCGAATGGGAGGACATCCCGATGATCGCGTGCGGACTCGGAAGCGCGACCTACGCCGAGCCGCGCGCCAGCGTCGGCCGGTGGCCGCGACTGGTCGAGATCATCCTCGACGGTCTCCGGGCGCCCGGAAGCCGGAAGCTCCCCACGACCGGGTAATACCTCCGCGCCCGTTCGGTCTGCCGTAGCGTGTGTCTAGCTAGTGCCCGGTGAGGGCGGCCGAGCACGGCCGCGATATGGGCGCGGCGGTGAACGCCTTGAAGTAATCCTTCGCCGGCTTGCGCGGGTCGATCTTCCAGGCGATCCCCAGGCGGCTGATCTCCCGCTGGAGCTGGGGGATGCACGCGGCATAAACCGCCAGCCCACCACGAAGGTGCGCGACCTCCGCCTCCGTCGGCAGGCTCGCCACCTCCCAATTGACACGTTGAACCGCCCGTTGCGCACCCGCGGTCTGGGCGGTCACGCTATTCATATGGCGCCGATCGAGTGCGGCCGCGTGCTCGTCGCTACGAACTCGCTGCTGCAGGCTGTTGACGTCCGTTTGGAGCGTGGCGATACGCGATCGCGAGCGTGAGAGCTGACTCAATCCCTGGACGGTGAACAGGGCGGCCGCGAGCGCGATCATCAGCGCTCCTCCGGCGGCGAAGCGAAGCACGGCCTGAGCGTGACGGGCGCGTGGAGCCGGCGGCGGTGGCCGGCGCGGTTCGAATCGTCCGTAGCGAGGGGGTCGCTCGGCGGTGGCCGCGCCTGCGCCGGCGCGGCGAGTCTGCGTGTTTGCCATGTTCTCCACCGTCCCTGGGGAGGCCTACCTCCGACGAATTAACGTCGCGTCGCCTCGCTACCTTCCATCGCCCCGGTGACGCCGCGTCAGCTCACGCGATGATCGTCCCGGCGCAGCGCGTCGGTGAAGCGGCGCGGCACGGCCTGATCCTCGCCCTCCTCCCACAGCGTCACCACGATCAGCTCGTGCTCGTCGCGCCGGCAGACGTAGATGAGGTTGCGCCGGCGGGCGTCGCGGACGAGCACCTCTCCGCGCGGGCCGCTCTCGACGCGACCATCCGCCCACGCCTCTGCCACCGCGGCGCGTATCTCGGCCTTCTCGTCGAGCGTGCCCCGGACGCGCTGGCGAAAGCGCTCGGCGGCGTGGTTCGTGACCGCGATCAGCATCGACTGGCGGCGGGCGCGGGATGGTCGATGCGCCGCAGGTCGAGGATCGGGCACGAGGGTGGATCCGTGAGCTCCTCGAAGCGCTGCAGAGCTCCCGCTCCCGCGAAGTCGCCGCACACTCGTTCGTGGTACTCGCGGCTGATGACCGCCCGAGCAGTGCGCCGGCCGAGCTCGAACCGCCGCAGCGCGTCTTGCAGGCCGACGTACGCCCAGACCTGGCCGTCAACCGACTCGAGCATCGCGCCCGACACGTCGACCCGCTCGTAGTTGCGCTCGCGGCGATCCAGCTGCTCGAGCAGTGAGGCGTCGACCGCGAACAGCAGTCCGTTCACGCGCGCCTGCTCGTCGCGCACCAGGTTGAGGAACGTGACGAACCAGGGTCGCCGCTCTCCCGTGGCGCCATCGACGTAGTGCTTGTACCCGGGGATCGTCCGGCTGTTGTCCATCGCCACGTTCCACGTCCGCCGATAGCCGCCGAGCTCGCACACACGCGGTCGGCCATCGGAGGCACGCTCGAGCAGTGAGCCGTAGCCGAATACGTACTGGCGAGCCGGCACGCCCGTCGCTCACGCCGCCGCGGGAGTGCTCCGGCGGACGCAGGCGTAGAGAGCGTCGCGCAGGGCCTTCTCCCGCGGGTCGTCGCGCAGGTGGAAGCCGAGTCGGTTCGGGGCGTAGGCGAAGCCGAGCCCCAGGTCCGGATCCGCGAACGCGAACGAGCCGCCGGCGCCCGGATGGCCGAGCGCGCGCCCGCTCGAGCCGAAGCGGAAGCTGTGGCTGGGCCGCGCGAAGCCGAGCGAGAACGACGCGTCGGTCATGAGCACGAGGTCGCGGGTGGACTCGCTCGGGGGGACGGGCGGGGCGCTCAGCTCCGAGACCGTCCGCGCGGAAAGGCCGAGCCCGCCACCGCCGGCGGCGAGCTCGCCGTAGGCCCGGGCGACGCTCCTGACCTGGCCGATGCCTCCGCCGGCCGGGATCTCGAGCGCCCGGTACTCGGGCGCGTCGAGCGCCGCGGTCGTGCGCAGCCGCGGATTCCCGAACACGCGGGAGGTCAGCGAGGACGGGCCGCAGGAAGGCGGCGAGCATCGCCGCCGGCATTCCGCGCGGGTGAAGCACCGCGCCGGCGACGCCGGCCCCCTTGATCGTCGCGACGCGATCGCCGGAGACGTTGGGCGGGAGGCCGAAGTAGAACTCGAGCTCGAGCGGCGCGGCTATCTCCTCGGCGAAGAACCGCCCGAGCGAGCGGTGGTCCGGGTCAAGGCGCCGGATCAGCTCGCTCTCGTACCACCCGAGGCTGAGCGCGTGGTAACCCTGGCGCGTACCCGGCTCCCACGCCGGTCGCTGCCGCGCGAGCAGCGCGGCCATCAGCTCAGCGTCGCCGATCGTGGCCGCACTCAGCGGCTCGTCGATCGCGCACAGGCCGGCCTGATGGGACAACAGCTGGCGAACGGTGATCGCCTCCTTCCCGGCCGCGGCGAACTCCGGCCAGTAGCTCGCGACGGTGGCGTCATAGTCGAGCAGGCCACGGGAGTGCGCGAGGGCGAGCGTCATCGCCGCCAGGCCCTTCGACGTCGAGTAGACCATCACCACCGTGTCCCGCTCCCACGGGTGCCGGCGCGCGTGATCGCGGTGGCCGCCCCACAGGTCGACAACCAGCTCACCACCCTGGTAGGCGGCGCACGCCGCGCCGATTTCCCCGCGGTGGCGGAAGTTCGCCTGGAACACCTCCCTGACCGGCTCGAACCCCGGCGCCACGTAGCCGTCGATCACGGCCCGGACGCTACCGGAGCGCGCGCTCAGCGCGGCGATCGACGCGACCCCTGAAACGCCCGGAGCCCGCCGCGACTCCAGAGTCGCGGCGGGCTCCCTGCTCCGGGCCCTGCCCCCAAGTTGACGGCGCCGGGGGTCAGGCGGGCGTGATGTGGAGCGCCGGAGTCCCATGGCGGCTGTCCCCGGGCGAGCCGGCGAGGCGGACGGCGCCGAGCTTCGTGGCGTCCTGGACCTCCGAGTCGGAATCCTCGGGGAACACCAGCTCGCCCTGACTCAGCGCGCTCGTCGCCGCGCTCGGAGGCACATCGAAGACCAGCACGGTGGGACCCTGCTCGCCCGGCTGAAGCGGGAACGTATCCATGGGTGAGAGGTCGATCGTCGCCTCATCGTCCTGCGAGTAGTAGCGCCCGCCGACCTTCAGATCGGCCTCGTCCACATCGTCGAGCGGAGCGTTCTCGCGGTTGGTGACCCGAATGGCGACGGCCAGGAAAGCGCCCTTGGCGATCAGCGGCTGCCCGAACGTGAACTCCGACGGGACGTATCCGCCGACCTGGTCCTTCAGCACCTGCACGTCGTAACCCGGAGTGTGCAGGACGTCGGCCGAGTTGACCACGCTCACGCTCGCCCCGTTCTCGGTGCAGGTCCCTTCACGCTGACTCGTGGGGGTGATGCCGCGCGCCTGGCAGGACAGCTCGCTCGGCGGAAGCTTGGCGTTCACCGCGCTCGCGCTCTGGCCGACCGTAGAGAGGATGGCGTCGAGCAGGCGGAACTGGCCGTTGGTCGACCGGGACTGGGTGGTCCAGCTCAACACGATGTTGCCGTAGACCTTGACCGGGTTCCAATAGCCGCTGCTGTCCGGCGTCGTGGGCCAGTAGATGCCCTGTCCGTCCGGCATCAGCGCGTGACCATCCTGGCGCGTGAACACACTCAGGTCCTTGGGGTTGTGCAGGACGTAGACGCTGAACACGCCGTAGCGGTTGTACGCCTCCTGGTTGGCGGTCGCCGACGTGGACAGCGTGTCGAACGTGACCGGGTTGGAGGTGACCGTCAGCGTGTCGCCGGTGGCGGCGTAGAAGTGCTGCGCCACCTGCTGTGCGGTATGGACCGTGGTGAAATGGGCGGCGCTGGCGCGATGAACGTGTCCGGCGACGCGGGTGGCGGTCCCGCAGCCGGTGGCCAGCAGCGCGGCGCTCGCGGCGATGATCGCCGCGCTGAACCGGAGCGAGAATTTCTTGGTCGGGGAAGGTGCGGTGCTCACGAGCTTGCTCCTTGCAGACGGTGAGGGAAGATGGGCGCCCCCCCGGCGCGCCGCGGAGGGTCGGTATCGGTTTACGGAGTACCGGGAGGGCATGGCTACAGGCTCGCTCGCGCCGGGGCCCGCCGGTAGGGGCCTCGGGTCTCGCCGCACCACCCCAGGGGTGTTGCCGTCTGCCCCCCCAGGTGTCGCGCGTGTCTCACAATGTGCGTATGGCGTCGCACCCGTTCTCCTCGCATCGCGCTTCTCCGTCGGAGCTCAAGGAGCAGATCGCCGCCGAGCGCGGGCAGCTCCCGTTCCTGGTCTACCGCGACGCCGGAGACGAACAGCGGATCGTCACGCTCGACGCGGCGACGACGCCCCTGCGCGTGGGCCGCGATCCGATGTGCGAGCTGTGCCTGGGCGACGACGACCGCGTCTCACGCCTGCACGCGGAGCTCGAGAACGTCGGCGACGTCTGGACCGTGGCCGACCACGGCCTGTCGCGCAACGGCACCTTCGTCAACGAGGAGCGGGTGACCGGGCAGCGGGTGCTGCGCGACGGCGACGTGCTGCGCCTCGGCGGCACCTATCTCCTGTTCCGCTCGCCCTCGGATTCGGCGGTACGGCCGACGCGCGCCGTGACCGCCGGCGCTCCGCCCCAGCTCTCGGACACGCAGCGGCGCATTCTCGTCGCTCTCTGCCGCCCCTACCGCGAGGGGAGTCCGTTCGTCACGCCGGCCTCGAACCGCGAGATCGCCGCGGAGGTGTTCCTCAGCGTGGACCGGGTCAAGGCCCACCTCAGCACGCTGTTCGAGACGCTCGGCGTCGACGAGGAGCGTCAGACGCACAAGCGCGCACGCCTCGCCGAGGTGGCGCTCCGCACCGGGCTGGTCACGCGGCGAGAGCTCGAAGACTGATGTCCTCACTCAGGCTCGGCGACGAGCTCGGCGGCTATCGCCTGGACGAGGTCGCGGGCCGGGGAGGCATGGGCGTCGTCTACCGGGCGACCCAGGTGCGGCTGGAGCGAACGGTCGCGCTCAAGGTCATCGCACCCGACCTGGCCGCGAATCCCGCCTTTCGCGGGCGCTTCCAGCGCGAAGCGCGGCTGATGGCCGCCGTCGATCACCCCAATGTGATCCCCGTCTACGAGGCCGACGAGGCCGAGGGAGAGCTGTTTCTCAGCATGCGCTGGGTCGAGGGCGAGGACATGTCGCGCGAGATCGCCCAGACCGGCGGTCTCGACCCGGTCCGCGCCGAGCGCCTGCTCGCCCAGATCGCGGGCGCGCTCGACGCCGTCCATGCCCACGGCCTCGTGCACGGCGACCTGAAGCCGGCGAACGTGCTGATCGAACCCCGCGCCACCGAAGAGCGCGCCTATCTGAGCGACTTCGGGGCCGGCCGCCAGATGGAGGCGACGGCCACCGGCCAGTGGCTGGGGACGATCGACTACGTCGCGCCCGAGACCCTCCGGGGCGAAGCGCCGGACGCGCGCTCCGATCGCTACGGCCTCGCCTGTGTGGTGTTCGAGGCCCTGACCGGGGCGCCCCCGTTTCACCGCGACACGGCCTGGGCGACGATGTGGGCGCACGGGAATGAGCCGCCGCCGTCCGCGTGCGAGCGCCGCCCGGCGCTCCCGCGCGCGGTCGACGCCGTGCTGGCGCGTGGGCTGGCCAAGGATCCCGAGGCTCGCTACCCGAGCGCCGAACGACTCCTCCAGGCGCTGTCCGACGCGCTGATGGCCGGGCGCGGCGCGGCCACGGCGGCGGTGCCCGAGACTCCGCCCCAAGCACCGCCACACGCGCCGCCGGCTCGCGATGAGGTGCGCCCCCCGTCCCGCGCCCGGCTCCGGTGGCGGGGCGCCGCCACGGCATCGCCGCGCCGGCGCCGGTGGGTGGCGGCGCTCGCCCTCCTGGTGATAGCCGGTGGAGCGGCCGCGGCGGCGATCATCGCGACCAGCGGCGGCTCCACCGCTCCCCACCGCGCGCCGGCGCCGGCCACGATCACGCGCACGCAGCTCGGCTCCGGCGCTCAGCCGGTCGACCTGACCGCGGACTCGAGCGGCGCCTACGTGCTCGATCAGTTCGGCCAGTACGTCGACGTCGTCAACCTGGGCGGCTCGGTCACGCGGATCAGCCTGCCGGGCAAGCCGCGGAGTGTCGTGCTCGACCCCGCGCGCAAGCTGCTCTGGGTCGGGCTGGTCGACCGGCGACTCGTCCCGGTATCGCTCGGCAGCCAGAAGGCGCTCGGCAGCGGGATTCGCCTTCCGCTCGTGCCCGACCTGCTCGCCGTGGTCGGCAACGAAGTCGTGGCCGAGCAGGGAAACCCGGCCCAGCTCCTCCGCGTCGATGCGCGGAGCGATCGCGTGCATCGGCCGGCCCGTCGTGCCCGGCGGCAGCGCCACCGCGCTGATCGCCTACAACGGGTCGTTGCTGTCGATGGTGGTGTTTCCGCCCCGGCTCGAGCGCTTCGACCCAAGCCTTCGCCGGATCGCCCAGCATCGGATTCCGGCGGCGCTTCCCATCGGGATGGCGCTCGATTCGCTCGGCGCGCTGTGGGTGACCGATTACGACGCCGCGCGCGTGTGGCGGCTCGATCCCTCCAACGGCTCGGCGGAGGGTCCCGCGCTACCGGTTGGGCGCGATCCCACCCGGGTGGCCGTATCCGGCAACTATGTGTGGGTGGCCAACACCGGCGATGACACCATCTCCGTGATCAACGAGCAGGCCAACCAGCCGCGGGCGCGTGCCGCTCTCGATCAGCGGGACGGTCGGGCTGATCGCCGGAGGCGGCGACGCGACCGGGAGCGCGTGGGCGGTCTCGGGGACGCAGCTGCTCTCCCTCCAGCCCACGGGCTGAGCGCTAACCCGCGGCGGGGCAGTCGAGAACGAACAGGTCCGAGTGCCCGAAGTGACCGACGGTGGTGATCGCGCCGGTGCTCGGGTCGAGTGTGCCGACCGCGCCGTTCAGGAACGAGACGGTGAAGATCTTGTCGTCGGGTAGCCAGCAGGTGGCGTTCCAGGAATTCAGCAGGAAGGACCGCGACTGACCGGAGGCGGACTGAATCACCACCCGCCCGTTGGTCTGATAGCTCAGCTCGTCGCGCGGACCGAACCAGACGCCGCTAGTGAGCACGATCGATGACCCGGTATCGATTCGGCGCTGGTGCGCGGTCCCTGGATCGACCAGGATTTGGGGGTGGTTGATCGCCCCGGCCTTGCCCATCGTGCCGACGAGCGCAGCCAGCCGCCCGGCGGGGCTCCAGGCGATGGTGACGATCGTTCCGGGGTGAGGCACGCGGTAGGCGACCTGGTCGGCTCCCTGCAGGTTCGATCGAACCACGAGCGCGTCGCACCGGCAGCCTTGGTAGCCGCTCACCGCGCGAGCCAGGTGTCCGCCGGCTGACAACGCCGGGTCGGTTCCGTTGGCCAGGAAGCTCCCGGGCAGGCCGCCCTGGAGGCTCGGGTTCAGCTTCTCCAGGAACTCGAGGCCTCCGCAGCACAAACGATCGACGACCACGTTGCCGCGGTTCGCGGCCAGCCCGTCGAGGCCGAGGCCGATCGGGCTGTAGGTGATCCGCTTGGCCTTGGTCAGGCTGCCGCTCAGCCGGTATGCGTCGAGCGACAGCTCGTCGGGCCCGGACGCGACATACACCGTTCCCGGGAGGCTCCCGCCGGTGAAATGGACGTCGGCGCCCTGGCCGCGACCCCAGGACGGCACCGGGCGATGCGCGGTGGCGCCGCAGCCGGCGAGGACGAGCACGACCGCCACGGCGCAGCAGCAGAACAGCGCGGGAAATCTGGCGGTGGCGCAGCGCACGACGATCGTCAGCGCACGATCGTAACCGCGCGCCGCGGCTTACGAGCCGCGCGGCTCAGACGTGCGCCGGCTCAGCGCCGGTCGCGCGCGAAACCGCTGACCGGGCAGACGTTACGCAGGTTCCCGCTGTTGAAGTTGTCGGTCTCCGTTTCGGTGGTGAACCCGGGTTCTGGATAAACCGTGAACAGCAGCCGTCCGAACTCGCTCGTCGAGCTGCCGCCGAAGTGGTCGATCGTCCCCGGTATGAAGTCGCCGCCCTCCTGCCAGGTGCACGTGCCGCCGTGGAATCCGGTCGTGAAGAACGGATAGAACTGGGCGCCGTGGGGCGGGTTCACACAGCCCGCTCCGGTCTGCTCGTTGCAGAACGGCGGATTGAACTGCGCGTCGGACGCCTCGATTCGTGGCAGATCGGTCTCGAATGCGATCGTCGAGTAGTTACGGCCCTGGCTCACCGGGCTGGTGAACAGAAGCGGGGTCGGGTGCAGCAGCCGGTCGATGAACGGGTTCGGATTCGTTCCCGGCCAGTCGAGGCGGTAGGACTGGCCGTCCCAGTCCTCGTCGTCGAAGAAGCACCCGTTGATCTTGACCACCGTCGAGTCGGCGCCTGGCACGCACTGCGTGTCGTCCTCGTCCAGGGTCGGGTCCTGGGCGCCCGGGGCGGTGCAGTTGCCGTTCGCGTCGATCGCCAGGCAGTTCTCGAAGTGGCCGATCTCGTCGGACATGGCGATGTTGTACGTGTGCGCGCTCCACGTGTTGCCGCGTGGATTCGCCGTCGAGTACTCGGGGTGGAAGGCGTACGGAGCCTCTTGACACGTGCTCGAGCTCGGCGTGTACAGGATGTGGCCGAAGCCGTTGGCGGTCGACGCCGTCATCGAACCGGACTGGCCCGTCGTCAGGTCGATCATGTCGACGCGGAGTCCTGCCGGCGTGTCGTGCATGTGCATGAGGATCCGGTCGCCGGGGCTCATCAGCAGATCCTTGCTGGTGTCGGGATTCACCGCGGCGAAGTTCGGGCTTGCGCCCGTACCGGTGAACAGCGGGTTGGCCGGCGCCTGCGACCTTCCGCTCTTGGTGATGTAGGCCCAGTTGATCGGCTCCGGGCCACCCAGGATGTAGGGGTTGCAGGCTTTCGTGTTCTCGACGCCCGTGTTCTGGTTGAACGTGCGGCTGTCAATCGTCATGGCGGCGCAGTACTTGGTGGCGGTGCACCCGAAGCCCTCGAACTGCGGGACGTACCCCGGGCCGTAGAACTGGAGCTCCATGAACGCGTTGCCGGGGTGCTTGCCGATGTAGTCCGGACGGTTGGGGTTCGTTCCCTCCAGGTCGTTGCGGTCAGAGTCCGGCGTGCAGGTCTTGGTGAACTCGGGAGCGGACTCGGTGTCGCACAGGGTCATGCCGAACCAGAAGGTGGGCCGCAGCTCGAAGTTCCAGGTGGTGCCGCCCTTGCCGCTGGCGTTCGGCTGCGTCCTCGGATCGGCCGGCAGGGTGATCACATAGGTCATGTCGTTGCCGGTCCCCGGCTGGCTCGACTTGAAGAGCACCGACGGCTCGTCGTGCCCGACATACCAGTTGTCGAGCCAGCCCTGCGGGTCCGCGCACACAGAGGAGTTGCTGTCGCAGAGCGACCCCCATGGTCGAACCTTCTGAACCGAGCTCGAGGCCAGCGCCCCGCTCGCGGTGATCAGGCATACGACGAGGGACACCGTGCTCGCAGCGACGAAACAGACCGGACGGCAGCGCTTCATCGACCTCTCCTCTCGACTCCTCAGGCCGAGAATCGACGCTAACGCAGTGGCGTGGGAAGCGGGGGAAAAACTTGTCGGCGCGATTAGGCCGCGCCGTCGAAAAGCGTCCGCTCCATCTCGTCCGCCAACTCCACATGCTGGTAGGGACCGGCCTCGCGCAGCGCCTCGATCACCTGACGCTGGGTGATGGGGTCCTTGTTCTGGCTCAGCTTGACCTTGCACACGAAGCGCTCGACCTCCATCCGGTAGCCGACGGTCCCGCGGGACATCCTCGCCCCCAGCTCGGGATCGAGCAGCGCCGGACGGGGCACGTGGCGCTCGAAGTGCTCGGTCAGGCGCGTGAGCACGCGCAGGTTCGCCTCTGGATCGAGGATCTGCGGTGTCCCGTAGCAGTGGGCCACGGTGAAGTTCCAGGTCGGGATCGGCGCCTGCTCGGGCGCGTACCAGCTCGGGCTGATGTATCCGTGACGCCCCTGGACGATCAGCAGGGCTTCGCTCTGCCCGAGACCGTGGAGCTCCTGGTCGGGCTTCCCGACGTGGCTCACGACCGCCAGCTCGGACGACTCCTCATCGAGCAGGATCGGATAGTGCGAGGCCACCAGCCCGGTGGCGCCGTTGCTCACCAGCGTGGCCCAGGGGTTCTCCCGGATCAGCCGGCGGACGAGCTCGACGTCATCGGTCGCGAATAGCGGGTTCTCGCGCATCGGGCGGCCTCATCGTTCGTCGAAGACCAGCCAGTCGACCATCCCGACCAGCGCGAACACCCGGTGCACCTGGGCCGTGGGCCGGCGAAGCACGAACTGCGAGCCGTCCTCGTCGGCCTCCTTCTTGGCCTTGATCAGCACGCTCACGCCGGCACTGTCGACGAAGCTGAGGTTGCTGAGCTCGACCATCACCCGGGGATGCCTCTCGCCGCGTATCTCCTCGAGCAGCTTCTCGAGCTGCGGGGCGGCAGCCACATCGAGCTCGCCGTGCAGGGCGACCACGACGCCGCCGGCATCGTCGCTGCGCGTGACCCAGAACCCGATCGGTTCCGCGTCGTCCGGATCCTCGATGCCGCTCATAGTGCGCACAACCTCACGCGCTCCATCATAGATATCGCTGCGCCAGCGCCACGACGTAGCGGCTCGTGACCCGGAACGCGCCCGGAGTGCCTACGCCCAGGCTGTCTCGACGGACACGCGGCGAGGATAACTGCGCCCTGGCATCAATCCGGCCGCGGCGCCCCCGACCGCGGCCGCGTGCAATCCTGGCGGGATGCAAAGCGCAACCGTCGACGTGAAGACCCCTGATGGCGTCGCAGACGCCTACCTGACACGGCCCGACGACGATGGATCGCACCCGGCGGTGCTGTTCATCATCGATGCCATCGGGCTGCGCCCCCGGATCGAGGAGATGGCGGACCGTATCGCCGAGCGCGGGTACGTCGTCCTGGCCCCCAACGTGTTCTACCGCGCCGGTCGGGCGCCGGTGCTCCCCGTACCCGATCTATCCGACCCGGACAGCCGCACGGGATTCATGCAGAGGGTGCGGCCGTTGATGGAGCAGCTGACGCCCGAGACGATCGTCCGCGACGGCGGGGCGTATCTCGACTACCTGGGGGAGCACGCGGACGGCCCGGTCGCGATCACCGGCTACTGCATGGGCGGGCGGCTCGGGTGGCGGATCGCCGCCGCCTACCCCGACCGAGTGGCCGCGTTGGGCGCCTTCCACGCCGGCGGGCTCGTCACCGACGCGCCCGACAGCCCGCACCGTTCCGCCGACCGGCTCCAAGCCGAGCTGTACTTCGGGCACGCCGACGAGGACGCGAACATGACCCCGGAGCAGATCGCCACCATCGACGCCGCGCTCGACGAGGCCGGCGTCCGCCACCGCACGGAGCTCTACCAGGGCGCGCACCACGGCTACACCATGTCCGACACCGCCGTCTACGACGAGGAGGCGACCGAGCGGCACTTCGCGGCGCTGTTCGACCTGCTCGAGCGAGCGCTCGCGCAGCCCAGCAGCGCGCCGATGTGATCGACGATCGCATCCGCGTCGCCCAGCTCGTCGTCGGAGTGGGTGGTGCGCAGCGCGATCACGGCCGCGCCGGCGGCCTTGCCGGCCTGCACGCCCGCAGGCGCGTCCTCGAGCACGAGGCACGCCCCGGGCTCCACTTCCAGCCGCCGCGCCGCGATCAGGAAGCACTCCGGATCCGGCTTGCCGCGCTCGAGGCCGTCCGAGGAAACCAGTACCGGTGGGATGGGCAGCCCTGCAGCCCGCAGGCGCACGTGCGCCAGCGCGGTCGAGCAGGAGGTGACGATCGCCAGCCGCCGCGGCGGGGCGGCCAGGAGCTCCGCGGCGCCCGGTAGCGCCCGCACGCCGTCGATGTCGCCGAGCTCGGTGCGCCTGATCGCCGCCGTCTCGGCCTCATGGTCGGCCTCCGGCACGAGCAGTCGAACCGACTCCCCCGCCGGCCGGCCGTGGGCGAAGTGGTTGACGTAATCGGGGTCGAGGCCGTGGCGCGCCGCGAACGCCTTCCACACGCGCTCGACCGGTTCGCTCGAGTCGACGAGCGTGCCGTCGAGGTCGACCAGGAGCGCCTCGGCGCCGGCGAGGAGCTCGGCGGCGCTCATGTCGCGAGCGCCGCGGTGCGCCGGCCCGAACGCGGCTCGGCGATCGGGGCGAGCAGGACGACGATCAGGCCCGCGAGCACGAGCACGCCACAGGCCAGCCGCAGCGAGGAGAGCTGGGCGAGGCCGCCGATGATCGGCGGGCCGGCGAGGAAGCCGAGGTAGCCGAGCGAGCTGACCGCGGCCAGCGCCGGACCGGTCGAGACGCCGGGATGCTCCGCGCCGGCGCGGAACAGGGTGGGGATCACACCGGCGAGGCCCAGGCCGAGCGCGGCGAAGCCGGCGATCGCGGCCGGAACCGTCCCTGCCCCCAGGCCGGCGGCGAACCCGAGCGAGGCCAGCGCACCGGAGCGCCGGAGCAGTCCGATGGCGCCCCACCGCGCCCACAGCCGGTCGGCGAGCAGGCGCCCGCCGCCCATCGCGATGCTGAACACGGCGTAGGCGATCGCGCCGAGGGCCGCCGTGCCGGCCAGGTTGTCGCGCACGAGCTTGGCGCTCCAGTCCGAGGCCCCACCCTCCGCGACCAGGCAGAAGAAGCAGGCGATGCCGAGCAGGACGAGACGACCCGGGAGCCGGCGCCAGCGCAACCCGGGCGCCTGCGCGTCGACGTCGTGGTCATGGCGCGGGAGACGGGCGGTGGCGAGCAGCCCGGCGATCCCGAACAGCACCGCGGCGAACGCGAAGTGGGGAAGCGGCGCGACGTGGAGCGAGGCGGCGAGCGCGCCGAGGCCGGCGCCGGCGAACCCGCCGAACGAGAACGCGGCGTGCAGCGAGGACAGGATCGGCCGGCCGCGGGTGCGCTCGATCGACACCCCCTGCGCGTTCATCACCAGATCGAGTGAGGAGTTGGCCAAGCCCGACCAGCAGCAGGGTGGCCGCCAGCGCCGGGGCGCTGCGGGCGAACGCGGGCAGGAGAACCGCGAGCATCAGCGCCGCCACCGCGGCCCGGCAGAAGGCGCGGCTCGAGCGGCCCGGGAGGAACCGACCGACGAGCGGCATCGAGAACACCGCCGCGGCCGCCGGCGCGAGCAGGCACAGGCCGAGCGTCCCGGTACCGACGCCGGCTCGATCGGACAGTGCCGGGATGCGCGAGGCCCACGTCGCGAACAGCGCGCCGTCGACGAAGAACACGGTGGTGATGGCGGCGCGCGGCCTCATGCCTTGAGCACCTCGATCCCGAGGGAGCGGTACGGAGCGAGCGCGCGGTCGTCGACCTCGGCGTCGGTCACGAGCTGCGTGACCGCGCGCATCGGCGCGACCACGACCGGCATCGCCGTCCCGAGCTTGTCGTGGTCGGCCAGCGCCACCACCTCGGCGGCGCCGTCGATCATCGCCGCCTTGACGTGGCGCTCCTCGATGTCGTTCGTGGTCACCCCGATCTCGGGATGAAGCCCGCACACGCCGAGGAAGACGACGTCGGCGCGGACATTGCCCAGCGCCTCGGTCGCCGACGCGCCCACGGTGACCAGCGAGCTGCGACGGAGCGTCCCGCCGATCACCGTGACCTCGAGTCCCGGGTGGTCGGCCAGGGCCAGCGCGATCGGCGGGCTCGTGGTGATGACGGTGGCGTGGAGATCGTCGCGCAGGGCGCGGGCCAGCTCGAGCGTGGTGGTGCCGCCGTCGAGCACGACGACGTCGCCGTCGCGCACGATCTCCGCAGCGCGGCGGGCGATCGAGGCCTTGGCCTGGGGAGCGCGGCGGACACGGGTCTGGCGAACGGCGACGCATCGCCGTGCCGGGGCAGAGCGCCACCGTGGACCCGGCGGACCAGGCCGGCGGCGTCGAGCTCGCGCAGATCCCGGCGGATCGTGTCCGAGGAGACATCGAGCTCCGCGCTCAGGTCGGTGGCGAGCACGCGTCCCTGGATGCGGAGGCGATCGAGGATCAGGGCGCGGCGCTCGTCGGTCAGCATCTGCACGATGGTACACGATCGTGCACGAACAGGCACAAGCGTGCGGGTTCGCGCATGGGCCGCGCGGCTGCGATCGCGCGGGTCGCCAGCGGCTGCGGCAGGATGCCCGGCGCAACGGCCCCATGGACGCCGCGTCGCGGAGCGCGCGGCCCATCAGAGCGTGGCTTCGGCGGCGCCCTCGCCCGCCACCGGTGGCGGGTAGACGTCGCGCACGTAGTGGTCGACCTTCGCCGGCGGCAGGCGCCTGGGCATCGCCAGGTAGTAGATGATCAGGCTCCAGCCGGCCGATGCCAGCGAGGCCGCCGACCAGGCCGAGGTCGTTGTTGCCGCCCTGGTCGAGCACGTGCTTGAAGATGCCGACGCCGCCGATGATCCCGCCCGGCGCCGAACGTGCCGAAGTACGAGATCACCAGCATCCCGATGAAGTACGGGACGATCCACACCGCCGCCCCCCAGTCCATCTTGGGCGCGTTCGGGTTGAGCTTGAACGCGTAGGACAGCCGCGATCAGCGCGTAGCCGATCAGCATCGCCACCATCAGCGTGGTGATGGTCTGCCAGCCGGACCAGTAGATGATCCAGGTGGCGCACGACGAAGGCCAGCGGCGCCAGCACCTGCGGCGAACGGGCAGCCGGTACGACCCGCGGCAGGTCGGGCTTCTGGCGGCGCAGCGCGCCAAGCGCCAGCGGCGCGGCCGGCGTACATGAGCACCGACGCGCTGGTGACGATGCTGACGAGCGCGCTCCAGCTCGGGAACGGCAGCAGGAACAGCAGGCCGACCAGCGCGGCGAAGATCGACCCCGAACACCGGCACGCGCGCGCTGTCAGTCGTCTCGAACGCCGTCGGGACGTAGCCGTTCTTGCTCAGCCCGAAGCTCAGGCGCGAGGAGGAGGTCGGGTAGATGAGCCCGGTGCCGCTCGGCGAGATCACGCGCGTCGATGCCGCAGCACGAAGGCCAGCCAGGCGAGGCCGGCGATCTTGGCCACCGTGTAGAACGGGCCGACTGTTGCAGCGTCGACCACCGACGGGTTGGTGCTGGTCGAGCCGAGGTTCGTCCAGCCGTGCGGCGGAGGCCAGGACGCTGCGGGTCGAGCGCGCCGATGAACGCGACCTGCAGGAGGATGTAGATCGCGGCGCCGATGAGGATCGACAAGATCACCGCGCGGGCGCAGGTCCCGCTCGGGATTGCGTCGCCTCGCCGCCCAGCTGCACCGCCTGCTCGAAGCCGAGCAGGGCGAACACGATGCCGCCGGTCGGGATCGCGATCAGGATGCTCTTGATCGGGCCGCGCCGTGGACGAAGAAGCCGCCGCCGCCTGGTGAAGTTGGACGCCGTGGAAGTGCGTGACCAGCAGGACGATGATCGTGAGGACCGGGATGACCACCTTCCACGTACGTGATCGCGTTGTTCGACGCGCGCCAGCCAGCGGATGCCGATCAGGTTGATGATCACGAACAAGACCATCAGGATCGACCGCGACCAGGTAGCCGACGCCCGTGCAGGGTGCCGCGCGGCCGTCGCGTGTCCTTGACGAACCAGTTGCGCGGCCCAGTGAGCAGCTCGACAGGTACTGGATGGCCGCCAGCACCTCGATCGGCGCCACGCGTCGCCGCCTGGAGGTACGAGGCCCAGCCGAAGGTCGCGCCGGCGAAGCTGCCGAACGCGTAGTGCGGGAAGCGGCTGGTGCCGCCGCTGACCGGGAACATCCCGCCCAGCTCGGCGTGCACGAGCGCCAGCAGGATCACGATGACCGACGCGACGACCCAGCCGATGATCGCCGAAGGGCCCGCGATCGTCGGCGGCCGCGAGCGCGCCGAACAGCCAACCCGACCCGATGATCGAGCCCTCGGAGCTCCAGAGCAGCCCGAGGAACCCGACGCCCCGGTCGAGACCCTCGGCGTCCAGCGCAGCTCCAGGAGCAGACGCGCCGGGGGAGTCGCAACGTCTGCCATAGATCCTCCTCCCTCCCGGTTGTCGCCGGGCACGATATCTCGCTGCGCGCGGAGCAGGGAAGGACTGGCTTCGCCGCCGGCGGGCGCCCGTGGCGGTGGCTCAGTGAGCTGCTGCGGCACGCGGGGGACCGAAGTCCTCCCGCGCGTCGCCGAGCGGCAAGCCGGTGCGGATCTCGAGCAGGCGGCGCTGCGCGTAGTCGAGCTCGGCCCAGATCTCCCGGACGCGAGCGGATGAAGCGGTTGATCGGAGTCTCATTTGCTGCTCCTTTCGATCGACGACGTGGATCGAGTCTGGGCTAAGCCGGTCCGCGTCACATCGGGCATTCGCAGCCGATGTGTGCGCCAGCGGCCTTAGTTCGAGTGCGCGCCGCCTTACCGCACCGCGAGCCGCAGGCCGGCCCCTACCGGCACCACGGTCTGGGTCAGCGGCTCGCCCTCGAGCAGCGCGGTGAACTCGACGAGCTCGTGCTCGTGCGAGACGACGTTGTCCATGGCGAGCAGCCCGCCGGGCCGCAGGACGCGCAGGAGATCGGGCAGGTAGCTCGGGTAGGCCGGTCGCTCGGCGTCGAGGAACACGACATCCCATTCGCCGTCGGCGGAGGCGCGCAGGACCTCGGCCGCGTCGCCGGTACGGAGCTCGACGAATGCTTCGAGCCCCGCTCGCCCCAGGTTCTCGCGCGCCAGAGACGTGCGCGCGGGGTCGAGCTCGACGCTGGTCACACGTCCACCCGTCGCCTCGGCGGCGTCGGCCAGCCAGATCGTCGAGTAGCCATTGGAGGTACCGAGCTCGAGGATGCGCCGTGCGTCGATGGCGCGAACGAGGACCCCGAGCAGCTCGGCGGTGGGAGGCTCGAGGTTCCGGAATCGCTCGAGCCGGTCCTCCCGGGCCTGATCGTGCGTGCGCCCGGCGGCGTAGAGCTCTTCGGCGATCCGGCGGCGGATCTCGTTCAACTTGCTAACTCGCCGGAAGCTCGACCCGTGCCTTTTGGAGCTGACGCTCCGGGGCGATGCGCACGACGTTCCACGCCAGGCCGATCCGCTCGAGTACCGAGATCAGCAGGCCCGAGAGATCGAGCTCCCACCAGCGCAGGCCGTGGTAGGCCGACCGCGGGAAGGCGTGGTGGTTGTGATGCCAGGACTCGCCCAGCGAGAGCAGGGAGAGCCAGGCCACGTTGGTCGAACGGTCCTCGGTGACGAAGCGCCTGCGCCCGAAGTAATGGCAGATCGAGTTGACCGACCAGGTCACGTGGTGGACGAGGAAGATCCGAACGAGCCCGCCCCAGATGTAGCCGCGGAGCGCGCCGCCGGCCGTGAACCCGTGGAGGACGAAGCCCGCGGCGGTCGGGAGCAGGACCGAGACGAGCACCAGAAGCGGGAAGCGACGTCCGATACGCCGCATCGCGCGGTCTTCGTAGAGCTCCCCGGCGTAGCGCTTCCAGTCCGCCTGCCCCTGCGTCTGCAGCAGCCAGCCGGTGTGCGCATACCAAAGGCCGCGCCACCCGCTTCCATGGCCGACGTGCGGGCTGTGAGGATCACCCTCCTGGTCGGCGTGCGCGTGGTGCTTGCGGTGGTCGGCGACCCAGTCCAGGACCGACCCCTCCACGGCGAGCGATCCGATCACGGCAAACGTGCGCTCGAGCCACGGATAGGTCTGAAACGCGCGGTGGGTGAGGAGTCTGTGAAAGCCGACAGTGATGCCCAGCGCGCTCACCAGGTACATCACGGCGAAGATCCCCAGGTCGGTGGCGTCTACGGCCCGGTTCCACAGCAGGCCGACGGCGGCGAGCACGCCGGCGAACGGCAGCACCACGCCGACGAGGTTGGCCATCCGCTCTGAACGCGTCATCTACATGGACTCTCCCACCACCGGCGGGAATTCATGCACCGCGCGCCGGCCAAACCCCCCAGCTGGCCGGATCGGTCAGGCCGCGACGGCCTCGGCCTGGTCGAACAGCGCCTGGGCGGCGTCGTTGGCCCACACCATCGACTCGAGGTACAGCTCACCGGCGTCCGGGACGATCGACTGGGCCCGGTCGAAGTCGACTGCCTCGAGCGCGCCGACGCACTCGAGCAGCTGGCCCTGCTCGCCCGCATGGTCGATCAACGCAGCCCGCATCTCCTGCGGGAAGGGAATCGAAGCGATCACGTCAGCGATCGGCGCATCCATCAGCGCGTCGATGACCGAGAACAGCCCGAGCGTGAACAGCTGACCGGGGCTGCCGAGACGCGCTCCCGCCTGCTCGCAGAAGCGGGCCCGCACCAGCGCGGTGACCGTGAGCTCCGGCGGCTTGTCGTCGATGCTGGCCAGCAGGCTCAGCGTCGTCCAGTGCCGCAGGCGCTCGACGCCGAGCAAGGCGAGCGCCTGGCCGATCGAGCGGACCTCCATACGCAGGCCGAAGAAGGCGGAGTTGATGTAGCGCAGCAGGCGGAAGCTGAGCGCCACATCGCGCGAGACGAGCTGCTCGATCCCGGCCAGGTCGACCGTCGGATCCTGGAGCGCCGAGACGGTCTGGAGCAGCGAGAGCCGGTTCGCGGCGATGCCGCGGTTGCGCACGAGCTCCGGCTTGCAGAAGAAGAAGCCCTGGAACAGGTCGCATCCGAGCTCGGCGCAGTACGCGTGGTCCTCGCGCGTCTCGAGCTTCTCGGCCAGCAGGGTGACACCGTACGGGCGGAGCTTGCGCACGTGATCGGCCATCCGCTCGTGGCCGAGGGCCAGGAAATCGAGCTTCACGACGTCGACCAGCGCAAGCAGCGGCTCGGCCGACGGGGTGTACGCGAAGTCGTCGAGGGCGAACCGGTAGCCCTGGGCCTTGAGCGTCTGCACCGCGGCGACGAAGCTCGTCGTCGATCACCTGGTCCTCGAGGATCTCGAGCACGGCGACGCCCGGTGGCACTGTGCCGGCCAACCCGCTGAGCACGAACTCGCGCGAGACGTTGATCCACGCGGTCGAGGATCCGACGATCCGCTCGAGGCCGATCTCGGTGAACGAGTTGAGCACGACCGTGGCCGTCGCGCCCTCGGAGTCGGAGACGAGCGCCTCGGCCTCGGAGCCGCCGCGGAACAGCAGCTCGTAGCCCGCCACCTCGAGGGCGGCGTTGAAGATCGGCTGTCTAGCTACGAATACCTCGGCCATGAGAACGGGGGCGCTACGGTCCCCTGTTCACGTATCGACCGATGATGGCGCCGAACCTGAACGAGTTTTTCGAGGAGTCGGCGCTCCAAGCACAGAGTCTCGCGCGCGTGAGAAGCTAGGGGTATGCCGGAGACCACGCAGGAGCACAAGGCGGCCGCCTTCCGCGAGCTGCACGAGGGTGAGCCGTTCATCATTCCCAACCCCTGGGATGCCGGATCGGCCAGGGTGCTCGAGGCCCTCGGGTTCCGTGCGCTCGCCACCACCAGCTCCGGCTTTGCCTTCACGCTCGGGCGCCCTGACGGCGCCGCCACGCTCGACGAGCTGGCCGAGCACGTCCGCATGATCGCCGAGGCCACCGCCCTTCCGGTGTCGGTGGATTTGGAGAACGGCCACGGTCCTGAGCCCGCGGACGCCGCCGCGGCGATCGAGCGTGCCGCCGAGGCCGGAGCGGTGGGCGGTTCGATCGAGGACTGGGATCCGGGCGGTCGCATCTACTCGCTCGAGCACGCCGTCGAGCGGATCGCCGCCGCCTGTGAGGCGGCCGGGCGCCTGAGCTTTCCCTTCACCGTCACCGCGCGCGCGGAGAACCACATCCGCGGCAACCCTGACCTCGAGGACACGATCGCGCGCCTCCAGGCCTACGCGCGCGCGGGCGCGGATGTGCTGTACGCGCCCGGCCTGGCCACCGTCGAGGACATCCGCGCGGTGTGCGGCGCCGTCTCGGAGCCGGTGAACGTGCTGGCGCGACCCGACCTGAGCATGCGGGACATCGCCGAGGCGGGAGCGCAGCGAGTGAGCGTCGGAGGGGCGCTCACCTGGGCCGCCGTGGAGGCGATGGCGTCCGCCGCCGAGCGGATGCGCGACGAGGGCGACTTCTCGGCGCTGGGGAGCGCACGCCGGATCCGCGGCTGGCTCCTCGTAGTACAAGCGTCCAGAAGGGCGAAAGTCCGCGCCCCGGGGTGCCGATGAGGGAGGACTACTGCTCAGGGCAAACCCGTCGCGAGGCGGGGACGCAAAGCCAGGGATCTCGCGCGAGCGTGAGACCGCCCAGCCGCCAGTTCAGAACCGACTGGTATCCGACTTTGCGACACGGAGGTCGTCCCTGAAATGGCAAGTTCGATTGGAATCTTCGAGCGGATGAGGTGGATGTCCGCTCTCGCCGGAGCGGCGATCCTCACGCTCGCGGTGACGTTTGCGCTGGCGAGCGCGCACGGCCAGCTGCCGAGCCTCAGCTCCTCGACCTCTGCGCCCGCGCCCGCGGGTTCATCGGCGCCGCTCGACCCGCGGATCGCCTCCCTCGCCGCGTCGCCATCCCGGCGCGCAGCTCGAGGCGATCGTGCAGTTCAACGACGACGTCAGCCTGACCCGCGCCCGCGTGATCACGCAGCGCGCCGGCGGCCGCGTGGCGGGCACGCTCTCCTTCATCAACGGCCTTGCCGTGAAGATGACCGCTGCTCAGGCCCGCGAGCCTCGCGGCGAGCTCGGCGGTGCACTCGGTGACGTTGAACTCCGAGGTGAGCGCCCAGGGCGGCCCGAGGCTGGGCAAGCCCGAGCAGGTGCATCCTCCCCGGGGCCAGGTCAGACCAGCTCCAGACGACCTACAACGACACGCTCGGCACGTCCCAGCTCTGGCGCGCGGGCGAGACCGGCGCAGGTGTCGGCGTCGCGGTGATCGACACCGGCGTCGACGGCAACCTGGCCGACTTCAACTCCGATTCGGGCTCCTCGCGCGTGGTCGCCACGGCGGTGACCAATCCGGACGCGAAGACGGTGTTCGACACCTACGGGCACGGCACCGACGTGGCCGGCATCATCGCCGGCGACGGCGGGAACCGCGCCGCGTCCGATCCGCTCGACGGTCAGTACGTCGGCGTTGCGCCGGACGCGAACCTGGTCGCGATCAAGGCCTCCGACGATCAGGGCAACGCCAGTGTGCTCGATGTGATCTACGGGATCGAGTTCGCGATCGCCCATCAGCGCGACTACAACATCCGCGTCCTCAACCTCTCCCTGGACGCGGCCACGCCGCAGTCCTACAAGGTCGATCCGCTCGACGCCGCGGTCGAGGCCGCCTGGGCGCACGGGATCGTCGTGGTCGCCGCCGCGGGTAACCGCGGGGACGCGGGCGAACGCGGTCCAGTTCGCGCCCGCCAACGACCCGTACGTGATCACCGTCGGCGCGACCGACGAGAACGGCAGCGCCAACCCGCTCGAACGACACGATCGCTTCGTGGTCGAGCCGCGGGATCACCCAGGACGGGTTCGCCGAAGCCCGACGTGTACGCCCCCGGCGCGCACATCGTCTCGGTCCTGGCCCCGAACAGCCAGTTCGCGCAGGAATGCCCGAGCTGCATCATCGGCGGGCAGTACATCCGCACCAGCGGCACCTCGATGGCGGCCCCGATGATCTCGGGTCTCGTCGCCGACGTCCTCTCGAAGCACCCGGACCTCACCCCGAACCAGGTCAAGGGCGCGCTCACCGATCCGATGGTGCGCTCGCTGCCGGCGCTACAGGAGCCCAACGCCGTCAAGGCCGCGCTCGACTTCAACCCGCACGCGGCCAACCAGGGCCTGACGCCGAGCAAGCTGCTGAGCTTGACCGGCAACATCGCCGGCAACTGGAGCTTCAGCAGCTGGAGCGTCGCCCACGGCGGCCTGAAGGCGCCGTTCGCCTTCGCCAGCTGGAGCTGCGCCTCCTGCACGACCCAGAACAGCGGGGATGTCAAGCCCACCTACGGCTCGTGGAGCTTCGCGTCCTGGTCGACGATCCAGGACCACTAGACGGCCCGAGTAGCTCGGGACGGAGAGAACGGCGGCGGTGGTCCGGGGGGGCCGCCGCCGTCGCGTTTTAAGTGCGGGCGGCGGGCGCGGGGCGCCACTGACGAATGTCGGGCAACGGCGTGAGGATCGGCTCGACCCGGTCGCGCAGCGGCTCGAAGCGCGGCGGCAGCGCGAGCTTCTCACCCAGGCTCTCGAGCGGCTCGTCGCTGACGAAGCCGGCGCCGTCGAAGGTGGCCAGCTCGTAGAGGATGCCGCCCGGCTCGCGGAAGTAGACGGACTCGAAGTAGAACCGGTCGATGATCGGAGTGGGGTGGGCGCCGGCGCGATCCACCGCCTCCCGCCACTGATCCTGTTCCTCTCGGAACACCGACCACGCGACGTGGTGGACCGTCCCGGCGCCGGAGACGCCGCGCTCGGTGGCCGGCTCGAACAGGATCCGCCCGCCGCGCTGCTGCCCGCGCGCCTCCCACTCGTGCTCGGTCCTTTGTGAGAAGCCGAGCGCGTCGCGGACGAAGGCCTCGCTCCGGCCCGGGTCCGCGACGAGCGCCCGTACGGCCTCGAATCCCTGGAGCGCGAATTCCGGCGGGACCTCGAGCGAGGCCGCGGTGAGCGGGCGATCGGGCACCTCGAACACGCCGAGCTCGTGGTTCATCCCCTCGGGGTCGGCGAAGGTGAGGCGGCCGTCTGCGAGTTCGGCCGCGACGCCCTCTCGCTGCAGGCGGTGGAGCCAGAACTCGAGCGCCTCCTCGGAGGCCACGCGGTGGATGATCGAGGAGATCATCCCGGCGCCGGCGCGGCCGCGGCGGGCGCCGGGATATTCGAAGAAGGTGATGTCCGCGCCCGGCGAGCCGCGCTCGTCGGAGTAGAAGAGGTGGTAGACGCTGGGGTCGTCCTGGTTGACGGTCTTCTTGACCAGGCGCAGGCCGAGCACGCGGACGTAGAAGTCCACGTTGGCGCGGGCGTCGCCGGTGATCAGGGAGATGTGGTGGATGCCGTCGATGGGTTGCATTCCGGGGCCGCTCCAGGGGAAGTTGAGTACGCAACTATTATAGCGGGACGCCGGTGCACGCGGCCGCGGGCGACCGCCACCCCTGCCAGGCACAGGACCCCGCCCGGAAAGGCGAGAGCGGGCGGCACCTCGCCCAGGAAGGCCCAGCCGAGGAGCACGGCCAGCGGCGGGACCAGATAGTCGTCGAGCCGAGTGCGCCCGCGGTGCGTGCGAGCCAGGCGTAGGCCCACGTGCAGAAGCCGACCGCGGTCGGGGCCAGGCCGAGGTAGACGGTCCACACGATGGTCGCCGCGTGGGCGTGATGCAGGCCGCGCCAGAGCGAGGGCGCGAACGGCAGGCAGACGATCGCGCCGACGGTGCAGGCCAGCCAGGTGACCTGCAGCGCCGACGCTTCGCGCAAGGCCGGCTTCTGGGCGACCATGCCCACCGCGTACGCGAGCGCGGCGAGCAGGCACAGGATCGTCCCCCAGCCCTGGTGCAGACCGTGGCGCGAGGTGGCGAGGCCGATCACGGCGACGCCGGCGAACGAGACCAGGCATCCCGCCAGCAGCCGGCGCGGGAAGCCCTCCCGGAGGAGGAGGCCGGCCAGGATCGCGATCAGGATCGGACCGGTGTTCACGAGCATCGAGGCCGTGCCGGGATCGACGCGCGTCTCGGCCTCGTTCAGGGCGACGTTGTAGGCGCCGAACCAGAGCACGCCGCAGACGGCGATGCCGGGCCAGCGTCCGCCGCGGAGGCAGTGGCTCGCGGCGTGCCGAGGACGACGAGCGCCGAGGGCCAGGCTTCCCACGGCGAGGCGGGCGAGCGCGAGCGCGCCGGCGGAGATCTGGCGATCGGCGTACCGGATGCCCACGAACGCCGAGGACCACAGCAGCAGCGTGATGCCCACGGCGGCGATCGGAAGCAGGCGTGTTCGGGAGTCGGAGGTCACTGGGGTGTAACGGCTGGCGGAGGCGATTCGTGAGGTCGCGCGGGCCCTGGATGCTCTGCGGAATCTCTTCGGAACCGGGTATACGCTCCCGAGAACTATGGGAATCCTGCTCTACCTCATCATCCTCGCCATATCCGGATTGTTCGTCGGCGCGCTGGCGCGCCTGGCGCTCCCCGGCCCCGACCCGATGTCGATCTTCCAGACGATCCTGCTCGGCCTGGCGGGCAACTTCACCGCCGGCATCATCGTCTGGCTCGTGTGGCACCGCGGCGCGCCCGGGATCGTGATCTCGGTGGCGTGCTCGACGCTGATCCTCTACTTCATCCGCCGCTCGCGCGGCGGCGGCCTGACGCGCTCGGGCGCGTCCCGCTGGCGCCGCCGCCGCGTCACTAACGGTTGCGGCCGTAGAGGTCGTGCGCGTTCACCCACTCCTCGGCGACGATCGCTGATCCCAGCGACAGCTCGCCGCAGAGCACGGTGGCGGCCACGATCTCGGCGAACTTCATGACGTTGCCCTTGCCGTAGCAGCCCAGCATCTCCAGGCACTCGCGCTGGGTGGCGAGGCCGGTGCCCCCGCCGTAGGTGGCGACGATCAGTGAGGGAATCGTGACCGAGTAGTAGTAGTCGCCGTTCGGCAGCACCTCGGCGAACACGAGCGCGGCCGAGGACTCGGCGACGTTGGCCACGTCCTGGCCGGTGGCGATGAACATCGCGGTGATGCCGTTCGCCGAGTGCGAGCCGTTGTTGTTCACGCCGGCCATGAAGCCGCCGAGATTCGAGACCTGTCGCGCTCGGAACATGAGCTCGACGTTCGAGCGCATGACGGTGCGGAAGAGCTCGTCCGGGATCGTCGCCTCGGCGACCACGCGCTTGCCGCGGGTGTTCAGCATGTTCACCTGCGAGCTCTTCTTGTCGGTGGCGAAGTTCGACTCGAGAAAGAAGTGCTTGATCTGCGGGTTCTGCTCGATGATCCACTTGCACGCGGCCGCCGTGGCCTTGCCGGTCAGGTTCTGGCCGGCGGCGTCGCCGGTCGTGTAGTTGAAGCGGGTGTAGAGGATGCGGCTGGCCGAGTAGCGCTCGATGTCCTGGAGCTTGCCGGAGCGGGTCGTCTCCTCGGCGCGCTCGCTTGATCTCGTCGAAGTGCTCGTCGAGCCAGCCGTTGAAGTCGCGCGCCTCGCGCGCGCTCTCGAACACGAAGGATGGAGCGCGCTGCATCCGGTCGTCGACGACGGTCGTGGTCACGCCGCCCGCCTCGTAGAGGAGTCGCATCCCTCGGTTGTAGCTCGCTATCAGCGTGCCCTCGGCCGTGGCCATGGGAACGTAGAACTCGCCCTGGGCGTGCTCGCCGTTGACCAGTAGCGGGCCGGCGACACCTAGCGGGACCTGGGCCACTCCGACGAAGTGCTCGACGTTGCCCATGGCCATCTTCGGGTCGAACGAGTAGCTCGCGACGTGCTCGAGCTCGGCGCCGGTGCGTTCGCGGATGAACTCGGCCCGGCGGTCGGCAGCCTCGCGCGTGTAATCGTTCTCCTTGTCGCGGGGAACGGGGACGCGCTCGCTCGGCATGGTGGCGGACATACTCCCTCTCCTGTCGTCGGTTATCGCCCGCCTACCCGGCCGACGGTGGCGCGGAACGGGCTCGTGACGTTGAAGAGGAACCTACCTGGCCCCGGGCCCCGGAGGAAAATCTGCCCCGGGAGGACCCAGGTCCATCTGGGTCCTCCCGGAGGGGCCAAGGAAGTGGGGGCGCAGTTCCTTGACCGATTCGAATCCAGTATTCCCACGCCCCAATCGTGCGAAACACGAAATTTCGCGGGGCGGAATACGGGACTCAGCGAGACCGCGCGGTGCTCCGCGACGTACGGCCGCCGGCGTCCCGAGGCGCCGTTGCGCGAGCTGCCGCTGCTGCTGCGGGACGAGCTGCCGGTGCTCCGGCGGGAGCTCCCGCTGCCGCTTCCGCTGCGGGCGGAGCCGCCGCTGCTGCGGGCGACGAGCCGCTGCTGCGGGACGAGCCGCTGCCGCTGCTCCGGGACGAGCCGCTACTGCTGCCGCGGGACGAGCCGCTGCTCCGCGGGCCGAGCCGCCGCTGCTGCGGGACGATGCCGCCGCCGCTGCGGGACGGAGCCGCTGCCGCTGCGGGAGCGAGCCGCTGCTGCGCGAGGAACTGCTCCGGGACGAGCCGGTGCCGCTGCGCGACCGCGTGCTCGAGCCGCTCGAGCTCGAGCTCGACCGAGACCGGCTCGCGGTGGCCCGCCGAGCGCGGGGCTTGGTCCGCAGCTCACGCGGGACCTCCGCGCGCACGAGCTCCTTGACGAGGCGCTCGAGCTCGGAGTCGAGGAACTTCGCCATCCGCTCCTCGTCGCGACGGATGCTGCGGGCGAGCTGCGCCGTCTCCCGGTCGTTGACCGCGGTGGCGAACGTCTCGATGCGCTTGTAGAGCGCGATCTCGACGTGCTCCTCGCGGAGCTCCTCCTGAGCGTTGCGCACATGGGTCTCGGACTGGGTCGTCACGAGAGCGCGGGCGGTTCCGACCTGGCCCTTGACGCTGGCGACGGCCTTGCCGGCGACCTCACCGACGGCAGCGGGAACGCCCGGGATGCTCGTCGCGGGCGCGACTTTCGAACCCAGCTTCTTGATTCGGGATGCGACCCTGCGCTTGTGGTCACGCGTCTCGGTGAGATGCTTGCGCAGACGCTTCTTGTAGGACATCTTCTCGGTGAGCGCGATGTGCGCGGTCAGATCGGCCTCGAGTTCGGCCTCCTTGGCATGCGCCTCGTTGAGCCACTGGACCAACTTGGCATCGCGAGCGTTCAGACTCTCGTCAGGCAACGGTTTGTTCCTTTCTACTCTTGAGAGCCGCCGCCGCCGTTGGCGGTGCGCAGCTGACGCTGGACCGCCTCCAGCACGGTTTGACGGCTCCGGTTACCGGTCTCGTACAGCGACACGGCGGCAAGCTCGGCAGGGGTAGCGTCGGCCAGTCGTGCGATCACGTCCCGCGCGCTCATACGCGCGTAGCCCGCCCACGGTTCGGCAACGGTTACGCTCGCCCCCGCGCCGTCCTCGGCGCCCGGCTCGGACTCTTCGCGGACGAGTGTGGCCTCCTCGGAGACGTGGCTCGGCTCAGGTGGAGACGGCGGCGGCGCGGACTCTTCCGATGACCGATCGATGCGCTCGGCGGCGTCGTCGGCGGACACGGGCGGAGGTGGCGCCGGCTCGGTGACTGTGTCACGCGAGCGCGGGTCCCGTGCGGGCGAGCGCTGCGGGCGCGGTCGCGGAGGGGCGGCGGAGGCGCGGCCCTCGTTACCGTTGCGCGCCGAGGAGCGGCTGTCGTCGTCGTCGTGCGTGAACACGCTCGCGACGCGCATTGCGCCGAGCGTCGCTCGGCCCGCGACTTCCTCGGCGGCGCGGAACCAGAGCTGTGCACCGCGGACGCCGACGCGCAGCGGAAAGGTGATCAGTCGGCCGACCATTCCGGTTGGTATTACCCATCCGCACACAAACCAAGCGAGGTAGCAAGCACCGCGAGCGATGGGAGCGCCGCCGCCGCGTGGGGTCGGCGGCGGCGCTGTTCATCGCTGCAGAAGCTGCAGCGAGTCCGAGGCAGCTCGGCTGCCCGAAGCTTTGAAGACGTGGACGCCGGGTCGCCGATGTCGGTTTGAATCGGCCGGGTCGGGGACACCATCCGGAGCGAATCCCGCGCCGGTCGAGCGCTGATCGGAGAATGTGCTGGTGGCGGCGATGGTGGGGTACATCTAGAGTCACACCTTCTGGTTGCTACTTGCAGGACGCCGTCCGGTGACAGAACCTTCCCCACGCAGGCGTCGCCATATATCAAGACGCGAATCGACGGCCCGCCCTTCCCGGCGGGCTTCGATCGCATGAGCTGAACCCCACGGGAGGAGTCCATGGTTGAACTCGATCCAAAGGCACTCTTGGGTGGCGCGCTGAGCGCGGCCAAGATGGTCACCGATCCCAGGCAGGCGGTGAAGCTCCTCGAACGCGCCGGCGACGAGGCGTACTTCGCGGCTCTGTGTATCCGCAGCGGCTTGGTCGGTCCCGAGCTTCCCCACCGGGTGGCGCAGCTGCTGATCGGGTTCGAGCGCTACGGGATGCTGGGTGGGGCCATCACCGCCGGCGCGATCCGCCACGGTGACCGGCTCGCGATCATCGACGAGCGGGGCGAGCTGACCTACAAGGAGCTCGACCGTCGGTCCAACGCGCTCGCCAACGCCTGGCGCGAGCGGGGACTCGAGGCGGGCGAGGGCGTCGCGATCTTGGTCCGCAACCATCGCGGGTTCCTCGAGGCGCTGTTCGCCGGCGCCAAGTGCGGCGCGCGCGTGATCCTGTTGAACACGTCGTTCGCCGGGCCGCAGATTCGCGAGGTGGCCGAGCGCGAGGGGACTGAACTGCTCGTATACGACGACGAGTACTCCGAGACGCTCGAGGGGATCGACGATCCGCCGCGGGGGCGCTTCCGCGCCTGGGTCGACGAGGAGGGGGCCGAGGACACTTTGGATGCGCTGATCGAGGGCGCGGATGACAGCGCGCCGCCGAGCGCCGACGAGACCCCGAAGATCACGATCCTGACCAGCGGAACCACGGGGACACCGAAGGGGGCACCGCGAAGCGAGCCCCGCTCGCTCGGGCTGATCGGCGGCCTGCTGAGCAAGGTGCCGTTCCGCGCGCGCCAGACGACCGAGCTGTGCGTCCCGATGTTCCACGCGCTCGGCTTCATGCAGGCGATGGTGGCGATCGGCATGGGCTCGACCATGGTCGTCCGCCGGCGCTTCGACCCCGAGAAGACGCTCGAGAGCCTCGAGGAGCACAACGCCGACGCGATGGTCGTCGTCCCGGTGATGCTGCGCCGGATCCTCGACGTGGGCGAGGACAAGATCAAGGAGCACGATCTGTCGTCGCTCAAGATCATCTTCATCAGCGGCTCTGCGCTGGGCGCCGAGCTGGCCGAGCGCTCGCTGGAGGTGCTCGGGCCGGTGGTCTACAACCTGTACGGCTCGACCGAGATCGCCTACGCGACGATCGCCACGCCGGAGGACCTCAAGGCCGACTCCTCCACCGTGGGCAAGGTCGTGCGCGGCACGGTGATCAAGATCTATGACGACGAAGAGGAAAAGGAGCTCTCGACCGGCGAGAGTGGGCGGATCTTCGTCGGCAACACGTCGCAGTTCGAGGGCTACACCGGCGGCGGCAACAAGGACGTGATCGACGGCCTGATGGCCTCGGGCGACGTCGGCCACTTCGACGAGAACGGCCGCCTGTTCATCGACGGCCGCGACGACGAGATGATCGTCTCCGGCGGCGAGAACGTGTTCCCGGCCGAGGTCGAAGAGCTGCTCGCGCGCCACGAGTCGATCGACGAGGCCGCCGCCGTCGGGGTCGACGACGAGAAGTTCGGGCAGCGGCTGAAGGCGTTCGTCGTGCTCAAGGGCGACGCAGCGGTGAGCGAGGACGACGTCAAGAAGTACGTCAAGGAGAACCTCGCCAACTACAAGGTCCCGCGCGAGGTCGTGTTCCTTGACGAGCTGCCGCGCAACCAGACCGGCAAGATCCTCAAGCGCGAGCTGCTCGAGGAGAGCGAGGAGGACGGCGATGAGTCGTCCGGCGACGATTCATCTGGCGATTCCTCGGAGGAAGAGAGGCAAGGCGAAGGACGAAGGCGAGGCGAAGGACGAGAGGCAAGTCGAAGGACGAGAGCAAGTCGAAGGACGGGGCCAAGGCAAAGGCTTCCAAGCCCTCGGGCAAGAACGGCAAGCAGGACGGCAAGCAGGGCCCCAAGAATGAGAAGGAGAAGGAAGAGGCTCGGTGAGCGGCGCAGACGCCGCGCGCGCCTTCCGCGCACAGTTCCCGGTCTTCGAACAAGCTCTCGTATCTGAACGCGGGCACCGAGGGACCCATCCCGCGGGCCGCCGTGGATGCCGTCACAGGCGCGTATCGAGGTCGAGGCGACGCGCGGCCGGTCCGGGCGGCCCTACATCGACGAGGTCCTGGGCCTGGCGGATCGGTTGCGGGCCGGGTATGCCGGAGTGCTGGGGTGCGCGCCGGGTGAGGTGGCGCTGACGGGGTCGACCACCGACGGTGTCAACACCGTGGTCGGCGGGCTCGACCTGCGGGCGGGCGACGAGATCCTGACCTCGGATGAGGAGCACCCGGGGCTGCTGGCGCCGCTCGGGCGTGCGATGCGCCGGCACGGGGTCAAGGTGCGGGTGGTTCCGTTCGCTGAGATCGCCGGCGAGGTCGGACCGGCGACGCGGCTGGTCGCCTGCTCGCACGTGTCGTGGGTGAGCGGCCGGATCGTCGACTACGAAGCGCTGGCCGCGAGCGAGGCGCCGGTGCTGCTCGACGCCGCGCAGGGGATCGGCGCGGTCCCGGTGGATGTGTACCGCGTTGGGTTGTGACTACTACGCGGCGTCGGGGCAGAAGTGGCTGTGCGGACCCGAGGGGAGCGGGTGCCTGTTCGTGCGGCCGGAGCGGCTCGACGAGCTCCTGATCCCGTGGCCGGGGTATTCGTCGGTGGCCGCACCCGAGCGGGCGCTGGAGTTTGAGCCGGCCGAGGGCACGGCGCGGCTCGACCACGGCTTTCCGGTGGCGCTGCGCAGCAGCTGGGCGCTGGCGTCGCTCGAGGTGTTCGCCTCGGCGGGGTGGGATTGGGTGCATGCGCGCGCGGCGGAGCTGGCGGCGTGGCTGGCTTCGGAGCTGTCGGCGCGAGGACTCGAGGTGCTCCCCCGCGGCCGCTCGACGCTCGTGTCGTGGCGCGCGGGAGACGCCGACGCGGCGCAGGCCGTGGTGGAGCGGCTGGCCGGGGAGGGCATCGTCGTGCGGAGCATCCCGGCCGGCGGGCTGGTCCGCGTGTCGGTCGGGGCCTGGTCCTCGGAGGAGGAGCTCGAGCGGTTGGTCGGGCTGGCGGCGCCGGCTTAGTCGTCCGGTCGATCGCCGGCGGGGGTGGCGGTCACCCGCTCGGGGTGGGTGTAGACGTTGATCCGGCCGCGCCGCGCGAAGCCGCACAAGGTGATGCCGCGGTCCTCGGCGAGCGCGATCGCCAGCGAGCTCGGCGCGCCCACGCCGACGAGGATCGGAGCGCCCGCCACCGCCGCCTTCTGCACGAGCTCGAAGGAGAGCCGCCCGCTCACGCACAGGATGTGGTCGGCGAGGGGGATGTTCCCGTCGAGGAGCGGAGCGGCCGATCACCTTGTCCATCGCGTTGTGGCGGCCGACGTCCTCGCGGGTGAGGATGAGCTGTCCGTCTGCGTCGAATAGGCCGGTGGCGTGGAGGCCACCGGTGCGCTCGAACCCGGGCTGCTCGAGGCGGTCGGGAAGGCTCGCCAGGAGTGCGCGCGGGATGTGGGGACCCGGGCGGCTACGGAGGCGCTGTGCACCGCCACCTCCTCGAGCGCGCCCTTGCCGCACACCCCGCATGAGGAGGTGGTGTAGAAGCGGCGCTGGCCCGGGTCCCGGTTCAGGGGACCCGAGACCTCGATCGTGTTGGCGGCGAAGTCGTCGGTGAGCCCGGCTTGACGGGGACCGTCGATCAAGCCCTCGCCGTACAGGAAGCCGAGCGCCAGCTCCTCGTCGTGGCCGGGCGTGCGCATCGTGACGGCCAGTGGCCGGCCGTCGACCCGGATCTCGAGCGGCTCCTCGACCGCGACCTCGTCGAGTTGGCCGTCGTGCTCGATCCTGGTGTACACGCGCGTCGCGGATTACTTCGACGCGCGCGCGATCGCCTGGTCCATCTTCTGCGCGGGTTGCTGGACCGGGCCCCCGTGACCGACGACGAGCAGCTGAGGGTCGAGGGCGCGCAGGGCGCGCGCCGACTCGAGGTCCTTGGCCTTGTCCCACGTCGCCATGGTGGCGAGCGGGAACGGCAGCTGGAAGTGGTTGGTGACGGCGACGCCGCCGATCGTCGTGAACACGTCGCCGGCGATGATCGTCCGGTCGCGCGTGTCGAGGAAGGCGACGTGGCCGGGTGTGTGGCCCGGCGCGGCGATGACCTCGAGGCTGCCCACGCGATCGCCCGGCCGCGAGAAGGGTCTCGGGCACGGTCTGGAGCTTCGGCCACGATCCGGGCGGCTTCTTGTCCGCGAACGCCTCGCCGGCGTGGATCCGCGCGTCGAGCTCGGGCATCAGGACGGTTGTGGCTCCCCCGAGCTTCTGCTTGAGCGCGTCGAGCGAGCCGACGTGGTCGCCGTGGCCGTGGGTCAGCGCGATCCGGCGGATCGAGCCGCCGAGGCCCTCGGCCGCGGCGATGATGTCGTCGGCCGAGCCCGGAAATCATCGTGTCCACGAGCGTGAAGCCGTCGTCCTCGTGAACGAGGTAGGCGTTGACGAAACGCAGGCGGGTGAGCTGGATCAGTGTTGGCGTGACGGTCTTGGTCTGCATCCGGCGCTCCTCTGCTGGAGGCGTGATCGATTTCGGGTGTTATAGACCCTCAAACCGAGCACGGTCGATCCGGACCCCGCCAGACGAAGCTCTCGTTCCGCGTGGGCCGTCGCTGTCGTCGCTCGCGCGGGTCAGGCCCGCGAGAGCGCGGTCGGACGCAATTCGTCCTCGAGCGACATCAGCTCGCGCTGGAGCTCGCCGTCGGCGCCGATGCGATAGGCGCCGGTGCAGGTGAGCGGCGGCGAGTAGGCGTGCAGCGTGACCGCGGGCACGTCGCCGGCGTGGAGCACGCGGTGGATCGCCACGGGCGGGACGGTGAACGTCGATCCTGCGCTGATCGTGCGGGAGCGGGGGGCGGATCCGAGGCGCAGGCGCTCCTCGCGGACGGCGCCGGACACGACGGCGATGCCGGCGGCCGACCGATGGTGGTCGTGGAAGCCGGTGTCCTGGTCGTGGCTCCAGCAGATGAGCCAGGCGTTGACGTCCTCGGCGTCCCAGATCTGCTCGTAGACCCGGACGTCGTCGGCGTGGCGCACGAATGGCTGCCAGCGCTCGGGGGTGACGGCCAGGCGCGCCACGAAGTGCTCGAGCTGCGGGATGGTGAGCGCCGGGGTCATGCAGCCACCGCCTCGGTTCGGCTGATCAAGCGGGCCGAGTTCTCTTTGAGGAGCGCGGTGTGGACGGCCGGCGCCGGCACCGGGTCGACCACAGGACGGTCGGAGCCGTAGAGGAGCTGCTGGCGGCCGACGCGCGCCGACATCGCTCCGATCGCGCTCGGGCCGTAGCTCGAGGTGTCGTAGTACGTGCGGGGGTCGCGCAGGTCGATCGCCGGGCCGCCCCGCGCGGTCGAGCCGCTCGCTGAGCAGCGGCGTGCCGCCCGCGAGCATCGCGAACACGGCGACGAGGTCCGGGTGCTCGCGCCGGCCTGCGGTCGCGAACGTGAGCCAGGCCGCCTGCATCTGCGCGACGTAGTCGGTCAGGGCTCGCCACCACAGTGGCTCGCCGAGGAAGGGATGGGCGGGGACGTCGCCCGGCGCGGGGCCGGGGTGGACGAGCAGCGG
Source organism: uncultured Solirubrobacterales bacterium (assembly GCA_963710305.1). GTDB lineage: Bacteria > Actinomycetota > Thermoleophilia > Solirubrobacterales > Solirubrobacteraceae > Palsa-465. Next base: position 260,907 of record CAVPZV010000007.1, on the reverse strand, counting down.
AGCGCCGTGAGCCTCGACCCGCTCCAGGAGCGGACGGATCCGGGCGAGCGCGGCGGGCCCGGCGAGGGCGCCGGCGGGCAGGGAGACTCCGATGCACCCCCGCGCCAGGAGCTCGTCGACATCGTCGGGATCTGGATCGCTGAGCGCCACCGGTCCCCACGCGGCGAACTCGTCCGGAAGCTCCGTCACCCCGGCGAGGTAGGCGTCGATCAGCGGGCGGGCCTCATCGCGCGGGAGCGCCTCGACGCCGATCGGGCTGGAGATCGCGACAAGCGCGAGGTCGAGTCCGTCCTCGCGGACGAGCTGCGCCCGGGTCTCGGGAGCGTTCGCGGCTCGGTCGATCACGTACGGGAGCTCGGCGCAGCAGTGCAGGGTCGTGAGGCCGTCGACGTTGCGCACGAACGGCATCGTGTCCCGCGCCGACAGGGCGTCGAGGAGGGGCTCGGTCCAGATGTGCTGGTGGATGTCTACGCGCATGGTCACCCTTAGCTCCAGAAAGTCAATCGACTTTGTGGAATATATCGGATGGGTTGGCGCGAAGCTGAAGCAGAACGTGCAGGCGCGCCGGCGGCCTGCGTGGGAGCCCGTTAACGACGACGGGGACCCAATTGGGTCCCCGTCGCGGATTCCAGAGCGCGTCCACGGCCGGGTTGGGCGCGCTCGTCGGAATCGGTTTCGCTCGGTCAAACATCCGTCATGCGAGAAAGTTGCGCTCGGCGCCGGCGAATCTCTTGGCATACTTGAGCCACCCCATCCAGGGGGCGTAGCTCAGTTGGTTAGAGCGCCGGCCTGTCACGCCGGAGGTCGCGGGTTCGAGTCCCGTCGCTCCCGCTATAGAAGTGCCTGCATCGGGGCGCCTTGCTGCGTCAGCCGCTGGGCGCGCGAAGCGGCGGGCAACGTGCCTGTTTCGTAGGACACCCCAGCGGAGCGGCGCTGGAAGCCCCCGAACCCCTGCGACCGCCACAGCCGACTGTCACGGCCGACGAGGGCGTCGCTCGCACCCGACCCAGCGGACACACGCCGCTCGGGCCCAGCGACCTCGACACACCGATCGTCATACCGCCGAGCTGCGTGCGCACTACCCGGGAGGCACCCGGGACGAATTCTCGTCGATCACGTAATTCCACTGTTCGAGCGGGTGTCGGCATGTCCGGACACTCTCGTCAGGCGGGCCCTCTTTTCTCGGTCATGGTGCCGCGTCTAGCTTTTCGCGGTGTGAGGCAGCGCGTCGTTGCGTCGCTGGCGGTTCGTGAGTGGGGCGATCCCGGGCTGATCTTCCGCTGCGACACCCGCGGTGGTAGCGTCGAAGCGCGGTGAGCTCGATCTGCCCGCGCGCCGCCGACTTTTCTACGCGAGGGAGTAGTCATGAGTGTTGCATCGGCGAGCGACTCGGTTCTCGGGGGGCTCCACGACTTGCTGGACGATCTGGAGGGCCTGTACAAGGACATTCACAGCCACCCGGAGCTCTCGCTGCAGGAGAAGCGCACCGCCGGCCTGGCGGCCGAGCGGCTCAAGGCGGCGGACTTCGAGGTGACCGAGGGCGTCGGCGGGACCGGAGTAGTCGGGCTGCTGAAGAACGGCGATGGGCCGACGGTGATGTTGCGTGCGGATATGGACGCGCTGCCGGTCAAGGAGGACACGGGGTTGCCGTATGCCAGCACGGTGACCGCGACCGACGCTGACGGCAATGAGACTCCGGTGATGCATGCCTGCGGCCATGACATGCACGTGACTTGGCTGGCCGGCGCGACCGCATTGCTCGCAGGAGCCAAGGACGCCTGGCAGGGGACGGTGATGGCGGTCTTTCAGCCCGCCGAGGAGGTCGCGGCGGGTGCGCAGGCGATGATCGACGACGGCCTCTTCAAGCGCTTTCCCAAGCCTGACGTGATCCTCGGCCAGCACGTGATGCCGATGTCTGCCGGGAGCATTGCCAGCAAATCCGGGGTTGTGACCTCCGCTGGCGACAGCTTCGAGATCCGGTTGTTCGGCCGCGGCGCGCATGGCTCGATGCCGCAGGCCAGCATCGACCCGGTCGTGATGGCTGCCTCGACCGTCCTGCGCCTGCAGACGATCGTCTCACGCGAGGTCGGGCCGTCAGACGCGGCCGTCGTCACGGTCGGCGCGCTGCAGGCCGGCACGAAGGAGAACGTGATTCCTGACGACGCCGTGATCAAGCTCAACGTGCGCACCTTCGACGAGAACGTCCGCACGCACGTACTCGATGCAATCAAGCGGATCGTCAACGCCGAGTCAGAGGCCTCCGGCGCGCCCAAGCCACCCGAGATCACTCCGCTCGATCGCTACGACCTTGTGCGCAACGACGATCAGGCAACCGACCGGGTGCGTGACGCGCTGCGGGCCCACTTCGGCGATGACCGGGTGACACATACCGGTCCGGCGTCCGCCAGCGAGGACTTCGGCTCCTTCGGAGTCGAATGGCACGCTCCCTCGGTGTTCTGGTTTATCGGCGGGGTCGATCCCGATACCTACGCGAAGGCCGAGCGCGAGGGGCGACTGAGCGAGCTGCCCACCAACCACAACCCGAAGTTCGCGCCGGTCATCCATCCGACGCTCGAGACCGGCGTCGAGACGCTCGTCACGGCCAGCTGCGCCTGGCTCGCCCCATAGCCCGCGCGCCGCTGATGGCGTCCCCGTCGCTGCTGCCCGGCTTCGATCCGACCCTGTTGCTCGTCCTCAATCTGGTGGGAACGTTCGTGTTCGGCCTCAGCGGCGGCATGGCCGGCGTGCGTAAGCAACTCGATCTGTTCGGAGCGGTCGTGCTGGCGGTGGTGGTGGGAATCGCCGGCGGCACCATCCGCGACTTGCTGATCGGCACCCCGCCGCAGACGTTCCGCGACTGGCGCTACCTAGCCGTGGCCGGCGGCGCCGGGCTGCTGACGACCTTCGCGCACCCCGCTATCAACCGCCTCCAGCGCCCGATCGACGTGCTCGACGCCGCCGGCCTGGCGCTGTTCTGCGTGACCGGAGCGGCCACCGCGCTGGCCCATCGCCTCGGGGTCGTCGACGCCGTGATCCTCGGCGCGATCACCGGCATCGGCGGCGGCATGCTGCGCGACATCCTCGTGCGCGAAATCCCCACCGTCTTGCGCGGGGGCCTCTACGCGATCCCGGCCCTGGTCGGAGCCGGGATCGTGGTTATCGCCTACCACGCCGGTGATCACACGCTCACGTTCCCGATCGTCGGCGCCGCCGCCTGCTTCCTCATGCGCATGGCCGGCCTGCGCTACGGCATCGGCCTCCCCGCCGCCGCCGACGTGGCGGTCACGAGCATGCCCCGCGTTCGCCGGGGTCACGCCCTAGACGACGACGGCCACACGCCACATCAGGAGCCGCCTGACGGCTCCACCGGCGAGCAGTCGACCGCCACTTTGCCGAATAGGTGACCTGGCCGTGCCCCGGAAGGCGTGCCGCGCCCCCGTGCCGCACCTCGAGCAAGGGACCGATTCAGCGTTTGGCGCTCGGGAGCTTCAGTTCGTACACGGCGGCGAGATCGTCATTGACATGGCTGTTCTCGACTTCGCCGATCCGCTCGAGACGGCGTCGAGCAGGGGCAGCTCGACGCCCGAGCTGCTCGCGACCTCCCTGACGAGCTTGAGGTCTTTGAGGGCGAGCCGCACGGGAAAGCCCGCCGGATACTCGTGGCGCTGCATCTCGCCGAGCTTCTCGACGCCGTAGGAGGAGCCCAGCGGTCCGCCATCGAGCAGGGTCACGAACTGTTGCTCCTCGAGCCCCATCAATTCGCATAGGTGCATCGTCTCGGCGAGCGCGACCACCATCGCGACCATCCAATGGTTGGCCGCCATCTTCAGGCGCGAGCCCATGCCGGCCTCCCCCACCCACTGAACCCTCGAGCCGAGTGCTTCAAACACCGGCTCGACCTGCCCCCGAGCGCCGTCTGGTCCCGAGGCGAGGATGGTCAGTTGGCCTTCCTCAGCTGGGTGAGTGCTTCCCGAGACCGGCGCATCGAACAAGATCACGCTATGGGCGTTGGCGACCTCCACGAGTTGGTCTGCCTCGGCGGCCCCGACACTGCTCATCTGCAGCCAGATCGTCTCCTCGGGCCACTCGCCGAGCAACGGCTCGACGACTGAGAGGACGATCTCAGCCGTCGGCAACATGGTGATCACCGCCCGAGCACTGCTCACCACCTCAGCGGCCGTGCTCGCCACCTCCGCGCCGCGGTCTGCGAGCGGCTCCGCGTGATCGCGCTGCCGGTCCCAGACGACAACGGCGACGCCCTGGTTCAGCAGGCGATGCGCCATCGCAGTTCCCATCAGACCGGTCCCGAGCAATCCGACCCGACTATCGGTTGCACCGCTCATCTCGCCCTCCTCGTTCTCTGGCATCGACGCTAGGTGATCTCTCGAAGACGATGCGGCGCTCGCCTCGCCGTCGCCTTCGAGCAGCGTAACGGTTGGAGTGCTCGCCGCGGCGCGAGCACCGAATCCTTCAGTCGACGGCCGCTTGCTGACCCTCCCATGTCGGGACGCTGAGCAAGCACCAGCGGAGACTTGTGCTTGCTGCCCGCTCGACGGCAAGCAGCTCTCCACGAGCCACGCCACCGTCTCGTCGAAGACCGTCAGGGCCGCGGGCCGTCGGCCTCGTCGCTCGTCGGGTGGTAAAGCGCTCGCCGCAGTCCCCTCCGGGCCATTATCTTCCGGGAGCCGTCAGAGCGCAGGTGGTCACCGGCGGCCGCCGGTGACCGGAGGTATCGAGAGCGAGGAAAGGGTGGCCATGGCCCGGTTGCAAGACAAGATCGCCCTCATCACCGGGGGAGAGAGCGGAATCGGACTCGCGACGGCGCAGCTGTTCGTGGCCGAGGGCGCGAGCGTGCACCTCGTTGGCATCGACGAGACCAGGTTGTCCGCCGCCGCCGACGAGCTCGGCCACGACAAGGCTCTCGTGTCCGTCGCCGACGTCACCGACGAGGACGCCGTGCGGCGCGCCGTCGCCGCCGGCGTTGACCGCTATGGACGATTCGACGTGGTGGTCAGCAACGCCGGCATCAGCGGCGCGGTCGCAGAGATCGTCGAATACCCATCGGAGGTGTTCTCGCGCACGCTGGCGGTACACGTCCTCGGCGCCTTCCACGTCCTCAAGCACACCATCCCGCACATCCGCGATGGCGGGAGCGTGATCATCACCTCGAGCGTGGTCGGCCTGATCGGACCGCCCGGGGTGTCGGCCTATGTCGCTGCCAAGCACGCCCAGGTCGGCCTGATGCGAACTGCCGCCAAGGAGCTCGCGCCACGGCGCATCCGGGTGAACACGATCCATCCCGGGTCCGACCTCGACCGAGTTCCAGGACGACATCGAGATGCGCGCCACGGGCCTGCCCCGGACGGAGGCGGCCAAGGCCTTCGACGCGATGATCCCGCTCGGCCGTCACTCGAGCACCGAGGAGATCGCGCACGGGATGCTCTACCTGGCCGCCGACGAAAGCGCGATGGTGACCTCGCACAGGCTCTCGATCGACGGCGGCATGAGCGGCTGATCGCACCCGCGTCCCACGCTCCGTCACAGGACCCGCCAAGAACGCTTACAACCGGCCAGGCTCCACGGAGGAACCGCTCGCCCGCCGACAGGCGCCGGTGCCCGCCCAATCTGAACCGTCCGGCCCCTGGTCGATCAGTCGGCCGGTGCCGGTTCGCCTGAGCGATCGACCTCCGCCGCTGAGGGACGCTCGCGCAGCCGCTGCAGCCAGGTGGTCGCGCGTGGATAGGTGTCCGGGTCAGGGCTTAGCTCAGGTTTCCATTCCGGCAGTCGCACCGCCAGCGGAATCGCGGCCAGATCGGCCAGTGTCGGCTCGTCCCCGTGAACTAGCCAGTCGCCGTCCTCGCGGCCCAGCAGGTCCTCCAAGGGCGCCCACCGCCTGGCCAGTCGTCCGCGCAGGATGTCGATGGTGTCGGGATGGTCGGTGCGATCGATCCCGAACGCCTCCTTGCGCATCGACAGGAAGAAGTTGACGGTCAGCTCGTCATCGACCCAGCGCAGCAGGCCTCGGGCTTGCGCGCGTCGCGCTGACGCGGCGGGCCAGAGCGGCCGTTCCGGGTAGGCGTCCTGCAGCCATTCGCAGATCGACGTGGACTCCCGGATGGCAACGCCGTCGACCTCCAGGACCGGCACCCGGTTGCTGGGGTTCAGCTCGCGCAATCGCCGCGGTCGCTTCACCGGGTGGATCTCGATCAGGTCAACCGGTACCCCCTTCTCAGCAAACGCGATCCGCGCCTTGGCCGAGAAGGGAGACAGCCTCCATGACCACAGCCGCGGCTCAGACATGGCGGCGATGCTACCCGGGCGCGACGACCCTCGTTGTGTCGCAAGCTGATGACTGAAGTGTTCGGCTGATCCTTAGACAAAGCAGTACCTTTGGCACCGGGACAGCCTGAGCGAACTGACAGGAGCCACACCCTATGCCCAAGACGACTGCGTTGGCGACCAGCGCCGCGATCCTCGTGCTCGGACTCAGCGCCTGCGGCGGGGGGTCGAGCACCACCAGCCGGTCTGTCTCGAGCACCCCTGCGGTAGCCCCCTCTGCACCGACGTCCAGCACGACGACCTCAGGGGGCCAGACGATCACTGCTCTGAACTTGGCGGCGGATCCTAGCGGCGGTCTCAAGTTCACCAAGAGCTCCCTGACCGCGAAGGCAGGGAAGGTAAAAATCCAGTTCACCAACGCCACGCCGCTCGGCCATAACCTCACGATCCAGCAGGGCAGCAACGGACCAGTCATCGGTGCGACCCCAACGTTCACGGGCGCGACGAAGACGCTGACCGTCAACCTCAAGCCCGGCACTTACACCTTCTACTGCAGCGTCCCCGGACACCGCGCGGCCGGCATGAAAGGCACCCTGACGGTGCACTGACTCGCAGGTCGGACCCGTCCGTGAATGCCTGCGTGCCGCGGTGCAGCGGCCTCGGGGAGCGCTCGGCCTCTCGCGGGCCACCGGCCGTGGACGTGCACACGTACCGGGCCCGCTTCCTCCCGTGGTCAGGGTTCGGCGCGCACGCGCACTTCGCCGGTGATGACGTCCGGTTCGCCTTCGACCAGATCGCCGACGCTCTCGCGCACCCAGTCGCCGGCGAGCCGGGTGATCCTCTGGAGTGCGTCTGCCGTCTTGCACACGGTCACGGAGGCCACGTCGCCGTCACCTCCGTCGATGACGTAGTAGCCGACGAAGCCGTCGACCTCCTTCGCCTGCTCGATGAATTCCTCTTCGATCTTCTGCTCGAGCGCGGCAATGTCGCGAGTTCGATACCTGCGTACGCTGGCGTGCATCGCTTCCTCCCTGTCGGATGGGCGGACCCTAGACGATCGGCCTCCGCGCTCTCAACTCCGCGGCGTCCAGGTGGAAGCAGGGACGGGCTACGGACGGGAGCTCGACCCCGTGAACATCTCGGCGAGACGCATGATCATCCCCGGAAACTCGTGCTCGGCGGCCAGGCTCCGCTGGCGCTGCGCCCGTTCTGCATCGCCGAGCTCGAGACGTGCTCGAGCGCGTCTTCGCACCCCAGCAGAACGTGCGACGGACTCAGCCGAAAAGACAAAATTCGGGGCATTGGGCGTGTCGATTGTGCGGGCGCGGGGTAGCCGATCTGGTGTCGACGAAGGGAAGCTCCATGGACCCATGGATCAGCGATTTGGGCCGCGAAGCCGACAGCACGGACTCCACCAACGTCATCTGGTTCGCCGAGGAGTGCCGGAATAACGGCGTCCGCCTCGAGAGCTACGTCCGTGCTGCCGAAACCGGCGGAGACTGGCAGCTCGCCGCGTTCTTTCAGCGGGCGCTTGACGCGTCTCGCATGGTGCAGGGCGGCGATCCCCGCCGCGGCCGCCTCAGGCACGCAGCCCGGGCGGCGGAGTTCCGAACCGCGTAGCCGCCCGAACCGGGCGTACCCGTCGTGCGCCGCCTGGCGGGGTAGCTCGCCTACCAGCGGCCCCAATGCACCACCTCCTCGAGCGGGCGCCGCGCCGGCTTGCGGATCGGGCTGAGCGGACGGTCCGCGGGGTAGCCGAAGTCGATCAGGAAGACCGCACGGCGATCCTCGGGCAAACCGAGAACCCGGCGGGCCGCGTCCTGATCACCGACCGCGGAATGACCGGATCCGACACCCACATCGACGGCGGCGATCATCATCGCCATCGTCGTCTGGCCGAGGTCGTAATAGGCGCGCAGCCGCGTCCGGTCGTCCTCGGGTTCGGCGATCACGAGCGCGACGGTCGCGCCCGAACCGGCGACGTGCCCGCCGCCGCGCCACACCTTGGACAGCTCGCCGAGTTGCCCCTGGTCGGTCACCACGACGAAGTCCCACGGCTGCCAGTTCTGCGACGACGGCGCCCGCCGGCCCGCTTCGAGAATCCGCTCGAGGTCCTGGCTGGGAATTGGACGGGGAGCAAAGTCCCTCACGTTTCGCCGCGATGTGATCGCATCCCACGTCTCCATGTATTCACTCCTGTCCGTCGGTGTATGAGACGACAAGGATGCCCTGCCTCACCACGACGAAGCAGCGACGTGAAAGCGACCCGGCGGCGCGCGCGAGGGCGTGGCGGACCGGCGGCCTCCGGGCGTGCTGCGACGGGGTCGAGCCCTGGCAGCACGGCACGATCTTCCGCGCCACGCGGTATCCGAGCTATTACGACCTGAACGTCGTGTTGGTCGAGGAGCCGACGGCGATGACCGTGGCAGAGCTCTCCGCTGCAGCTGACGGCGCCCTTGCGGGCCTCGACCACAGGCTGGTCGAGTTCACCGTCGCCTCCCACGCCGAGCCGCTACGGGCGGAGTTCGAGCGCAGGGAGTGGAGGTCCATGCGCCTGGTGTGGATGCGGCATGCGGATGACGCCCCGGCAGCTCCGGCCGCCGATGTCGAGGAGGTGCCGTACGAGGCGGTCGACGACCTGCGTGTCCGATGGCATCACGAGGACTTCCCAGGGGTCGATCCCTCGGCTTTTCACCTTCAGGCGCGCGAGGTCGCGATGAAACGTGGAGCACGCATCCTGGCCGTACGGGAGGGCGAGGCCGCGCTCGCCTTTGCCCAGCTCGAGCACGATGGCCAGAGTGCCGAGATCACCGAGGTCTACGTACGGCGCGATCACCGGGGGCGTGGCCTGGGTACGGCCGTGACGGCCGCGGCGATCACCGCTGCCCGGGCCGGAGGTGACTTGTGGATCATCGCGGACGACGAAGCCCGGGCGAAGGACCTGTACGCGCGCCTCGGCTTCCGTGCCGTCGCCAAGACGATGCAGTTCCTACGACTGCCCGGATAGCCGCAGGAGCGATGAGGGCTCCGAGCTCGTGCTCCCGCTGCTTGCTGACCGCGGCATTGGCTACACGTCAGCCCGCTGGGTGGCGCTTGCGATCCCGTTCTCGGTGTGGGCGGTGGCGCGCACCTCGTACGCCTCTCCCGGCGGAGCCGCAGGCAGTTCGACCGTGCCGGTGGCGCCGCTGACGTCGGCGGCCACGGTGTGCGCCGGCACGCTCGGGTCCTTCGAAGCCAGGCTCACGACGATCTTGGCCGCCGCGGGCGCCGTCCCGTCCGGGGGAATCACGTAGTGGACGATCGTGGAAGTCACGGCACGCTCGACCGAGACCTCGGGGGCGGCCGGGCGCGCCAGCTCCAGGCCCATGGGCTGTCCCGGCGGCGGGAGGTCGCCGAGGGGGTTGGTCGCACGAGGCGTGGAAGGCGGCCGGCGCCGACCAGGCCTGGTGACGCGTGGGCGCCGCCGGGCTGTTGGCCTCGATGCCGATGTCACCGAGCGGTCCGCCGGCGTGCGTACCTCCCCAGCTGCCCGGCCAGAGCGCCCATGGGGTGGCCGCATCGCTCAGGACGACCAGGGCGGGCCGGACGCGGTACCCCTGACCATCGTTGTGGTCGGGCAGGAACGACCGCGTGCTGATCGAGGTGCCGGCCCGGAGCAGGTTGGCGTGCGATCCGCGCGCGCTGTAGGTCACGGGGACGAGACCGTCCGCCGTGATCGCCATCTCGAGCTGATTCCACGATGCGCGTAGGCCGCTGCGGTGCTGCGAATAGCTGGCGGCATTCGGCGTTCCCTGCGCGTCGAGCCGGAGCTGGATCATCTCGAGGTCGCCCTCGTGCCGACCGAAGCCGAGGAACCCCGGATCGTCGTAGTACATGAAGAACCAGTACTGGAGCCACCACGCGCCAGTCGCATCCTGGACCGCTCGCCCGTGCACGCGATCCGCGTATTCCGGCAGCGCGTGCATCTGTCGCGCCTGCGCCGCGTAGTCGGTGCCCACCTCCTTGATGTAGTCGGTGTTCTGGACCGGGAGGCCGGCGGCGTACTCGCCGGTCTTGAGCAGCCCGATCGTGAGCTTCGCTCCGGCCGGACCCGGCGCAAGCTTCGTTCCGTCGGCCCGGAGTAGCTCGTTGCCCGGGCGGTCGCTGATGATCGCGGCCCAGTCGGCGTAGTAGCTCTCCATCGAGTCGTAGCGCACCACGGGCCGGTAGCGCTGGAGCAAGGCCTCGCGTCCGGCCTCGGTGCTCAGGTCACCGGGCGCGAGCGGCGCCGCGGCCGGGGTGGGGGCGGGCGTTGCGGGTGTTGCCGCCGGGGCGGCTGCGGCGCGGCTGCGGCGGCCGGCGCGCCGGCGCGGTGCCCGTCAACGCCTGGATGCCTGCCCCGGCGGTGAGCCGCGTCAACGCGACCGTGCGCGGCGAGTAGACCAGCGGCCTCGTGATAGCTCCCTGAGTGACGGCCATGCCGCCCGCGATGCCGAGCGCCTGCAGCAGGTTCGCCTGACCACCCACGACCTGGACCAGGAAGCCGGCCAGCGTCCCGAGGACCGACATCGCGAGCGCGGGCTCAGCACCGTGGGCGAGGAGCGCGCTCGGCGAGAGCGGCGTACTCGAGCTCGAACGCGCGCTGGCCGGACTGAACACGCTGGCGCGGGTCAGCAGTCCCTGAAGACCGCTGACCGTGACCGAGGTTCCAAGTGCCTTCAGGCTCGGGATGTGCCCCGGGCCGATTTGGGCCACGAAGCCGCCAATGAGCGTGAACAGCGCGGATACGAGCGCCGGCTCGCGGCTGAGCAGCCCCTCGTAGAGCTGTGCCGTCACTGTGCCGGCGGGTTGCCCTGCGGAGGGGCCGGTTGGTCGCCCTGCGGCTGCTGGCCCGTCGCCGGCGGCGTGTCGTTCAGCGTGAACGCCGAGCGGTAGGACAACAGCACCGCGAGGACGAGCGCGACGATCACGGCTGCCCACGCGTCGCGCGTCTGATCGGTGTTCAGGTGCTTCGGGAAGGCGATGAGCGCGGCACCGCCGAGAATCGCCGCCAGACCGAGCACCCAGGCCGGAATCTGTTGCCACGGCGCAAACTTGTCTGTCGCCTTGCCGACGACGAGGTCGAAGGCGGCATTCGATGTGGACGTGTTATCCGCCACTTCCCCTCCTGTTGACGTTGGGGCAAGCAGACCAGATCCGCTACGCCCAGTCAACCGGAGCGACTACCGCGGCCAGAGCAGGCCCAGCACCGACTCGACGAACCGCGCGTAACGCTCGGGTGAGTACCGCTCCGGATCGGTCAGCACCATCCGTCCGGCTTCCTCGCCAAGGTCGCGGATGGCGCGCGCGTCAATTCGACATCGAGGTCCGCGGGCAGCCCGTGCTCGTCGATCGCCCACCTGACGAGCTGCTCGATTCGCTCCACCATCCGCCTGCGGTTCGTCTCGACCTGGTCGCGGACGAGTGACGGGGTGCCCTCGAGCGGGAGCAGGATGATCCGCCACGTGGCGGGACGGTCGATGACCGCCTCGAGAAAACGCGCGCACGCCGGCGACGAGCAGCTCCGCTGGGTCGCTGTCGCCCGGGTCGTCGGGAACGACGGCGTCCAATTCATCGAGCGAGTAGCGCTCTTCGCGTTCCACGACGGCGTGCAGGAGGCGCGCGAGATTGGGGAAGTGGTCGTAGACGACGGGGCGGGTCACGCCCGCGGTACGCGCGATCGCCTCGATCGACACGCCACCGTAGCCCTGCTCGACGATCACGCTCAGGGCCGCATCGATCAGCTGCTCGCGACGCTGCGCGGGTGGCATCCGCGGCGCGTAGGGCCGCCGCGTCCGTGGCGGGACATCTCGCTGGTTGGAGCGCGGCGGTAACGGCATCGACGCGCGCAGGCTACCGCAGAGCTACAGCCCCATAGCTTTGCGACCACCACCCTCGATGACCCGCTGGAGCACCTCGTCGTTCCAGGCGTGGGTGCGAAGGAGTCGATAGCGCTCGGCCGCGATTCGTAGGTAGGCCTCGGCCTCGGTGCTCTTGCGGATCAGTCCCGCCTCACGCAGCATCGCGACGACCGGTCGGTACTCGTGCTCGAGCCAGAGCCGAGCCGTTCCGCGCCGATCCAGTAGCTCGCCGTCCTGCTGCATGGCGCGGAAGCCCCACGCCTCGACGCTCTCAGCGAGGACCGTGTAGTTCCATGGGTCGCTGAACGAGATCTCGCGCCGCACGTCGTCGGAAAGCGGGACCCGCTCGAAGAACACGCGCTCGTGGCTCTTGAGCGGCAGGTCGGTGAGCGTGATCGCCCGGTCGGCGTCGACGCGCGTCACCACCTCGGTGACCTGAGCGTCGATGTCGGTGCGTCCGAGCGCCCGCGCCACCGAGACGCGGTTGTGCCCGTCGCGCACGAAGTAGATCTCGCCCACCTTGACGACGTCGATCGGTGGCATCGACTCTCCTCGGCGCATCGCCGCCGCGATGCGCTCCCACCGCGTCCGAACCCGTGCCGACGTCGGGCGGAAGCTGCGGTCGAAGTCGCGCCCCCGGTCGACCGTGCCGACGATCGCGTCGAGTGACACAACCTTCAGCCCGAGCGGTCGCTCGCTGACGAACCCGAGCGCCCGAATCACTTCCTCGTAGGGCAGGATCACCCCGACGTCGTCCGGCTCGAAGCGAAGGCGCGAGATCAGCCGCGCCGCCGTGGCTCGCCGGCGCGCGCGCAGGAAGTCGTGCTGTGCGTCCATGCCCGGCATGCCGGTGGAGCGCGGTTCGTTCATTGCCGCGGAGCGTTCGCGCGGTGTCCTGGAGCTACGTGCGCGGCCCGGCCGGCCCGCCGTCGCCGGCGAGGAGGCTGTCCCCGGTCTCGGGGTCGAACAGATGCACGTGCGCGCTGTTGAACCAGAGCTGCGTCGGCTGTCCCTGCTTGACTTCACTCTCTGGGGCGAGCCTCGCCACGACCTGGCTGCCCTCGTGCGAGTGCGGCAGGTCGGCGGCGCCGGCGTCCTGCGCCAGCTCCTCGAGCTCGCTCGAGGAGACGCGCTCGGACTCGACGACGAAGTACGCGTAGAACTCAGAGCCCATCGACTCGAGCACGTCGATCTTGGCAGTGAAGGTGTGGCCCTGAGCGCGGTCACCGATCACCTTGGCGTCCTCGAAGTCCTCGGGCCGCAGGCCGACGATCACCCCATGCCGGCCGCCGCCGGGGCCGGCCTCCAAGCGCCGCCTGAGGACGTCGGGAAGCTGCACGTCGCCGAGCGGCATGCGCAGCGTGCCGCCATCGAGCTCGCCGGGCAGGAAGTTCATCGATGGCGAGCCGATGAAGCCCGCCACGAACAGGTTCAGCGGACGGTTGTAGAGCTCGGACGGCGGACCCACCTGCTGGAGCACGCCGGCCCGCATCACAGAGATCCGGTCTCCCAGCGTCATCGCCTCGGTCTGGTCGTGGGTGACGTAGATCGTCGTGGTGTTGACGCGCTGCTGGATGCGCGAGATCTCTGTGCGCATCTGGACGCGCAGCTTCGCGTCGAGGTTCGACAGCGGCTCGTCCATCAGGAAGACGCTCGGGTTGCGAACGATCGCGCGTCCCATCGCGACGCGCTGACGCTGACCGCCGGAGAGGTTCGCCGGCTTGCGGTCGAGGTGCGCCTCCAGGTCGAGGATCTTCGCCGCGTCGGTCACCTTCTGGTTGATCTCTTCTTGCGGCGTCTTGGCCAGCTTGAGCGCGAAGCCCATGTTGTCGCGCACGGTCATGTGCGGGTACAGCGCGTAGTTCTGGAACACCATCGCGATGTCCCTGTCCTTGGGGGCCTTCTGGTTCACCACCTGGCCGCCGATCTTGAGCTCGCCATCGGTGATGTCCTCGAGGCCGGCGACCATCCGCAGCGCCGTCGACTTCCCGCAGCCGGACGGCCCGACCAGGATCATCATCTCGCCGTCACGGATGTCGAGGTTGAGGTGCTTGACGGCCTCGAAGCCGTCGCCGTAGCGCTTGGTGATGTCGTCGAACTCGATCTCGGCCATGTCGGTGAAGCTCCTCTTTGTCTAGCCCTTGACGGCGCCGGCGGTGAGGCCTGCGACGATCCTCCGCTGGAACAGCAGCACGAGGATCATCACGGGTACGGTCACCACCACGGCGGCGGCCGCGATGTCGCTGTACGGGGTGGTGAACTGTGAGACGCCCGGGAACTGCGCTATCGCTGCCGGCACCGTCTCTGCGTTCGTGGTCGAGGTCAGCGAGATCGCGAACACGAAGTCGTTCCAGCAGATGATGAAGACGATGATGAAGGTCGTGACGATGCCCGGCATCGCCAGCGGCGCGATCACCTTCGTGAACGCCTGGAACGGCGTCGCGCCGTCGACCTGTGCGGCCTGTTCGAGCTCCCATGGGATTTCGCGGAAGAACGACGACAGCACATAGATCGACAGCGGCAGGGCGAACGTCATGTACGGAATGATCAGTCCGGGCCACGTGTCGTAGAGGCCGATCTGGCGCCACAGGTTGTAGAGCGGTCCGACGAGCGAGATCTGCGGGAACATCGCCACGGCGAGCGCGACCGCGAGGATCAGCCGCTTGCCCGGGAAGTCGAGCCGCGCGATCGCGTACGCCGCCGCGCAGGCCAGGACGACGGCCAGCAGGGTCGCGATCAGTCCGATCCCGATCGAGTTGCGCAGCGCGTCCGTGAACTGGCCGGACTTGAAGATGTCGCTGTAGTTGTGCAGCGTCCACTGGTGCGGGATGAAGCTGCCGTCGGTGGCGGTCGCGGGTGTCTTCAGCGACAGGAAGACGATCCAGAGGACGGGTATGAGCGAGCAGACCGCGATGACGAGCAGCGCGAGCGACCAGCCGCTGATCCGCTTGTTGTGCTCGTTCCAGAGGCCCGTCTGCGACCTGGCGCGCGCCCGCGTGGTGCCGGCGCTGGCGGTTTCGACGCTCATCGCCCCGTCTCCCCGCCGGGCGCCGCCGCGGCGCCAAATCCGGCGATGAAGACGAAAGCGATGATCGCGACCAATACGAACAGCAGCACCGACACCGCTGACCCAAGCCCGAGGTTGAGGCGGTTGAGCAGCGTCGAGTAGTTCAGCATCGAGATCGACTCCGTCCCTTGAGCTCCCTGGTTGAAGATGAAGATGACGTCGAAGATCCGGAACTCGTCGAGGGTGCGGAACAGCAGCGCGACGAGGATCGCCGGCTTCATCAGCGGGACCGTGATGCGGATGAACCGCTGCCAGGCCGTGGCGCCGTCGACCTTCGCCGCCTCCAGCAGCTCGTCCGGCACGAGCGCGAGCCCCGCCAGCAGCAGCAGCGCCATGAACGGCGTGTTCTTCCAGATCTCGGTGATGATGATCGCGACGTAGCTGCCGAACGTGTGGCTGAGCGGATCGGTCGAGAGGCCGAGCAGGTGGGGGATCCAGCCACCGTTGCCCAGCGACCAGGCCAGATTCCAGGAGTACGCGGCGACCACGGCCACGATCCCGTACGGGATCAGTGCGATCGAGCGCAGCAGGCCCCGGGCCACGAGCGTGCGGTGCATCGCGAGCGCCAGCAGCATGCCCAGCACGAACTGGAAGCTGACGGCGATCACGGTGATGATCACCGTGTGCAGGACGTCCGACCACCACACGTGGGCGCCCAGCACGTGACCATAGTTGTCAAGCCCCACCCACTTGGTGGCGCCCGGGAAGCGCAGGTCCGAACGCTGCAGGGAGAGGATGATCGTGTCGACGATCGGGTACGCGGTGACCGCGATCATCACGATCGCGGCAGGGCCGACGAGCCATGCGGCGAGACGCCGTTCGGCCCGGGCGCGCTCGGTCAGGCGCTTGCGCTTGGGGGCGGCGCTCGGGGCTGGGGCGGCGACGGCTCCTGTGCTCATAGCAGCGCTCCCGATGACAGCGACGACTTGATCTCGTTACGCAGGGTGGTTACGACGGTGTTCGGATTGATGCTCGAGGTGGGCGAGAGCGCCTTCTGGATCGCCAGCGTGACGTCCGCATAAGCGGGAGTCTGCGGCCGGAGGCCGTACGTCTTGAGCTGGTTTGCGATCAGCGTGTGGAACGGGTACAGCTTCTCGAACGACGGGATGTTGTAGGTCGCTCCCCTCACCGGCGCAAGGCCGCCCTTGACCGCGTAGGTGGTCTCGTACTTCGCCTCGGTCAGGCAGCTGGCCGCAGCGAATGCCTGGGCCGGGTGCTTGGAGTGAGCGGAGATGCCCAGGTTGTAGCCGCCGATCGATACATGCGGCGCGATGCCCGGCGTGACCTGCGGGAACGGCGCGTATCCCATCACCTTGGCTACGGCCGGGCCGGTCTTCTGGGCCGACTGCCACACGAACGGGTAGTTGATCTCGAACGCGGCCATCCCGTGGTCGAAGGTGGTGTCGGACGATCCCTCCATCGCCACGTTCAGCGATGGATCGGCCGCCGCTGAGGTCGCGAGCTGGTGCATGATCGCGGCGGCGGTCTTGGTGGACTGTCCGACCACGACCTGGTTGTTGCCCGTGATGATCGAGCCGCCGGCCGAGTCGACGAGGGAGTTGAACCAGACGGTCAGTCCCTCGTACTGGGCTCCCTGCTCCTCGACGTAGTGCGGCTTGCCCAGCTTCGCCAGCTGCTCTGAGTCGGCGAACATCTGGGCCCAGGTCGTCGGCGGCGGCTGGTGGATCGCCGCCAGCAGATCCTTGCGGTACCAGAGCAGCTGCGTGTTGGAGTTGATCGGCACCGCCCAGAGCCGGCCCTTCACCGTCGCGGTCTGGATGGGCCCCGGTAGGTCGACGCTCTTGATCTGCGCCGCCAGCCCGGCCGGCACCGGCAGGATCCACTTGGCCGTCGCGAACTCCGCAGTCCAGTCGACATCCATGGCCAGGATGTCAATCGAAGAGTCGTTGGCGGCCAGCCGGCGGACCAGCGATACCCGCTGCTGGTCGGACTGGGTCGAGAGGTTGTTGAGCTTGATCGTGTACTGGCCGCCCGAGCTCTTGCTACAGGCGGCGGCCGCCGCTGCGAACGACCCCGAGGGCTCGGGGAACACGTACCAGTTGATCGTGACCGGGCCCTTGCCCGAGCCGCCGCCGCAGCTCGCGAGCAGCACGGTGCTCAGCGCTGCCGCGGCCAAGCCGGCGACTCGCCGTGTTCGGCCTCGTCCTTGCTGCGGACACGTGGCCGCACGCGCGCGCCCGGGACGCGCTTTTCGAACGGCACGACACTCCTCTCCTCACACTCCCCTCCCGCGGTCGGACTGGAAGGCGACGGGCCGCATCTTACTCATGCTCGCGCCGCGCGCAACCTTCCGGTGCGGGCTCGCCGGACGACATTCTCGCCTCATCGCGGAACATGGCTGCCGAACCGCTTTTTGGCGCGTTAGGCCGGACAGTGGGCGCAGCGAGTCCAGTCGAACGGGTGGCCGATCGAGCGCAGCAGGCGGTCGTTCCCGCGCCAGTCGCGGTTGACGTGGCGGCCGATCACCACCGCGGCGACCGGGCCGGCACCCGCCGCCTTGAGCGTCGCGGCGGCGCTCTGGGCGCTGGCTCCCGTGGTCCAGGTGTCGTCGATCAGGAGGATCGCGGCGCCGTTCAGGTGCCGGGTCGGTGTCGACGTCGGTGCGAATTTGTCGGCCGTGAATTCGTGCGGCTCGGCGGGAGCGTTCGTGCGCCTCAGCAGGCGCTCGTGGCGCCGGCGGGTCTGCCCGACGAGTTCGCCGACGATCCAGCGGAGTGGCTGGCGCTCGTCGCGGCTTGGGTCTCCCGACGGAACCGTCGTGACGAGGTCGAACGCCTGCGTGCCGGCCGCTCGTGCCACGCACTGCTCGTGGGTCTGGAGGATAGCGCCACAAGACGGCCGCCAGCTGTATGGCGAGGCGCCGGCCCACGGCGCCGTCGATGCGCTTGTACGCCGCCAGGGCGTGATGCAACTGCTCGTGCGCGACGCTGTAGGAGATCGGGGCGATCACGTCGAGGTGGCGTGGGATGTGCGTGCAGGCGTAGCAGCGGTCGTAGCCGTCGGTGAGGTTGAAGCAGGTCCGGCACACGCCCGGACCCGGACGCGGGGCGAGCATGAAGTTCCCGTACGGCGCGGCCAGCTCAGCGACCGATGGCATGCTCGGCCGCTACGCGAGGAGGGCGTCCGTGGCCGTCAGCCGCTCGATCGTCTCGGTGATCGCCTCGGGTGACGCGGCCAGGTGGACGCCGGGTCTGCGGGCGAGCTCCTGCGCCCATGGCTGTCTCATGAGGTCCGGGGCGAGGAACACCGGGCGCCCGTGATTGAGCGCGCGGTGCGCCTGGCCGCGCGCGCCGCTGCGGTGCGTCGCCTCGATGACGACGGTGGCGAGGGTCAGGCCGGACATCGTGGCGTTGCGGGCTGGGAAGGTCTGCCGGGTGGGGGGCGCGTCGGGCCAGAACTGCGAGATCACCGCGTGTTTGTCGGCGATCTGGAGCTGGAGGTTTGTGTTCTGGGGCGGATAGGTGTTGCTGAGGCCGGTGCCCAGGACGGCGAGAGTCCGGCCGCCGGCGGCGAGGGCCGCGGTGTGGGCCGCTGTGTCGATTCCGGCGGCGAGGCCCGAGACGACGGTGAAGCCTCGGTCGACCAGATGCGTGGCGATCTGTCGTGCGATGGCGATGCCGTGTGGCGAGGCGCGGCGAGCGCCGACCACCGCGATGGAGCGTGAGTCGCTCTGACTGATCTCGCCGGCGACGAAGATCAGCGGCGGACGGTCGTGGACCGCCCTGAGGTTCTCCGGATACGCGCGGTCGAGGACCGTGAGCAGGCGGATGTCCTGGGCGCTCCATCGGAGGACGTCGGCGGTGGCGGTGGCGAGGAGCTCGTGCATGGCGCTGTCTTCGTTAAAGAGCGCCGGGGGACGCGAATTCGCCCCCCCTTCTTCCTCGAGGACGGCGAGCGCGCTGCCGCGCTCCTCGACCAGAGCCGAGTAGATGTGCGGGGGCTTGCGGCCGGAGCGGAGCAGCGCGACCAGCGCCGCGGTCTCGAGTCGCGGACACGCGTGCGAGCGTAGGTCGGCGCGGCAGACGTCTGCCGGCTGCTTTACGCCGGGCGGGCGCTATCGGCGCTCAGGCGACGTGCTCGGGCTGCTCAGCCGTCGTCGGTCTGAGCCGGCTCGGGCTGCTGCATCGCAGGCTCGGCCGGCTGGGCGGCTGGGTCGGCTGCCTGCACCGCGGGCTCGGCCGGCTGCGCCGGCGCGGGCTGATGCGCCGGCTCTGCGGGTGAGAGGTTCATGTGCGGGGTCTCCGCCGGAACCTCGTCGTGCTCCTCGCCGCTGAGGGCCGACCGGAAATCGCGCAGGCCCCGCCCGAGCGAACGCCCCACCTCCGGTAGCCGCTTTGGCCCGAGGACCAGCAGCGCGACTACGAGCACAAAGATCAAGTGCGTGGGCTGGAGGATGTCGCCGATCACCGAGGACAGCTTAGCCGGTCGGGCATCTCGGCAAGCCCGTTTTGCCCGCACGGAGACGCCCGCGCGGCCTGCCGCTCTCGGGTTACGGGCTATCCGTACTCGTCGACGTCCAGGTCAGCCCCAACCTCGTTCAGGAACTCCAGCACCGACCGCTCGACGTGCCAACCGAGCAATCTCCGTCGGGCAGCAGCGTCTCGCTCTTGATCGGCGAAGTACACGATACTGCTTGACCCTGAGGTGGCCTCGGCGCTCCGGATCAGGCGGCTGGACGCCCGGCGCGTCGACAGGACTCAAGCGCCTGGGGGACGGCCGCCGACGACCACGCTCAGCCGTCGGGACTCGGCGGGCGCGAACGGATAATTGCCCATCGGCAGCGAGGCGACCTGGAACCAGTACGCCTGGTGGACGCTCGAATCCCCGAGCCCAAACGTGTACGTGGTCGAGAAGCGGCCGTTTCCGGTGACGTGCTCCTTCACGCCGTAGGTCGTCACCGCCGGCCCGACTCCGATCCGCAACCGCACCAGGGCGCCGTCGGGTGGCAGGTAGCCGCCCACGAGTTGGCCGACGATGTGAATCGTGCCGCCCCACGGCACCCGTCGCGGGAAGATCTTGAGCAGCTTGACCCTCGCCGGCACGACGAGGTGGACTTGCGCGGAGGCCGATCCTTCGGTGGTCGAGGTCCCGTTGTAGATGGCTTCCACGATGCCGGATGGCCCTGGCGGCAGCGTGGCGGTCCAGCTGCCATCGCTCGCGGTGGTTACGACGGCTGCCGGAGCGAATTGGCCTTGGCCGTTGTCGGGCGCGGTGAGGACGCTCACCGTCTGGCCACCAAGGCCGACGCCGCCGGCCGTCCCGACCCAGCCGTCGACCGTCGTTCCGTCGCCGTAGGCAACGCGACGCCGATCGGACTTGACCGAGGTGCGGGAGAACGACGATCCGGACACGCCTGGTTTGCTTGATCCGGACGGCGTGGCCGTTCCGATGGACCGTGACCCAAACCGTCTTGTGGCGCCAGACGATCCGCGGGTGGCAGCGCGTCTCGGTGACGGTGCGGGTATGAGCCCTGCTTCCGTATCCGGACGAGACGGTGATGGCGCTTGACCGTTGTCCATCGTCCAGGCACCCGCACTCTCTTCTTTACCGCGTGACAACGCAGCGCGTCCGCGAGCCGATCGAAGCTGATCGCGCTCACGGTCGGGTCGCCGATCTTCATCGTCCGCGACTGCGAGCTCGACCAGCCATGATTGCCGTCGCTGTCGACGGCGTTGTTCGCGGCTGCACACCGCACGGTGTGCACGCCGACACCGTCGACCGGGACGCTAGCGGCGGCGCCGCCATACCACTGCGAAGCGGCACCATCGACCGAGCAGGAGAGACCGTCGATGCCGGACGGACTCCCGCCACCGGTGGCGCGTGACGTACTGCGTTCCCGCGGTAGACGGCGCATCGGTAGGGCCAGAGAACGAGACGCTGGGCGTGCTGTTGTCGATGTCGACCGTCTTCGTGTAGCTGACGGGAACCCCGGCCGCATCGGTGGCGTTCAGACTGAGAGGAACGGGGCCCTGGCCGTACACCCACGTGGAAACCGTCGGATCCACGGCCGGTGCCGCGCACTGGTGCCAGACCGTCGGGTTCTGCACCGAGCTCGAGTCGGCTCCTGAAACCGCGCTGTCCGTTCAGCGTCGCGGACAGGCTGCAGACGCCCTGACGGTGAGTCGCCGAGAAATGCAGCGGCCAAGTCCCGCGGACCCAGCCGGTGGCCTGCCATAACCCGTCCGGCGACACCAGCCACGGGTCTTGCGTCTCCTGGGCGACAAGAGTGATCGTCTCCACGGTGATCTGCGCGGGATGCGTCGAGCCGTTGCAGCGTGCTCCAGCCACAGATGATCTGGAAGCCGAAGTAGCTCGAGCGCATGAAGGTGCCGAAGCTGCGTTCGTGCTGTCGGACACCTGCGCGCCCCCGCCCTGCCAGTAGAACCCGCCGCCCCACCCGTTGTTGTCATCTACGTAGATGCTGTACATCTGTCAGCGCGGGGATCGGTCGCAGCCAACGAGCACCAGCCCCGGCGGCTGCGTCCGCTTCCCACGATGCGCTCGGTGCCGGCCGGAACCGTCGTGCTCTGACCTGTCGCGATGGTCATTCCGGGCGGGATGTTCGTCCCCGGAGGGCAAAACATCGTGTCGTCGAATCCAGCTCGCGCGTGCGCCGCTGAACATCCCCGCTCCGCACGTCGTGATCGGTCTCCACGCCCGCCGCCGACGCGCGCAGGCACGAAGCTCGCATCGCGAGAACCACGACGACGACCGCGCACGCCAAGCCCTCGCATCGGCAACCGAAGCGCCGTCGACTGCCATCCGTCCGCCGCCCCGTCGAAGGCTCGCCGGGCCGTTGCGCGCTGCTCTATCGTGCTTGCCGCAACCGCATGGGAAGGGGAGCCCCGATGATCGCCCGCTTGCTTGAGCACGTCCGCTCGAACGTCATCGCCTACCTGGCCCTGATCCTGTCGCTGCTCGCGCTGTCGGGCGGCGCGTACGCAGCATGGATCGTGCCTCCGCACAGCGTCGGCGCGCTGCAGATCCGCAACCACTCGGTCGGCGCGGCCAAACTCGATCCGCAGACGATCGGCGGCTCGATCCGCCACTGGGCTCAGGTCGCCGCGCCGGGCAACATCGTCTCGTCGAGCAGCCGCGCCCACGACACCGGCATCCCGCGCGACGGCGACTACCTCATCAACTGGTCTGACACGTTCTCGAGCCGCTGCGTCCCGATCGCCACCGTGATCGGCACCGGCGGCGCTCCTCAGCCCGGCAGCTGGATTCGCAAACGCGCGCATCGTCAGCGGACACCCGACCCGCGTGTGGGTCAGCACCTACAACCCCCAGGCCGTTCCGACCCCGGAGCCGTTCTCGATCGCGATCGTCTGCTGACGGGCGCGTCATGAGCTCGGAGACGAGCCGGGGCCGAGGAGGCCGTTGGCCCCGAAGGCGGGCCGGCTCGCGGACGTGGTGGTCGGATTCGACTGCTGGTGGCTAGCGCTCTGGCTTGAGCCGCTGGAGGCCGAATGTTGCGCCGGCACGGACTGTGCGACTCGAGGTCTCAGAGGAGGGGGCGGCGAAGTCGGCTGGCGTGGCTGTGTGGATACCTCGGACGGACGAGCGGGGTGCGGACGCTCGGGTGCGATCGCTAGATGCCCTCGACGTGTGTGGTGGGTGGGTGATGGGAGCTTCGTTGCGGCCGGTCATGCGGCGAGCGCGGGCAGGCCCGACCTCCGCTAGATGACGATGGGCGAGGCGACTGACGGCCGTGAGGTCTGACGGCAGGGCGGCGAAAGCCGTGTGAGGTGAATCCGCCGGAGCCGGCTTTCGGAGCGGACTCGGGTGCCGATCCGCCGCCACGAGAGCGCGCCCCGGCCAGCACGACTCCGAGCGAGTGCGACCGCGACGACCGAGATCGCGGCCACCGGGAGGCACGCCTGCGACCGCGACGCCCCTCGTGACGACGCGGTGACGGGTAAGCCGATGCGCCGCGGAATGGTGGGGGCGTGAGGCCGGAGGGAAGAAATCCGCCGGCGATGAGACCGAGCGGCAGCGGCTCCCGCGGTCTCTCGCACCGCCGTCGGCGCGGTCTGCGGAGGTGGCTCCAAGGCGTCGTGGATCGAGGCCGAGTCCTCGCCCCAGAAGTCTGTCCGCTCGGAGCGGCGCCGGCGGGTGAAGATCCACGACCCGCGCGCTCGCCGGCGGGGGCGGATCGGCGGCGGGCTCACCCTCCGGCGAGTCAGAGTCCTGACCCGCCGGAGGCCCGACGGGACCAGTTCGTCGAGCGGGCCGAGCCAATCGCGGGGGAACCGCACGACGTTGCTCTCCGAGCGATCCCGCTTTTGCGCCTACATCCGGTTCGTCTGTTTCCAACGGTTTCCAGCCGTTTTTGCGCCGCCGTGGCTGATGTGTCCTCCTGCGCGGTATTCTACCCTCTGAATTGGTTCCAGTTTGTCTCAATTAGAGAAGGTGGACATGAACCACCGAGATGTTGAGGACTCGTTTCTGACCGTTGCCGAGGTGGCGGAGACGCTGAAGCTGAACCAACAGACGGTCCGCAACTGGATCGACCAGGGCTCGCTGCCGGCGGTCCGGGTGGGACGGCGCGTGCGCATCCGGCGCTCGGACTTCGATCGGCTGCTGGCCGAGAGCTACACCGCCGGCGCGGCGGCGGCCGGCGCGCCGGCGGCGGCCCGAGCGCCGAGGACTTCTGGGGCGGCGAAGCCGTCGGGTTGCCTGAGGCGCCCGCCGCACCGCGGCGGACGCAAGCTGGGCCGAGCGTGCAGGTGACGAGCTGAGGCCGCCCAACGCATGACCTTCGGCGACGATCTCGACCGCGAGCGCGCCCACATCATGCGCGCGGTGCGGCAGGCCGGGAACAGCTGGGCGGAAGCGATGCGGGCTCACAAGCTGGCTCCGCCTGACGCCGGGTTCGCAGGGCGTCTGCGGGCGCTTTCGCAGGCGGCGGCCGACGAGCAGGTCGCGTGGGAGCACGCGCATGCCGCCGGCCTGCTGTGGCGGCCGATCCCGGGCGCGGAGGGAGCCGAGCCGCCGTACGAGCTCCGGCCAGGCACCGGCCGGCGCGGCCCGGCGCCGCTGTGGCCGCGTTTCGACACCGCCGTCGGCGACCTGAACCGGGCGATCACGCAGTCGAACGCCGCCACGGTGGCTGACGCGTTCGGCGAGCTCGCCGAAGCCGCCGGCGCGCTGGCCGATGCTGTGGCCGCCGAGGATCGAAGCTGCGGCGCAGTCGCAGCCGCGTGGCCGGGCGAGAGAAGCCGTTTAGCCGGGTCGAGCGCCTTGCTCGATATTGCGCGATATCGCGCAATATCGAGCACGACGGCGGTACGTCGCGGGCCGGATGCGAGCCGCTTGCCGAGCTCGTCAGCCCGGCGCGGCACGTGCCCGGGCAACTGCGCCGGCCGGCGCCGGAGCTTGTGATCCAGACCCGCAGGTAGGCTCGCGCCGCAATGCCCCTCGTCCCGCGCCGCTCGATCAACCTGCCCGCACCCGGAACGCGCCGGGCCGTGGTCATCGGCGCCGGCTCGTTCGGGACGGCGGTGGCGGTTCTGCTGGCGCGGGGCGGCCTGCGGACGACGCTCCAGACCCGGACGAAAGAGCAGGCCGAGCGCACTCGCGCGCGACCGCGAGAACCAGGCGTACCTCGCCGGCGTGGAGCTCCCGCGGGAGCTGCGGGTGGAGCAGCTCGACGCGGGCCTGCACCGCGCCGACTACGTCTTCCTCGGTGTGCCCTCCAACGGCCTCGACGAGCTGATCGCGCATCTGGAGACCAGGGGCCTGCCGGAGAAGGCGGCGGTCGTGTCGCTCGCCAAGGGCCTCGTCCCGCCCGACGGCACGCCACCGACGGTGATGCTGCGGCGGCGCTTCGGCGCGAGCCGCACCGCGTGCGTCGGCGGCCCCGCGCACGCGCGCGAGATGGTGAGCGAGGGAGCCGGGCTCGTCGCCGCCTCCACCGAGCAAGTCGCTCGCGAGCGCGCTGGCCGGCGTGTTCATCCGCGCCGGCGTGGTCTGCGAGGAGTCGAACGACCCGATCGGGGTCGAGCTCGCCGGCGCGGCCAAGAACGCCGCCGCGCTCGCCTCGGGCGCCACCGAGGCGCAGGGGCTGAACGCCGCCGGCGCGGCCGCCGGCCACATCTTCGCCGAGGTGTGGCGGTGGGCGGAGGCGCAGGGCGCACGCCCGGAGTCGATGATCGGCCTGGCCGGGACCGGGGATCTCGTCGCCACCGCGCTCGCGCCCGGAGAGCCGTAACCGCCGGGCTGGCGAGCTGCTGGCGAATGGGGTGCCGGCGGCGGACATACCCGGGCAGGTCGGCCAGGTGGTCGAAGCGTCTGCAGACGGTTCCGCTCCTGGCGCGGGCATTGAGCGGCGCCGGCCTTGCCGCCCCGGTCACGATCGCGCTGGCCGGGCTGATCGATGGCCGGCTCCCGCTCGAGGAGTGGGTCTCGGTCGTGCGCACCACGGTGCCCGCAGCCCCCGGCGCGCCGACCCCCGCCCGGCGGGTTCTGGCGGCGACTCTCTGCGCGGATTCGCGGTTGGTTCACGCCTAGGAGACGAAAGAGACAACGAGATCTTTACTGGGGATGAAAGAGATGGTGCGACCCTCTCAGCGGAGACGATCAAGAGGAGAGAATCGATGCCCCAGATCATCGTGACCGCTGACGAGACCGATAACGACGGCGACGGCGCCGTCATGCTTCGTGAGCGCGTGAACGTGACGGACTTCGAGAGCGACCACTTCGCGGCGCAGTTGGTTGAGCGCCTCGGCTGGGCGGTGAGCGACGCCGCCGAGGTGGAAGAGCACGCCGCAGCCGACGAGCACCTGGCAACGAACAACGCCTGAACGCCGCCGGCGGATCACCGCTGCTCGGCCAGCGTGGTAACGACCGCCTCGTACACCCCGGCGCCGTAGCCCTCGGACGCGACCCGCACGCCACCGCGGCCGTGCAGCTCCCGCGCGAGCGTGGGATCCCGCTCGAGTCCGTTGGCGACGAGCCAGAACGTCCCCACCACCGAACTCGGCCTCCATGTCCTCCCGTGAATCGCCGATCGCGATGCAATCCGGAGGGCCGTACCCGCGCGCCTGCATGTGGCGCGCCACCGCGCGGGTCTTTGAAGTTACAGCCGGGATCAGGTGGTAGGCGTGAACCCTCGGCAGCCCGAGCGTCCCTTCGTGCTCGTGGACCACGCCGTTGTCGACGAGGCGCAGCCAGTCGAGTCCTGCCTCGGCGAGCGAGGCACGGACCTCTTCGAGGTCGACGAGCCCGCGGTACAGGTGGGAGACATCGCGGTTGATCGACCAAGGCGTGTGGTACTCGAGCCGGTCGCCGTAGCGCTCGAGGAGGAGCGCCGGCGCCCCCGACGCCTCGATCTGCGCGTAGATCGTTCCCTCGCTCGTCCGACGGCACGAGTCCACCCGTGAGCCACTCGAGTTCACCGTCCAGCACCAACCCGCAGCCCAGCTCGAAGATGTAGGACGCGAAGCCGATCAGCCGCGCGGCTTCGAACACGCTCGACTGCATCCGCCCTGAGTACAGGACGACCTCCACGTCGGCGCGCGCACAAGCCTCGAGCGCGCGGGCGGCGAGCAAGGAGAACCGCCCGTCGGCCCCCGTCAGGAGCGATGAATCGGGGCCGAGCAAGGTGCCGTCCAGATCGACATAGGCGCAGCGCACGGCGCGCGACCGTACCAGTAGCCATCGCCATACTGAGCTGGTGTCGATCGCGCGCGACAGCACCGAGCCTTGGGAGGCGCTGCTCGAAGCCGGCCGGGCCGACGATCGGCTGGTCCACGAGGACCACTATCCGGCCCGCCCGCCCCGGCTCGTCCCGGTCCCCCCGGAACTGAGCCCCCCCACACGCGCGGCGCTCGAGCGAGCCGGCATCACCAGCCTCTACGCGCACCAGGCCGAAGCGATCACCAGTGCGTTCGCCGGGCCCACGATCATCACCACCGGTACCGCCTCCGGAAAATCGCTTTGCTTCCAGCTGCCGACCCTCGAAGTGCTGAGCGGCGACCGGGCGGCCCGGGCGCTGTACCTGTATCCGACCAAGGCGCTGGCGCAGGACCAGGCGCGCGCGCTCTACGCGTTCGGCCTGACCAAGGCGATCCGCCCGGCGATCTACGACGGAGACACCCCCCGCGCCGAGCGGGCGGCGATCCGCAAGCGCAGCAACCTGATCATCACCAACCCCGACATGCTCCACGTCGGGATCCTGCCCCACCACGCTTCGTGGGGGGACGTCCTGGCCAATCTGGCGTTCGTGGTGGTCGACGAGGCGCACGTGTATCGCGGTGTGTTCGGCTCGCACGTGGGCAACGTCCTACGGCGCCTGCGCCGTGCCGCCTCCATCTACGGCAGTGAGCCGCGCTTCCTGCTGGCGAGCGCCACGATCGCCAATCCGGTCGAGCTGGCCGAGCGGCTGACCGGCCACGAGGACTTTCGCCTGGTCGACGTCGACGGCGCGCCGCGGGCGAGCCGCCGGACCGCGATGTGGAACCCGCCGCTGCTCGACAAGGACCTCGGGATGCGGGGCTCCGTCCTGTATGAGGCGGCCGAAGTCTTCTCCGAGCTCGTCACAGCCGGCGCGCGGACGATCTGCTTCATGAAGTCGCGCAAGGGCGTCGAGCTGATCCTGCGCCATGCGCTGGGCCGCCTCGACCCCGAATTGGGCGAACGGATCGCGCCGTACCGGGCGGGCTACACGCCGGCGCAGCGCCACGACATCGAGCGGCGGCTGGCCGACGGCGAGCTGCTGGGCGTCGTCGCGACCGACGCGCTGGAGCTCGGCATCGACATCGGCGAGCTCGACGCGGCGATCTGCGTCACCTTTCCGGGGACGGTGGCGAGCCTCAAGCAGATGTGGGGACGCGCGGGTCGCCGTGGCCGCGGGCTCGCGGTGTACGTGGCCGGGGAAGACGCGCTCGATCAGTTCTTCTGCCGCCACCCCGAGGAGTTCCTGACGCGTCCGGTGGAAGCCGCGATCCTCGACCCCGACAGTCCCGAGATCTACGGCGAGCACCTGATCTGCGCAGCTCATGAAGCGCCCCTGACCAACGAGGATGAGCCCTTCTTCGGCCCGAACTGGCGCGCCCACGCCGAGGAGCTGGCACAGGCCGGCTTTCTGCGCGAGCGCCCGCGTGGGTTCGTGCCCAGCCGGGCGGACGACTATCCGGCCGCGCGCGTGGCGCTCCGTTCGGCGTCGGCGGACAGCTTCGTGCTGATCGACGTCGGGTCGGGCGAGCTCATCGGCACGATCGAGGCGGTGCGCGCGTATCCCACGGTGCACGAGGGGGCGATCTACATGCACCTGGGTCGCAGCTACCGCGTGCTCGAGCTCGATATCGACGCCCGCCGCGCCCTGCTCGAGCCGTTCACGGGCGACTACTTCACCCAGGCCAAGCGCGAGAGCATGACCTACATCGAGCGCCTGCACGAACAGCGGCGCACGCACGGGGTGACGCTCTCCTTCGGCGAGGTCGTGTACTCGGAGACCGTGCTCGGGTACCAGCGCAAGGGGCTCCAGGATCACCAGACGATCGACTTCCACGCGCTCGAGCTCCCGACGGTGGAGTTCCCCACACGGGCGCTCTGGTACGAGCTCGATGAGCTGATCGCGGCCGAGGCATTTCCGAGCGAGCACCTGTTGGGGGCGCTCCACGCGCTCGAGCACGGGCAGATCGCGGTGCTACCGCTGATCGCGATGTGCGACCGGTGGGACATCGGCGGACTCTCGACCAACGCCCATCCCCAGACGGGCGGACCGACGATCTTCATCTACGACGGGCATCCCGGAGGCGTGGGCATAACGCGGCGGGGCTTCGATCAGTTCGACCGGCTGGTGGCCGACGCGCAGAGGCTGATCAGCGAATGCCCGTGCCGCTCTGGGTGCCCGTCGTGCGTGCAGTCGCCCAAGTGCGGGAACCTCAACGAGCCGCTGTCGAAGCGCGGCGCGCTCGAGCTGCTGGGCAGGCTCAGCGCTGCGCCAGCGCCTTCGGCCGGACGAACGCCGTCAGGCGGGCACACCCGGGCCCGAGCTCGCTCCAGGATGAGCCGAACGTGAGCGTTGCGAGCGCGCCGGTCGGGAATTTCGACTGCACGTCGGACAGCAACGCGCCGGCGCCGTCCAACCCCGGCGAGGCGAGCCGGAGCACGAGCGCCTGCATCGTCGGGTTGTGGCCGACCACCATCACCGTCTCGACCTCGGCCGGGACTCGCTGCAGGCGCGCCACCAGGTCGTCCGTGCTTGCGTCGTAGAGCTCGCGCTCGATCAGGTGGCGACCGGCGATGCCGACTGCGTCGAGCGTCTCCCGCGTGCGACGGGAGCTCGAGCAGAGCACCAGCTGCGGGCGCGATCTCCTCGGCCTTCAGGTGCTCGGCGAGTCACGGCCGACCGCCCGCGGCCCCGCGGGGCCAGCGGTCGGTCATGGTCATCCAGCCCGGGGTCGTCCCAGCTCGACTTCGCGTGGCGCAAGACGAACAGCTGCTTCGTCCCGGTCATCGCCAGCCATTGTCGCGTTCGCACCGGCGCAGCCGTGCTCCGCCCATCCCGTCGCCATACTCGCGCCCCTGATGCTCGCGGAGCGATTCACCTCCCAGCTCCTCGCGGGCGAACCGGCACGCGACGCGGTGGCGGTGGCCGAGCGATTGCTCGCGGTCCAGGCACAGGATCTGCGCGCCGCGCGGCTGGCGATCCGGGCGCGGACCGCGGGTCTCACCGCCGCCGACGTGGATCGCGCGCTGACGGAAGAGCGCTCGGTGGTCGTCGAATGGCTCAATCGGGGGACGCTTCACCTGATCCGCGCGGAGGACTACGCCTGGTTACACGCGCTCACCGCCCCGCCTCTCTTCACCGGAAACGCACGGCGCCTCCAGCAGGAGGGAATCTCGGCCAGCCAAGCCGAGCGTGCTGTCGAGGTGATCGAACGCGCATTGGCGGATGAGGGGCCTCTCACTCGCCTGGAGCTGCGCGATCGGATTCGTGCGACCGGCGTGCGGACGGAAGGTCAGGCGCTCGTGCACATCCTGATGCTGGCCTGCCTGCGCGGGGTGGCCGTTCGCGGACCGGTCGTCGGCGCGCAGCAGGCTTACGCGCTGGTTCGAGACTGGCTTGGCCCGGCCGGGAAGACCCCGGATCGCGAGCGCTCGCTGGCCGAGCTGGCGCGCCGCTACCTGGCCGGTCACGGGCCCGCCAGCGATCGCGACCTGGCCCGCTGGGCCGGGCTTCCGCTCCGCGACGCCCGCGCCGGCCTCGCAGCGATCGCCGGCGAAGTGCAAGAGCGCGCCGACGGACTACTCGACCTCGTAGCTCGCCCCGCCACGGCTGACGCGCCGCCGCCGCGTCTGCTCGGAGCGTTCGAGCCCGTTCTGCTCGGCTGGCGCTCACGCGACGCGATCCTCGGCAGTCACGAGCCACGCGTGATCACTGGCGGCCTCTTCCGCCCGTTCGCGCTCGCCGGCGGCAGGGCGGTCGCCACGTGGAGCATCCGCAAACGGGAAATCGAGCTGCAGCCGTTCGGCCGTCTCAACCGAGCCGACGCCGCCGCGCTCGAAGCCGAGGGCGCCGCCGTGCTCCGCTACCTCGGTGACTAGGCGCGGCGCGCGGCGCTAGCATCGCCGCATTCGCGGCGAGATAGCTCAGTTGGTAGAGCACACGACTGAAAATCGTGGTGTCCCCGGTTCGAATCCCGGGTCTCGCCACTAGCCGCATCCTTAGCTGTGGCGGGGCCTCCGGTTCACGTCCAGTCTGCGGGAGGAGATGAGCGCAGGCCAGGTGCAAACGGAAGTGTGAACGCAGCTCGCGCCAGAGCGCTAGAACGTCCGGACTCCAAATTAGTCCAATCCGTCCAAGTATTTGGATATCATTCCAAGCAGTTGGCTCATTCTGGATCAATTTGGAGGATCAGATGCGCGTAGCATCCCCGCCCGACTATCGGAAGCTCCGTCCGAGCTCGCACCCCTCAGGAGTTCGAGCGGGTTTTCGTGGGGGCCGCCGTCAAGGACACGCGGTATCCACCACTGGGACAAGCTCCGACACCGGCCGCCGCCCGACGGGCTCACGCATGAGGATGGTGGCTGCGGCTGAAAGCTCGCCCGCACGCCTCGGCCCGGGACCTACCTCTGCGCGACGCTGACGCAATCGGTTTACGTTCGCGCTCACGGACAAGCTCTTGGCTCTGCTTCATCTGGTCGACCAGCGTTGCGCCGGTGAGATCGCGATGGAGGAGGTCGTGACCGCCGACGCCCAAGCGCGACATCGGTATCTCGTGAACTCTCTTATGGAGGAGGCGATCCGCTCGAGCCAGCTTGAGGAGCGACCACCTCTCGCCCAGTGGCTAGAGTGTGCGGAGCGGCCGTGACCCGTCGATCGGTCGGAGCGCATGATTCTCATAACTACCGGCGTGCTATTCTGCGTGATTCGGTCGGGCCAAGCTGACGCCTGGGCGGTCATGAGCTTCATCGAGTGATCACAGAGCACTCTGAGCACCCGATACCGCCGGGCGCTTGCAGCGTCCCGACGAGACCAGGTCGCGGTCCTGGATCGTGATGGTGGTGGCGTACTCCCGTTCCGCCGCCCGCGGAACAGCTACCCAGCGCCTCGACAGCTATGCGCGTTTGCAAATGATCGTCCCGATCAGAACCGGTTCTCTACCACCCGGTGATTCGCGCCCTAGTCCTTCACTTCTGCTGGCCACGACCACCCATTCGAGATGCAATGGCCGCACGCGCGCGCGATTTTCTACTGGTCCATGCGCACTCAGGATATTGCTAGTCGAGTACCTCTCGATCTCGCTATCTTTCGCAAGCGCCGGCGAAGTATGCGCGGTCGTATCTTTATTCAGAGACAGACGCGCGACGTCACCTACTTCCTGCTCTACCAGCTCGGAGTCATCCTCGGCGGCGATCACGAGCTACACGAGTATTTGCAGCGGAAGTTGCCGAGGTCAGGAGGTTGAGGATCTCCTGCGACAGGATTCGCCATCTCAACCATCGTCAGCTGGCATTGCTTGGCCACGCACTGCGAACGCGATGACCACGTACACGATCGGCGTCATGCCGCGACGCACCGAGTTACGCATCAGACTGCTCGCGCGGATCTCCTAGGACTCGTGACGTGTCTTCTAGAGCGCCACCTGCCGACGCCAACATCGCTTCGTCGCGCCGCACATTGCCGAACGCTACGATGTCCCCAAGCTGCATCCGAGTATCCGCACGCTCAAGCGCCCACGCTCCCGCCTGCTCTAAGCAGTCCGACATCCCACAGGTCTCATCAGAGGCCAGCACTGCGCGGTATCGCGCCTGTAATCGCGGGCTGATTACAGGGTGCACCCGGCGCGCGAGAACGCCCCGGGGCTGGCACAGAAGGAGGTTCCCTTCCATGCACCACCAGCCTACGCAGGCCGGACCAAGACCACGTCCCGGGCCGTCGTGCCACTGGCACTGGAGGCACTACCTGATCCACGCGAGCAGGAGCAGCTCGCCGGCGAGCGCCTGTCGCGCCCAGGGCTGCTCGACGCAGCGGCCGCGCGGCCCGACCGCTCGTTGACATCACCGGCCAGCAGCGCTCGCCCGTGACGCTGCCCGAGTACCGGCTGGCCGGTCGCCAGCGAACAAGGGGCGTCGCTACCCAGCCGAGTGCTCACTCCCAAGGAGGTGCAAGCATCCTCGACGCGCTCCCGCGCGGCGCCGCCGGCGTCCGCAACCCCGGCGCTGATCGTCGCGCTCTGGCGGCTGGCTGCGCGTGCCGAGGCGCTCGCGCTGCTGCCCAAGGACGTCGACCTGAGCTGTGCGCCGTGACCGAGGCAAGTGCCAAGCGTCGTGTGCCGCCATCGACCGCCAGGATCAACTCGGCACGAGACCTCGCGATGACCGCTCGCTGACGCACCCATCGCGCCGATCAATCGTGGTTTCGCCGCAGAACGCAGATAGTCGTGGCGATGGAGCGAAAGCGCACAGCGATCCTCCTCGCCTGCATCAGCCTGTCCCCGCTCGCCGCCCAGACCCACACGCGATCGTCAGCTCGGCGCGCGCGTCCCTCGCGCACCACCCCGCCGCGCGATCCACACTACGGTCCGCCAGCGTGCCCGACCGGTCGCATCGATGCCCCCTCTCGCGCGCTCGCCTTGCGCAAGAGAACAGCGATCTATACCCTAGCTGACATCCAGTTGCGCCTCCCACTCGGCTCGCCACCGTCTGCTCCTAGCGATCTGTTCACTTGATAGATCGCACGCAGCTCCGGTAGCGGGGCCCTGAAGCGCGCAAGCGAGATTCCACCTCAACACGCTAAGCACCGCTGCACCTCGATCATCTCGCGCCGACATGCTCCTATGCCACACTGCAGCAACCGCGGCGCGCGCCGCCGCATTAGCATCGTTACATCAGCTCAACGCCCCCAGCTCGCACGCAACGCACACTTCAATCCTCCTTCAACCACTCTATCCCACTCCAAGCACCTTCTCGCACACACTCTCCACTCAACACTGCACTATAGCACCTCTCAAATCTCTCTCCTTCTTCCTTATCTCTTCTTTCCTATTCTTTTCCTTCGCTAGGAGCTCTCTCTCGTGCTGCGCATCTACAGCGCTTTCCTGCGCGACGGTCTCCTCCGCTGCAGCTTTGCCGCGTCAGCCCTCTCCGCTGTGTCTCCCGCGATACTTATCTCCTTCGCCGGCACCTTCTAGCGCTCTACCAACCGCCGCTGCCGTCACGCCAGCAGCTCCACTTCTCTTCTACCATTTTTCTTTCTTTCTTCCTCTTTCCTCTCTTCTCTCTACTCTCTCTCCTATTCTCCTCTCTCTCCTTCTCTCATCCTTTCTTCTCTCTCCTCTTCTCTCACTTTTTTCTCATTCTTTTTCCTCTTTTTCTCTTCTTCTCCCTCTCTCTCTCTCTCTCCCCACCCGCATTCGCGGCGAGATAGCTCAGTTCGCTAGAGCACACGACCCCTCCCTCTGAAAATCGTGGTGTCCCCGGTTCGAATCCGGGTCTCGCCATGTTCGGCTGTAAATGACCTACGTACTGCTGTTTCACCACGCGCTGGGTCTGACGTCCGGATGCCGCTCGTTTGCCGAGCGGCTGGTCGCCCGCGGCCACGACGTCCACGTGCCGGACCTGTACGAGGGCGAGACGTTTCCCGATGTCGCCGCCGGCGTCGCTCACGCCGAGGCGATCGGCTTCGACACGATCATCGACCGCGGCCGCGCCGCCGCCGAGGGCCTGCCCGCGCGGACCGTGTACGTCGGCCTGTCGCTTGGGGTGCTGCCGGCGCAATCGCTCGCCCAGACCCGGTCCGGCGCCCGGGGTGCCGTTTTCATCTCCGCCGCCGTGCCGCCCTCCGAGTTCGGCGGATCCTGGCCGGCGGGTCTCCCGTTGCAGATCCACATGATGGAAGGCGACGCGTTGGTGGCCGATGAGGGCGATCTCGCCGTCGCTCGCGAGCTCGCCGATTCGGTCGAGAGCGCGCGGTTGTGGCTCTATCCGGGCGATCGGCACCTTTTCGTCGAGGACACCTCGCCGGACTACGACGCCGCCGCGACGGAACTCGTCATCAATCGCATCGCCGGCTTACTCGACGCCTTGAAGTGAGCAAACCCGTCACCGAGTCGTCACGGCCTCGAATGGCAGAAATCGCCTGAAGGTTGTCATTGCGGCCAGAGCACCGGGCAGGCAAGATGGCGTCACACCGCTTGCTCTACGCGAGGAGACGACATTGCTGGCCGCCTTTCTGCTCTACGAAGGATTCGCCGCGCTCGACATCACCGGCCCGTACGAGGTACTCGCGTCGGTCCCCGGGATCGACACCGTCTTCGTGGCCGAGGCACGAGGACCGGTGCGCAACGAGCCCGGGACGCTGGCGCTGGTAGCCGACCGGTCGCTGGACGAGGTGCCGGCGCCGGACATCGTGGTCGTGCCGGGTGGGTTCGGTAACCGGCGACTGCTGGAGCACGAGCCGCTCCTCTCGTGGCTGCGAGCCGCGCACGACACGAGTACGTGGACCACGTCGGTCTGCACCGGCTCGCTGCTCCTGGCCGCCGCCGGCCTGCTCGAGGGCGTGCCCGCGACCACGCACTGGCTGGCGCGAGACCGTCTGGCCTCGCTCGGGGCGCAACCCGTGTCCGAGCGGGTGGTGCAGCAGGGCAAGATCGTCACCGCGGCGGGCGTGTCGGCCGGCATCGACATGGCGTTGCGCCTCGTGCAGTTGATGCACGGCGACGCCGCGGCGCAGGCGGTCCAGCTCGCGATTGAGTACGCACCTGAGCCGCCGTTCGACGCCGGGTCCCCGGAGACGGCGCCGGCGGCCGTCGTGGAGAGGGTGACCCGGGCGTTCGCCCGGCAGCCGGCCGCGCAAGCGCAGGCACACGCGGAGGGCGCGCCGGCGTGACGCGGGTCGTAATCCCCGTCTTCCCGGGCGTGCAGACGCTCGACGTCACCGGCCCCGCGGAGGTGTTCTCGATTGCGACCCGGCTGGGCAGGCACAAGTACGAAATCGAGATCGCCGCGGCGGACGGCCGGCCGGTCGTGACTTCGAGCGGAATCGAGCTCATGCCGCATCGTCCGCTGACGAATCGCGCGGTCGACACGCTCGTCGTTCCCGGCGGCCAGGGCACGCGCCAAGCCGTGCGGGATGCGTCGCTGCTCGCGTGGATCAGCCGGAGCGCACGGCGGGCGCGCCGCGTCGCCTCGGTCTGCACGGGCGCGTTCCTGCTGGCCGAAGCTGGGCTGCTCGACGGTCGACGGGCCACCACGCACTGGAGCGCCTGCGCCGCCCTCCGTCGTGGCTATCCGGCCGTGACGGTGGAGGAGGATCCGATCTTCATCCGCCAAGGCGACGTGTGGACCTCGGCCGGGGTGACCGCGGGGATCGACCTGGCGCTCGCCCTGCTCGAGGAGGACGCCGGCAGTGACGCCGCGCTCGCGGTCGCACGCCAGCTGGTGGTGTTCGTGCGCCGGCCCGGAGGCCAGTCTCAGTTCAGCGCGCAGCTATCGAGCGCGATCGCCGCCCACGACCCGCTGCGCGACTTGCAAGGTTGGATCGCTGAGAACCTCGGCGAGGACCTCGCTGTCGAGGCGTTGGCGGCGCGGGCGCACATGAGCCCGCGCAACTTCGCGCGCGCGTTCAAGCGGGAGGTCGGGCTCACACCGGCGGCGTATGTCGAGCGTGCGCGGGTGGAACGAGCCCAACAGCTGTTGCAGCGCCGTGGCGCGGAGCTGACCGCGGTGGCGCGTGAGTGCGGGTTCGGCAGCGAGGATCGGATGCGGCGTGCCTTCCAGCGGCGGCTCGGGGTCGGTCCCGCCGCCTATCGCGACCGCTTTCGCCCGGTCCTCGCAGCCGCCTGACAAACGCAAGGATCACAAGCCGAACACCCGGCGCGCGTTGCCCTCCAGGTAGAGCTCCCGCGTCTCGTCGTCGAGGCCGAGATCGTCGAGCGCCTCGAGCGCCTGCGCCGGGCAGGATCATCGGGAAGTTGCTGCCGAACAGAACCTTGTGTCGACCGCTGCCCGTCTTCATGTATGCCCTGAGCTCGGCCGGCAGCCGTTTGATCGTGTACGCGGAGGTGTCGATGTACACCTTCTCGTGCTTGCGTGCCACGGCGATCATCTCCTCCGTCCATGGGTATCCGACGTGGCCGCAGACGATCGTCAGCTCGGGGAAGTCGATCGCCACCTGGTCGATGTACGGGATCGGGCGACCGGGCTCGGAGGGCGCGAGCGGCCCGGTGTGGCCGACCTGCGTGCAGAACGGCACGCCCAGTTCGACACACGTGGCGTACAGCGGATACAAGCGGCGGTCAGTCGGTGGTGCGTTCCACAGCCACGGCAGCACGCGTAGCCCGACGAAGCCGTCCTCGATCACGCGCCGGCGTAGCTCGCGCACCGCCTGCATCGGCTTGTCGAGATCGACGGCGGCCAACGCGCGGAACCGCTCAGGATGCTGCGCGAGCCAGCCCGCCACCTCATCGTTCGAGATGAGGGCACCCTCCCGAGGTCCGTACCAGGCGCACAGGATTCCGACGCTCACGCCGGAGTCGTCCATCGCACCGATCGTCAACGCGATCGGAATCTCTCCGGTCGGCATGCGGTCGCCCGTCCACCGGCGCAGGGAGGTGAACATGTCATGAGACAGAAAGCGCGCGGTCGGGTGCTGCATCCAGACGTCGATCGGCATGGTGTCGTGCTCCTTTCCGAAAGGTCGAGGCCGTACCCTCGCACGCCCGTCGCCGCGCCGGCCCATGGCGCATCCGGTCCGGTCGTCTGAAAGCATGTGCGTCGCTATGAGCGGGATCGCGGCGCGGGGGTCGCAGATCGCGGGCGGTGAGTCACCGGACCAGGACACCGGCTCCGAGCCGGACGCGCCGCTCGACCTGAGCGAACGGCTCGCGGCGAGGCTGGCGGCGTATGCCGAGCGCCACCCGGTGCTGGCCCGGCGGTGGGCCGTCGCGCGCACGGTGCTTCTGTGGCTGTCGATCCCCGCCGTGATCGCGGCGTGGATCGCGGTGCCGAACGGAGGCCAGACGCTGGCGGTGCTCATCGGCTTGTTCTGGCTGTCGCTCCAGGGTTGGGTGCTCGGCCGGTCGAAGTCGCTGAGCTGGCGGGGGTATGCGCGGACGTTCCGGTTCGTCGCGCTCGTGGCGCCGGCGATCGCCGGCCTCGAGATCGCGATCGGCGCTCTATGCGGATGGAGCGCCGGTGACGAAGCGCCGACCGTCGCGCTGGCGGGACCGGTTGAGGAGACGCTCAAGCTGCTGCCGCTGCTCGTGGTGTTCGCGTTCGCGCGCAACCGGTGGCGTCGGCTTGGCGCGGTCGACTTCATCCTGCTGGGCCTGGCCGGGGGCGCCGGCTTCCAGTTCGCCGAGGACACGATCCGCCGGCTCGTCGCCACTGCGCAACCTCAGATCGGGCTGTTCGGGTTGCTCGCTTCGCTGCACGGAACCAACAGCACGGCCACCGACTACGGTTTCTTCCAGCTTTTCCCGGGAGGTAACGAGCTCGGGCGGCTGACGATCGATGGCACCCTGTCCGGCGCCACCGTGTTCCCGGGCCACGCCGTCTTGACCGCGATGGTGGCGGGCGGGATCGGGCTGGCCATCCGCGGCCGCCGCCGCTGGGGGAAGCCCGTCTGGATCCTGCCCGTTCTCCTTTGGCTGGCCGCCATCGCCAATCACATGGCGGCCAACTTCGCCACCTACGGCGGGCCGGTACCCGGAAGCCTTACGTGTCGTTTCCGGGCTTCTTGAGCACGCTGGTCCACGTGTGGTACGCGGTCGGTGGCGCGTACCTGTCCTGCTCGTCATTTCCTCGTCGCGGTGACGCTCGACTACCGCGCGATCGCCCAGCTCGAGCCACGACTTCCCGAGCTCCCGGGCAGCTCGCCGACGCCGCGCATTCGGCAGCTTGCGCAGCGCCGGGCGCAGGCCGTACGCGGTTCTCTGCCACCGGACGCTGCTCCCAGCATCAGACGGACGACATACGCCCTGGCCGCCGCGATCGAGTGGCCGGGCGGAGCGCCGAGCCACGCCGCCGACCCGGGTTCATCGCGGGGTTGCTCAGCCGGCGGTCCGTCCCGCGCGGTTCGACCGTGATCCGCGACGTGCATGGCGTCCGTCGTGCTCCTGGACCGCGACCCGTCGATGAGCACGGGTTACCGTATCCAGACCGCTTTTCCCGAGCCATGAGCGCCAGAGACGACTATCCCGCCCTGTACCACTTCGCCGGCGGCCTGGCTGCACCAGGATTGGGACCCTCGACCACGGCTCCGTGTGGGGCGCGGCGGATGCCTTCCTGACCGAAGAGCCGACGATGGCCGACGACCTTCGCCGGGAGGTCCACCAGCTCGCCGGCGAGGACGCTCCGAGGAGGCGCTCAGGGAGCTGATCGGCGATCAGATGGGCGCCGAGTACTGGCCGCCCGGGGATGGCCTGACGTACTCGACCTGGCTGGCCAAGCTCGACGAGCAGCTCTCTGGGTCGCCTGAGAGTCCCGAGTCTCTTCACATTCCGGATGACCCGCCGGAGTAAGCTCACCCTTGAAGGGGCCGACCTACGCCGCGCCGGCCGAAACCACGCCACGAAGCCGAGGGACACCGATGACCACCCCGCTCAAGCAACTCCTCGAAAACGGCCAGAGCCCCTGGCTCGACTTCATCTCCCGCTCGTTCATCGAGGACGGTGAGCTGAAGGGGCTGGTTGACGAGGGGATCGTGGGCGTCACCTCGAACCCGACGATCTTCCAGGGCGCGATCGCCGACGGCAACACCTACGACGAGCAGCTGCGCGAGGTGCTCCAGTCCGAGACCGATCCCAAGGAGGTCTTCCTGGCTCTCGCCCAGGTGGACATCAGGAACGCATGCGACGTGCTGCGCCCCGTGTTCGACCGAGGCGACTCCACGCGCGACGGCTGGGTGTCGCTCGAGGTCGACCCGAACCTGGCCATGGACACGCAGGGGACCGGGGAGGAGGCGAAGCGGCTCCACAAGCTGATCGAGCGCCCGAACCTGTTCGTGAAGATCCCGGGGACCGAGCCGGGGATCCAGGCGATCGAGGACACGATCGCAGCCGGCATCCCGGTGAACGTGACTCTGCTGTTCTCGCTCGAGCGCCACCGGGAAGCGGCGGAGGCGTATCTGCGCGGCCTTCGGCGACTCAAGGACGATGGCGGCGACCTGAGCACGGTGGCGTCGGTGGCGTCGTTCTTCGTCTCGCGCGTGGACACCGAGGCCGACAAGCGCCTCGACAAGATCGGCGGCCACGACGAGCTGAAGGGCAAGCTGGCCATCGCCAACGCCAAGCTCGCCTACCAGACCTACAACGAGTTGTTCAGCGGCAGCGACTGGGACGAGCTAGAGGCAGAGGGCGCCTCGCCGCAGCGCTGCTTGTGGGCCTCGACCTCGACCAAGAACCCGGCCTACCGGGACGTGATCTACGTCGAGGAGCTGATCGGCCCGAACACGGTCAACACGATGCCGCGCGAGACGATCGAGAACTTCCAGGACCACGGCCGCGTCGAGAACACGCTCGAGCGCGACGTGGACGGCGCCAAGCGGACGCTCGAGGAGCTCGCCGAGGCAGGCATCGATTACGACGACGTCGTGGCTGTGCTCGAGCGTGAGGGCGTGGAGAAGTTCGCCGATTCGTTCAAGCAGCTGTTCGAGGGCGTCGCCGGCAAGCGCGATCAGCTCGTCGCGGCCTGATCGCGCTCACCGTGACATAGCTCAGTGCGCTGCGTGCGCGGCGAACTGAGACCGGATCATCCAGAGCTGCTTCTCGAGCTCGCGTAGGACCTCGATGACGACGTCCTGCGACGCGGCGTCGATCTCGCCCAGCCGGTCCATTCGGCTGCGGACGCGCTCGGCGACATACGCCAAGCGGCTGGTGAGCTCGCGGATCACCACGTGATCCTCGAGCCCTCCCCGCTCGAGCGGGGCGGACTCGCTCGCGGCGCTGACCGCGCCACTCTGGCCGTCGGGCCAGACCCCGATCGCCACCGCGCGCTCGGCCACCGTGTCAGCCAGCTCGCGCCACGAATCCACGAGCTCGTCCAGGTGCTCGTGCAGCGGCCGGAACAGCGGCCCGACCACGGTCCAGTGGAGTTGCTTGCCCAGCAGGCTGAGGTCGATCAGCTCGAGCAGGGTCGCCTGGAGCTGACCGCCCACCTCTTCCCGCTGATGGGTTCCCAGCGGGGGCAGGTGCGCTTCCTGGATGGTGGATGCCATCGCCTCTCCTCTCTCGTCGGTACACGCACAGCGTTGCACGACGCGCCGCTCGGCGCGAGCCGCTAAGAGCGATCGCCGGCGGCGGGCAGCGCGAGCACCAGCTTGCCCACGTTCTCGCCCCGGAACAGGCGCAGGAACACGTCCGGGAAGTCCCGGATGTCGCCGGGGACCACGTCCTCGCGGGACTTCAGCTCGCCGCTGCGCAGCCAGCCCGCGAGCTCGGCGCGCGCCTCCTCGTACCGGGAGGCGTAGTCGAACACGAGGAAGCCGGTCATCGACGCCCGCATGACCAGCAACTGCATGTAGTTCGCCGGTCCCGGCGGCGGCTTCTCGGCGTTGTAACCCGAGATCGCTCCGCAGATCACGACGCGCGCCCCGCGCGCCAGCCGGCGCAGGGCCTCGTCGAGCGTCTCGCCCCCGACGTTGTCGAAGTACACGTCGATGCCGTCGGGCGTGTGCTCGCGCAGCTGCGAGCGCAGATCGCCCTGCTTGTAGTCGATCGCGGCGTCGAACCCCAGCTCGTCGAGGAGCCAGGAGCACTTCTCAGGCCCGCCGGCGATCCCCACCACCCGGCACTCCTTGATCCGGGCGATCTGGCCCGCGACGCTCCCGACGGCGCCCGCGGCACCCGAGACGACGACCGTCTGCCCCGGCGAGGGCCGCCCCACGTCGAGCACCCCGAAGTACGCGGTGAGACCACCGATCCCGAGCACGCCGAGGTGCGTCGGGGCGGGCGCGACGCCGGTATCCACCCGGGTCACGCCGGCGCCGTCGCTGAGCGCGAAGCGCTGCACGCCGAACGTGCCGAAGACCTGCTCGCCGACCTCGAAGTCCGAGCCTCGGCTCTCGATCACCCGCCCGATCGCGCCGGCGCGCATCACCTCGCCGATCTGCACCGGCGGCGCGTAGGAGCGCGTGTCGTTCATCCACCCCCGCATCGCGGGATCGAGCGAGACGTACTCCACCTCGACGAGGATCTGGCCCTCCTCGGGCTGTGGCGCCGGTTCCTCGACGTAGTCCCAATCGGAGTCCTTCGGCAGCCCGACCGGCCGGGCGGCGAGGCGGAGCTGAGCGTTGATGCGCGACTCGTTCACGTGACTACCCGGCGAGGCCGCCGAACACGGCGAACGGGTTGAACGGTGTCGCGAACGGCGACGCGGCCACGACCTCCGGGAGGCTCGCCTCGGTCGTGATGCCCGCGCCCTCCGGGGCCTCACGGCGGATCCTCAGGGCAAGCGCCGCGGCGGCGTCCTCGTCGGCCGCGCCCGCGACCACGAACTCCCGGCGCTGCACGGTCTGGATCCCCTCTGTGCGCAGCCGTCCGGCCAGCTCGTGCGCCGCCTCCTGCGAGGCGCAGTGGACGCGGACCTCGTAGTCGAGATAACCCTGCTCGGCCGCTTCCCGACGCTCGCGCTCGATCAGCTCGGCCCGCTCGGCCGCCGCGTCGGCCACGGTGTCAGGGAGCCGCTCGTCTGGGTCCTCCCACTGCTCCGCCACCGGGTGCCAGTGCTCGATCTTCGCGTCGAGTCGCCAGCCGTGCTCTCCCGCCACCGAGCGGATCGCGCGCTCGGCGGCCTGCGCCTGCTCGAGCGTCGCCGTGTAGCAGAACACCTCCGGCCCGTCGCGCGAGACGATGACCCGCTCGCCGAACGACGTCCGGAGGTCGTGCACCAGGTCGAAGGCCTCGAGGCGACTCGTCAGCTCGTGCGCGATGCCCTCCTCCTCCAGATCCACTCGCAGCCGCCAGTCGTCGTTCATCCGCGCCAGACTAGTCCATGCGGCGCGCGGCCGGATAGCGCAACCGGATCGCGCTCAGGGCACGGTGTAGCCGAGGCTGCGCAGCTGGGCGTACGCGGCAGCGCCGGCGGCGTTGGCGCGATGAAGCGCGCCCATCGCCGAACTCCGCTCGGTGTGACTGCGATCGAGCTCGGCGCGACCCAGCGCGCGATACGCGGCCGCCGCCTGCTCGAACGCGTCGA
Source organism: uncultured Solirubrobacterales bacterium (assembly GCA_963710305.1). GTDB lineage: Bacteria > Actinomycetota > Thermoleophilia > Solirubrobacterales > Solirubrobacteraceae > Palsa-465. Next base: position 218,013 of record CAVPZV010000007.1, on the reverse strand, counting down.
TGAGCGCTGCGTTGGCCGCGGCCGCGCTGCCGGGGTGAAGCGCCCGCAGGCCGGTGGCGGCGCCGCTGTAGGCCGCGGCGAGTCGCGCCGCCAAAGCCGCCGCGCCAGTCCACGACGGCGTCTTTCGCAGACGTGGACCCAGGATCGTCCGAGTCCGGTGCAGCGGGGAGACGACGGTCTCGAGCGCGGTGGCGTAACTGGTGCTCGGACCGGAGGCGGGCGCGGCCGGCGGGGTGGCGGGTGCTCCCGGCGCGACCCGCTTGGCCGCCGCCGGGTGGGTGTCCTGGCTGCTCGTGGCCCGGCCCGCGAGGAACCCGGCCCCGGCGACCACGAGGATCGCGATCGCCACCATCGCGGCGCGGAGGAGCCGTCTCGACCGCCGGGCGACTCCCGGTGGCCGCGAGCGGCGGGGCACCCTCAGCGCAGGCCGAAGCCGCCGGGCCGGGACCTGCGAGGCCTCGATCGGCGCCGGCGTCGGATCTTGATCGGCGTCGTCCGCCAAGCCGGCGCGCCGTCCGAGCTCCTCCAGGGCGGAGTGCGTCGAGTCGCCGGTGAGCCGATCGCCGTACTCGAGCTCGAGCGCCCGCACGACGTGCGCCAGGGTCACCGGTGCCGCCTGGGCCTCGGCGGCCAGGACGGCCAGCGCGCAGCTCTCGCGAATCGTTGCGCCGGGGAGCTGGAACGAATCCGCCACGTGCTCGAGGTCGGCGTCGGTCAGCCTGGAGTCCTCCGGAAGCAGGCGGCGCCAGATCTCCTTCCGGCCGCGGCGATCCGGGAACGGGAAGTCGACGGTGCAGTCGAACTGCGCGAGCAGCTCATCCTTGATCGCGCGGGTGGAGGTGCAGGTGAACACGACCGCGCCATCGTGGGCGGCCGCGCGGGCTACCAGGGCGGCGCCATCCAGGCCGTCGACCGAGTGGCGCGACGCCCGCCGGCCCCGCAGGAGCAGGTCGGCGTGGTCGATCACCACCACCGCACGCACACGGCCGGCGGCACGCAGCAGCTCCTCGACCGCGACGCTGTCGACCACGTCCTTGCCGCTCGCGTCGAGCGAGAGCACCGGGGCGTCGGATCGCGCGCCGAGAATCTGGCAGGCCATCGTCTTGCCCGTGCCCGGCCCGCCGGTGAACAGAAGCCGCAGGCGCCCTCCGGATTCGAGTGTCGCGGACGCCGACTGGAGGATCTCCTCCTGGCCCTGGGGCAGGACGAGGTCATTCCAGGTGAACCCCGTCTCGAGCTGAGTCCAACCTCCGTCTGCTCCCGCTGCGCCTGCGGGTCCGGGCGCGCCGCTGTGCATTGGATGGAGCATATGCGCGTACGCGGCGAGGAGGAAGTGAGATCAGTCGGCGCGGGTCACCGGCGCCCCCAGCCCGAGCCGGGAGCGTGATCGAGCCCTGGCGTCGGACAGGCCCCAGCACGCCGCTGCCGTTCCGCCGGCGGCCGTGAGTACCGCCGGCCACGCGCCGATGCCCAGCGCGAGCACGTGCGAGAGCGCGAACGCGGCCAGGCCGACCCCCGTGAGCTGGGCCGCGGTCCGTGCGCCGTCCCGGGCGAGCCAGACCCCCACGCACGGAAGCGCGAAGCCGGTCATGACGAGACCGCCGAGCGGCCGCGAGCCGGAACCCACGGCGACGGCATAGCCCGCGATCAGCCCGGCGGCGGCGATCGGGGCGGTGGCGACGGGACGCTCCATGCGGTTCAGATTACGCACGCTGTCCCACGGGCGTGGCCGGGCGGTCGAGCTCGCTCACGACCCACGCGGCGAGCGCCACCGCACTCGTGCCCGCGCCCAGGATGCAGACCGCCTCCCATCCCGCGCTCGCGAAGAGCGCCGAGGCGGCAGCCGACAGCGCGGTGCCCCCGAGGAAGTAGGCGACCATGTAGGCGGTGGTCAGCCGGCTTCGTGCCTCGCCGCGCAGGGCGTAGACCGCGGACTGGTTCGAGATGTGCAGGCCCTGGACGCCGAGGTCGAGCACGACGATGCCGGCGAGCAGTGCTGCAAGCGAGGACTTGCCGAGCGCGAGCAGCCCCCAGCCGGCCAGGAGGGCCAGGATCATCGCCGTGGTGGCCAGGCGCCCACGGCCGCGGTCGGCCGCGCGGCCGGCGATCGGGGCGGCCAGTGCGCCGGCGATGCCGGCCAGCCCGAACAGCCCGATCACCGTGTTGCCGTAGTGGTAGGGCGCCCCGGAGAGCAGGAACGAGAGCGAGGTCCACAGGATGCTGAAGCACCCCATGCCGCAGGCGCCGAGCAGCATCCGCTGGCGCAGCACCCGCTCGTGGGCGATCAGCCCAACCACGGATCGCAGCAGAGCCGGGTAGCTCAGTCGCTCGGTCGCGGGCACCTTCGGGAGCACCGAGCGCAGGACGATCGCCAGGACCAGCATCGCGCCGGCCGCGAGCGCGAACACGACCCGCCAGCCGAGCAGGCCGGCGACCACCCCGCTCAGCGTGCGCGCCAGCAGGATGCCGATCAGCAGGCCGCTCATGACCGTCCCCACGACGCGGCCCCGCTCGTGCTCGGCGGCCAGCGAAGAGGACATCGGCACGATGATCTGGGCCACGACCGAGGTCACCCCGACGACCGCGAGCGCGAGCGCGAACGCCGCGAACGCCGGCGCGGCGGCCGCGCACGCCTGAGCCAGCGCGGTGACGGTCAGCGTGGTCGTGATCAGCCGGCGCCGCTCGTGCAGGTCGCCGAGCGGGACGAGCAGCGCGAGTCCCACCACGTACCCGGCCTGGCTCGCGGTGACGAGCAGCCCCGCCGTGCCGTCGGACACCGAGAACGCGCGTCCGATCGTGTGCAGCAGGGGCTGGGCGTAGTACAGGTTGGCCACGGCCGCGCCGCACACGAACGCCAGCAGCAGCACCAGCCGGCGGTCGACGCCGGCGCCGAAAACGGCCTCGTCACGCATCGAGGCCAGCCTAGCGGCGGGCCTTCAGCCCCGACCCGCACAGCAGCCTCGATGTCGATGGGGCCTCGCTGCGCTCGGCGTCCGTGGGGCCGGGAGGGCCCGTCCGGACGGCGGCGGCAGGCTCACCGGCCCGCGGCCGCGAGCTCCTGGTAGCTGCCGCGGAGCGGCGGCGGTAGCCGGCTCACGACCTCGAGCAGCTCGACCGACAGGCCGGCGCCGGCGGCGGCATCGACGAGCTCTCGGCGCTCCTCCGGCGGCACATCGGCGAACAGCTGCTGCAGCCCGGCCTCGTCCTCGACCACGAATACGACCTGGGCTCGCGCCGGGTGGTCGAGCTCGACGAGCGCGGCGAGGCGGGCCTCCGGGCTGAGGTGCCCGACGAACCCGCCGATCGTGACGTACTCGTGCCGGCGGACGAGCTCTCGCGTGATCTCGGCGATCTGATCGGCCGGAATCAGCCCGATCACCGGCCCCGCGCGTCGCGGGTCGAGCTCGGAGGCCACGTCCGCCAGGAACGGCAGCGACAGCTTCGCCGCGACGTCGGCCGCGCGCTCGGGCTCGAGCATCCCGGCGATCCGCGCGGTCAGCACCGGCCCAAGCGCGCGCTCGGCGATGCTCGCGATCACGCCCACCGGCAGGAGCTTGCTTGCGGCGGCCAGGCGTCCCAAGGGGCCGGCATGGGCGGAGAACAGCATCTCGGTGGCCTTCTCGCGCAGTTGGCGCAGGTCCTCCGGGTCCAGGCGCTCCAGATAGGCAAGCGACTCCGGGTCGCGACCCAGCAGCCGCGCGAGCTTGCGCACCTCGCCTCTGACCGCGCGATGCGCTCATCCCACGATCCGCCGGACGGGCCCGCGGAGGATGCGCGGCACGAAGCTGAAGGCGCGATCGCCCGCGGCCGCGACTTCCGCCGCCTGTCGCCGCCGCGCGTCTCGGAGTGCAGCGGTCAGGTCCTCCACCTCGTGTGTGTCCAGCCGCGCGAGGCCGGCGGGAGGTTCGCTCCCCAGCTGCGCCTCCAACGCCGCGAGATCCGCCATGCGGCGCGGCAGCCTACCGGGAAGTAGGGACGGCCGCGCGCCTAGAGCGCTTGGGAGATAACTTCAGCATGGAGTACGTTTTCTCCCACGCGCTCCATGGCTGCGGTCAGCCCTTGTGCGCGCAGCCGTACACGTATCGGGTCGTCCGTCGGGCAAAGCCCTTCCGGGTGTACTCGTACACCCTGACCCGGTGGCGCCCGGCGCCGGCGAAGCCGGGGATGCTCACCTTGTGCAGCGCGCGGCCCTTGCGCGTGAGCACGCGCCGGCCGTCCACGTACACCACGGCCTTGGTGATCGCGCGGTGCTTGAAGCGCGGGAGGCTGAAGCGGACCGCCGAGTGCGCCGTGCACGCGGCCAACCCGTTCGAGGACTTGAGCGCCGTCCCCCTCCCGTCGTGCTGTCGGGCGTGGTGTCGATGCTGACGTAGGAGTAGTTGCCGGACCATCCGTCCTGGCTCGTCGGCACCAGGCCGGCGCAGCCGTCGCGCAGGTTCTCGCAGTCGTAGACCTGGCCGTTCGCCCGGTGGAAGTCCAAGCGCGAGTAGTAGTAGAACGAGAACCCGTTGCCGTCGTGGTTGGGATCGATTCCCGCCTCGACCGGGTCGTCGCGCCACCGTTGCGTCAGCAGCATCGCGTCCGCGCCCGGGTCGTGCTTGAGGTACTTGTCGAACCAGGCCGTGGTGTACCAGTCGATGATGTCCGGGCCGCGCAGCGAGGCGCCGAAGGCCTGGTTGGGGATGAAGCTGAAGTCCAGGTGCGAGCCGCCGCGGATGATGATCTGGCCCGTGTCGACTCCGGCCTTGCTGTAGTTGAGCGACCAGGTCGACTTGGCGTTCGGGTCGGGCAGCTGGGTGTTCGGGTGCCGGCGGCAGGCCGTAGTCGGCGGACATGCCGAGCGCCGGCTTGGTGATCGGCACCGTGGTGCGGTCCTCGGGATGGGCCGGGCAGGCGGATTCGCCGATCGTCTGCGATGGCGCGCCCGGAGCGGCGCCCGGCGTCGGGGCGTCGTTGGGCCCCGGGCCGCCGAGGTCGTCCCAGGCCACGATCGCCTTGACCCGCGGATCCCACTGACCGATGTAGGACACGCCGGCGGCGCCGTAGGAGTGGCCGGCCAGCCCGAGCTCGCTCGGGTCGAGCAACGACCAGAACGGGTTGTAGGCGGCGTCCAGACCCGCCGCGACCCGCTGGTTCTGCTTGGCGGCGTGGCTCGTCCCGGTGGTGCAGCTCGTGACCGGCTCGTACGGGTGCGACGGGGTCGAGAGGAAGAAGTCGATCGCGTCCTCGGTGCCGTCGTAGAACGGCGTGCCCGTGCTCTGGGCCGGGAAGCCCTCGTTCTGGTCGGGCGACTGGCCGTAGGTGTCGCTCTGGCCCTGCCCCTGCGGGTCGAACGTGAGCACGACGTAGCCCTCCTTGGCCAGCGTCTGGGCCGCGTACCAGTACATCTGCTCGTCGGCCTGCACCGAGCCGTTGGTGATCACGATGCCCGGCCGCTTGGCCGGACCCGCGACCGTGGCCCACACGTGGCCCGAGATCGTGGCGCCGTTGCGCGCGGTGAACAGGAACGGGCGGACGATCCCGTAGCCGTTCGTCGCCCAGTTGTTCAGGCGGATGTCGCCCGCGCAGCCGTTGCCCTGGTTCCAGCACAGGTCGTCGGTGAAGAAGCGCCCGGGATCGGCGGCCTGGATGGCGAGCGCCTGCGTGGTGTTGTTCAGGCTGTCGACGGAGAGCTGCGCCTGGTACTGCGGCGTGTCGTAGATCGTCTGGCGCTGCTGCGTGATCGAGAAGTTCTGCGCCTCGACCACCGGGTTGAACGTAGTCGGCGGCATCGCCATCGCCGGCGGCGCGAGTACCGCGACGGTGCTCATTGCGGCCATGAGCGCCAGAACCCTGCCCTTCATTCGGCTCCTCCTGTTACAGCGCGAGGTAATGCGATCCCGGGCGACCTGGAACACCCGGGATGGCCAGTGGAAAGCTACACCGAAAGATCGTGCATCTCGCCGGTAGCAGGTGCAACGTCGATCGGCACGCTTCTCGGCGCGTGAACCGTGCACGCGGCACAGGGCCCGGCGTCATACTCCCGACATGGGTGTGGCGGTCGCCGGGGAGGTCGTTCGCAGGATCGTCGAGCGCGCCAACCTCGACGCATTCGCCGATCGGGTGCTCGACAGCTTCTGGGACAGTCCCGAGTTCCAGGAGGTGCACCCCCCGCGCGAGCAGGTGCGGGCCTGGGTGCGCTGGAACCTGGACCTCGTCGTGCGCTGGCTGGTCGAGCAGCGCCCGCCCTCCGAGCACGAGCTGGAGGTGTTCCGCGAGCACGCCCGGGCCCGCGCCGCCGACGGCGTGCCGCCCGACCTCGTGCCCGCGAACTTCCGGCGCGGCGCCCGCTTCGCGTGGGGCGCGCTGCTGGAGGCCGCCGCCGACGAAGAGCGCCCGGCCTTGCTCGAGAGCGCGGACCTCCTGTTCGAATACGTCGACCGCGTATCGCGCATCTACTCCGAGGTCTACGAGGAGGCCGCCCGAGTGCGCGTGGCGGGCGGGGAGGAGCTGGCCGCGCGGGCGCTGCTGGCGCGGATCTCAGCCGACGAGCCGCCGCTGCCCGAAGACCATCAGCTGGCCGAGCAGCTCGCCTTCCCGCTCGAGCGCGCGGCGCGACCATTCGTGATCGCCTCGCCCGGCGGTCCGGCGCGTCACGCCGGGCTCGCTGCGTCGCTCCGGCGACGGGGCGTTCTCGCCGTCTCGGAGGGCCGGCGGGTGGTCGGGCTGTCGCGGACGCGCTCGCCCTGGAGCGGGATCGCTCTGGAGGCGGACGCGATCGTCGCGCAAGGCGGACCGGCGATCCGCGTCGAGCGCGGGAGGGCGCTCGACGAGCTGCGGATGGCGGTCGAGGTGGCGGCGGTACGCGGGGCCGCCGGCGAGATCGAGCTCGAGAACTACCTTCCCGAGCTTCTGCTGCGGCGCTCGCCGCAGGTCGCGACCCGGATCCGCACGCGCGTGTACGGCCCGCTGAGCGAGGAGCTGGCGCACACGCTCGATGTGCTCGTGGCGCACAGCTTCGAGCGCGGGTCCACCGCCACCGCGCTGCCGGTTCACCGCAACACGCTGCGCGACCGGATCGCGCGGATCTCCGAGGCCACGGGCCTCGACCTCGAATGCGCCGAGGGGCGGGGGCTGGCGTGGCTGGCATGGCTGTCCCGGCGGGATCTGGATCGTCCTGACGGCGCGTGAGCCTAAGGGGTGCTCGGGGCGCACTAAGGCCTCTGCGCTCAGCAGTCGCTGCATCCTCCCGATGTGGGGCCTGTCCTCTCAGTCCAAGCTGATCTCAGCGTGGAAGCGAACGACAGGAGCGCAGAATGCACCCCACACTCACCCAGGGAATCGGCAGCGCCCACCAGGGCGACATCCGGCGCGTCGCCGAGCGGCAGGCCCGTCTCGCGGGGCTCCGGCCCTCGCGCCCACGGACGCGGAGCACATGGCGATACTTCCGTCATGCGGCCGAGGCTGACAAGCACTCACTTCGTAGGTCGCGTCGGGGAGCTCGCCGAGCTCGAACAGGCGCGGCGTGAGTCCGACGCCGGCCAACCAGTGGTCGTCCTGGTCGGTGGCGACTCGGGCGTCGGCAAGACACGACTGGTCTCGGAGTTCCTGAGCCGCCAGGACTCCGAGGCGGTCGTGCTCCAGGGCAGCGCCTCGCTCCAGGCCGACGGCGAGCTGCCCTATGCACCGCTGCTGAGCGCGCTGCGGCCGTTGGTACGCAGACGCCACCCCGCGCTCGAGACGCTGGGCCGCGCCAGCCGCTCGGCGCTTTCGACGCTGCTGCCGGACCTCGAGGACGCGGGAGCGCCCCCCGAGCGCGACGACCCCTCCGCGCAGCTGCGTCTGTTCGAGGCCCTGCTCGACCTGCTCGACCTCTGCAGCCAGGAAGACGGTCTCGTGCTGATCCTCGAGGACATGCACTGGGCGGACCGCTCCACCCGCGCGTTCGTGAGCTTCCTCGCCCGAAGCCTGCGCGAGGAGCGCGTGATGGTGCTGCTCACCTACCGCATCGACGAGCTCCATCGCCGGCACGCGCTGCGCCCGCTGCTGGCCGAGCTCGAGCGCCTCGACCTCGTCCGTCGCGTCGAACTGCCGCCGTTCGATCGCCGCGAGCTCGAGGAGGCGCTCCAGGACATCCTCGGCGACCACCCGACCGCGCAGCTCGTCAATCGCCTGTTCGACCGCAGCGAGGGCAATCCGCTCTACACCGAGGAGCTGCTGGCCGCGGGCCTGGACGGTCGCGGCGCGGCGCCGCAGAGCCTGCGCGACGCGTTCCTGCTGCGCATCGAGCGGCTGGGCCCGGAGACCCAGCGCGCCGTCCGGGCGATCGCCGTGGGGCGGATGCTCGACGAGCCGACGATCTCCGAGCTGGTCGATGCCGAGCACGAGGCGCTGCACGACGCGCTGCGGCAGGCCGTGGACGAGCAGGTACTGATCGCCTGCGAGGAGGCCCGGCTCGGCTTCCGCCACGCGCTCCTGCGCGAGGCGGTGTACGACGACCTGCTCCCCGGCGAGCGCGGCGAGCTGCACCTCGCCCTGGCGCGCCTGTACGAGGAGCGCATGGGCGGGGAGATCGAGCTCGAGCCGGCGACGATGATCGCCAGCCACTACGCCGCGGCGGGCGATCAGCCGGCGGCGCTGCGCGCCACCGTGCAGGCGGCGCTCGCCGCGCGTGAGGTGCACGCGCACGGGGAGACCGCCGATCTGGCCGAGCGCGCGCTCGAGCTGTGGCCGCGCGTGCCCGGCGCCTGCGAGATGCTGCCGCTGGACCACGTCGCGCTGCTCACCCTGGCGGCGGAGGCGCATGCGGTCGGCGGCGATGGCACGCGCGGCGAGGTCCTGCTCAAGCATGCCCTGGAGGAGCTCGATCCCAAGGCCGAGGCGCTCCGGTACTCCGCCCTCCTGGCGAGCCTCGCGCGCACCCAATGGCAGCTCAACCGGGGCCTCGAGGGGGTCGAGACGGCGCAGCGGGCGCTGGCCATGCTGGCCGACGACGAACTGAGCCCGGAGCGCGTCGCGTTGATGGCGTGGCTGGCGCGGACGCGCTTCCTCCGCGGGCGCTTCCGCGACGCGATCGAGGAGGGCGAGGAGGCGCTGGATGCGGCGGTGGCCATGGGCGACACGCGGACGCAGGGCGAGGTCCTCAACACGCTGGGGATGGCCCGGATCGCCTTGGGGCAGGTCGACCAGGGCGTCGAGGACCTGCGCGGCGCGGTGGCGATCGCAAAGGAGAACGAGGACGACGACTCGATCGCCAACGCCTATTCCAACCTGTCCTCGCTGCTCGGCCTGGCCGGCCGAACGGAGGAGGCCCTAGCCGTGGCCAACGAAGGGCTCGCCGTCACTCCGCGCCGCGCCAGTCGCAGCCGCGACTGGATGATGCTGACCGTCTCGCAACACGAGTTCGAGGCGGGCGACTGGAAGGCCGCGCGGGAGCACCTGCGGGCGGTGTCCGCCCACATCGTGGGAACGACGTTGCTGTTCCGCCAGATCCGGCGCGCGGAGCTGGCGCTGGGCGAGGGCGACCTCGACGCCGCGGAGAGGTGCCTCGAGGCGCTCGAGGAGAACGTGATCGGCACCTCGCAGCCGCAGTGGATCGGCGCCTTCGGAACGCTCATGGGCGAGCTGCGCCGGCGCCGGCACGATCTGACCGGCGCTCGCGCAGCCGTCGCGCAGGCGCTCGACCGGCTTGAGGTGTGCACCGATGACGTGATGCGGATCGCCAGCATCTCCGCCGTCGGGTTGTGTGTCGAGGCCGACATCGCCCAGCGGGCCCGCGACCTGCGCGAGAAGGCCGACGAGCGCGATGCGCTGACCCGGGCACGGATCCACATGCAGCGCCTGCGGGCCGCCGCCCAGGAAGGCGGCACCGTCGAGCGCGCGTGGCGCGAGGTGGGCGCGGCGGAGCTCGCGCGGGCGCGCGGTCGCGAAGACCCGAAGCTGTGGCTCAAGGCCGCCGACCAGTGGGAGGCGATGACGCGGCCCTACCTCGCGGCGCTCGCGCGCCGGCGGGCCGCCGAGTCCTATGTCGAGCACGGCGAGCGCTCAGCCGCAGCCGAGGTGGCGGCGGCGGCGCTGGCGCCGGCGCAGCGGCTGGGCTCGCACTGGCTCATCGACGAGCTGACCGCGCTGGCCGAGCGGGCCCGCCTGGACCTGGAGCGCGGTGCCGCCACCGACCATCCGGCCGCCGCCGATGACGGCGCATCAGAGGATCCCTTCGGCCTGACGGCGCGGGAGCGCCAGGTGCTGGAGCTGCTGGCCGAGGGTGCGACGAACCGTCAGATCGGCAACTCGCTGTTCATGGCCGAGAAGACGGCCAGCGTGCACGTCTCGCGGATCCTGTCCAAGCTCGGCGTGCGTAGCCGGACTCAGGCGGCGGCGATGGCGCACCGACTGCACCTGAGCCGCTGACGCTGCTACCCCTCGGCCGGGGCCGGCTCGGGCGCCGGGACCACCTCGGGGACCAGGACCAGCTCGGGCGCTTGGGCCATGTCCGCAGCCGGGGCCGGCTCGGCCGTGTGCGCGTCCTCGGTCCTGAGGCCCAGCTCCTGGCGGAACGCCGCCACTACGGTGGGGTCGAACTGCGTCCCGGAGCCACGCTCGAGCTCGGCCAGCGCCTCCTCGGGCTCGAGCGCGGGCTGGTGCGGACGCTCCGAGGTCATGTCGTGGAAGGCGCTGCAGACGAACACGATGCGCGAGCCGAGCGGAATCGCCTCGCCGGACAGGCCGTCGGGGTAGCCCGACCCGTCCCAGCGCTCGTGGCTCGAGCGGACGAGCGTCGCGACCGGCTCCATGTCCAGCCCGGCGGCGAGCAGCCGCTCGCCGACCAGCGTGTGGAGCAGGATGAACCGCCATTCGTGGTCCGGGAGCTTGCCCGCGCGCCCCAGGACCTCCCGCGGCACCGCGAGCGTTCCGACGTCGCACAGGTGGACGGCCGCCTCGAGCTGCTCGATGTCCTCGGCGTGGAGCTCCAGCCGCCGCGCGATGCGCTTGGCCGTAGCCGCGACGTCGTAGCGGGGACGGACCAGACGGAGCGCCTCGGTGGCGTCGGCCGGCGCGCGCAGGCCAGGTGCCTTGCGCTCGCTGCGCTGGCCGTGGGCGCGACGCAGCGCCAGCTCGATCGTGGCCTCAGGTGTCTCGGCCTCGGTTCGCACGCTCGCCGTGCCGACGACGCACGAGATGTGAAAGCCCTCGCCGAGCTCGTGAAGTGCAGACGCGGCCGCGTCGCGCAGTGGAGCGGTGAGCCGCTCCGTGCCGAACGCGAGTAGCGCGAAGGTCCCGCCGCGCATCCGGTAGGCAGCTCCGTGGCTGCCCACGGCGTCGACGAGCTTGCGCGCCAGCCACGCCAGCAGCGCGTCGCCGATCGCGTCGCCGTAGGCGTCGTTGTAATCCTTGAAGCCGTCGAGCACGAACATGTGCAGCGTCCATCGCCGGTCGACGTCGCCGATCTTGAGAGCAACGTCGGTCTGGAGGCGCTCGGCGCCCGGAAGGCCGGTGATCGGGTCGGTGACGCTGATCGGCGCGGGCGCCGGTGCCGGTACTCGTTCCGGCGCGGGCGAAAGGGTCGGTTCGGGCGCCGGCTCGGCGACCGGCGGGGGCGCTGCCAAGGCCGGCGTGGGGAGTCGTCCGTCACGCTCGGCAACCCGCGCGTCGAGGCCGGGGATAGCGGCGAAGGCGATCGTGGCGCCCAGCAGGCCACCCGCGACTGCCGCGACGGCGGCGATCGGGCCGCCGAGCAGAGCGGCGGCCACGAGCAGGGCGAGCCCACCGAGCGAGAGCCCGGCGAGCATCGGGGCTCTGCGGGCAGAGCCGGAGGACGTGCCCATAGGTTCCTAAATCGGCCCGAACGCGCGCGAGCCTTAGCGTAGGCTCGCGTGTATGCGCCTGCCGGCCGAATGGGAGCCCCACGAGCGAACCCTGATGGGCTGGCCGTGCCGGCGCGAGCTGTGGGGGGAGACGCTCGACGCAGGCGCGGCGCGACTACGCCGCGGTCGCGAACGCGATCGCGGCGTTCGAACCGGTGACGATGATCGCCAACCCGGGCGCAGACGCCGCGGCGGCGCGCGCGGCCTGCGGCGCCGGCGTCGAGGTGGTCGAGCTGCGGCTCGACGACTCGTGGCTGCGCGACTGCGGCCCGATCTACGTCTACGGCGAGGACGGGCGCCGGCGCGCGGTGCACTTCCGCTTCAACGCCTGGGGAGAGAAGTTCCACCCGTACGACCGCGACGCGGCGGTCGGCGGCCTGATCGCGGAGCGGCTGGGCGACGAGGTGGCGGCCGCGCCGCTCGTGCTCGAGGGCGGGTCGATCCTGTGCGACGGCGACGGGACGCTCCTCACGACCGAGCAGTGCCTGCTCAACCCGAACCGCAATCCGGGCCTGGTCGCGCGAGGAGATCGAGGCGCGTGCTGGTCGCGCACCTGGGCGTCGAGCGGGTGGTGTGGCTCGGCATGGGCCTGGTCGAGGACAACGACACGGACGGGCACGTCGACCTGATCGCGTCGTTCTTCGACCCGGACCGGGCGCGTCCTGCTCGCGCCCGGGCCCGGAGAACCCGAACCACGAGCGCTGCCTCAGGACGGCTGGCGCGGTTGCAGGCGGCGGGGATCGAGCCGGTGGAGCTACCGTTCCTCCGCTATGCCGAAGTCGCGGGCGACGACGGTGGCCGCGAGCTATCTCAACTTCTACATCTGCAACGGAGCGGTGATCGTGCCGGTGTCGGCGCGGACCCCGACGCCGACGCGCTCGCCGTTGATCGCCGGGGCGTATCCGGGCCGCGAGGTCGTGCCCGTGCCGGGCGCCGTGCTGGCCTACGGCGGCGGCGGACCGCACTGCATCACCCAGCAGGTCCCGGTGCGCGATGCCTACCCCGAGCTCCTGACCGCCCTCGAGCCGCCCGACTCGCCGGCGCGGACGCGGCCGCCCGAGCGCGCGCCGCTCCGCGTCGGGCTGGTCCAGGAGCGCTGGCATCCGACCCCGGACGAGCACGAGGAGGCGCTGGCGCGCGGGATCCGGATGGCGGCCGGCGAGGGCGCGCGGATCGTCTGCCTGCAGGAGCTGACGCTGTCGCCCTACTTCGCGATCACGCCTGACGGCCCGGCGGCCGCGGGGGCGCGCCCGAGGACGCTCGAGACGGGCGGACGTTCGCGTTCGCGCGCGCGGATGGCGCGTGAGACCGGCGCGTACGTCCACGCGTCGCTGTACGAGCGGGCCGACGGGCCGGATGGCCTGGGCTACAACACCGCGATCGTCGTCTCGCCCGGAGGGCGAGCTGGTCACGCGCACGCGCAAGCTCCACATCCCGGTCACCGCCGGCTACTACGAGGACCGCTACTTCCGCCCCGGGCCGGCCGACGGGCGATCCGTTCCCGCTGGTCGGAGCTCCGGGCCGACGGCGCCACCGCGCGTTCGGCGCCCCGACCTGCTGGGACCAGTGGTTCCCCGAGCTGGCGCGGGCGTACTCGCTCGAGGGCGCGGAGGTGCTGATCTACCCGACCGCGATCGGCTCCGAGCCCGACCATCCCGAGTTCGACACCCAGCCGCTGTGGCAGCAGGTGATCGTCGCCAACGGCGTGGCCAACGGGACGTTCATGGTGGCGATCAACCGGATCGGGTTCGAGGACCCGCTCACCTTCTACGGCTCGAGCTTCATCTCCGACCCGTACGGGCGCGTGCTCGTGCAGGCCGGGCGCGATGAGCCGGCGGTGCTCGTGGCGGCGCTCGATCTCGATCAGCGGCGTGACTGGCTCGAGCTGTTCCCGTTCCTGCGCACCCGCCGGCCCGACGCCTACGGGGTGCTGGTCGATTGCCGGGCGTAGGCCCCGGCCCGTGGGCGCGCTCGGTCTACGGCCGTGTTTCACTGGACCAAAACTGGAGGTACAGTTAGCCGGCGTGGGAAAGATCTACGACGGCATCGACGACCACCTGCGGGGCTGGATCGCCCGCCAGTCGCTGTTCTTCGTCGGCACGGCGCCGCTCGACGGCGACGGGCACGTCAACGTCTCGCCGAAGGGCGCCGATCGACACGCTGCGGGTGCTCGACCCGCACACCGTCGCCTACCTCGACCTGGTCGGCAGCGGCGCCGAGACGATCGCCCACCTGCGCGAGAACGGCCGCATCGTGATCATGCTGTGCGCCTTCCAGGGCCCGCCGCGGATCCTTCGGCTGCACGGCCGCGGCGAGGTGGTGGCCGCCGGCGACGCTCGAGTTCGACGCGCTGCTCGAGCGCTGCGCGTTTCGCCGAGCCGCGATCCACGCCGAGGCCCGCCGGGCGATCGTCGTGGTCGACGTCGAGCGGGTGGCCGACTCGTGCGGCTACGGCGTTCCGCTCATGAGCTATCGAGGGCCCGCGCCCGCACCAGGACGCATGGGCGGCCAAGAAGCTGCGGGTCGGCGGCCCGGACGCGCTGCTCGACTACCAGCGCGAGAACAACTCGCACAGCATCGACGGGCTGCCGGCGCTCGAGCTTCCCGACGTCGCCGCCGCGCGCGAGTAGCCGCCGGTGCAGCCGGTCTTCGACGGCCACAACGACGCGCTGACCGCCGACGACCACGCGCGGCCTCGCCGCCGGCCGAGCCGGCGGCCATCTCGACCTGCCGCGGATGCGCGCGGGCGGAGTGCGCGGCGGCATCTTCGCGGTCTTCACCGAGTCGCCCGAGCGAAGGAGACGCGCGTACCGCGGCCGGACGGCGTGCTCGAGTTCGCGGCCACCGCGCCGGTCGATCACGCCACGGCCGCCGCGCACGCCACCGCGGTCGGCCGGACGGCTGCTCGCGCTCGAGCGCGCCGGCGAGCTCCGGTTGGCGCGCACGCCCGGCGATCTCGACGCCGCGCGCGACGACGGACGGGCCGCCGGTGGCGGTGCTGCACCTCGAGGGCGCCGAGGCGATCGATCCCGAGCTCGAGGCGCTCGAGCTCTGGTACGCCGCGGGACTGCGCTCGCTCGGACCGGTGTGGAGCCGTCCCAACGCGTTCGGCCACGGGGTCCCGTTCGTGTTCCCCTCCTCGCCCGACACCGGTCCGGGCCTGACGCCGGCCGGGCTCGAGCTCGTCCAGGCGCTGCGCCGAGCGCGGGATCCTCGTCGACGTGAGCCATCTCAACGAGGCGGGCTTCTGGGACCTCGCCCGCCTCGAGCTCGGCCCGATCGTGGCCAGCCACTCGGCCGCTCACGCGCTGTGTCCGACCTCGCGCAACCTGACCGACGCCCAGCTCGACGCGATCGGGGCCTCCGGCGGCCTCGTCGGGATCGTGTTCGCCTGCCCGTTCCTGCGCGCGGACTTCGCCGACGATCCCGACACCCCGATCGAGCTGATCGCCGACCACGCCCGCTACGTGGCCGAGCGGATCGGGATCGAGCACGTTGCGCTCGGGTCCGACTTCGACGGCGCGACGATCCCGGCCGGGTCGGCGACGTGGCCGGGATGCCGCGGCGTGCTCGACGCGCTCGCCGGCGCGGGCTGACCGGCCGCCGAGCTCGAAGCGATCGCCTGGGGCAACTGGCGGCGCGTCCTCGCGCGCCTGGTGGCGCGACTAGGCGCTAGCCGCCGAAGCTGCTGGCGCGATCGGGAGCGCGTAGTAGACCGCCAGCCCGGCGCTGATGGCGAGCGTCGGGTACGGCGAGACCGCGGCCAGGGCGGTCGCGAGGACATAGGGCACCAGCCCGATCACGCTGCGGGTCAGGATCTGGCGCCGGCGCTCATCGGTCAGCTGCGAACCGAGCAGGTGCGCCTTGTGGAACAGGATGTGCCAGTTGAGCGTGGCGAACGCGACCGCCATGGCCAGCAACACGCCGCCGTACACGCCGGCGGCCAGGTTCTCGCCGTGGCCCTCTTTCAGGTACGTGGCGAGCAGCGCGGTGCCGAACGGGATCAGCCCGATGGTCAGCAGCAGGAGCAGGTTCAGCATCAGGATGCTGTGGTCGGCGGCCCGGAGCCGCCCGATCATCGCGTGGTGGTTGATCCAGATGATCCCGATGGTCAAGAACGAAGTCGCGTAGGCGGCGTACTGCGGCCACTGCCTGAGCAGCCGTGCCCCAGGCGCCGGCGCCCGGCTCGGGCACCTCGATGTTCAGCACGAGCAGCGTGATCGCCACGGCCAGGACGCCGTCGGAGAACGACTCGAGCCGGTTGGTGCTCACGCGGAAGGATTCGCCGGGAGACGCCCAAACCCCGCTTGCGTAGCCTGGCTAACCGTCCTTACGAAGCTCTTCGCCTGTTCGTAGCGGTCTCTTCGCGACGCGTCCCATAGTGACTCTCACCACCCCTTCCGACCTGAGGGTCACACAAGATGAGACTACGCAGAAAGCGGTACATACTCCCAGTCCTTGCATCGAGCGCGGCGCTCGCCATCGGTGGCGGCTTCGCATTCGACGGTGCCGCGGCGGCGTCGGCGCAAACGGTTAGCGCACAGCAGGCGGCCAGCGAGAACTGGGCCGGTTACGTCGCGCACAGCAACCTCGGCAACGGGCAGTTCTCGAACGTGTCCGGCAGCTGGGTCGAGCCCAGCGTGAACTCGAGCACGAGCCAGGGCTACTCGGCCTTCTGGGTCGGGCTGGGCGGATCGAGCGATCAGTCCCAGGCGCTCGAGCAGGTCGGCACGTCCGCCGACACGGCCAACGGCCAGACGCAGTACTACGCCTGGTACGAGCTGGTGCCCGCGCCGGAGACGCAGCTCAACCTCGCCGTTCACCCCGGCGACCACATGACCGGCAAGGTGAGTGTCAGCGGAACGACGGTAACGATCTCACTGTCCGATCAAACCACCGGACAATCGGTGACCAAGCAGCTTCAGATGAGCAACCCGGACACCTCGAGCGCGGAATGGATCGCCGAGGCGCCATCGAGCGAGAGCGGGAACGGCGGCTACCAGCCGCTCCCGCTGGCCGACTTCGGGAAGGTCACGTTCACGGGCGCGTCCGCGACCTCCGACGGGCACACCGGCTCGATCTCCGACCCCGACTGGTCGCTCCAGCAGATCCAGCTCAGCTCTTCGGGCGGATCCGGTGGCTGGGCGGGCGGTGGCGCCGGCATCGCCGGTGGCGGGACGGGCTTCGTCTCGACGCAGTCCGGAGCGGGCGCTGAGACCTCGTCCCTGTCGGGCGACGGCTCATCGTTCTCGGTCGCGTGGACCTCGGATGGATCAGCGGTCAGCGGATCCGGCTCCGGGAGCTCCAGCTCGGACGGCGCCGGCGGCTCCGGTGGCGATCCATACGGGTACGGAGGCGGCGGTGGAAGCGTCGTCGTCATCCCCGGCGGCGGTTACGGATACGGCACCGGGCGGTTACGGATACGGCGGGTACGGCTACGGCGGCTACGGCTACGGCTACGGCATCTGATTGACGCGGACGGTCGCCGCTGCTCACGCGGCCGTCCGCACCTGCTCGCTTCGGCGATCCAGGGCGAGCCGGTAACCGGCGGCGAGGCGATCGAGCGCCGCTTCCCAGCTGCGCCGGCGAACCGCCTCGAGCCCGCCCCGCCGGATGCCGCTCGCGCAGCAGCGGCACGTTCAGGACCGCGATCAGCGCCTCGGCCAGTGCCTCGGGCTCGGCGGGCGTGAGCAGCCCCGTCTCGCCCGGCACGATCAGCGAGGCCGGCCCGCCCCGGTTCACCGCCACCACCGGCAGGCCGCTCGCCTGAGCCTCCAGGATCACCTGGCCGAAGGTGTCGGTCTGGCTGGCGAACAGGAAGGCGTCCGCGGCGGCGTAGACGCGGGACAGCTCATCGCCGGCCAGCCAGCCCAGGAAGGTGGCGCTCTCGCCCAGGCGCTCGCGCAGCCGAGCCTCCTCGGGGCCGCCGCCGGCGAGCACCAGGTGCAGGCGCGGCTCGCGCGAGCGGGCGGCGAGGAAGGCGTCGGCGAGCAGATCGATTCCCTTCTCGTGGGTCAGCCGGCCGGCGTAGAGGACGTTCAGCTCGCCCGGCAGAGTCGCGTCCGAGCGCGCGCGCGCGGGGTCGAACCGCGCGAGGTCGACGCCCCGGTCCCAGCGCGCGATCCGATGCCGAGCGACGCCGAGCTGCTCGAGGCGCTCGTCGGTGGCCTCGCTGGGCGAGAGGACGATGTCGCACGAGCCGTAGAAGCCGCCGAGGCCGAGCCCAACGAGGGCCTCGAGCTCGGCGCGGCCGCTGCGCAGCCCGGTGTAGGCGGCGAGCTCGGTGTGGTAGCTCCCCACCACGGGAAGACCGAGCACGCGCGCGACCATCCAGGCCGCCCAGGCCGGCCGGACCGGGAGAACAGACGTGGACGAGGTCGTAGCGGCCGTCGGCCACGGCGTCGACGATCGCGGTCAGGCTGGGCACGCCGACCTCGAGCCCGGGATAGAACGGGCACCTCGACCTCGGCCACGGCGCTCAGACGGCGGTCGACGTCCGCGTCGGTGCCGATCACCTCGACCTCGAACCCGCGAACGCCGCGGTCGCGGATCTGCTCGATCGCCGCGGGAGACGCCGTGCACTCCGGCCAGGCCGTCGGCCACCAGTGCGACGCGCGGCCGGTCGCCGTCGTTGCGGGCGAGCTTGAACTTCTCGCGCCCCAGAACGCGGCCGCCGCGGCGTACGGGATCGCCGGGATGCAGGCGTCGAACAGCTCCGAGCACGCTCGCGCTCGCAGGCCGAGCGCGCCCGAGCTGGTGCTCGCCACCGCGCCGCGCACCGCGCCCGCCAGCTTGCGCTCGTGGATCCGGCGCGCCGAGCGGTGCAGGTCGGCGTGGGTCAGCTCTCCCTCCTGGAGCAGGGCGATCAGCCCGGGGTCGCATCGATCTCCGAGCTCCATCGCGTCGAACCAGGCGCGAAGCAGCGCCCGGGCATCCTCCGGCCCCAGGTCGCCCGCGACCGTGCCCACCCCGGACGTTGCCCTCGGCGAGCACGCGTTCGACGATCTTCGAGCACCGCGGCCGGGATCGGGGCGGGCGGCTCCCTCGCCCCGGCCGAGGGCGCGGATGGCGAGCGCCATCGCCGCGTGCGTCCACTTCGCCGCGCTCCCCTGCGCACCGTGCGCGCCGACCCGGCCGGCGCGGACGTGGGCCAGGAACTCGGCCGGCGTGGCCGCGGCCGGGGTTTCGGTGAACGTGGCGCCGATGTCGATTCCCGCGTGGTCATCGGAGCCCCCGATGGCGGTGCCTCCGTGGGTCTCGATGTACACGAACGCCGGCAGGTTGAGCTCCTTGGCCCGCGAGCCGTTGCGGGTCTCCCAGATCGGGAACAGCTGAGCCAGACGCCGGCGGTGGCGTGCGCTGAGCGGTGCCTCGACTGCGTAGAACGGGTGCGCCAGCGCGGCCGTGATCTCGTGCGCGTTCAGGTACTCGGCGCAGGCCTCCACGTCGCCACTGTGGGCCTGGAGCCAGCTCGTGATTCTCCGGCGTGATGCCGTAGCAGAGCACGTGCACCGCCTGCGGCTCGCCCTTGAACCACACGGTCAGCTCCTCGGAGATGAACGTGTCCGGCAGGTGCTCGAGCGCCAGCGCGCCCGTGATCGTGTCGTGGTCGGTGATCGTGACGAAGTCCATCCCCCGGCGCTTGGCCAGCTCGTAGACCTCCTCGGGCTCGGTGGCGCACTCCGGCAGGCTGAGCGAGCGCTGGACCCCGAGCTTCGACAGCTGCGACGCCGTCGAGTGGACGTGCATGTCGACGCGGCTCGTATCGTTCATGGCCCTGAGGATCGCGGCGGTCCCCGCTGGGCTCGTGAAGAACGCGCGCACGTCCTGTGACCATTCGGTGAACGCGCGCATGGGCCGACGGATGACCCGGGCTTCAGCTGTAGCTTGGCCGCCACTTCCACCGGCGGCGATTGTGTCAGCTCAGATGAGGCCGTCGCCGTCGCTCGGGCCGCCGTGGTTGTCGCCGTCGCCGTCACCCGCGTTCGGTCCCTGCGGGATGCCGCCTCCCGCCGGTGGTGTGCGTGTGCGTGCGGCGGCGGTGGCGGCGGTGGCGGCGGCGTGCGTGGTGGTGGTGATGCGGCGGAGGTGGGGGTGGCGCTGCCGCTGCGTGGCGGTGGTGTGCGGGGGCGGCGGCGGAGGCGGAGTCGACTGGTGGGTCGTGGTCGGAGCGCCTGAGCGGGCGCCGCCGCGGTGGCGGCGGCCTTGTGTACGGCAGCATGGTGTTGCGGCTTGGGCTTCGGCTTGGCCTTGTGCTTCGGCTTGGTCGTCGTGGTGGTCGACGTCGTGGCCGGGCGCGGCCGCGCGTGCTCGTGGTCTGCGAGGACGAAGTCGAGGAGGACGCACCGCAGCCGGCGACTGGCAAGCGCGACCAGGCAGGAGAGCAGGATCGCCGGGGTACGTGGATGGGTCATGCGCTGCTCCTCTTCGTTCGGGTCGTTCCCCAAAGGACGCCTGCGGGCTCGATTGCTTCCCCACTATCCTCGGGCGGCGTGCACTTCAGCGAGCTGACCGCGCCCGAGCAGCGTGTGCTCGGCTGCCTGATCGAGAAGCGGTGGACGACGCCCGATCAGTACCCGCTGTCGCTCAACGCGCTGCGGCTGGCGTGTAACCAGTCGACCAATCGCGACCCGGTAACGCGATACGACGAGGCCACGGTGCGGGACGCGGCGCAGCGGCTGTACAAGTACGGGCTGACGCGACTCGCCAGCGGCCATGGCAGCCGAGCCACCAAGTACCGCCACCTCGCCGAGGAGGCGCTCGGCCTCGGGCGCGAGGAGCTGGCGGTGCTCGCCGTGCTGCTGCTACGCGGTCCGCAGACCCCCGGAGAGCTCAAGTCGCGGACCGATCGGATGGCGCACCTGGAATCGCTGGCCGAGGTCGAGGGCATTCTGGCCCTGCTTGGCCGAGCGCGGGTTCGCGCGGCGGCTGGAGCGACGGCCGGGCCAGAAGGAGGATCGGTTCGAGCACCTGCTCGGCGCTCGAGACGCTGCGGCGCCGACTGCGGTTGCGACCCGCGTCGGGCCCGCCGCAGACCTCGCGCCGGCTCCCGTCCTCCCAGCCGCGCCGTCCCCGGCCGAGCTTGCCCGCTCCGGCCACCGACGGGCTGGCGGCGAGGGTCGAGGCGCTCGAGGCCGAGGTGGCCGCGCTGCGCGAGGACCTGGCTGCGCTCCGCGACGAGCTCGGCAGCGCCAGCCCGGCCGTCTAGTGTCAGGGCACTAGCCGAGGTTCTCGACCGCCACCGGCTCGATGCCCTCGTCAGCGGGAAGCTCGAAGCCGAGCACCTGCGCGTAGAAGCTGAGCTCGGCGTCGAGCGAGCGGCGGATGCTCTCCGCGCGCCGGAACCCGTGCGACTCGCCCTCGAAGCTGAGGTAGGCGACCGGTACTCCCTTCTCTCGCAGCGCGTCCACGATCACCTCGGACTGGTTCGGGGGGACGATCGGGTCCTCGAGCCCCTGGAGCACGATCAGCGGCCGCGCGAACCTGTCGACGTGGTGGATCGGCGAGCGCTGGCGGTAGACGTCGCGCCGCGCCGGGTACGGCGCGACCAGGTTCTCCAGGTCGCGGCTCTCGAACTTGTGCCCCTCCTGCGCCAGCGCCTCCAGGTCCGCCACCCCGTAGCGGCTGGCGCCGGCCGCGAACGGCGTGTCCTCGCGCGCCAGGGCGAGCAGGGTGGTGTAGCCGCCGGCGGATCCGCCGCGGATGCACATGCGCTGCGGATCGCAGCGTCCCTGCTCGGCGAGCCAGCGAGCGGCCGCGACGCAGTCGTCCACGTCGACCTCGCCCCAGCGGCCCCGCAGCAGCATCCGGTAGCGCCGGCCGTAGCCCACCGAGCCCCCGTAGTTGACCTCGACTACGGCGAACGCCGCGGGAGGTCCAGTACTGGATGCCGAGCTGGAGCGCCGGGTGCGCGGCGCCGGTCGGTCCGCCGTGGGCTCACGACGAGCAGGGGCGGCAGCTCGTCCGTCGGGCCCGCGTACTCGGAGTTCGACGGGCGCATAGAAGAACGCGTGCGCGCTCCGTCCCTCCGCGGAGGGAAACTCGACCGGCTCGGGCACCGAGACGTAACCTCGTTCGACGCCGAGCGCCGCCAGGTCCCGCGGCGGCCGCAGCGCCTCGACCGTCGAGACCGTCGGCCCCGTCGCCCAGATCGATTCGCAGCACCGGCGTCCTCGGCCGTGGCCGACCCGGCGATCGCCACGACCGACGCGCGTCGCCGAAGGCGCGGATCATCTGAACGCTGGACACGTCGAGGTCCAGATCGCGCACCGTGCCGTCGGCGAGGCGGACGGCCAGCCCGTCGACTCCCCGGCGCACACGGGCGAACACGATCCGGCCATCGGCCAGGCTGCGCGTAGCGCGAGCCGCCGAGCGTCCACTGCGGCACGCCGATCTCCGCCTCGAGCTCGACCAGCGGCAGCGCCGCCGGATCTCCCGGGAGTCCAGCGATACAGGTTCCACCAGCCGCTGCGGTCGCTGATGAACGTCAGCGATCCGTCGGCCTGCCAGCGCGGCTCCGACACCGACTCCTCCTCTCCGCCGGCGATCAGGCGCTGATCGCCGCTCGGCCAGATGGCGAGCCACGAGCCGGGTGCCGTCCCACGGCATGTTCGGGTGGTCCCACTCGACCCAGCACAGCCACTCGCCCGTCCGGGCTGAAGCGCGGGCTGGTCGTGAAGTCCGGCCCGCTCACGAGCACCTCGGGAGTCCCCGGGTCGGTGCGCGTCGAGACGCACGATCTCGTTGCGCACGTCGGCGGCCCCGCGCCCGCCGGCCGGATGATGCTCGCGGACGCATACGAGCGAGCGCGCCGTCCGGGACTGAGAGTCGCCGTCGGCGTAGCGGTCTCCGCGCGGCACCTCGGGCTCCGGCGTGAGGGCGCCGCAACGATCCGGTGCCCGGGATCGAGGCGATACAGCCGCTGATCGTCGGCGGCGGTGAACCAGACGATCCCGTCGCGCGCCCACCAGGCTCCGCCGCCGTACTCGTGCACGGACGTGCGTGCGCTGCGGCCCTCGGGCAGCAGCTCGGTGGTGGTGCCGTCGGGGCTGCGGCGGACGAGCTGGACCCGGCCGCCCTCGTCCGGGCGGCCCTCGGCCCAGATGACCTGCGTCTCCGTCGACTCTGACCTCCGAGAGGCGGACCGCCGAGGCCACGAGCAGCGTCGGAGGTGATCGGGGTGGGCCACGAGCCGAAGGGCAGGATCTCGCGGCGCTCGCTCATCGCGGCGAGGCTCGCTGTCGTGCGCGAGGCGGCGGACGCGGTTCGGCGATGGCGTCCGCGGCGGCCTCCAGCGCGGCTCTCGCGATCGCGTTACCGGCATCTCCGACCGGAAGCCAAGCGGGTAGCAGCGAGACCTGAGCGGCGAACTCGAGTGTGACCGTCGTGCCGTCGGCGGACTCGAGCCGCCAGAAGAGCTCGAGCCGGTCGGCATCTCGTTTATCGGTGGCTACGCGGGTGAGCCGGATCGTTCGCGGGCCCTCGGCCGCGACCTCGACCTCGACCTCGAAATCCTTGCCGAACGGACTCTGCTCGACGTGCACTTGCGCGCACGCCCGGGTCGGCCGGCCGCGGGAGTCCCGCTCGAGCACGTGGACATCCCGGACGTACTCGCCGATCCAGCTCGGATAGCCGTCCACGGCGGCGAGCATCTCGAAGCACCGGCGAGCCGAAGCCGGCACGTTCGCGCTCGCGGATCCGCTGACCTCCTTCATCGCGCGCGGTCTTGGAGCAGTCGAGCCATGGCGGGCGGCCAGCTCTAGAGGATCCCGATCTCGGAGTTGTCGCCGACCAGGAACCGGTAGGCGCGCGGCTGGCGGTGGTCGCGGCCGATCCGGACGTTGCGCCCGAGCAGCGAGGACTCCATCCGTCCGTCGAGTCCGTGCACGACGGCGCCGGCGAGCAGGATCGAGTGCTCGACCTCGGCGTTCTGGATCGAGCAGTGCTCGCCGATCGCCGTGTACGGGCCGACGTAGCAGTCGCGCAGCTGCGCGCCGCGCGCCGATGATCGCGGGACCGCGGACCGACGAGCGCTCGAGCCGCGCGCCCCGGCTCGACGATCACCCGGCCGTCGACGCGCGAGTCGATCAGCTCGCCCTCGACGCGGGTCACGATCGTGTCGAGCACCAGGCGGTTGGCCGCGAGCATGTCCTCGAGCCGGCCGGTGTCCTTCCACCACCCGCGCACGACGTGCGGCTCGACCCGGAGGCCCTGGTCGACCAGGTGCTGGATCGCGTCGGTGATCTCGAGCTCGCCGCGCGCCGAGGGCGTGATCGCGCGCGCCGCATCGTGGACCGCCGGGGTGAACATGTACACGCCCACCAGCGCCAGATCGGTCTGCGGCTCCTGAGGCTTCTCGACCAGGCGCACCACCGCGCCGTCGCTGAGCTCGGCCACGCCGTAATGCTCGGGATCGGGGACGGGCGTGAGCAGGATCAGCGCGTCGGGCTCGCCCGCAGCGGAACGCCTCGACCAGGTCGCCGATCCCGCCCTGGAGCAGGTTGTCCCCCAGGTACATGACGAACGGCGACTCGCCGAGGAAGGTCTCCGCGGTCAGCACCGCGTGCGCCAGCCCGAGCGGCTCGTCCTGGAGGATGTAGGTGATCCGGACGCCGAAGCGCGACGCCGTCGCCCACCGCCGCCTTGACCTCCTCGCCGGTCTCCGGCGCGATGATGATCCCGACCTCCTCGATGCCGGCCTGCGCCATCGCCTCGATCCCGTAGAACAGGACCGGCTTGTTGGCGACCGGGACGAGCTGCTTGGCGCTCGTGTACGTGATCGGGCGCAGCCGCGTGCCCTTTCCGCCGGACAGGATCAGCCCCTTGAGCGCTTGCATCGCCGCGGAGCGTACTCAGTAAGCGCCGCCGAGCTTGCGGTGGTCCCAGCTCGCGACGCGTTGCGGGACGAACTGGAGCCCGATCCGCTTGGGCGCCTGGGCGCGGATCATCTCCTCGACGTCCGAGTGGCCCGTGTAGCGGCGCGTAGATCTCGGCCCCCAGCGCGGCGACCGCTGTCGGGCTCGCGGTGGATCACCGTCTCGGCCTCGATCATCACGCCGCGCAGCTGGTCGTAGTGCTCGCCGGCCTCGAGCTGGAGCGTCGCGCGCGGATCGCGCTCGAGGTTCTTCGCCTTCTGCGACTTCGCGTAGGTCCACGCCCACAGCTCCCCGTCGCGCACGACGTACCAGAGCGGCATCAGGTGCGGCCACCCTCGAGGTCCGTGGGTGGCGACGACGACCACGCGCTGCTCGTCGAGGAACGCCGCCACCTCCGCGTCGCTCATCGTGATCTGGTCGCGCCGGCTCACCGCGCGGCTGGGCCGTCGCACTCAGCGCGAGAGCGGCTCGGCGGTGCGCGGATCGCGCGCGCCGCGTCGAGCACCGCGGCCCGGGCGTCCTCGGGCTCGAGCACGGCGGCGTCGCCGGCCTCCTTGAGCACCTCGCGGACCAGCCAGTCGAGGCCCTTGAAGCCCAGCTCGACGATCAGCGCGCCATCCTCGAGCTCGGCGATCACCGTCCGCTCCTCGCGCGCCCAGCGGGCGCGCTCGGGCGAGATCCACACGCGCGCCCGTCGCGAGGCGGGCACCTCGCCCGTCCGCGGCCAGCCGTCGACGTCGGCCGCCGGGTTGACGTCCGGACGCGGCTCGAAGGCCTCGTCGGAGACGGCGGCGGACTTGATCCGGTCGAGCCGGAAGTGGCGGACGGCGTCGCGGGTCGGGTCGAAGCTCGCGACGTACCAGCCCTCGCGGCCGTTGATCAGCGCGTACGGCTCGACCGTGCGGGTCGAGAACTCGTCCTCGTTCTCCTTGTAGTACTCGAACGAGAGCAGGTGCCGGTCGGCGATCGCCCGCGACACGACGGCGGCGATCTCGGCGTCGTCGCCACCGGGGGTCGACACCTGCAGGCCCTCGTGGACGGGATCCTCGCCGAGCGCCGCGACCACCTTCTCCCGCGCGGAGGCGAGCGACCCCTCGGGGATGTGCTCGCCGATCAGGTCGATCGGCGGCGATCAGCGCCTTGGCCTCGACGGGCAGCAGGCGAGCGGGACGGGCGAACGAGTCGCCGTAGGGCTCGGGATCGACCTCGATCATCCCGTCGGGCAGGATCTCGGCGTACAGGACGTAGGTGCCGGCGCCGAAGTTGACGACGTTGAGCACCGAGATGTCCTCGCGGAGCTCCTGCTCGGAGAGCTTGAGCGCGCGGCACAGCTCGTCGCCGTCGAGCCGCCGGCCGGCGCGTCCCGCGTCGATCAGGATGCTGGCCAGCGTGACCAGGCGCGCGAAGCGCTCCGGGCCGGATGGCCACGTCGGGATGGTGGCCGTTGCCGTTCTCGGAGCGCTCGCGGGTCGAGGCGACCGCCGGAGCGCCGGCCCTCGCGCCGGCGGGGACCTCGGCCGGAGGCTCGCCGGTATGCCGCTCGATCAGCAGCTCCACGCGCTCGGCCAGCTCGGTCGCGAGCTCGGGCGGGCCGAGGATCCGCGCGTTCTCGCCCAGCCCGAGCACCCAGGCGATCAGCTGGCGAGCGTTGGCGTACGGCGTGACGAAGCGGCGGCCGCCGTCGTCCTCGTCGAGGTGCATCTCTCCGTAGCGGCCGAAGTGGCGCTCGATCTGCCAGGCGATGCGCGCGGCGATCCAGATCTCGGCCTCGCCCACCGGCTCGCCGAACTGCCACTCGATGCGGTTGGCGTAGGCGCGGGGATCGAAGTCGGCCGGACGCTGGAAGTCGTGCTCGGCCTTGGTGGCGTAGCCGACCTTGCCGCGGATCCGCGAGAGCCGGAAGACGCGGATGGCGTCGCGATCGTGCGCGTGGCCGACGAGGTAGAACTGGCCGCCCTCGTACAGGAGCTGGTAGGGGTCGACCCGGCGCGCGCCCAGCTCGTCGCGCTCCATCGTGTAGTAGTCGAACACGATCGTCTTGCGCCGGAAGATCGCGGTCTCGATCTTGGCCAGGCGCTGGGAGACGTCGTGGCCTCCGGCGGCGCCGGTGATGCCGAGCGCCACCGTGCGCTGCTCGGGCGCGGTCAGCGGGCTGGGGCGCCCCCAGGAGATCTGCTGGAGGGCCAGGCGGAGCGGCTCGGCGTAGGCGAACTCGCGGTCGAGCAGGTGGAGTGCCGTGCGCAGCGCGGCCAGCTCCTGGTCGGTGAACTCGATCGGCGGCAGGTGGAAGTTCTCGGGCGGCAGGGAGTACGTCTCCTGCTCGACCAGCCCGTCGACCGGCTTCTCGACCTGGAGCGCGATGCCCAGCGCCTCGAGCTCCGAGCGGTCGGCGTAGAAGCGGCGCGCGAACGCGTCCTCGTTCATCGCGCTGTAGCCCTCGACGTCGCGCCGGATCTCGGGCGCGGTCACCGGGCGTCGTTCGGCCATCAGATAGGAGATCAGCGATAGCTGGCGGATCAGCTTCTCCGTGTCTTTGGCCATCCCGCATCCAACTGTAGTCGGGGCGCGCGAGCGCCGAGACGACGAGCCTGAGTCGACACGGAATTTGGGGAGATTTGGAGCAGCCGCGTCAGGCGGCGCGCGCGAAGTAGGCGCCGCCACCGAGTGCGCGGTCGTACTCCGACCAGCGCGCCCCGTCGGGCAGCTCCTTCTCCAGACGGTCGAAGCTCCCCAGCCGCCCGCCCAGGTTGTCGATCATGTGCACGAGCGTCGCTTCACGCGTGCACGGCACGACCGGGCTCCCGTGCTCGAGCGAGCCGTGGTGGCTCAGGATGATGTGGAGCACGGCGTTGGCCAGGTCGGGCGGGAAGCCGTCGAGGTCCTCGATCGCGCGGCGCACCGCGTAGTAGCCGAGCGCGATCTCCCCGTACAGGCGACCCTGGTCGGACATCGAGATCACGCCGTCGTGCACCTCGTAGGCCTCGATCTTGCCGATGTCGTGCAGGAGCGCGCCGGTCACGGCGACGTCGCGGTCGATCCCGGGGAACGTCGCCGAGATCGCGCTGACCGCCTGCGCCACGCTCAGGGAGTGCTCGAGCAGCCCGTGGGGATAGGCCTGGTGATAGCGCTTGGCGGCGGGCGCCTCGCGGAAGCTCGACCACAGTTCGGCGAACAAGCTCGAGAGCAGGCGGCGCAGGTGGGGGTTCTGGACCGTCGCGACGAGCTCTCGGAGGTCCGACTCCATCTGCTCGGGGCTGGGGTGCATCGCGCGTCGAAGATAGAGTCAGCGGCGGATGGAAGCTACGGCGATCGTGACCGGGGGAACGGGCGGGCTTGGATCCGCCGTGGTGGCCAGATTGCTCGACGACGGATGGCGGGTCGTGGTGCCCTGGGTCGTGGAGAGCGAGCTCGAGCGGGTGCGCCGGCACGAGCGCCTGACGCTGATCCAGGCCGACCTGTTCGATCCCGACGCGGTGGCCGAGGTGGTGGCGGCGGCGCAGGCGCCGCTGCGCGGCGTGGTGAACCTGGTCGGCGGCTTCGCCATGGGCGGGCGCGTGCACGAGACGGACATCGACGAGTTCGAGCGCCAGTTCCGGTTGAACCTCCGGCCGACCTACCTCATCACGCACGCCGCGGTGCCCCACCTGCTCGAGGCAGGCGGCGGCTCGATCGTGTGCGTGGGCACGCGCGCGGCCCTGCAGCCGTTCAAGGGCGCCGCGGGCTACATCTCCTCGAAGGCGGCGGTGATCGCGTTCGCGCAGGCGGTGGCGACCGAGTACAAGGACGACGGCATCCGCTGCAACGCGATCCTGCCCAGCGTGATCGACACCCCGGCCAACCGGCAGTCGATGCCGAAGGCCGACCACGAGAAATGGGTCAAGCCGGCGGAGATCGCCGGCGTGATCGCGCACCTGCTCTCGGACGCCAGCCAGCCGGTGAGCGGCGCGGCCCTGCCCGTTTACGGCCGCGCCTAGCGGGAATCGAGGGGTGTTCGCGCCCCCGAAGTAGGATCACCCTCTTATGGAACGTAAGTGGTGGACGCTGATCGTCGTCTGCGTGGCGACGTTCATGCTCCTGCTCGACATCACGATCGTCAACGTCGCGCTGCCCAAGATCGCCAGCGACCTCAAGGCGAACTTCTCGGACATCCAGTGGGTGATCGACGCGTATGCCCTGACACTCGCCTCGGTCCTGCTCACCACCGGATCGCTGGCCGACCTGATCGGGCGCCGGCTCGTGTTCACGGTCGGGCTCGTCCTGTTCTCGCTCGCCTCGCTGCTGTGCGCGCTGTCGCCCACCGCGCTGTTCCTGATCCTCGCGCGTGCGGGCCAGGGCATCGGTGGCGCGATCATGTTCTCCACCTCGCTGGCGCTGCTTGCCCAGGAGTTCCAAGGCCGCGAGCGCGGCACCGCGTTCGGGGCGTGGGGGGCGACGATCGGCGCCTCCGCGGCGGTCGGCCCGCTGCTCGGCGGAGTGCTCACCCAGGTGTTCGGGTGGCAGTCGATCTTCCTGATCAACGTCCCCGTGGGCGCGGCGGCGGTGGCGCTGACGCTGGCGCGCGTCGGTGAGTCGCGCGATCCCGAGGGCACGCGGATCGATTGGATCGGCACGGTCACGTTCACCGGCGCGCTGTTCCTGCTCGTGTTCGCGACGATCAAGAGCCCGACCCTCGGCTGGGGGAGCACCGAGGTGGTCGCCTGCCTGGCCGGATCGGCCGCTCTGCTCGTGTCCTTTCTCGTCTCGCAGGCGACGCAGCGCGGCCCGATGTTCGACCTGAGCCTGTTCCGCAAGCCGACCTTCAACGGCGCGTCGGTGGCGGCGTTCGCGGTGTCCGCGTCGATGTTCGCGATGTTCCTCTACCTGACGCTGTACCTGCAGACGATCCTCGGCTTCTCGCCGCTCCAGACGGGACTGCGCTTCCTGCCCGTGACGATCGTGTCGTTCGTGGTGGCGGCGGTGGCGGGCAACCTGACCGAGCGCGTTCCGGTGCGGCTGCTGCTGAGCCTCGGGCTGGGCTTGACCGGTGGCGGACTGCTGCTGATGCGCGGGCTGACCGCGTCCTCGCACTGGACCGCGCTCCTGGCCGGCTTCGTGCTCGCCGGCGCGGGAGTCGGACTGGTCAACCCTGCGCTCGCCTCGACCGCGATCGGAGTCGTCCCGCCGCAGCGCAGCGGCATGGCCTCGGGGATCAACTCGACCTTCCGCCAGGTGGGGATCGCCACCGGCATCGCCGTGCTCGGCTCGATCTTCCAGAGCGCGATCCAGCGCCATCTCGCGCCGTTGCTGGCGGGTACGCCGGCGGCTGCGCACGCGGCCGTGCTGGCGCGGGCGGTGGCAGCCGGGGGGGCCCAGCAGGCCGAGAGTGCGGTGCCCGGCCCGCACCGCGCGCAGGCCGCGGTGGCGATCCACTCGGCGTTCACCGGCGCGATGAACGACATCCTGCTGGTGGCCGGCGTGGTGGCGCTCGCGGGGGCGGTGCTGGCGCTGATCCTGGTGCGCGGGAGCGACTTCGTCGCCTACGGGGCGCGTGAGCCCGCGCCGGCGGGCGCCGCGGGCTGAGCTTCACGCACGGGCTCGGGTGAAGCCATCTGCAGCCGGTAGGCGACTGCAAATGGCGACAGTCAGAGGCCTGTGCGGGTGCCGGACGGCGAAGGTGGCGAGGTCTCGCTCGTCGGCCGGGCGGTTCGACCACCGCGTGCCGGTCTCGGCCAGCGCCACCGTGTCGAAGCGGAGCCCCGCGATGTACATGAACGTGTGGCCCGGCGTTGGCGTACACGGTGATCCACTTGCCGGGCCCGGGAGCGCCCCAGTTCATCAGGTCGCCCGAGACGACCGAGCCCGACGAGCAGATGGGCGGCGTCGAACACGTAGCTGATCGATCCCGAGCAGTCGTACGCCGGTGTCCTCGTAGGTGGCGTGGCCGCCGCCGTAGCGGTAGGGCAGCCGCGCGATCTCGTTGCCGGCGGCGATGATCTCCTGGACGACCGCCGGCGCGCCGACGGGCGCGATCGCCAGGCCATCCGCGGTCAGCGTGGCCTGGTTGGGGTTCGCGGTCATGCCGCTGGCGGCGAGCTCGCGGCGGATCGTGGCGGTCGACGCCGGCTGGGCGAGCGGGCCGTTGCTCGGTCCGACGCTGACAGCGGCCGGGCGCCTCAGGCGCCGGCTGTACGGCGCCCGGCGCCGCGCCCGCGGCGGGCTCGATCACCTGCGGATGGGCCTGGGGGACGGCGGGCACGGTCGACTCGGGCGTCGTGCGCGCCACCGTCGAGGAGCGGACCGGCTGGCGGACGCCGCAGCCGGCCACGGCCAGGATCGACCGCCGACCAGCTGCAGCGCCAGAGGCGCTCCGCGACTGCCGTGGCAGCTAGTCGTCGAACCGGCCCGCGTAGAGCGCGAACACCGCGCCCTGCGGGTCCTGAACGGCGGCGATCCGGTTGCCGTCGCCGATGTCCATCGGCTCCATCAGCGTGTTGCCGCCGAGCTGGGCGACCTTCGATATGCCGGCGTCGAGGTCGTCGATCCCGAAGTAGACGAGCCAGTGGGTCGGTTCCTGCTCGGCCGCGGCGCGGATCCCGCCGTTGGTGTGCCCGTCGCGATTCTTGATGACCAAGTACTGCATCGGGCTGCCCTCCATGGGCTCGACCGTCCAGCCGAACAGCTCGGTGTAGAACCCGGCGGAGCCATCAGGATCGGGAGAAGCGAGCTCGTTCCAGCAGAGCCGTCCGGGTCCGTTGACCGACGACGCTCCGATGTGCTGCTTGGGCTCCCAGACTTCGAAGAACCCCCCCTGCGGATCCTGGATCACGCCCATCCGGCCGGCGTCGAACACGTCGAACGCGGGGGCATGCACGGTGGCGCCGAGCTTCTTCGCGCGCTCCAGTGACTCGTCGGCGCTCTCGACCGTGATGTAGGAGTTCCACATCGGCGGGACGCCGGCCTCGCGCTGCTGCTCGGGCTGCGGCGAGATCGCCGCCACCGGCTTCCCGTCGAGCATGGCCATCGTGTAGACGGCCCCCTCGCCGGCCGGCATGTCCTCCGCCTCCCAGCCGAACAGCTCGGCGTAGAAGGACTTCGCCGCCTCCTGGTCGGTCGTCGAGACGTCGGCCCACGAGAAGGTTCCTGCTGTGTACTCCGTGCGTTCGCCCATGGCGGCGACCCTAACACCGCGACGGCCACCTGTCTACCCTCTGGCCCCTATGCGACTTCTCATCACCGGCGCCGCCGGCATGCTGGGGCAGGACGTGGACGCCGCCGCCCGGGCGGCGGGACATGATGCGGTGGCGGTGTCGCGCGCCGATCTCGACGTCACCGACTACGAGGCGGTCGAGCGCGCGGTCGCCGAGGCGCGCCCCGACGCGGTGGTCAACTGCGCCGCCTGGACCGATGTGGACGGCGCCGAGTCCGCCGAGGATGCGGCCCTCGCCGTGAACGGGCCGGGCGCCGGCAACGTCGCGCGAGCGGCGTGCGCGGCCGGCGCGTGGACGATCCACGTCTCGAGCGACTACGTGTTCGACGGCGTCAAGCGCGAGCCCTACCTCGAGTCCGACTCGACGCGGCCGCTGTCGGCGTACGGGCGGACCAAGCTGGCCGGGGAGATGGAGGTGGCGCTGGAGGCGCCCGGCCGGCACACCGTCGTGCGCTCCTCGTGGCTGTTCGGCGCCGGCGGCCCGTGCTTTCCCGCGACGATCCTGCACCTGGCCGCCGAGCGCGACGAGCTGACGGTGGTCGATGACCAGGTCGGCTCGCCGACGTTCACCGGCCATCTGGCGGGGGCGCTGCTCGAGTTGGCGTCCGCGCGGCCCGTCGGGCTCGTGCACGTGGCCGGCGCCGGCGCGTGCTCGTGGTACGAGCTGGCCCGCGAGCTCGTCGACGCGCGCGGACTGCACTGCGAGATCCGGCCGGGACGCACCGAGGACCTGGGCCGCCCGGCCCCGCGTCCCGCCTACAGCGTCCTCGGGACCGAGCGCGGGACGGAGGCCCCGGCGCTGCCCGACTGGCGCGAAGGCTTGGAGGACTACCTGACGGTCGAGCGCCCCACGGTATGAGGCTGCTCGTCTGCGGCGGCGCCGGGTTCATCGGCTCGACGTTCGTGCGCCTGCGCGTGCGTGAGCACGGCGACGAGGTGACGGTGCTCGACAAGCTGACCTACGCGGGCCGGCGCGAGAACCTGCACGACGTGATCGACGACGTCCGGTTCGTGCACGGCGCGATCGAGGATCCGGCCGCGGTGACGGGCGCGGTGGCTGGGTGTGAGGCGATCGTGAACTTCGCTGCCGAGACGCACGTGGACCGCTCGATCTCCGGACCCGAGGCGTTCATCATCACCAACATGCAGGGCACGCACGTCCTGCTCGAGGCCGCGCGCACGAATGGGCTGCGCTACGTGCAGGTGTCGACCGACGAGGTCTACGGGTCGATCGAATCGGGGTCGTTCACGGAGGAGTCGCCGCTGGCGCCTTCGAGCCCCTACAGCGCAACGAAGACGGGCGCCGACCTGCTCGTCTCGAGCTACTTCCACACCTACGGCCTCGAGACGATGATCTGCCGCGGCTCCAACAACTACGGGCCCTACCAGTACCCGGAGAAGCTGATCCCGTTGATGATCCTCAACGCGCTGGCGGGTGACCACCTGCCCGTCTACGGGGACGGGCGCAACGTGCGCAACTGGCTGTACGTGGAGGACTTCGGGCGTGGCATCGGGCAGGTGCTGGCGGACGGGATCCCGGGACGAGGCCTACAACTGCGGCGGTCCGGATGAGTGCGAGAACATCGACGTGGTCCGGCGGATCCTGGCCCTCGCCGGTGCCGACGAATCGCTGATCGAGTACGTCACCGACCGCCCTGGTCACGATCGGCGCTACTCGCTCTCTGCCCAAAAACTCGAGGGCCTGGGGTGGAAGGCTCGCACCCGCTTCGAAGAGGGCTTGGAACGCACCGTCGCCTGGTATCGCGAAAATGCCTGGTGGTGGGAGCCGATCCGATCCGGCGCGTATCGCGAGTACTACGAGCGTCACTACGGCCGCGCGCTCAAGGCCTGAGACGATGAGCTCGGGCGCCCCTGCCGCGCGCGGGCGTCACGCGCCGCCACCCGAGGTGCGGCTGCCGATCCAGCGCGACCGTCTGCTCGAAGCGGCGGCGCAGGAGTTCGCCGGCCGCGGCTACGTCGCCAGCAGCTCAGAATCGATCAGCCGGCGGGCCGGGATGTCAAAGGCGACGTTCTATGAGCACTTCGAGAACAAGCAGGCGTGCATGCTCGCGCTGTTCGACCGCTCTGCGGATGTGGTCGGCAGCTCGATGCTGGAGGCGGCCACGGCTGCCGACGGCGGCGCAATCGAGCGCATGCAGGCGGGCACCCGCGCGTTCTTGACCGCGCTCGTTCGTTACCCCGAGTTCGCGCGGACGCTGCTGATCGAGAGCATGGCCGCGGGACCGGCGGCTGCGCGCCGGCGCGACGAGGTCGTGCAGGGATACGCCGCCTTGCTCGACGCCG
This sequence comes from uncultured Solirubrobacterales bacterium, assembly GCA_963710305.1. Taxonomy (GTDB): domain Bacteria; phylum Actinomycetota; class Thermoleophilia; order Solirubrobacterales; family Solirubrobacteraceae; genus Palsa-465. The sequence continues at coordinate 183,805 of CAVPZV010000007.1, read as the reverse complement.
AGAACGCGGACGCGGCAGGACGAGGGTTGATCGCGCGGTTCGCCTCGCCACATGACGCGGTGGCCATCGTCGGCGCGATCAGCGAGCTCGTCTCGCGCCAGGTGCGGCTGGGCGTGCCGGAGGACGTGTTCGAGCTGGCGCCGGTGATCGACCGGCTCATCGGCGGCATGCTCGGTTCGTGAACGAGCTCGAGGCGCTCGCGCGCGAGGTGGTGGAGTGCCGTCGCTGCCCGCGACTGGTCCAGTGGCGGGAGGAGGTCGCGAGGGTCAAGCGCGCCGCGTTCGCCGACGACGAGTACTGGGGCCGGCCGCTGCCCGGCTTCGGCGATCCAGCCGCGGCCGTGATCGTCCTCGGACTCGCGCCGGCCGCCCACGGGGGCAATCGGACGGGGCGGATCTTCACCGGGGACCGCTCCGGTGATTGGCTGTTCGCGTCGCTCCACCGTACGGGGTTCGCGAACCAGCCCGGATCGGTGGCGCGCGGCGACGGGCTCTCGCTGAGCGGCTGCTACGTCACCGCGGCGGTGCGCTGCGCGCCGCCGGCGAACCGCCCGCTGCCGGCCGAGCGCGACAACTGCCTGCCGTACTTCGTGCGCGAGCTCTCGTTGCTGCGCCGGGCGCGGTTGATCGTGTGCCTGGGCGGCTTTGCGTGGGAGGCCGCGTTCCGGGCGCTGGCCGCGCACGGTGTGCCGACGCCTCGGCCGCGCCCGCGCTTCGGCCACGGCGCGTCGGCCTCGTTGGGTGAATACGAGCTGCTCGGGTGCTACCACCCGAGCCAGCAGAACACGTTCACGGGGCGGCTGACCGAGCCGATGATCGACGAGGTGTTCGCCACGGCGCGGGAGCGGGCCGGGCTTGCCTGAGCTGGCCGGGCTGCTGATCGCGGACCCGGTGGAGCGGTGGGAGGCGCTGGGGTTCTCCGTCCACGACGGTCAGGTCGAGCTCGGCGGGGTGCGGCTGGTGCTCGGCAGCCCCGGCCGTGGGATCACCGCGTGGTCGCTCAGCGGGACCGACGCGGTGATCGACGGGCTCCCGGTGGCGCCTCTCGATCGAGGCGTGTCGAGTTATCGGTCTATATCAGCGATATCTCGACACGCTTCGGCGAGGGAGCATCCGAACGGGGCGGTCGCGGTCGACCACGTGGTGGTCACGACGCCGGACTTCGACCGGACGCGCGAGGCGCTGGCGGGCGCCGGCATGCCGCTCAAGCGGGTCGTCGAGATGCGCGGCACGCGGATGGGCTTCCGCCGGATCGGGCCGGCGATCCTGGAGCTGGTCGAGGCGCCGGACGCGGAGCGAGCCGGCTTCTGGGGGCTCGTCGTCGTGGTACGGGACCTGGACGCCGTGGCCCGCGGGCTCGGTGAGCACCTCGGAGAGATCAGGCCGGCCGTACAGCCGGGGCGGCAGATCGCGACGGTCACGACGACCGCCGGGCTCAGCACAAACCTCGCGTTCATGGACCCGGATTCGCGATGACACCCGGACGGTCCCGGCCTACAGCTCTGGCCGGTGCTGCCGATACCGGGAGGAGCCATGGCGGTGATCGACGCTTCTGTTGAGCAGACCAACGGTGCCGGCCGAGCGTCCCATCGCATTCCGGCCGGCGGCGCCCGTTCGGCGGCGTCCAGCCAGGCGGGCTCCGGGATCAAAGCGCTGTACGCGATCCTGATCATCGCGCTGCTGGCATATGCGGTGACGCTGGTCCTGGGCGGCCAGGACGCGAACTATCCGACGTGGCTGGGCGGCTGGGGGGTCGACGCGTTTGAGCTCTTGTGCTGCATCCTCGTCATCGCTCGCGGCCTGGTGAACGCACGCGACCGCAGGTACGTGCTGCTGCTCGGCGCAGCGGGCTGTGCCTGGGCGCTCGGCGACTTTGCCACGACCGCCGAAAGTCTCGGCGGGGCCACGCCGCCCACCCTCTCGCTTGCCAACTACCTGTGGGCCGGCTTCTTCCCGCTGGCTTACGTCGGCGTGATGGTGCTCATGCAGCGTGATGTCAAGAAGCTGAGCGCGGCCAACTACCTGGACGGGGTGGTGGCGACGCTCGTGACCGCGGCGGCGCTGGTTGCGTTCGCCTTCCACGCGATCGTCAAGGCCTCAGGTGCCGGCACCGAGGGTGCTGCCGTCAACCTCGTGTATCCGGTCGGCGATCTGCTGCTGTTCGGACTGACCGTTCTTGGGATCGTCATGCTGCCCGCGGGTCGGCGCGCCCGGTGGTATCTGATCGCCGCCGCCGGCCTCGTCAACGCCGCCGGTGACATCGCTGCGCTGTTCAACGGCCTCGTGGTCACCAACGTCGGCTGGTTCTTGAACACGATGGCCTGGCCGGTTTCGCTGCTGCTGATCTCCTGCGCGGTGTGGCTGGCGCCCGATCCGGGCGTCGCGGTGAAGGAGAACACCTCATCGGGTTTCAAGGTCCCGGCGCTTGCCTGCGTAATGGCGCTGGTAATCCTGTTCGTCGGCTCGCTGGAGCACGCCAGCCAAGTGGCGATCGGCTTTGCCAGCGCGACGCTGCTGGCCGCGGGCGTCCGCTTCGGCCTGGCGCTGCGGCGCCTGAACGCGCTCACCGAAGAGCGGCACGCCGAGCTCGAGACGGTCGCTCAGGCCGAGCGCGAGTCCAAGCGCGCCCTGCAAGTTGCGGTGCGCAACTACGCGCAGTTCGCCGCGCGAGTAGCCGACGGCGACCTGACCGCCACCGCGAGTTCCGACGCCGAGGACCTGCGCCAGCTCTCGGAGAGCCTGAACAGCATGGTCTGTGGCCTGGCCGAGATCTCGGGCGAGATCCAGGTCGGCGTTCACGACATCGGGACCTCCACGGCCGAGATCCTCGGCTCGGTGAGCCGCCACACGGAGAGCGCCGGGCAGCAGTCTGCGGCCATCACCGAGGCCTCGGCGACGGTCAACGAGCTGCGCCAAGCCGCGGACGCGACGGCCCAGCGTGCGCGCGAGGTCGCCCAGCAGGCCCGCGACTCCGTGCGAGTCAGCGACGAAGGCACTGAAGCGGTCGCCGCGATCGCGAACGTCATGGAGCAGATCCGCGGTCGCGCCGCCGGCGTCTCGCAGGAGATCGCCACGCTGTCCGCGCGCGCCCAGCAGATCGGCGTGATCACCGACACCGTCAACGAGCTCGCCGATCGCTCCAACCTGCTGGCGCTCAACGCCACGATTGAGGCGGCCCGGGCCGGCGAGGCCGGCCGCGGCTTCGCGGTCGTAGCCGACCAGGTAAAGCAGCTGGCCGAGCAGTCCAAGGCCGCGACGGCCAGGGTCGAGACGATCCTCAAAGAGGTCAGGGCAGCGTCCACCGCCGCCGTGTCGGCCAGCGACGCGGGCGCCAAGGTCGTCGAGGACGGCCTTGAGCTGACCTCGCGCGCCGATGAGGGGATCCGGAGCCTGACCGAGATCATCCGCGCCGCCTCGAACGCAGCCGAGGAGATCGCGGCCTCGGCTCAGCAGCAGAGCGTGGGTATGGACGAGATTGCCGAGTCGATGAACAGCATCGAGGACGGCACCACGCAGTTCCTGGACGGCGCGCAATCCTCTCAGCTCGCCGCCCAGAACCTGAACGAGCTCGCCGCCAAGCTCGCTCGGCTCACCGAGCGCTATCGCGTCGCGACGCTCTAGCGCCCGCCGGCGCGCCCGCGCTGGACGCTCGCGCGCGCTCTGGTAGAACCGGTCAAGACCTGACCCTTACGCGCAGTACGCTCGGATGAGCCATGCCGCTCGAGCAGTTCAGCGCCCGCACCCGTGACTGGTTCCAGTCCGCGTTCGACGGTCCCACGCCGGCGCAGGCACAGGCCTGGCCGGCGATCGCCAGTGGCGAGCACGTCCTGATCTCCGCGCCCACGGGGTCGGGAAAGACGCTGGCCGCGTTCCTGTGGGCGATCGACCGGCTGGCCGGCGAAGGCGGGGGGCCCGGACCGGAAAGCGGGCGCGACCACATCGGCCTGGTCTACGTGTCGCCGCTCAAGGCCCTGTCCTACGACATCGACCGCAACCTCCGCGCGCCGCTGCGCGGCATCGGCGCGGAGCTGACCGTGGCGGTCCGTACCGGTGACACGCCGCAGCGCGAGCGCCAGGCGATGCTCCGCCACCCGCCGGACATCCTCATCACCACGCCGGAGTCGCTGTACCTGATGCTGACCGGGCGGGCCCAGGAATTGTTCGCCGGCGCCGAGTCGGTGATCGTGGACGAGATCCACGCGGTGGCGGCGACCAAGCGCGGGGCGCATCTGGCGTTGACGCTGGAGCGCCTGAGCGAGGCCGCCGGGCGCGAGGTCCAGCGCATCGGCCTATCGGCGACGCAGAACCCGCTCGCCGAGGTCGGCCGCTTCATGGTCGGCCCGAGCCGGCACTGCCGGATCGTGGACACCGGCATCCGCAAGGAGCTCGACCTGGCGATCCACGTGCCCGTCGAGTCCATGGTCGAGCCCGAGGCCACTCCCGCGCCCGAGCTCGACCCCCTCGTCGGCGGCGGCGAGGCCACGCGGCGCTCGATCTGGCCCGCCATCTACCCCGAGCTGCTCGAGCTGATCCAGCAGCACCGCTCGACGATCGTGTTCGTCAACAACCGGCGCGGCGCCGAACGGCTGGCGCTGCGGCTGAACGACCTGGCCGAGCGGGAGATCGCGCGCGCCCATCACGGCTCGCTGGCGCGCGAGGAGCGCTCGGTCGTCGAGGAGATGCTCAAGGCGGGCGAGCTTCCCTGCCTGGTGGCGACCTCGAGCCTCGAGCTCGGGATCGACATGGGCGCGGTGGACCTCGTCATCCAGGTCGAGTCGCCCAAGTCGGTGTCGCGGGGCCTGCAGCGGATCGGTCGCGCGGGCCACTCGGTGGGCGACGTCAGCCGAGGCCGGATCTTCCCGAAGTTCCGCGCCGACCTGCTCGAGTGCGCGGTGGTGGCCAAGCGGATGCGCGACGGCGAGATCGAGACGACGGTCGTGCCGAAGAACGCGCTCGACGTGCTCGCCCAGCAGGTCGTGGCCATCGCCGCCGCCGCACCCGAGGACCGGCCGGTGCCGGTCGAGGAGCTGTTCGCGCTGGTGACCCGCACGTACTCGTACGCCGAGCTGAGCCGGACCCAGTTCGAGAACGTGCTCGACATGCTCGACGGCCGCTACCCCTCGACCGAGTTCTCCGAGCTGCGCCCGCGGATCGTGTGGGACCGGATCAAGGGCACGATCCGCGCCCGCCCCGGAGCGAGGCAGCTGGCGGTCACCAACGCGGGGACGATCCCGGATCGGGGCCTGTTCGCGGTCACGCTGCCCGACGGCCGGCGCGTGGGAGAGCTCGACGAGGAGATGGTCTACGAGGCGCGGCCCGGACAGACGTTCCTGCTCGGCGCGAGCACCTGGCGGATCGAGGAGATCGGGCGCGACCGCGTGATCGTCACCCCTGCCCCCGGCCTGCCGGGCGCGGTTCCGTTCTGGAAGGGCGACGGCGTCGGGCGTCCGCGGGAGCTCGGCGAGGCGATCGGCGCGTTCGCCCGGTGGGCGGTCGAGCGATCGCCGGAGGACCTGCAGCAGGACTACGACCTCGACCGGCGCGCCGCCAACAACCTGGTCGAGTTCCTGCGCGAGCAGCAGGAGGCCACGCGGGTCGTGCCGTCCGATCGAGCGATCGTGATCGAGCGCTTCCGGGACGAGATCGGCGACTGGCGTCTATGTGTCCTGAGTCCGTTCGGCGGCCGGGTTCACGCTGCCTGGGGACTGGCGCTGAGCGCGAAGATCCGCGATGAGCTGGAGCTCGAGTCGGACGCCATCTGGTCCGACGACGGGATCATCGTCCACCTGCCCGACGCGGACGAGCCCCCAGGGGCGGATCTGGTGCTGCTCGATCCCGAGGAGATCGAGGACCGGGTGGTGGCGGAGCTGTCCTCGAGCGCGCTGTTCGGCGCGCGCTTTCGCGAGAACGCGGGCCGCGCGCTGCTGATCCCGCGCGCCCGCCCGGGCAAGCGCACGCCGCTGTGGCAGCAGCGCCTCAGATCGCAGTCGCTGCTCGAGGTGGCCAAGAAGTACGGCGAATTCCCGATCGTGCTCGAGACCTACCGGGAGTGCCTGCGCGACGTGCTCGACGTCGCCGGCCTCACCGAGCTGCTGACCAAGCTCCACCGCCGTGAGATCTCGTTGATCGAGGTGGAGACGCCGACCGCGTCGCCGTTCGCCTCGAGCCTGCTGTTCGACTACGTCGCGACGTACATGTACGAGGGCGACACGCCGAACGCCGAGCGCCGCGCCGCCGCGCTCTCGCTCGACCGTGACCTGCTGCGCGAGCTGCTGGGGCAGGACGAGCTGCGCGACCTGATCGATCCGGGCGCGCTGGCACAGGTGGAGGACGACCTGCAGTTCCTCTCCGAGCTCCGTCGCGCCACCGGTCGCGACGGGTTGCACGATGTCCTGCGCACCGTCGGTGACCTGACGGCTGGGGAGGCCGCGCTCCGGGTGGTCCCGGGGCTCGATGCCGAGCGCATGCTGGCCGACCTCGGGGCCGAGCGGCGCGCCGTGCGCGTGCGGGTGGCGGGCGAGCAGCGGTGGATCGACGCCGCCGACGCCGGGCTGTACCGGGATGCGCTGGGCGTGGCGCCGCCGGGCGGCCTGCCGGCGGCCTTCCTGGAGGACGTGCCCGACGCGCTGTCGAAGATCGTCCGTCGCTACGCCGCGACGCACGGCCCGTTCACGACGGCCGACGTGCGGGCGCGCTACGGCGTCGACCCGGCGCCCGCCCTGAACGAGCTGGAGCGCTCGGGCGTGCTCGTCCGGGGGGAGCTCCGTCCCGGCGGCACCGAGCGCGAGTGGTGCGACCCGGAGGTGCTCCGTCGCCTGCGCCGCGCCTCGCTGGCGGTGCTGCGCAAGGAGATCGAACCCGTCGATCACCGGGCGTTCGCGCGCTTCATGCCCGCGTGGCAGGGGGTGGATCGCCACCCGGCCAGCGGGGCGGGGATCGACCGGCTGCGCGAGGCGCTCGTTCCGCTGCAGGGAGCGGCGCTGCCGGCGGAGGTGTGGGAGCGCGACGTCCTGCCGCGCCGCACAGGCGCGTACTCACCCGCCTGGATCGACCAGTTGTGCGCGAGCGGCGAGCTCGTGTGGATCGGCGCCGGGGCGCTCGGGCGTCACTCCGGACGCGTGGCTCTGTACTTCCGAGATGATCTGGGCGTGCTTGGCCCCCCGCCGGTCCGCGGTGGCGATCCGCCGGCGGATCCCAAGCACGAGCGGGTGCGCGAGCGTCTGGCCGCCGGCGCGTGCTTCTTCACCGACCTGCTCGTGGACGTCGAGCTGAGCCCCGAGGAGATCCAGGAGGCGCTGTGGGACCTGGCCTGGGCCGGGGAGGCGACGAACGACGCGTTCGCTCCGCTCCGCGCCCCCCGGCTCACGTTGGCGCGGGCTCAGCGCGACCGTGCCCGCCTGGCCGAGCGGCGGCCCGGCCGGTTCGCCGCTCGCCGCCGCATGGGGACCCAGGCGCAGGTCCAGGGCCGCTGGTCGCTGACCGCCCCGCTGTTCGCCTCGCAGGTCGATCCGGTGTCCCGGCGCCGCGCGCTGGGCGAGCTGATGCTCGAGCGCTACGGAATCCTCACGCGCGAGCAGGTGCTGGCGGAGGGCATCCCCGGCGGGTTCGCCGCGATCTACCCGGAGCTCACGCAGCTGGAGACGCTGGGGATCGCCCGGCGTGGCTACTTCGTCGAAGGACTGGGCGGGGCGCAGTTCGCGCTGCCGGGCGCGGTCGAGCGGCTGCGGGCCGAGGGCGATGCCTCGCCGATCGTGCTGTCCGCCGTCGATCCGGCCCAGCCGTACGGGGCGGCGCTGCCCTGGCCGGCGCGCGACCAGGCCGACGGCCGGCGGCCGGCGCGCGTGCCCGGGGCGTACCTGGTGCTGACCGACGGGGAGCCGATCGTCTACCTCGAGCGCAGCGGACGCGCGCTGCAGACGCTCCTCGACGCGGACGATCCGCGGGTGGAGCCGGCGCTCGGCGCGCTCGTCGAGCAGGTGCGCGCCGGCCGGATCAAGCGGCTGGCGCTGGAGCGCGTCGACGGGGAGCCGGCGCTGGGATCGAGCATCGGTGGGCTGCTCACCGCGCTCGGGTTCCAGGAGGGTCCGCGCCGGCTGACCCTCAGTGCCTGAGGGCGACACGATCGCCTGGGCGGCCCACCGGATCCGCCCCGTGCTCGAGGGGCACGTCCCCGATGAAATCCGCACCCCGCACCCGCGGCACGCGTCTCGACCGGTGGCCGCAGCGGCTGGCCGGCCGGGCGGTGCAGCGCGTCGACACGCACGGAAAGCATCTGTTCCTGCGCTTCGAGGACGGCCTGGTGCTGCACTCGCACCTGGGGATGACGGGCGCGTGGGGGGTGTACCGTCCCGGGCGGCGATGGGGACGGTCGCCGCGGCGCGCTTGGATCGTGCTGGCCCGTGCGGGATACGAGGTCGTCGAGTTCGACGGGCCGCTGCTCGAGCTGATGACCGAAGGGCGTACGCGGTTCGACCAGCGGCTGGCGGCGCTGGGCCCCGATGTGCTGGCGGACCAGTTCGATTCCGCCGCGTTCCTGGCTCGGGTCCGCGGCGACGATCCGACGCGGCCGCTCGGGGACGCGCTGCTCGATCAGCGCAACGTCGCCGGCATCGGCAACGTGTGGAAGGCGGAGGGCTGCTGGGAGGCCGAGGTCGACCCGTGGCGGACGGTGTCCGACGTTTCCGACGAGGAGCTGCTGCGGATCATCGAGCTGACGCGGCCGCGGATGGAGCTCTCCGGGCGCGACGGTCCCAGGACGATCCAGCCGCGCGTGTACGGGAAGTCCGGTCAGCCCTGCCCGCGCTGCGGCGCCCGGATCCAGGCCCGCGGCCAGGGCGACGCCAACCGGACGACATACTGGTGTCCGGTATGTCAGAGGTGAGACGCCTCCAGCGGGTGGGCCACAAGGGCGCCGACCTGATCGCGCCGGGCAACACGTTCGCGAGCTTCGATGCCGCGCGGGAGACCGGCGTGGACATGATCGAGTTCGACGTCCTGCCCGAGCCCGGCACCGGCCGGCTGGTTCTGGCGCACGACTACGAGGACGCGGCGGGGCGCTCGCCCCATACGTTGGAGGAGGCTCTGGCCTATCTGGCGACGGAGGCGTTCGCGGGCATCGAGCTCGACGTCGATCTCAAGCTTCCGGGCTACGAGCTGGCAGTGGTGCAGGCGCTCCGCGCGGTCGGCCTCCTCGAGCGTGCATTGCTCTCGAGTCAGTACCGGTCGAGCCTGGCGCTGCTTCGCGCCGGCGAGCCGACGGTGCGGCTGGGTTGGTCGGTGCCGAAGCTCCGGCGCGACCCGTTCCGCTCGCGGGCGTGGAGAGCGCCGGCCTTGGCCGCCGCGGCGGTCATGCGGGCGTTGCTGCCCTGGCGTGCGGCCGTGGCCATCCGCGCCGGCCGCTGCGACGCGCTGATGGTCCACTGGCGCCTCGTCACCCCGCGCTTGGTCCGCGCCGTGCTGGCGGCCGGGGGAGACGTGTACGTGTGGACCGTCGATGAGCTGCCGCGTCTGCGCGCGCTCGAGGCGATCGGAGTCACCGGGGTGATCACCAACGACCCCCGTCTGTTCGCCGCGCTCGCTCCGTTGTGACGGATCCCGCGCCGGGGCGTAGTGAGGGTGTGATCGAGGCACCGCCGGCACTGGACGCATTCGATGCTCTCTATCGCTCCGCACGCGACGACGTCTACGCGTACGTGGCGACGCTGCTCCGCGACCGCGCCGCCGCCGAGGACGTCACGGCCCTCGCCTTCGAGCGTGCCTTCCGTCGCCGGCGTACGTTCGATCGCCGCCGGGGGGAGGCGCGAGCGTGGCTGTTCGGGATCGCACGTAACGCTGCGCTGGACGAGCTGCGCCGCCGCCGGCGCGTCGCCAGCCTGGTCACCGAGCCCGAGGCGGATCCGGTGGCCGAGGACGACTTCGAGAACACGTTGCGACGCGCTGCGGTGCGTGATGCGCTCGCGCGGCTCAACGGACGGGAGCGCGAGCTGGTGGCCCTGAAGTTCCATGGCGGTCTGTCGAACCGGGAGCTCGCGCAGGTGCTGGGAATCAGCGAGTCGAACGCGGGCACCATGCTGCACCGCGCGATCGAGAAGCTGAGAAAGGCGTGCAATGCGACGGCTTGACGAATTCCCGATCGATCCCGAGGTGGCGGCGTCGCTCGATGCGATCGATGCCGCGCTCGCCGGCGAGCCGGTCGACCCGGAGCACGCCGAGGTAGCCGAGCTGGCACTGCTGCTCGCGGCGGACCGGCCTCAGATGGCTCCTGGTGCCACGCGGGAGCTCGACGATCGAGTGCGCACGCGGTTCGGCGCGAGCGTGGGCTCGAAGCGCCGGCGCGCCTGGCCGATGATGGTCGGCTCGATGGCCGCGGCTGCCGTGGCGGTCGCCGTCGTCGCCCTCGTGCTGCCCTCCTCGAACACGCCGGCGCCGCGTACAGCGTCGACTCCGGCCAGCACCCAGAAGGCGCCGCCCCAGGGAGCTTTGTCGACCGCGGCTGCCTCGGCCGGCGCCTCAGGCGGCGCGGCGTCGATCCCCGCGCCCCTGCAGGCGCCCGGGACCGGGCGCCAGGCGATCCAGTCGGCGCAGCTCCAGCTTTCGACCGCCCCGAACCAGATCGACCAGGTGGCGCAGGAGGTGTTCGACGTCGTCGGATCGGTCCACGGCCACGTGAACAACTCGACGGTGACCCAGACCGGCGGGTCGGACGGATATGCGAATGTCGATCTGAGCGTGCCCGCCTCGTCGCTCGCGCAGGCGATGACCCAGCTCTCGCGCCTGGCCCACTCCCAGGTCACCTCACGCACGGACGGGATCCGCGACGTCACCGACCAGTACGGGGCGGATCAGCGCCGGCTGAGCGACGCGCAGGCGCGTCGGACCGCGCTCCTGAAGCAGCTGGCGAACGCGCAGACGACCGAGCAGGTGAACAGCCTGAACGCCCAGATTCGGGACGCCGACGCGGCCATTGCCGCGGCTCAGGGCGCGCTGGCGTCGCTGACCCGCCAGGTCGACAACGTCGAGATCGGGCTGACGATCAACGCCGCCGCGGTGCCGGTGGCGCACTCCACCGGCTTCACGATCGGCAAGGCCGCGCACGACGCCGGCCGGGTGCTCGTGGTCGCCGCCGGCGTCGCGTTGATCGTGCTGGCGGTGCTCGTGCCGGTCGGCCTGCTGGCCGCGCTCCTCTGGTGGGTGGGCGCGGCGGTCCGCCGGCGCCGGCGCGAGCAGGCGCTCGACGTCGCCTGAATCCCGGGCTCGGAGGGTGATGTCGGTCGGGGACCTGCCCTCCAACTGTGTGCTATCCCTGACCGGATGGCGGCGACGAGCGAGGAGACGGTCGGGCTACTGCACAGCGTGCCCGTGTTCTCCGCGCTCGGCACGGAGGAGCTCGAGCAGGTCGCGCTCCTGGCGGTGCCGCGTCAGTTCGAAGCGGGTGAGGTCGTCTTCCGGGAAGGCGACCAGAGCGACACCTGCTACGTGATCCGCTCCGGCCGAGTGCGCGCGATCCGCGAGCACCAGGACGGCCGGGTGATCACGCTGGCGAACTTCGGCCCGGGCGACTTCTTCGGCGAGCTCGCCATGTTCGACGACGAGCGGCGGTCGGCCACGGTGGAGGCGCTCGAGCAGACCCACGTCGTGGGCATCCTCGGCGGCGACATGCGGCGGCTGCTGCGCGAGCACCCCGACATCTCGGTCAAGCTGCTCTCGGCGCTCGGCCGGCGCCTGCGAGAAACCAATGAGCGGCTGGCGCGTCAGTCCTTCCAGACGGTGCAGAGCCGGGTGGCGGGCGTGCTGGCGCAGATGGTCGCCACGGCGCAGGACGGCGGCGCGTCGGAGCGCGACGTATTGATCACCGCCACCCAGGCGGATCTCGCGCAGCTCGCCGGATCGTCGCGTGAGTCGGCCAGTCGCTTCCTCGCCGTGCTCGAGCGAGCAGGAATAATCTCCCAGGGTCGCGGAAAGCTGATCGTGCATGACCCTGCGGCGCTCGGACGGTACGTCTATTAGCGAGGAGTTCTCGGCCGGCGGGGTTGTGGTGCGCGATCGCGAGGTGATCGTGATCGTGCCTGTGCGACGTGACGCCCGCGGCAACAAGGTGCTTGCGCTGCCCAAGGGCCATCCCGACGGAGACGAGACCGCCGAGCAGGCCGCGGCGCGGGAGGTCTCCGAGGAGGCCGGGGTGACCGCGGAGCTGATCGACAAGCTCGGAGATGTGCGCTACAGCTACGAGCGCAACCGCCGCCGGATCGCCAAGCGGGTCGAGTTCTTCCTGTTCGAGTACCGGTCCGGAGACGTGGCCGATCACGACCACGAGATCGAGGACGCACGATGGATGCCGCTCGAGGAGGCCCGCGAGGCGCTGAGCTACGACGGAGAGCGCGAGATGATCGACAGGGCGTTGTCGCGATTGTCGCGCGACCGGTAGTCTGGCGGCCGTGCGCGTCCTAAATTTCTACTCGTCGGTGTTCGCCGATCAGCTCCGGCGGGGGCGCAAGACCGCGACGATCCGCCTGGGCGACAAGTCCCACAAGTACCGCAAGAACGAGTGCGTGCTGGTGACGATCGGCTACCAGCACTCCCCCCGCGAGAAGATCTTCAACGCCGTGATCGACCAGGTCGAGGTCAAGCGGGTCAAGGACCTCTCGCCCCGGGACATCGAGCACGACAATCCGGAGTTCCGGCGGGTGGACGAGATGGTCCACTTCCTCGAGCAGATCTACGGGCGCAAGGTGGAGATGGAGGACACGGTCACGGTCGTGCGCTTCTCCCAGATCATCGAGAACCCGCCTGAGATCCGGGACCGTATGCACGGCCTCGGCGGCGCCCAGAACTAAGCCCTCGGTGCCGTTCGGGCGGCCGCGCGGCGGGCCGTGCGGGCGCCGCCTAAGGCGACGCCGGCTTGGGATGCCTGCGCCGCCTGCGGTGCCTGGCCTTCTTGGCCTTGCCCGCGCCGGGCTTCTTCTGGCCCGCGGCGGGCTTGGGCGTCGTCGCCTGCGTGGTCGGCGCCGGCGGCGGAGGCAGCGCCACCGACGGCACCACCGAGGACGGGGCGGTGGTCGTGGCGTGCGCCGGCGCCGAGCTGGATCTGGCGGCGTTGGAGTGAGTCGAGCTCGAGCCCGATCCGGCGAGCGCCGCCACCAGCACGATCAGGCCGATGATCAGGACCGCGCCGCCGGCGCCCACGAGCGCCAACCGTCGCCATCGCGTCGCGGCGTCGGGCCGGCCCGGGGGGCGAGCCCACGCGGCTCGCGCGGAGTTGTCCGCGGCACCGCCGCCACCGGCACGCCGGGAGCGCCGGCCGTAGTCGCCGACCCGGCCGGAGGCGCGGCTCTTCAGTCTCGATCCGGCGGGAGCCGCGGCGCGCGGCGCGGCCGGAGTGAACGGCCGCCGGGGCGCCGGCTCACCGTCGGGGTCGACTTCGACCACGCGGCCGGCGACCAGACCTGGACCTGAGGGCGCGGGCGGCGGCGCCGCAACCGTAGGCGGCTCCTCGACCGGCGGTGGCGCCTCGGCTTCGACAGGCGGTGGCGCCGCGTCCTCGATGGCCGGTGGCGCCTCCGGCTCGACGGGCAACGGCGCCTCCGATTCGACGGGCGCCGGCGGCTCCTCAACCACAGGCGGCGCTACCGGCGGCTCCTCGACCTCGGGTGGCGGCGGCGGCGCGACGGCTTCGAGCCGGGGCGGCGGGGGCGCGGTCGGCTCGGGAGGCGGCCACGCCGGCAGCTCGGGCTCGACGGGGGGCGAACGATCCACGGTCGGCGAGCGCTCCGGAGTGGCCACGGCGGCGGCGGGCCGCGCACGCCGGGGCGGCGGCTCGTCGATCTGCGAGGCCATCGTCTGCAGTGCCTTCGCCAGCTCCTGCGGGGAGCGAACCTGACCCCCGCCGGCGGCTGGCTTACGCTCTCTCGCCATCGATTCGATGATAACCCGGGACCTCGCCGCTCAATCCGGTCTCAGCAGGGCTTCCGGAGTGCGACGGCGAACCGGCGGGGCCCGGCGGCGGTCGTGAGCGTCATCGTCCCGCTCTCGTAGAAGCGGTGCCCATCGCAGGCCTTGACGGAGCTGAGCACGATCGTCACCGGATACCGGGCGTCGTGGCCGCCACCGCACGATGGGGTGCAGATCCGAACCGTGGCCGTCCCGTGACCAGTCGTGCGCTGGGCGCCCCAGTCCGCCCACTGGGCCCCGTTCAGAACCGCGTCGGGATCGAGCCGCAGGGCAGCCGGATGGACGAAGCCCACGTTGGTGAGATCGACGGCGAACACCGTGTCGGCCGCCGCGCCGTGCGGGAGATGTGGCGGGATGTAGCGGTAGCCGAGGTCCGGGAAGGGAACCGGCGGCTTGCGCGTTGTCCGCGCGCCGGCGCTGGCGCCACACCCGGCCAGCGCGAGCGCCGCGACGATGCGCACCAGTCGGGATCTCCAGAGCCTCGCGTCCATGGTCATGCGTGCGCGCACGCCCCGCTGGTCACCTGCCCGAGCATCTGCTGCGCCGCCGCGACGTTGGCCGGCGCTCCGTAGTTCGCGAGGCCGCCGTTGCCCTCGCCGGGCTGGGAGCCCTGCGTCTCCTGATCGATCGTCCACGGCGGGGCGCTCGGATCGGCCTGGTAGTAGGACAGCATCCCGCGCGTCGAAGCCCCTCCGCCGTCGTGGCCGCCGAGGAAGAACATCTCGGCTGACGTCGTGACGTTGAGCTCCTCGGGCGGAGTGCCCCAGCCGTCGGACGAGATCTGCTGGAACACCCCGACGGACTGGCCGGGATCGGTCCGGTTGGGGCCGATGTTCTGGCCCATCACCGACTCGTCCTGGGCCGCCATCAGCGCGATCAGCAGCTCCTTCTGCGGATCCGGCGGCGCGCTCAACGACTTCCAGACGCGATAGATCTGGCAGCCGACCTGGAGCGGGCTCTCGCCGATCGCGCTCGCCCCACCGCCGACGAGCGAGAGCAGCGACCCCTGCGGACCGCCCTTGAGGGGAACCAGGTGGACGTTCAGGTTGCCGAGCGAGATCGGAGGCGTGCCGCTGGCGTCACTGCTCGTCGTCTGCGGCTGGCAGCTGATGCCGGCGAGCTCGACGATGTCGCGGTGGGTCGGATACGGCCGCATCAGCCCGTACTGGCTGAGCATCGTGTCCGGGACCGATGAGAGCCCCGCGGTGGTGGAGGCGTCGCCGCATCCATGCGCGACCGCGGCCGGCTGGCTCGAGTTGGCCTGGGTGAGCGCGACGTAGCCGGCGCTGCCGTTCAGGTGCAGGTGCTGCGCCGTGGCCAGCTTGTCGAGCGCGCCGGCGAGGCGCGTCTCGCATCCGAACGTGTAATTGGTCCCGCTCGCCGGGAAGAAGCCGTCGCTGCCGCCATGCGGGTCGAATATGGGGAGGTTGCCCGGGACCGCGCTGGCCTCGCAGGTCGACTGCGTCGTCGTGTGAACGGCGGGGCTCGCCTGCGCGTACGGGTCGGTGCTGGCCTGCGCCCAGGCCGTGGCCGCGCCGCCCGCGTCGGGAGCTCCGGACGGGATCCGGTTTCCCGACTGCACCTCGACCCGGACGTCCTGGCCGATCGTCGATGCGTTGTCCGTCACGGGGCCACAACTGAGGACGTGCGCGTTGTTGTCGGACGCGTAGTTGCTCGCGGAGGAACACGCCAGGTTCCAGTCGACCGTCGGCAGGATCGCGCCGCCGTTGGCCGCCTGCACCGGCGCGGAAAGCTGGTCCACGGCATTCTTCTCGGCCGCGAGCGCAGCGGCGTCGGCTGCCGTCTGAGCCTTCGCGGACTCCGAGGTGGAGAACCCGAGCCAGTACACCGCCACGCCGGCGGCCAGGATCAGGAGCATCAGGAACATCATCAGCGGCAGGATCTGGCCCCGCTCGCTTGACAGCAGGCGCCCGCTGGACAGCGCCAGCCGATCGCTCCGCTGCCCGCGCAGCGGGCAACGACAACGATCCACAACGAGATCGCAGGCTCCTTCGCGGCTTGTCCGTGGCCGCATGAACATCGCGTCTTGGCGCCTTCCCGGCTCCAACCCTCCGCGAACATGAATAGTAGACGCTGATGAAGGGGTAGTCTTCAGTTTGCGCCCAAGGAGGGTCGGACCTCGGCGCGAGGTGACGCAGGGGAAATGGCCTTGGACGGGTTAGTTAGTCGCGACCATTTGTGCTGGGCGGGGAGCCCGGCTGTAGACGCGGGGATGGCAGGACGCCTCGCCGAGTTTCGGAGCGCGCCATGAGGCCGCGCCGAATGAACCCGCGCCAGCGGCAGGGCCTGCTGCTGGTGATCATCGCGGCGATCGGCCTGATCGCGGTGTTCGTGCTGATCGCCGATTACGCCTCGTCGCTGTCCAAGCAGGTCGGGCCGAAGATCCAGGTGGTCACCCTGGTGGCGCCTCTCAGCCAGTACCAGCCGGTGTCGCCGAACATGCTCGGCGAGAAGTCGGTGCCGCAGAAGTGGGCGCCGCCGAACGCGATCACCGACCCGGGGACCCTGGTCGGGCTGGTCAGCCACGAGAACCTTCCCGCCGGGACGGTGCTCGAGCAGGGGATGCTCACGTCGGCACCCGCGCTCACCCCCGGCCATCGCGAGATCGCGATCACGGTCGACCCCGAGACCGGTGTCGCCGGCCAGATCCAGCCCGGTGATCTGGTCGACATCGTCGCCACCTTCCAGCACAGCGCGTCGAATGCGGGCGACGCCCAGGTCGTGGTTCCCAACGTCACCGTGCTGAGCGTCGGCGAGCCCACCGGTACCGGCAACGGCTCGGTGCCGGTGACGTTCTCGCTCACGCCGCAGGACGTGCTCAAGGTCTCCTACGCGGAGAGCTTCGCCCAGAAGGTCCGGCTCTCCAAGGTGGCGCCGGGCACCGGCACCACGGCCGCGCCGTCAGATCCAGCCCCCTACACACAGACACCATGATCAGGATCCTGCTCGCCATAAACGACGCGCGCCTCGCCGACCACCTCGCGGGACTGGTCGCCGAGAGCGACGAGATGGAGGTCGCGGCCATGCTGCGCGATCCCCAGGAGCTGCGCGGAGCGCTTCCGCGCCAGGACGTGGACGCCGTGCTCGTGCACGACCGGCTCGGCCCGGTGCCGCTGATCGAGGTCGTGCGCGAGGTCACCGTCGCCCAGCCCGATCTCGGCCTGATCATGCTCGTGGGCGAGGGCTCGCCCGAGCTTCTGCGCAGCGGGATGCAGGCCGGGGCGCGCGACGTCATCGCCCAGCCCGTCGGGCTCGAGCAGCTCGAGACGAGCGTGCTCGCCGCCGCGGCCTGGACCCACGCCGTGCGCCGGCGCGCCGCCCGGGATGCCCAGGGCGAGCTGATCGGCGTGGGACGCGTGGTCACCGTCGTGGGCGCCAAGGGCGGCGTGGGCACGACGACGATCGCCACCCATCTGGCGCTGGCCGCCCGCGAGCTGGGCGAGGCGTCGGTCTGCCTGGTCGAGTACGACCTCCAGGCGGGAGACCTGCGGGCGTTCCTCGACCTGCCCTTCCGCCGCAGCGTCGTCGACCTGGTGGGGGTCTCGGATGAGCTGAGCTCCCGGTCGCTTCAGGAGTCGCTGTACACGCACGCGTCGGGGATGCGGGTCCTGCTCGGACCGCAGGAGGGCGAGCAGGCCGAGGAGGTCAAGGCCTCGGCGGCACGCAACATCCTGACCGCGATCCGCACGCGCGAGGACCTGACGATCGTCGATGCCGGCGCCAACCTCAGCGAGGCGAGCGTGATCGCGGCCGAGATGGCCGACACGGTTCTGATCGTCTCCACGCCCGACGTGATCTCGCTGCGCGGCGTGGTCAGGCTGTGCTCGCTCTGGGACCGCCTGAAGGTCGCGCCAAACCAGGTGGCGGTGCTGCTCAACCGCACCTCGCGCAAGCTCGAGGTCCAGCCGGACCTGGCGCGGCGCGTGGTCCCGGCCCCCGTGCTCGAGACGACCGTACCGGCGGACTTCTTCTCGCTCGAGGCGGCCGCCAACACGGGCATCCCCGCGGCCGACGCCGCCAGCGACGCGGTGCTGCGTCCGATGGCCTCCGTCCTGGGCGAGATCTCCGCCCTGCCCTCAAAGGAGGCCGCGCAGACGAAGGCCGACCGCACGCGCAGCATCGCCGCTCGCCTGGCCGGCGAGAGCGGCCAGGCGTCGGTCGAGATGGTGGCGGTCCTGCCCGCGTTCCTCCTGGTCGCGCTGCTCGTCTGGCAGATCGTGCTCGTGGGGACGACGTTCGTGTTCGCCGGCCACGCCGCGCGGGCCGGCGCCCGCGCGCTGGCGGTCGGAGACCCCGTGGTCGCCGCGGCGAAGGCGGGGGTTCCGGGGGCCTGGCAGGACGGGGTCACGGTCAAGGAGAGCCCGGAGGACCAGGGCAGCCAGAGCGTGAGCGTCAAGGTGCCCGTGCCGCTGCTGCTGCCGGGCCTGATGAGCCTGCCCGCGATCGACTCCTCGGCCCGGACGGTGATCGAGGACAAGCTGCTCCCGGGCGAGCAGCAGCCGTTCTCGATGCTCGGGCCGATCGCCGGCGGCGGCGGTCCCGCCGTCACCCAGCTCGAGCTCCTGCAGAACCTGAAGACGGCCAACATCCCGCAGGCGCGGATCGACCCCGCCACCGGCGATGCCATCGCCCCCGCCAGCGCCCCGAAATGGGTCAAGGAGATGATCGCCGCCGCCAACGAGATCCACACCCTCCCCTACATCTGGGGCGGCGGGCACCAGGGTCCGCTGAGCACGCTGTACCCGGGCTACGACTGCTCCGGATCGGTGTCGTTCGTGCTCTACGCGGCCGGGCTCGGGCCGGCCGGAAACATGGCCGAGGTCTCGGGAGACCTCGAGACCTACGGCGCCTCAGGGGCCGGGAAGTGGGTGACGGTGTACGCCTCGGGTCCCCACACCTTCATCGACATCGCCGGCCTGGCCTTCGACACCGCCGACTACGGCGGCCCCGACATCCCGGCCGGCAGCGGCCCCCGGTGGCGGACGGATCCCACCGCGAACCTGTCCGACGGCAACCAGTGGGTGCAGCGCCACCCGAACGCCCCGGGTAACTGATGCGCCGGCGACGCGGAGAGCTCCTGGGGCTGGTCGTGGTCGTGGCGGCGCTCGCCGTCGTGGCCGGGATCTCGCTCCAGGGCGGCTCGAGCGCCGCCTCGACGACCGCCCCCTCGGCCCGGCCGGCGGCGAATGCCTTCGTCCGCTCCTACGTCGCCTACCTGGCGCGGGCAGACCGACGCCGCCGCGCTCCCGTACGTGAGCCCCCAGGCGCGCGCCCAGGCCATTGCCGGCGGCCGGGTACCGGCGGCGTACCGAAGCCAGCTGAGCCTGCGCAAGTTCACCTTCACCGGAGTGCTCGGCGCGCGGCGCGCCAGCGCCGGCATGACCGCCGGCGCGGGGTCGCACACGCTCCAGGCGGCGGTGGCGCTCACGTACACGAACGGCCGCTGGCAGGTCTCCTCGCTCGTCCCGCCCGACTTCCCGACCGTGTTCTCGCCCCCGCCACCGCCCCCGAAGGGCGTGCCGCCGGCGGCGGCCGCGGCCGCGCGCGCCTTCGCCGTCGCCTACTCGAACTACCGCACGGGCGCCGCCGCCGACGCCCCCGACGCGGCCTGTCCTCGATCCGCCGCCAGATCGCGACGCGTCAGGACCCGCTCGCCGGCACCGCTGCCAACCACGCGCCGCGCCACCTGCTCCAGCTCTCGATGCTCCCGCAGGGCACGCTCAGCGTCGTCGACGCGGTCACCGCGGCGGCCGGTCAGCGGCTGAGCTTCAGCTTCATCCTCCAGCAGGCGGGCGGACGCTGGCAGGCGTCCCAGTTCCCGGTGAGCGCGCAGTGACCGCGGCGCGTGACACCCCCTCGTGGCGCCGCGCCTCGCCGCCGAGGACGGCCAGGTGGCGATCGAGTTCCTGGGGACGGTCTTCCTCGTGCTGCTCGCGGCGCTGCTCGCCTGGCAGCTCGCGCTGGCCGGCTGGTCGGCGGTCGGCGCGGCCAACGCCGCGCGCACCGCCGCGCGCGCCTACAGCCGCACGGGAGACGCCGGCAGCGCCGAGAAGGACGGGCAGGACTCGCTCAACGGGGACGGGCTCGGCGCCGGCTCGAGCGTCACCGTCACCGGCGGAAAGGCGAGCGTCGTGGTCAAGGTCCCGCTCGTGTTCCCAGGCCTCGCCTCCCCGGTCACCCTGCCCACCGCGACCGCGTCGATGCCGCACACCGGGTGAGCCATGGGACTGCGCGACCGCATCGCCAACGAACGTGAACGGAGCAACCGCGAGGCGCTCGACGGCACCGAGGTCTACCGGCGCCGGCTGCTCGAGGAGGTCAACTTCGCCGAGCTGGCCGAGCTGAGCGACAGCCAGCGCCGCGTCCGCCTCGAGCGGATCGTCGGCGCGATGCTCACGCGCGAGGGCCCGGTGATGACCAGCTCGCAGCGCTCGGCCCTGATCCGCCGGGTGATCGACGAGGCGGTCGGCCTGGGCGTGCTGGAGCCGCTGCTGGCCGACGAGAGCGTGACCGAGATCATGGTCAACGGCCCGTCGGAGGTGTGGGTCGAGCGCGACGGCCGGATCGAGCGCGCCGAGGCGGGCTTCACCAGCGAGACCCAGCTCTACCAGACGATCGACCGGATCGTCTCGCAGGTCAACCGGCGCGTGGACGAGTCGAGCCCGATGGTCGATGCGCGGCTGCCCACGGGCGAGCGCGTCAACGTGATCGTGCCGCCGCTGTCGCTGGTCGGCCCGGTGCTGACGATCCGCCGCTTCCCCCGCCGCTTCACGCTGTCGGAGCTGGTCGAATCGGGCACGCTCGACGAGCCGACGCGCCGGCTGCTCTCGGCCCTCGTCCGCGCCCGCCTGAACGTGGTCATCTCCGGCGGGACCGGCGCCGGCAAGACGACGCTGCTCAACGCGCTGTCGGCGGCGATCCTCCCCCGCGAGCGGATCGTGACGATCGAGGAGGCGGCCGAGCTCCAGCTCCAGCAGCCGCACGTGATCCCGCTCGAGGCGCGTCCGTCCAACGTCGAGGGCAAGGGCGAGGTGACGATCCGCGACCTCGTGCGCAACGCCCTGCGCATGCGGCCCGGACCGGATCATCGTCGGCGAGGTGCGCGGCGTCGAGACGCTCGACATGCTCCAGGCGCTCAACACCGGTCACGAGGGCTCGCTCGTGACCGTGCACGCCAACACGGTCGACGACGCGCTGTTCCGGCTCGAGACGCTGGCCACGATGAGCGACCTCGCGGTCCCGCATGAGGCGTTGCGCGAGTACATCAACAGCGCGATCCACGTGATCGTCCAGATCGAGCGCGGGGCCGACGGATTCCGCCGGGTGCTCGAGGTCTCGGTGATGACCTCGCGGCGGGGAGAGAGCTACCGGCTGCAGAGCGTGATGCGCTTCGAGGCCGACCCGATCGGTCCCGACCTCCAGGTGACCGGGCGCTCGGTGCCACTACGAGCTGCCCGAGGTGATCGCCCGGCGCCTGATGCTCGCCGGCGTGGACGTGCCGCCGGCCTTCCGGCGCGCCGCGCGCGAGCACGCCCCCGAGCGGGAGGCGCAATGACCCTCGCCGCGATCAGCAGCGCCGGCTACGCGCTCATCGTCCTGCTCGCCACCGGCGTCGTGTTCCTGTACGGGCTGTGGCTCCTGTTGTCGAGCTCGGCCCGGCGCAGCGCGCTGGCCGAGCGCGGCGGGATCGAGCTGCGCCGGCGCCGGCGCGTGCACGAGCGACTCGACGAGCGGCTGGCGCGCACCCGGCGAGGCGCGGACCTCGGCGGCGCGGCTGCGCTCGGCGGGCACGGAGCGGACGGCCTCCCAGTTCCTGCTGATGGTGCTGGGCATCGGGCTGCTGACGCTGCTGATCATCTCGCTGCTGTTCCCGGTGCTGATCGCCCTGCTCGCGGCGATCCTCGCCGGCTGGGCGTGCTTCATCTGGCTCGAGCGCAAGCTCGAGAAGCGCGGCGAGGAGTTCATCTCGCAGCTCCCCGAGGTGGCGCGGCTGCTGTCCGGGGGCGCGTCGGCCGGGCTCTCGATCCCCGCCGCGATCGAGCTCACCGTGCGCGAGATCGACGCTCCCGCCCGGGAGGAGCTGCAGGTGGTCGTCGACGAGCTGACGCTCGGACGCTCGCTCGAGGAGACGCTCGACGGGCTGCGACGGCGCCTTCCCTCGCGCGAGGTGGCGGTGCTGATGAGCACGCTGATCATCCAGCAGCGCGCCGGCGGCGACACGGTGCGCGCTCTGCGCGATCTGGCGGACACGCTCGACAAGCGGCGCGAGACCAACCGCGAGGTGCGCACGTTGATGGCGGGCGCGATCTACACCGCGTACGTCGTGCCCGCGCTGGGCGTGCTGTCCCTGCTCCTGCTCAACACGATCAACTCGCACACGCTCAACCGGATGACCGAGACCGCGGCCGGACTGATCACGCTGGCGGTCGCGGCCATCATCTACGCCCTGGCGTTCGTCGCGCTTGAGGCGCGTCACGAGGATCGAGGTGTGATCGCCCCCGCCCTCACCGGCCTGGCGGCGGCGGCCTGCTGCGGAGTGGGCGTGCGCGGCCTGGTGCTGATGCGGGGAACCTCGGCGGTGGAACGCCGCGAGCTGGGGCAGGAGCTCGCCGCGCCGACCCGGCGCCAGGGCCCGACCCGCCGGCTGATCGAATCGCTCGGCGTGCGCCTCGGCCCGCGGCTGCTGGCTCGCATGAGCGAGTCCCGGCGGGCCAAGGTGGGGATCAGGCTCGACCGCGCCGGCCGGCCCGGCGGGATGAGCCTCGAGCGCTACGCCGAGCTGCGCGCCGCGACGATGGCGATCGGGCTGTTCCTCGCGCTGCTGGTGGCGCTGCTCGGGGCGTGGCCGCTCGCGTTGCCGATCGCCGCGCTGGCCTTGATCGGGCTCGACATGTGGCTCTCGCGCACCGCCCGGCGGCGCCAGTCGCGGCTCGAGCGCGACCTCCCCGACTTCATCGACATCCTGGCCATCACCGTCCACGCGGGCACGGGATACCGGGGCGCGCTGGAGCGGGTCGCCACGTCGCTCTCGGGACCGCCGGCGGAGGAGATCCTGACCACGCTGCGTCAGATGGATCTGGGCGCCACCCGCCGCGAGGCGTTCGAGGCGCTGCGCCGGCGCAACGAGAGCCCCACGCTCGACCGGTTCGTGGCCACGCAGCTCCAGGCCGAGGAGCTGGGCGTGCCGGTGGCCGACGCGTTGACGAGCATCGCATCCGACACGCGGCGGGCGGCGCAGCAATCCGCGCGGCGCCGCGCCCAGCGCACGGTGCCGAAGCTGACCCTGATCACGGTCACGATGGTGCTCCCGGCCACCATGCTGCTGATCGCGGTCGGGCTGATCCTGGGTTCCAACGTCCACCTCCCGAACATTGGCTGAGGAACGGACAACCCGCGCGGATTGGGTCGGCCGGCTCGTCCGGGTCCTCGTCGTGTTCCGCGCCGTCGTGCTCCTGGTCACGGTGATCACGCTGCCCGCGCACGAGTACAGCCGGGTCGTCGCCGCCGCGATCATGCTCGCCGCGCTCGATCAGCTACCTCCCGCTCCGCCACTGGGAGCGGATCGCGCACCACGGTCTCGCGTCATCCCACGTATCTGGCCGTCGAGGTCCTGATCGCGACGTTCATCCTCGGCGCCACCGGCGTCCAGCGGCCCGTTCTTCTACTTCACGCTCGGCACCGGCGCGCTCGCCGGCGTGATCTACGGCCGCCGGGGAGCGATCCCGTTCTCGGCTCTGCTCGTGGCGCTGTACGAGCTGGTCGCGGTCACGGGGTTGCCCACCCTGCAGCCCCACCTGAACCTCGAGATCGCCCTGTTCGAGCCGCTGCTCTATCCGGTGGCGGTGGTCGCGGGGATCAGCGCGCGCGAGACGATCGAGCGCGGAGTACGCGCCGAGACGCTGCTGCTGGAGCGAACCGACGGCGCTCAGCGCCGAGCGCGAGCGGCTGCGCGTCGCGCGCGAGCTGCACGACTCGCTGGCCAAGACGGTCGAGGGCCTGGCGCTGACGGCGTCGATCCTCCCGTCGCGCTGCCGGCGGGATCCGGAAGCGGCGGCCGCGCTGGCGGGAGGCCTGGCGGCCGATGCCCGCCAGGCCGCGCTCGAGGCCCGGATGCTGATGTCCGACCTGCGCCCTGACACGGCGGCGCAGCTCTCGGTCGGTGAGGCGTTGCGTCAGCGGGCCGAGACCGTGGCCGAGCGCAGCGGGGTCGAGCTGGGGTTCGCGGACAGCGCGGGGGCGGGCGCGATCCAGCTGCCCGCGCAGCGCACGCACGAGCTGTCGCGGATCGTCGGCGAGGCCATGTCCAACGCGGTCACGCACGGCGGGGCGGGACGGGTCGAGGTCTCGCTCGACAGCGATTCCGAGGGCGAGCTGGTCGTGAGCGTGAGCGATGACGGCGACGGGCTGGCCGAGCCCGTCGACCTGGAGAAGCTGAAGGCGGCGGGCCACTTCGGGCTGGCCGGGATGTACGAGCGGGCGCGATCGATCGGCGGTCGACTGCGCATACAGCGCGGCGAACACGGTGTCGCGGTGTCGGTACGGGTGCCGGTCGCCGCGGTCGACGACGCGCCGAGTGAGTTGACGGGTCGCCCGCGGCGCCTGCGCCTGTACAGGCGGCGCGCAGCTACGCCGCAGCCGGCGGCGAGTCAGGAGACGACATGATCATCCGCGTCCTGATCGTCGACGACAACCAGGTGATCCGGCGCGGCGTGGCCGCCCTGCTGAGCGACGCCGAGGACATCAGGATCGTCGGCGAGGCGGGTGACGGGCGCGAGGCGCTGGCGGTGGCGGCGAAGACGAGCCCTGACGTGGTGCTGCTCGACATCCGGATGCCGGTGATGGATGGCGTGGCCGCCGCGGCGAAGCTGTCAGAGCGCTCTCGGGTGATGATGCTCACCTACACGGACGAGAGCGAGAAGGTGGTGGAGGCGATCCGTCAGGGCGCCTCGGGCTACCTCATCCATGGCCAGTTCGAAGCCGACGAGCTGGCCGGCCGGATCCGCCAGCTCGCCGCCGGGGAGACCGTGCTCTCGCCGGCCATCGTGGGGACCGTGTTCGACGCGCTGAGGCGTCCCCCGGGCTCTCCCGACGAGGCATCCGGCCCAGCGTCGCTGACCTCGCGCGAGCGTGAGGTGATGAACCTGATCTCCCAGGGGCTGACCAACCAGCAGATCGCGGAGCGCTTCGTGCTCAGCGAGAAGACGGTCAAGAACCACGTCAACCGGATCTACGGGAAGCTGGGCGCGACCAACCGCGCACACGCGACCGCGCTGTGGCTGGGGACGGCCTCGCGCGGCGGGTCCTAGTCCGCCGCCGTGGGCCCAGCCCGAAATTGGGCCCTTTGGCACTCGTGGAAGTTGAGCCCGTGGGCTCTGGCGGGGATGCCGACCCGGTCTTAGCCTGCATTACGTGAGATCGGCCAGTCGGGACAAACGTCGAAGGAGCCCTCAAATGTCGCACCTCATCCTCAGCACCATCACCGCCCAGTCTCGCGCCCTGCGCGGGTACGTCGGTGGTATCACCGGCCGGCTCATGTCCGATGAGCGCGGTCAGGACGCGATCGAGTACGTCGGCGTGCTCGTGATCGTCGCCGCCGTCATCGGCGTGCTGCTGGTCGTCGTCGGCAAGATCGAGCCGGGACTCGAGAGCTCACGTGACCACCGCGATCGGCAACATCTTCACCGGCGGCGGAACGCAGAAGGGTGGTGGTTAGTCGACCGACCCGGGAAATCCGACCCTCCTTGGAAAGGCCCCGCTCCGGCGGGGCCTTTTTGCTGTCATGGGGAGCCCGGCGTCAGGGCACCGGCGTCTGCGCGCTGACGTTTCCCGCCACCGACACGCCGCCCAACCGCGCCGTCCCCTCGGGGCTGACCAGCGTGAGACTCGACGTGCTCGACGGGGGCGCCGGGAAGTAGGCCCAAACCAGGTAGCCGTCGCCCTGGTGCACGAAGTCGATGTTCAGGGCCGCGGTGAGCGGCACTGAGTCGCCGCGCACGAGGGGGATGTACTCGGAGCCGGTGGCGGGATCGAGCAGGTAGAAGCCGCTGAGCGAGGTCGCGGCGCCGGAGTCGATGCTGCTCGGCCCCTCGGCGAACAGCGGCTGCGGAGGCACGGTCGGGGATCCCGGCCAGCTCGAGTCCCGGATCGCATCCGTTCCCGAGCTTGTCCTGGGCGCAGCTCACGGTCATGGTCAGGATCGTCAGGTTCTGGTCGCGGTACACGGACGCATTGCTGATGCGGTAGGTGTCGTTGCCGGCGCTCTGGGCGGCCAGGAAGGTCATCGAGCCCTGGCTGGCGCCGCCCGAGGATGCGGCCGGCGCCGTTTGCGGGGGCGCCACGGGCCGGGTCGGCGGTGGCGGCGAACGCGATCGTCACCCGCCGGTTGAGCGCCCGCCCGGCCGGGTTGTCGGAGCCGTCGGGCATTGCTGTTGGGCGCCACCGGGTCGGCCGAGCCCTTGCCCGCGGCGGCGTACGAGATGCCCGGGGTGAGCGGCTTCAGTGCGTTCACCACCGCCGCGGCGCGCGCCTTCGAGAGCGGGATGTTCACGGCGTCGCGTGCCGATCGAGTCGGTGTAGCCGGTCACCTGAACCGTGCCACGGGCGCGGCTCTTGATCTGCTGCGCGACGGAGCTCAGCACCGTCTTGGCCTTCGGCGTCAGGTTCGACTTGGCGAACTTGAACAGGACGTCGGTGCGGAGCGTGAGCTGAGCCCGCCCCGGCGACTCGCTGTCGCTTCCGGTGGGGTTGCCCGAGATCGCGGTGAGGTTCTCGACCGGGAGCGTCAAGCCGGAGGTGTTCGTGCTGCTCGGCGGCTGCGCGAACGACGTCGCCTGGTCGGCCACGAGCTGTCCGCCGGCCGCTCGGTGCGGCCCCGCTCGTGATCGGCACGTGCGGGATCACGCAGACCGCCGTCGGGGAATACCACGTCAAGCGAGGAGATGCCGGCCGGTGGCATCGCATAGCGCACCCACTCCAGATGGATGTGCGAGTCCTGGAGGCCGCCGTTCGCCCCGAACGCGAGCTTCGTCGTATACGGGTTGCCCTGGTTGTCGCGAACCGCCAGGTACTCCTTCAGGTTGACCGGGTCGACGAGCCCTACGCCGGCGGCCGTGCCCGTATCGGTCACCTGGTTGCGCGACCCGAGCTGGCCGGGGGCGAAGGCGCGGTCGACCTGACAGCCCTGGGTCGGGTTCAGGCACCTGATCCCGAAGTCGAGGACCAGGAACGGCCCGTCCCGGCGCAGGTCGTATATCGGACACCTTGTACGAGTTAGGTCCGTTCGTCCACGGCACGGTGTAGTAGCCGCTCGCCACCGGCTTGGCGTGTGCCGGCCGTCGTGGTGGAGGCCGGAGCCACGTGGTGCCCGTGTCGTGCTCGTCTTCTTGTGCGAGCCGCCGCCGCAGCCGGCGAGCAGGACGGCCAGCAGGAGCGCGAGCACGCAGGCCGCTCCCGAGCTTGCGGCGCGCCGGGCTGGACGTGTGGACGTATCGCCGGATTTCCTGTGGATCTCCCGCCATCGTCGTCCTGAGGTCTCGAGACGGATGCCGGCAGGGCTGGCTGCACGGCGAGGCTACCTCCGAGAACAGAATACGCGGAGGCCTGGTCGCACGCGCCGTCGCGGCCGCTTCGGGGTCGCTTCGGGATTCAGGCGCCGAGCCTGAAGCTGTCGACGACCGTGCGCGGATTGAGCTGCTCGTTGGCGGGATACCACCGCACGCTGAGCTCCACGACGCCGCGTCGAGGTGAGCGCGATCAGGTCGAGCTCGTGCAGCTGGCCGTAGTCGAGCACGTTCACCAGCGCGTGCCGCCCGCGCCCCGGGAACCGTCACGCTGCTGACCGTCACCTGTTGGGCGAGGCACCGCCCGGAGGGCAGCTTCACCGACGTCTCGTCCCTGAGGTTGGCGATGAAGCTGTTGAAGTCCTGCGGCGGCGGGAACGAGGCGCGGGCGGCAGACAGCTCGGTATCGATGCGCGGATAGGCGTCATCGATCGGAGTGGGGCCCGGAGGAGCCACGCTCACCCCGCCCTGGGTGGGATCGCATTGGTACGTGCTCGAGCGCCACCCGGCGGGATAGACGAACGAATAGCCGGCGGTTCGATAGACGGCATAGCCGCGCGGGACGACGCGGGTGCCCGTCAGGGACGGCCCCTTCGCTGCGCCGCCGCACGCGCTCGCCCCAGCAGTGCGAGCGCCAGCAGGCATGCCGGCGGCCCTGCGCCCCGTGCACGCCGGGTGAAGCGAACCGCTCGCATGGCACTAGGCGAGGCGGAAGGAGTTGATGACGGCGTTCGGGTCCAGGTTCGCGCCGCGGTAGGGCTCACGGACGATGATCAGGTCGATCAGCATTCCCGGCTTGGGCGAGACCATCAGCCAGGTCCGCTCGTAGGCGGTGCGCGGGTTGGGCGCGATGTAGCTCTCGCTGATGACGCGCGCGGCTCGCGCCCCGGGAACCGTGACCGCTCGCTGGGCCATCTGCAGCTTGCTGACGGATGGATCGGTCGACTCGGCCCGCTGCAGGTTCGCCGCGACCTGTCCCACCGTGTACTGCAGGTTGGTGTTGACGATCGCCACGATCTCGGTGTTGGTCACCCCGGGACCCTTGCCGCCCAGGCTGAATGACGTGCTCCATGCGCCCGACGGCAGCCCAGGGGTGCTGCCCGGGAGCCGCTTGAAGCCGGGCGGGAGCGCGAACGTGAACCCGTATCCGCGGAACACCGAGTACCCGGCGGGGATCTTCCCGGTCGGGCCCTGCTGCGGCTGCGCTGCGTGAGCTCTGGGTCGAGGAGCTTGCCGCAGCCGGCCGCCAGCGCTGCCGAGAGCACCAGCGAGGCGATCGTCACGGGGACCCTGCCGCGGAATGCCACTTTCCACCGTCCTCTCGTATCTCGGGTGGGCTGTCCTGCATCGTCGCCGTTCCGTCGCTCACGTGTCCGGCGGCGCCGACTACGAAGTTCCCGCTAGCCCCATAGCTCGAATCAGAACGATTGACTTTGTAGTTCCAGACCCGCTCCTCGCCGCTCGTGTTCATGTCGTTGATGAGCGCGTCGATCTTCGTGGGATCGCCCTCGAGCAGCGCGTTCACGTCCTGCTCGGCCTGAGGATGCGTCGCTGAGGTCGAGCGTTCCCGAGAACTCGCTCCCGTAGCCGGAGCCCTCCGAGCTGTCGCTGCTGAAGTCGAGCAGCGGCTCCTTGCTCCCCTCCGAGGAGCCTCCGCCCTCCGAGCTGCCGCCCCGGGGGAACCACTGCCCGATCCCTCGCCGCCCTCGGGCTGCCTGACCGTGATGTTGTCCGGAAGCCTGGGGTTGAGGCCCGAGGGCGGCGCCACGTGCCACACGCCATCGCCCGAAGCGGTGACCTCGAGCTCCTTGGGCGTGCCGTCCGGCGAGAACAGGACGGTCACGTCGCCGTTGATCGTTCCCTGCCCCTCGGCGGTGCCGCCGAACAGGTCCTCGCTCAGGTGACCGCTGGCGGTCCCGTCGAGGCCGCCGAGCAGCTGCCAGTCGCCCTTGTCGGGCCCATAGCTGACGTGCCCCAGCCCGGCGTGAGCGTCGACCGCCGCCTTCACGCCCGCCGACAGCGGCCCGAAGCTGGCGTCGGCCCCGGCCTCCGCGCTGCCCTGGACGCCGGCGCTGACCGAGCTCGAGTACAGGTTCTTGTGCGGGAGCGAGCCGGATCCAGGCGCGCCCTGCGATCCGGTGACGCTGTCCCACAGGTGGGTGACGGTGCCGCACCCGAGCGCCGAACGGGACGACCGTCTGGCAGACCGTCTGCGCCGCGTCGTGGCTCGCCAGGCCGAGGCCGCTGCCGTGGGCGATCCCGTTGAAGGCCTTCTGGGCCTGGGACCAGTTCTGGAACCGCCACGTGTTCGACTTCTGCCCATACCCACCGATCCCCGCCGAGGCATTGGCGCCGAGCTCGAAGCCCGGACCGGCCTCGACGTCGGCTCCGATCTGGGCCGACACGCCGATGTTCCCCTCGTTGTTGAGAGTGATCGTGGCGGTGCCGTTGCTGTATTTGGTCAGCGCGATCGTGTAGTCGTGACCCCCGTCCACGATCAGGGCCCGCCCGTTCCATCCGGCTGTCTTCACCGTCTGGCTGACCGCGTACACCGGACTCGAGCAGCTGCTGCCGAAGATCTGGTCGATCGCGCATTCGACGTCACGGGTCAGTCCCGGCGTCAGCGTGCCGACGACGAACAGCACGACGGCCAGGACCGCCGCGATCAGCACCAGCACGCCGGCGTACTCGATCGCGTCCTGGCCGCGCTCGTCGGCGAGCCTGCGGCGAAGGTGCTGACGAGGTGGCTCCACAGCATGGAGTTAGCCCTATAACGCGCGGCTCGCCAAGAGTCCGGCGGCTCATCTGCGCCGCGCATGGGACCTACTTTTCGAGTGGGCCCTTTGGGTCCGTCAGTGGGCGGCGAGCAGGATCGCCACGCCGACCACCACGAACGGGGCGCCGAGCACGATGAACGCGATCTCGATGCACGAGCGCACACGACGCGCGGATGACACCTGAACGCGCTGAGGGTCGCGCGGGTCGTAGTACACGGTGACGCTGTCGCCGACCTTCCCGGGCCGCGGGTTGGTCCCGGTTCGTCGAGGTCGCTTTCACCTCCTGTCCGTCGGCGGTCGTGAACACCACCGTCGGGCGGTAGACGAATCCGAGCAGCGAATCACCGGGTCCCGGCACGGAGGGCTGCACGCCGCCGGGATCGAGCGCGCCCGGGTCGATCGGCGGCCCCATCCGGGGCCCGCGGGTGTGGCCGAACGGAGTTCCGGGAATCCTGTAGGTGGTGGGGTCGGTAGTGACGAAGTCGACGATGCGACCTTGAGCGCGCACGCCGCGCCGGCGAAACCGACCCGAGACGACCATCATCCCCACCGCGATCAGGATGAACAGCAGTCCAGCCCCGGTGAACGCAGCACCGAAGGCGATGGCCAGTCCATGCACGGGTGAGCTCGCGAAGACGGTCACAGCTTCGGCATTAGCCTGCCACACTGCCTCTTTGAGATGTCCGCGGCAGTGACGGTCATCGGCCTGGGCTGTGAGCTCGACCGGCTGTTCGAGGGACAGCGTCCGGCGCTCCCGGTTCCCGGACCGCCCGATCGAGAGGACCTGCGCGACCTGTTCGACACGATCGCGGCCCCGGTGCGCGCGGGCGAGTCCGTGATCGTCATCATCGGCGATTGGCTGCCACCGGAGACGCTGGCGCGCGTGCGCACCGTGCACTCGCTGCTCGAGACCGACCGAGTGGCGATCCACGTCACGCATCTGCCCCCGCTGGCCGCGAGCGTGCTCGCTGCGCTCGCCGCCGCGCTGGCGCCGTGGGCGCCGTCGGCCGGCGCGCTGGCCGGCGCGCTGGAGTCGGTGGGCGACCAGCTGGTCGTGCTGGCCTGGGCGGGAACCGTCGCGGGGCTGCGGCACTCGGAGGTCTCGCTGCTTCATCACGCGCGCTCGGCGCTTCCGTGGTCGTCGTTCGCGATCGGCGTTCAACCCGAGTCGTTCGTGGTGCCGCTCGGACGCGGTGGCGCCGAGCTGCCGCTCGCGCCGCCGGCGCAACCGGTCGACCTGCTGGTCGCTCCGGCGGAGCATGGCGAGCTGGACTGGATCGTCCAGGACGTCGCCCCGGCGCTCGGCGGAGCGACGGTGCGCGAGCTTCCGCCGACGCTGCACGGCGGCCAGTGGTGGGGCACCTCGCGGCTGGTCGAGGCGGTGGGTGTGCCGAGGAGCCTCGAGTGGCTGGCGCAGGCGACGCTGCCGCAGCGAGGTGGCGCCGTGCGCCTGGTGCCGTGAGCCGATCGCGGTCTCGCCATGTCCGTTCTGCGGCGACGCCGGCCTCCGATCCGCCCTGCCCTCCACACCGGTGAGCGCTGGTACGCTCGGACGGGAAGCAGGGCGGGAGAACTGATGACCCGAGGACAGGGGAATGCAGCAGCCAGGCGGCGGTGAAGCACGTGACCAGCGGACCATGGGTGGGGCGCCCCGTCGGGGCGCGTCCCGGAGAGGTACCCGGTCCGGGACCCGGCGGCGGACACGCGCCGCTGAACGACCCCGGTCCGGAGACGACGTCGCCGCACGGGACGATGACCCGCGGCGACATCTACGCCCAGCCGATGAAGGCGGGCCGGCCGGTGCCGAGCGGCCCGCTGGCGCAAGCCCTGGCCTGGCTCCGGGTCACGTTCGCGAGCGAGCTCAAGCGGCGCGAGTGGGATGTCGACGAGAAGCTGGCGACGATCGCGCCGATGACCCGCCCCAACACGATCGCGGTGGTCTCGCCCAAGGGCGGGGTCGGTAAGACCACGGTCAGCTACCTGCTGGGGAACCTGCTCGCCTCCGAGCTCAACCTCCGGGTGGTCGCGCTCGACGCCAATCCCGACTTCGGAACGCTCGCCTCCCTGGCGCCGGATCGGCTGCGGACCGTGCGCTCGCTGGCCGACCTGCTGGCCGACCACGCAGCAGATCGACTCGCCGGCCGAGCTTCACCCGTACGTGTCACGGCTGCCCACCGGGCTTCACCTGCTCGGCGCGCCGGCGCACGCCGAGGTGATGGCGCAGATGACCCCCGGCCTGTACGCGCGCCTGCTCGACTTCCTGGAGCGCTTCTACGAGATCGTGATCCTCGATCTCGGCACCGGGATCACCGATCCACTCGCGCAGTTCGCGGTCGAGCGAGCCGATCAGAGCGTGGTCATCACCACGCCGGAGTGGATCACCGCGGCGGGCGTGCTCGGCGCGCTGCGCTACCTGCAGCTCGAGGAGGGCACGCTCGTGCTCAACCAGGCGCCCACGCGGCGCAACGCCGGCAACCGCGAGGTGATCGAGCAGAACTTCCGCCGCCAGGCGGTCGCCACCAAGGCGACGATCCCCTACGACGAGCGCCTGCGCGTGATGCTCGACACCGGGACCTACGAGCTGAGCGATCTCCGCCGGGAGACGCGGGTGCCGATCAAGGAGCTCGCCGCCTCGGTCGCTACGAACCTGGTGTGAGCGCCGCCGCGAACCCGTCACCCTCGCCCGCGGTCGTCTCGACCACCGCGCGGGCGCCGGCGCACATCTTCAGCCGGCGGGGGCGGATGCCGTGGTCCACCCGCGCCACCGTGCCGTCCTTGCGCAGCCAGATCAGATCGAGCGCGAACCGCATCCCGAACGTATGCACCGACAGCGTGGGGATACGGAGGGCGTAGCCCTCGGGGAGGGCGTCGAGCCGGGCCAGCCCGAGCCGGCGCGAGGCGCGGGTCCGGGCGTCGATCACGCGCAGCCCACCGGGCAGCTCGGCGACGTCGAGGCCGCGGAAGCGTTCGTCGAGGTCCACCGCGGCCAGGCTATCGCCGCGGCCGTGGTGGTGGCTGCGGGGGTGGCGGTCGCCCAGAGCTCGGTGGCGAATGCCGTGCTCCGGGGCGTGCTGATGCTCGTGCTCGCGGCGTGCGCGGTCACCGATCTCGAGCACCGGCGGATCCCCAACCGGATCACGGCGCCGGCGGCGCTGCTCGCGGTCGCCCTCGGGCTGGCGCTCGACACGTCGGGCGAGCCGCGGCGCGTGCTCTGTGCGGCGCTCGCCGGCGGGTTCCTGATGGTGGCGGCGCTGATCAACCCCGCCGGCATGGGGATGGGGGACGCCAAGCTGGTGGCGGTGATGGGGCTGTACCTCGGCGCGCCGGTGATCGTCGGGCTGCTCGTGGCGATGCTGGCCAGCGTCGCCGCGGGGCTGGCGATCGCCCGCCGGCGGGGGATTCGCGCCGCGCGCAAGACGACGCTGCCGTTCGGGCCCTATCTCGCGTTCGGCGGCCTGGTGGCCGCGCTACTGGGCAGCTCGCTGCTCCACGGGCACCTCTGACGCGGAGCGCGGGGGAGATATCTTCAGCATGGACGCAGTTTTATCCCACGCCCCCGGGTAGCAAGGCGCGTGGGGCTGCGACGGGGTCTTGGCACTCTGCCCACGAGAGTGCCAAGGTGCGCTATATTCTGTGATGGCTGGCACTCTAGGAGGCTGAGTGCCAAGCCCTGAAACGGCACTAATCCCCCACCCGGAGGTTTCATAGTTATGAAGCTCAAGCCCCTTGGCGATCGGTTGATCGTGCGGGCAATCGAGGAGGAGGAGACGACCGCCAGTGGCATCGTCCTGCCTGACACCGCCAAGGAGAAGCCCCAGAAGGGCAAGGTCCTCGCGGTGGGCGACGGCAAGGTGAACGAAGACACCGGCAAGCGCACTCCTCTCGACGTCGCAGAGGGCGACGAGGTCCTCTACAGCAAGTACGGCGGTACCGAGATCAAGGTGGACGGCGAGGAGCTCCTCGTCCTCCGCGAGTCCGACGTACTGGCGAAGGTCCAGTCCTAAGGGAGAACCAGACACACATGGCACACAAGGAACTGAAGTACGAGGAGGATGCCCGCAAGGCGCTCGAACTGGGCGTCGACGCGGTGGCCAACGCCGTCAAGGTCACGCTCGGCCCCAAGGGCCGGTACGTGGTCCTCGACAAGAAGTTCGGCGCCCCCACGATCACCAACGACGGTGTGACGATCGCGCGGGAGATCGAGGTCGAGGACGTCTTCCAGAATCAGGGCGCACAGCTCGTGCGCGAGGTCGCGACCGCGACCAACGACGTGGCCGGTGACGGCACCACCACGGCGACCGTGCTCGCCCAGGCGATCGTTCGCCAGGGCATGAAGAACGTCGCCGCCGGCGCGAACCCGCTGGCGCTCAAGCGCGGCATCGAGCGCGCCGTCGAGGACGTCGTCAAGCACATCGAGACGCAGTCGGTCGAGATCTCCGGCAAGGAGCAGATCGCCCGTGTGGCGACCATCTCCGCCGGTGACGAGGAGATCGGCGACGTGATCGCCGACGCGATCGAGAAGGTCGGCAAGGACGGCGTGGTCAACGTCGAGGAGGGCCAGACGTTCGGCATGGACCTCGAGTTCACCGAGGGCATGCAGTTCGACAAGGGCTACATCTCGCCCTACATGGTCACCGACCAGGATCGGATGGAGGCGACCCTCGAGGACCCCTACATCCTGATCGCCAACCAGAAGATCGGCTCCGTCCGGGACATCCTGCCCGTGCTCGAGCAGACGATCCAGTCCGGCAAGCCGCTCCTGATCATCGCCGAGGACGTCGAGGGCGAGTCGCTCGCGACGCTCGTGGTCAACAAGCTCCGCGGCACCTTCACCGGCGTCGCGGTCAAGGCGCCGGGCTTCGGTGACCGCCGCAAGCGCATGCTCGAGGACATCGCGATCCTCACCGGCGGCGAGGTGATCACCGAGGAGATGGGCCTGAAGCTCGAGAACACCCAGCTCTCGCAGCTCGGGCGCGCCCGTCGCGTGGTCGTGGCCAAGGACACGACCACGATCGTCGACGGCAACGGTGACGCCGAGGCGATCAAGGGTCGGATCAACCAGATCAAGACCGAGGTCGAGAACACCGACTCCGACTTCGACCGCGAGAAGCTCCAGGAGCGTCTCGCCAAGCTGTCGGGCGGCGTTGCCGTGGTCAAGGTCGGCGCGGCCACCGAGACCGAGATGAAGGAGAAGAAGCACCGCGTCGAGGACGCGCTGCAGGCCACCCGGGCCGCCCTCGAGGAGGGCATCGTGCCGGGCGGCGGCGTGGCGCTGCTGACCTCGCAGGACGCGATCCAGTCGGACGCGCTGAGCGACCCCGACGAGCGGACCGGTGCCGCGATCGTGCGTCGCGCGCTCGAGGAGCCGCTGCGCCAGATCGCCGAGAACGCCGGGCTCGAGGGCTCGGTCGTCGTCAACGACGTCCGCAAGGCCGACCAGGGCCAGGGCCTGAACGCGGCCAACGGCGAGATCGTCGACCTGGTCAAGGAGGGCATCATCGACCCGGCCATGGTGACGCGCTCGGCGCTTCAGAACGCCGCGTCGATCGCCAAGAACATCCTCACCACCGAGGCGATCGTCGCCGAGGTGCCGGAGAAGGATGGCGGCGGCGGTGGCGGTGGCGGCATGCCCGACATGTCGGGGATGATGTAGTCCCAATCCGTTTCGCTTCGAGGGCCCGGCGCTTGCGTCGGGCCCTCGGTGGTTAACGGCGCTGACCGGCCGACGCGGCTCAGCCCTGCGGCGCCGGCACGATCGCGAGCCCGATCGGGTTCGTCCCGACCGGGACCGGGATCTTGACCGGCGACTGACGCTCCTCGGTCAGCCGCCCATCCGGCCCGATGCGCAGGGCGTGCAGCGCGTTGCTCCGGCCCGGCGGGGTCTGCCGCACCGCCCGCATGTCGAGCAGGAAGATCACGTGCCCGGTCGGGTCGATCTCGAAGTTCCACGGATTGCCGGGGGCGTTGAGGGCGACGGACTGAATCTGGTGCGGGTCGGCCGGCCGACCCGAGATGTCGAACACGCTGAGGTTGTCGCTGCCGGCGTTCCCCGTGTACATGCGCGTGCCCGCCCGGTTGACGTGCGTCCAGCAGGGCAGGAACGAGTTGCGGTTCGGTAGCACCCGCACGAACGTGAGCCGCGCCTGATCGTTCCAGCGGTAGACGATCGTCCTGTCGACGTTCGCGAGCTGCGCGTAGAGAAGCTTCAGGCGCGGGTGAGACACGAGGCCCGCCGGCCAGACGAACGGAACTCTCTGCCGGTGCGGGAAGACGGCGTTCGGCAGCCGCTGCGGAGAATTCAGGTCCCTCGGTCAGGGTGCCGCCGCGCCCGATGCGAAAGGCCCGGAAGACGCCGGTCTCCTCGCTCGTGATGAGCACCTTTCGATCCGGCGTGACGTAGGCCTGGAGCGGCGAGGAGCTCGGCGGCACGTCGATCGAGGAGACGGGCGGGCTGAGCGTACCGTCGGAGCGGACGTGGAAGCTCGTGTAGTTGGCCGGGAAGCTCCGTCAGGTTGCGCACGCCGTCCTGAGCCTTGTTGGCCACGATCAACGTGCGGCCCGCCAGCCCGAGGCTCGACGGCGCCTTCCCGTTCGAGGGGAACGGCGATCCCGTCACCGGCGTCAGCGCGCCGCCGCGGTGGATGTGGAAGATGGCGATCGTGTCCGAGCTCGAGTTGACCGCGAACAGCAGACGTGTGGCTCGGGTTGGCGACGACCTCCTGGTCGGCATCGAGCACGCCGGAGTTGCTGAGGTCGTGCGAGCCGCTGCCGCCGGTGGCGTACCGCCGCAGCCCGTGCGCGCTGATCACTCCGCCCACGTAGCGGAACGCGAGGATCTGGTTCGAGTGGAGCCCGCGCCGAGTTCGATTCGATGTAGACGGTGCCGCTGACCGCTGGAGCCTTTGCCCGCGCTGTGCGCGTCGGGACGGTCACGGCTGCGGCGAGGCACCGCGAGTGCGGTCACGCCGGTGCCGGCGGCGATCGGCCGGGCCACCATGGGAGAACCGTATCCGCAGGTAAGGCCCTGATGTTGGCGGCCTGCGCGGTCAGGGGTTTCGAATCGCGAACTCGCGGGCGCGGGTGGCGCTGGCGAGCAGCAGTCCGAGGAACTGGTCGAGGGTCTCGACCTCGAGCGATGCGAGCGGTAGCTCGCCGCAGACGAACACCTCGCGCGAGCGGTTCTCGGCGAAGCAGACCAGCGGAGCCTGGCGGTTCCAGTACAGGAGCTGGTGGGGGTCGATCAGGCCGGCGGGCAGCACGGCCGCCTGGGCTCTGCAGCAGGCTCCCGCGAATCGACACACCCACCTCGAGGGGGTAGCCGGCGGCGTCGAGCGTGAGCCCCCACTCGCCGGGCGCGACCTCGCGCACCTCGGTGTCGAGCGAGGCCATGAACCGGGCGACAGTGGCGTCCGGGGTCACGCGTCGGGCTCGCTGGGGAAGCGCGACACGAGGCGGGGGAACGACTGGCGCATGGCGTCGACGGGCATCCGGAGGTGCAGGAGCAGGAGCCTGCCGTCCTGGCTCTCGATGTACATGAAGGTCCTGATCTCGCGCTTTTTCGCCGAGTTGCCGGCGAGCATCCCCATCGCGATGTCGCCGGCCGCTCCGGCCAGCCCGAAGCGGTTGTGGAAGTACCGGCCCATGGTCTTGTCCTCGCCCGAGATCTGGACGTTGGTCAGCCGCGTCGTACGGGATCGACAGCGCCTCGTGGGAGCCGGCGCGGACGAGCCGGACCTCGTCGGCGAGCGTGATCAGCGAGCACGGCACCGGGTTCTTGAACTCGGCCCAGCTGCCCTCGGCGGCGACCACGTAGAACCCGCCGTGCGAGCGGATGTCGGGATCGTGCGTGAGCGTCCCCTTGGCCTCGAGCTGGCGGTGGATGGCGTCGGCCGACCCCTTGGGCGCCGGCAGCCACTGCGGATTGCGCACCGGCAGCCGGCAGGAGGGGCAGAGCCAGAGCTGGTTGCGGCGCGCGAGCTTGTCGCTCACCTGAGCGCTGTCACCGCAGTGCGGGCAGACCAGGAAGCGGTAGTGCTCGGCGCAGCTTCGGCACGTCCTCTCCGTGGCGTCCCCGGCACCGGGCTCGATCGCGGAGCAGTTGGCGCACCGAACGGTCACGTCCGTGCTCTCGACGGCCATGGGAGCACGGTACCGGAGCGGCTTTCTTCCGACCCTGGACGGATGGGCCGCAAAACCTCTTGCGTCCAGTGCAAAAGTGCCGGAAAAGTTGGGCTCCAGCGGCCGTTATGTGCTCTACAAAGAGACCACAAGGAGAGAGCACCATGGTCGCCATACGCAGGGTGAGCAGCACGGTCGCTGCTCTTGCACTGTTCCTCATCGTCCCGTCAGTTGCCTCGGCGCACACGCTGGCGCGTATCCGTCGGGCCCTCGACAGTGCGTGTCGCCGCTCAACGGCGCAGTACACCGCCACCGTGACCGTCACCGAGACGTACTTCGGCGGCACGATCGAGAACATCCCGGTCGGGCAGAACGTCCACGAGCTGAGCTCGAGCACCGATCACGGCAACACCGGCCTGAACCAGAACTACTTCACGCAGGGCGCGGTCGGAACGCAGACCGGCCCGGCGAACCTGGGCCAGCCGACGAGCTTCACCTCGCCGTCGAGCGGCGCAGCGGCCACGCAGAGGTTCACGGTGACCACCTCGGTGCCCGAGACCTACGTGCTCGGCAACAGCTACATGCACTCGCCGGCGAGCGCGACGATCACCGGGCCGTCCGGCGGGTGCACGCCTCCGCCGCCGCCTCCGACCTCGCCGCCGACGGTGTCGGTCACGGCCGTCACGCAACTGCGCGGTGCCGCTCGACGGCACCTTCAACGCCACCGTCGACATCGACTCGAGCGCGGCGTTCTCGGTGCCCGCGGGCACGGCGGCGGGATCGAAGGGCATCAACTTCCTCTCGCCCAACGTGACCGGCGCGCCGTCGAGCATCCGCGCGGGTCACACCACGTTCACCCTCACCGGGCTGACGCAGCAGACGGTCTACGTGATCGGCGCGCCCGGCGGAAACGTCGCCAGCGTCACGATCGCCGCGCCGAACGGTGGCTGCCAGCCGCCGCCCCCGCCGCCGACCTGCCAGACCGGCCAGACGCTGGTGAACGGTCCTGCGTCACGCCGTCGTGCGCCACCGGCCAGACGCTGGTGAATGGCGTCTGCATGACGCCGAGCTGCCCGAGCGGCCAGAGCCTGGTCGGCGGGCACTGCGTCACCCCGACGTGCACGGGCGCGGCCTGCAGTCCGCAGCCGCCCACGTGCGCGCCGAGTCAGACGATGTCGGGCGGACGGTGCGTCAGCAAGCCCTCGATCATCTGCCCCGCGGGCCAGGTGAAGTCGGGTGACACCTGCGTCCGCGAGGCCTGCCGGGTGGCAGCCCGCTCGTCCTTCCGGGTGCGCGCCGGCGAGATGAACACGATCCTCGTGTCGTCCGCACCAAGTCCGGCGCGGTGCCGGGCGCGAAGGTGCGGATCACCCTCCCCGGCGGCAAGACGCTCACGATCAAGGCCGCCAACGGCAGCTGACCGTCAGGGTCAAGCCCAAGCACGGCGGGACCATCTACGTCCGCAGCACCGGGTGCAGCAACGCCAAGGTGAAGGTGTTCGCGCCGAAGGTCCCCACCGCCCACCATCCGCCGGCCTTCACCGGTTGACACGGTGAAGCGCCACGCAACGCGCCGCGGCCTTCGGGTCGCGGCGCTCTGCGCCGGCGTCGCGGTGAGCGCGCTGGCTCTGCCGGCGGTCGGAGAGAGCGCCTCCGTCAAGCGACAGGTCCTCTCGCATCCCGGACACGTGTCGACTTGGGCCTACCTGGAGCGTCCGACCGCGGCGTACGCGTCGCCTTCGCGACGGTCCCGGGTGCTCGGGAGCCTCGGGCTGACCACGCAGGACGGGACGAGCGAGCTGGTGTTCGAGCAGCAGCGGGTCCTGGTCCACGGCGCGTGGTGGGTTCAGGTGCGCCTCCCGCTTCGCCCGCGCGGGACAGATCGGCTGGATCCCGCAGCGCGCGCTCGGCGAGCCGCAGACGGTGAACACCTACCTCGTCGTCTCGACCGAGCGGATGACCCTGACGCTGTACCGCCGCGGGAGGGTCATCTTCAGGGCGCGCGGTCGGCGCCGGGCAAGCCGAGCACGCCCACGCCGCACGGACAGTTCTACATCCGCGACCGGATCACCGGCTTTCCCCCGGACAGCCTGTACGGTCCGATCGCGTTCGGTACCTCGGCGCTGTCCAACGTCGAGACCGACTGGCCCGGTGGCGGCGTGATCGGCATCCACGGCACCGACGAGCCGCAGCTGATCCCCGGCCATCCGTCGCACGGATGCATCCGGCTGCGCAACGCGGACGTCGAGCGGCTGAGCCGGCTGTTGCCGATCGGCACGCCGCTCACGATCGAGTGAGCAGGGCGGGCACAACAGCGTCCGCTCGATGCGGTGCGCTCACCGAGACCGAGGTTCTGCTCGCTGAGCGGGCAGAAGCGCGGCCTCGACGAATTCGGCGCGCCGAGCGGACGTCATTCTGCTCGGTGGCGACCGCTACGGCTCGAAGACGAAGCGCACGCCGGCGGCCGTGAACGGCTCACGCCCCGCGCCGGCGCCGGCGATCCGCACCTCGACCAGCCCGGACTCCTCCGGATCCGAGACCACCTCGACGCCCGGCAGGCCGCCGATCACCGAGCGCCACCGCTCGCGCACCGCCGGCGCATCGCGCACGCCGACCACGGCGCCGGCGATCCGCACCGGCGCGCTACGCTCCGTCCCACGCCGGGCCGCCCCACAGCCACGACTCCGCCGGCCGGGGCTCGCTCAGCGACACGATCGCACCGCGCGTGTCCGCCGGGTGCAGGTGCACCTCCGCGATCTCGGGGAGCGCGACCTCGAACACCTCGCGCAGGCCCAGCGTCGCCGCGCGCGCCCGGGCATCCGCGAGCTCGGGCGACCTGGAACATCAGCATGTAGCCGCAGTCGCCGCCGCGCCGATCCAGCAAGCGCCCGGCGGAAGTGCCCTCCCGGATCGGCGAGACCACCTCGAGGAACGTCCCGCCGAGCGCGAACACCGCGTTGCGCAGCCCGAACTGCTCCACGCCAGGATCGTGGAACGGCTCGCCCAGTCCCAGCTCCCCCCGCAGCGTCTCCGCCACCGGATCGAGCGAACGCGCCGCCACCACCGCCTGGCGCAGCCGCGGCAGCTCGCTCACGGCGCCGGCGAGACCGACCCGACGAGCGACGCGTACACGCCCTGGGTCTGGCGCGCCACCTCGGCCCAGTCGAAGCGCAGCACGTGCTCGCGCGCCTCGGCCACGAGCTGGGCCCGCGCCACCGTCATCGTCCAGGACTCGCTCGAGGGTCTCCCGCAGGGCGCCGGCGTCGCGGGCGGGGAAGCGCAGCCCGACCGTGCCGTCGCCGGGCACCACCTCGCGCAGGCCGCCGGTGTCGGCGACGACGCACAGGCAGCCCGACGCCATCGCCTCGAGCGCGACCAGCCCGAACGGCTCGTAGATCGAGGGCACGATGCAGAGGTCGGCCACGCGGTAGAGCGCGTGGAGCTGGTCGTCGCCCACCCAGCCGAGGAACGACCCGTAGCGCGTCAGGCGCAACCGGCGCGCCTGGCGCTTGAGCTCCGCCTCGGCCGTGCCCGTGCCCGGCGACGACGAAGCGGACGTTGCCGAGCCGCCGCACCACCGGCGCCAGCGCGTCGAGCGCCAGGTGAAAGCCCTTCTCGTAGACGAGCCGCCCGACGAGCAGCACGAGGCGGTCCGACCGGCCCGGCGAACCGGGCGCGGAGGGCGGCGAGATCCTCCTCCTCGGCCGGCTCCAGGTCCGCCGGGTCGATCCCGTTGGGGATCGCGGTGAGTCGCTCCGGAGCCGCGCCGAACACTCTGAGCACGTGGCTCTGCATGTACTCCGAGCAGGTGATGACGTGATCGGCGCGGCGCACCATCGAGCGCTCGACCGCGTGGATGTGCGACTGCGGATGGTTCTGCACCCAGCCCTGGTGGCGGCCGTACTCGGTGGCGTGCACGGTGACCACCCACGGCACGCCGGCGCGGCGAGCGACCTGGCGCGCGGCGCCCGCCACGAGCCAGTCGTGCGAGTGGACGAGGTCGAGGTTCGAGCCGCTCGCACAGCTCGAACCCGCGCGCGCGCATGTCGGCGTTCATGTCCTTGACCCAGCGCAGGAACGCGCCCATGTCCTTCGGGAACTGCGGCTCGCGCACGCGGTGCACGACCACGCCGTGGCGCTCCTCCTCGGCCGGCAGCCGCGCCGCCGCCGCGGGTCAGCACGTGCACCTCGACGCCGTCCGCGACCAGGTGCTCGGAGAGCTTGCGCACGTGGCGGCCGAGCCCGCCCTCGATCACGGGCGGGTACTCCCAGGAGAGCAGCAGAACGCGCATCGGCGCGCGGCGACCCTACCGGGAGCGGGCTACAAACGCTCGAACACGCCGAAGCCGTGCTCGCCGAGGACGTCGGCCAAGGGCGCGCGATCGTCGAACGAACGCTCGGTCGCCGCGCAGGACGTCGCGCCAGCGCCCCCGCGGCGCCTCGAGCGTTCCGTCGCCGACCTCGCCCCGAACGGCGACCGCGACCATCACCTCGTCGCCGCGCAGGAACGCGCAGACGCGATCGCCGGCGTCCAGCGGCTCGTAGCGCGCGCCGACGAACGACTCCGGCCGCCGGCCGCGGAGACCGAGCAGGCGGAGGATCAGGAACATCTTGCGCGTCTCGAAGTCGGGTGGCGAGCCGCCCATCAGCCGGCGGAGCATCGCCTGGCGCCAGTCCCAGTCGACCGGACGCCGGTTGTCGGGATCGACGAGGGCCAGGAAGTGGAGCTCGTCGCCCTGGTAGATGTCCGGGACGCCCGGCGCCGTCAGCTTGAGCACGACCTGCCCGAGCCCGGGCCGCTCGGCCAGCTCGGCGAGCTGCCAGCAGAACGGCTCGAAGTCCTCGAGAAACGGCCTGTGCGAGTACAGCGCGCGGCAGAAGCGCTTGACCGCGTCCTCCCACTCGGTGTTCTGCTCGACCCAGTTGGTGTTGCGCTTGGCCTCGCGCAGCGCCTTCTCCATATAGGCCTCCAACCGATCGATCTCGATCGGCCACGCGCCGGCCAGCGTCTGGAAGATGAAGTAGCGCTCGACGTCGTCGGGCGCGCCACCGGACCGCAGCGACTCGGTCGCCTCGAACCACCGCGAGACGTGCGATGACCACTCATCAGCGACCCCGGACAGCGCGGCGATGCGCGCGCGCACGTCGGCCGAGCGCTTGGCGTCGTGGGTC
Organism: uncultured Solirubrobacterales bacterium; assembly: GCA_963710305.1. Lineage (GTDB taxonomy): Bacteria > Actinomycetota > Thermoleophilia > Solirubrobacterales > Solirubrobacteraceae > Palsa-465. The sequence continues at coordinate 140,213 of CAVPZV010000007.1, read as the reverse complement.
TGCGTGGTCAACAGGTTCAACGGGAAGCGCTCCGCGCGCTCGAGGTTCGCCGCGTGGAACTGCTCCACGCTCACGCCGAACCGCGACGGATCGCCGCCGACGTCGTTCAAAGCCAGCAGCCGTCCGTAGCGGTAGAACGCGGTGTCCTCGACGCCCTTGGCCATGATCGCCGGCGTGGTCTGCTGGAACCGCGTGACGAACGCGGCGGGCGCCTCGCGTTCCAAGAGCAGCAGCTGGGCGAGATCGGCCGGCATCGACGCCGCCGCCACCGCCTCTCGATCCGCGTCCTCCACCCGGCCGCTCGAGGCCTCCACGTACGTCCGGTACACGGGCAGCGAGGACACAGCGCGGACCAGCTCGTCGACGCGGCGCCTGGATCGCCCAGCTCCCGCGCCAGCCGCTCCAGCTCGGGCCGGAAGGTGCCGCTCGCCTGCTCGAGCTTCGCCTCGAGCGCCCACTCGCCGAAGCCGCGCGAATCGCCGGAGACGCGCTCCCACAGCGCATTCAGCGTGCCCTCGCCCGCCGGGTCCACGAACAGGCCGCACACGTCGTTGAGGAACTCATAGCCGACGGTTCCCGACACGGCCCAGTCGCGCAGCTTCTCGCCGGGATCGAGGATCTTCTCCACCCACACGTGCGAGACGCCCCGCTCGGACAGGCGCGCGAGGTACCCCGCCGGATCGGCCAGGCCGTCCGGATGGTCGACCCGCAGCCCGTCGATCAACCCGTCGCGCACCAGGGAGACCGCGTAAGCGTGCGTGGCCTCGAACACCTCCGGATCCTCGACGCGGATCGCGGCCAGGTCGTCGATGTCGAAGAACCGCCGGTGGCGCCCGCTGACCGGATCGACGTCGAAGAACTTCTCGCGCAGCTCCGGGTCCGCCCAGAACCGGTTGGCCTCGTCGGCGCCCATGTGGTTGGGCACCACGTCGAGCACGATTCCCAGGCCGGCGTCGCTGCGCGCGCGGCTCAGACGGCGGAACTCCTCCTCGCCGCCCAGCGCATCCGACAGCCGCCCGGGGTCGACGACGTCGTAGCCGTGAGTGGAGCCCGGCCGCGCCTGGAACGAGGGCGACAGGTACAGGTGGGAGATGCCGAGGTCGCGCAGATACGGGACCAGTGAGCGCGCGGCCGCGAAGCCGAACGAAGACGTCAGCTGCAGGCGGTAGGTCGCCCGCATCTCGGGCCCTCCCGATGCGCTCATCGCAGGCGCTTGAGGATCACGATCGAGTGGGCCATCACCGGCACCTCGGTGCGCGCGCCGTGCTCGCTCGATCCCGGCTGCGCCTCAGGGTCCGCGGTCGTGAGCTCGAGCGCCCAGCGCGCGCCGAAGCGCCGGCGCGGCAGGTTGAACGTCCGGTCCTCCCAGTGCGCGTTGAACAGCACGAAGAACGAGTCGTCCTCGATCGTCCTCGCCGTGCGGGCCCGGGGTGTCGAGCTCGCGGCCGTTGAGGAACATGCCGAGCACGGGCTCGCCGCTGTTCCAGTCGCGCCGGGTCATCTTCAGCCCGTCGGGACGGAACCACCACACGTCGGGCAGGCCGGAGCCCTTCGACCTCGGCGCCGCGCAGGAAGTTCTCGCGCCGGAACACCGGATGCTCGTGGCGCAGGCGGATCAGCCGGCGCGTGAACTCGTGCATCTCCTTCGGCGCGCGGGGTCAGGTCCCAGTCGTACCAGGAGATCTCCGAGTCCTGGCACCAGCCGTTGTTGTTGCCGCCCTGCGTGCGGTCGAGCTCGTCTCCGCCGAGCAGCATCGGCGTGCCCTGGGAGAGGAACAGCGTGGTCAGGAAGTTCCGCTGCTGGCGGCCGCGCAGGGCGAGGATCTCGGGATCGTCGGTCTCGCCTTCGGCGCCGCAGTTCCACGACCGGTTGTCGTCGGTGCCGTCGCGGTTGTCCTCGAGGTTGGCCTCGTTGTGCTTGTGGTCGTAGCTGACCAGGTCGCGCAGCGTGAACCCGTCGTGGGCGGTGATGAAGTTGATCGAGGCGAACGGCTCGCGCCCGTCGGCTTCGTACAGGTCGGCCGATCCCGACAGCCGCTGCGCGAACTCGCCGCAGTTGGACTGCGCGCGCCAGTAGTCGCGCATCGAGTCGCGGTACACGCCGTTCCACTCCGACCACAGCACCGGGAAGTTGCCGACCTGGTAGCCGCCGGGCCCCACGTCCCAGGGCTCGGCGATCAGCTTGACCTGGGAGAGCACCGGGTCCTGATGGATCACGTCGAAGAACGCCGACAGCCGGTCGACGTCGAAGAGCTCGCGCGCCAGGGCGGAGGCGAGGTCGAAGCGGAACCCGTCGACGTGGCAGTTGATCACCCAGTAGCGCAGCGAGTCCATGATCAGCCGCAGCACGCTCGGGTGCACCGGGTTGAGCGAGTTGCCCGTGCCGGTGAAGTCCATGTAGTGACGGAGGTCGTCCGGGACCAGGCGGTAGTAGGCCGCGTTGTCGACGCCCTTGAACGACAGCATCGGCCCGAGGTGGTTGCCCTCGGCGGTGTGGTTGTAGACGACGTCGAGGATCACCTCGATCCCGGCGCGGTGAAGCGCCTTGACCATCCCCTTGAACTCGCGCACCTGCTCGCCGCGCCGGCCGGTGGCGGCGTACTCGGAGTGGGGCGCCAGGTAGCCGATCGTGCTGTAGCCCCAGTAGTTGCGCAGGCCGCGCTCGGCCAGGAACGACTCGTCGGAGATGTGGTGCACCGGCAGCAGCTCGACCGCGGTCACGCCGAGGTCCTTGAGGTAGGCGATCGCCGGGTCCGAGGCCAGGCCGGCGTAGGTGCCACGCAGGTCCTCCCGGACCTCGGGGTGGCGCATCGTGAAGCCCTTGACGTGGGTCTCGTAGATGACCGTGTCCGCGAACGGGATCTGCGGCGGGCGATCGTCCTCCCACCAGAACTGGTCGTCGATCACCACCGACTTCGGCATCGCCGCCGCGTCGTCCTCGTCGTCGAGCTCGAGGTCCGCCTCGTCCCCTGCCTCCGGCTCGGGCACGTACGGGAGGACGTTGGCGTCGTGCGCCCAGTCCACCATCCCGTCGATCGCCTTGGCGTAGGGATCGATCAGCAGCTTGGCCGGATTGAAGCGGTGACCGTCGTGCGGCGCGTACGGGCCGTGGACGCGGTAGCCGTAGCGCTGCCCGGGGCCCACCCCGGGCAGGTACGATGTGCCAGTTGAGCGCGCGCCGGCGGCGCCAGCTCGACCCGCGTCTCGACTCGTCGTCGTCGAACAGGCACAGCTCCACGCGCTCGGCGTGCTCGGTGAAGATCGAGAAGTTCGTTCCCTCGCCGTCCCACGTCGCACCGAGCGGGAACGGCCGGCCCGGCCATTGCTCGCTCATGCGACCACTGCCCCCGACAGCGGCGAGAGCGTGACGTGGCCGTCGCCGAGCTCCGCGGACGCGGTCGCCAGCGCGACCGTCGAGCCGGCGCACGGAACCTGCCGCGGCTCGGAGGCGAAGTTGCACACGAGGTCGAGCCCGCCGCGCCGCACGCGCAGCCAGCGCTCGTCCTCGTCGAAGTCGATCAGCTCCGGCGTCGCCGGCGCCGCCGATCCTCCGGCGCGTCGCCAGCAGGTCCACGTACAGCCGCTGGATCGCGGGATCGCCGCGCCGCGTGAGCTTCGAGCGCTCGAACGTCGCCACGTCCTGCGGATCGGGGATCTCACCGCCGAACTCGGCGAACGCCTCGAACTCCCGGCGCCGGCCGTCGCGCGTGGCCTCGGCGATCTCGTCGTCGATGTGGTCGGAGAAGAACTGGAACGGCGCCTCCTCGCCGTACTCCTCGCCCATGAACAGCATCGGGACGAACGGCGAGAGCAGCGTGCAGAGGGCCGCCAGCGGCCGCGCCGCCGCCGGCATCCGGTCGCCGTAGGCGCGGTTGCCGACCTGGTCGTGGTCCTGCGAGAAGACGACGAACTGCTCGGGCGCGACGTCGTCGGCCGGCGCGCCGAAGCGCCGCCGGCGAAAGCTCGAGTACTCCCCGTCGTGCACGTGCGGGCGATGGAACGCCTTGGCCAGCTGCGCCACATGGCCGAACTCGGAGTAGTAGCCGTCGTGCTCGTCGGTCACCAGCGTGCGCAGCGAATGGTGGAAGTCGTCGGCCCAGGTGGCGTCGCAGGCGTAGCCGCCGCGCTCACGGGCGCGCATCACGCGTGGGTCGTTGAGCCCGCTCTCGGCGATCACGAGCGCGCTCGGGTTGATCTCGTGCACACGGCGGGCCACCGCGGCGACGATGTGCTCGGCGCTCGAGTCGAAGATGGCCCAGATCGCATCCAGGCGCAGCCCATCGATGCCGAAGTCGCGCACCCAGCCCTCGGCGCTCTGGATCACCCACTCGCGAACCGGATCGCATTCGGCGTCGTCGTAGTTCATGGCGCGGCCCCACGGCGTCTCGTACTTCTCGGTGAAGTACGGACCGAACGCCTCGAGCGCCGGCGTGCCCGATGCGCCCACGTGGTTGTAGACCACGTCGAGGATCACCGCCAACCCTGCGTCGTGAGCGGCTCGGACGAGCGAGGCGAGCTCGTGCGGACCGCCGTAGGAGGACTGGGCGGCGGACAGATAGACGCCGTCGTAGCCCCATCCGTGGCGGCCGGGGAACTCCGCGACGGGCATGATCTCGATCGCCGTGATCCCGAGCTGCGCGAGCCCGGGAAGCTCGCGCGCGGCGGCCGCGAACGTGCCCTCCGCCGTGAACGTCCCGATGTGCAGCTCGTAGATGACGTGCTGATCGAGCGCCGGCGGGTTCACGAGCGAAGCGACCGGCGTCGACCGCCACCACGCGCGAGGGGCCACGCAACCCCTCGGGTTGCCAGCGCGAGCACGGATCGGGATACACCTCGCCGCCGTCGAGCACGAACTGGTAGTCCTCGCCCGCGCTCACCTCCACGACCGCCTCGCGTACGCCGTATCCGGCGTCATCGAGCGCAACGTCGCGAGCGTCGCCGAGCCGAACCGCCACCGACTCCGCACGCGGCGCCCACACGCGGAACTCCGTCCGGCCGTCGTCGAGCACGCGCGCGCCCAGCCGACGCTCCCACGGGTAGTGAGCCCCCTCGCCCGCCTCAGCTGCCGGACGCATGCGCGTCCGGGCCTCACTCATCGGGAACGAGCCAGATACCGGCGAGCGGGGGCAGCGTGATCTCGGCCGACACGGGCTGTCCGTGCCACGGGATCGGCTCCGGCGCGACGCCGCCGAGGTTGCCCATGTCGCTGCCGCCGTAGAAGGTCGAGTCGGTGTTGATCGCCTCCTTCCAGCGGCAGGCGCGCGGCAGGCCGAGCCGGTACGCCGCTGCGCGGCATGGGGGACAGGTTGGCCACGAACACGGCCACCCGCTCGCCGCCGCGTGACTGCCTGGCGAAGGCGAGCACGTTGTTGTCGGCGTCGTTGGGCTCGAGCCACCAGAACCCGCTCGGATCGGCGTCGACCTCCCACAGCGCCGGCTCTGACTTGTAGAGCCGATTGAGGTCGCGCACGAGCGCCTGGATGCCGGCGTGCTCGCGCGTCTCGAGCAGATGCCAGTCCAGCGAGCGGGCCTCGCTCCACTCCGCCTCCTGCGCGAACTCCGAGCCCATGAACAGGAGCTTCTTGCCCGGGTGGGCCCACATGTAGGCGTACAGCGTCCGCAGGTTGGCCATCTTCTGCCAGCGGTCGCCGGGCATCTTCGTGTACAGCGATCCCTTGCCGTGCACGACCTCGTCGTGCGAGAGGGGCAGGATGAAGTTCTCGCTGAACGCGTACATCAGGCTGAAGGTGAGCTCGTGGTGGTGGTAGCGGCGGTAGATCGGGTCCTGCTGGAAGTACGCGAGCGTGTCGTGCATCCACCCCATGTTCCACTTGAAGCCGAAGCCGAGGCCGCCCAGGTACGTCGGCCTTGATACCCCCGGCCACGCCGTTGACTCCTCCGCGGCCGAGATGATGCCGGGCTCGCGTGCGTACATCACCTCGTTGAGCTCCTTGAGGAAGGCCACGGCATCGAGGTCCTCCCGGCCGCCGAACTCGTTCGGGACCCATTCGCCCTCGCGGCGCGAATAGTCCAGGTACAGCATCGAGGCCACGGCGTCGACGCGGATGCCGTCGATGTGGTACTCGCGCAGCCAGAAGAGCGCGTTCGAGATCAGGAAGTTGCGCACCTCGTGACGGCCGTAGTTGAACACGAGCGTGCCCCAGTCCGGGTGCGCGCCCCGGCGCGGGTCGGCGTGCTCGTACAGAGCGGTGCCGTCGAAGCGCGCCAGCGCGAACTCGTCGCGCGGGAAGTGCGCCGGCACCCAGTCGAGGATCAGCCCGATGCCGTTGGCGTGCATCCGGTCCACGAACTGGCGCAGGTCGTCGGGTGAGCCGTAGCGCGGTGTCGGTGCGAAGTAGCCGGTGACCTGGTAGCCCCATGAGCCGGAGAACGGATGCGCCATCACCGGCAGGAGCTCGACGTGGGTGAAGCCCATGTCGCTCACGTAGGCCGACAGCTCGTCGGCCAGCTCGAGGTAGGAGAGCGGGCGGTTGTCCTCGAGCGAGTTCAGGCGCCAGGAGCCGAGGTGGACCTCGTAGATCGACATCGGGCTCGACAGTGGCTGCTGCTCGGTCCGCTGCGCGAGCCAGTCGGCGTCGTTCCACCGGTGAGCCGTCTGGCTCACCACCGACGCGGTCTTCGGCGGCACCTCGGTCTCGAACGCGTACGGGTCGGCCTTGAGCTTGAGCTCGCCGTCGGCGGCGAGGATCTCGTACTTGTAGCGGGCCCCCGGCTCGACTCCGGGCAGGAACAGCTCCCAGATCCCGGTCGAACCGAGCGAGCGCATCCCGTGCAGCCGCCCGTCCCAGGAGTTGAAGTCACCGACCACGCTGACGGCGTGCGCCGCGGGCGCCCACACCGCGAATGCCGTGCCCTGGGCCCCTTCGTGCTCGCGTACGTGCGCGCCGAGCTTCTCGTAGATCTCCTCGTGGCGCCCTTCGGCGATCAGGTGCAGGTCGAGCTCGCCGAGCGTGGGCGCGAACGAGTACGGGTCGTCGATCGTGAAGTTGCCGGCGTTGCCGTAGTCGACCTCGAGCTGGTAGCGCAGCGGCAGCTCGGCCTTCTCGACGTGTCCCTCGAACACGCCGCCCGGCGTGGATCTGCTCGAGCGCGACGTCTCGCCGCCGTCGACGTGGGCCTTGATCTCGCACGCCGCGGGACGGAGCGCGCGGATCACGACGCCGCCGTTCTCGGCATGGGCCCCGAGGACGGCGTGCGGATTGGAGTGCTGGCGATGTACCAGCGCGTCGAGCTCTTCGGTCGGCACGGTCATGCGGAGTCCACCAGTCGGCGGATACCCGCAACCGGGATGGGAACCCAGGCGGGGCGGTTGTCGAGCTCGTAGCGGAGCTCGTAGATCGCCTTCTCGAGCTCGAAGATCGACAGCAGGTTGGTCAGCGCCGCCTCGCCCGCCGGCAGCAGCGTGGGATCGATCGCGGCGAAGTACTGCGTCGAGGAAGCGCTCGCGGGCGCGATCCTCGAACTCGGGCGGGGCCTGCGCGTGGCGCAGGATCTCCACCGCCGAGGTGACGTAGGCGAACGAGCGCAGCATGCCGGCCACGTCGCGCAGAGGCGAGCGCTTCTGGCGGCGCTCGGGCAGCGGACGCGCGGGCTCGCCCTCGAAGTCGATGATCACCCAGCCGCGGGGGCTGTACAGGGTCTGCCCCAGGTGGTAGTCGCCGTGGGTCCGGATCACCCGGCCGCTGACGCCGATCTGCGCCCGCGCGGCCAGGCGCTCGCGCACATCCTGCCCGCGGCCGGCGATCGGAGCCAGGCGCTCGTCGTCGGGCAGGCGCAGGAAGATCCGCTCGATGTCCTCGTCGACGGTGGCGGTGAGCAGCGACAGCGCCTCCTGACTCGGCTCCTCGGGAGCGAACGCGGGATCGCTGGCGTCCATCGCCAGGGCGTTGTGCATCTGCGCGGTCACCGCGCCGAGGCTGCCGAGCTGATCGAGGAACCAGTCGGGATCGGACGACGATGCGCTCCAGGGCCAGCTCCCACCCGCCGGTGGCGCCGGGCAGGAACTGCTGGGCCACGCCGAGCGTGGCGGCCAGCGCCTGCCCGTCGTACTCGTACCAGCCGTGCAGCGGGGCGATGTTCGGGAACCGGTGGGCGGTGAGGAAGCGCAGCATCTCGAGCTCCGGGTTGATCCCCGGCTCGAGCTTGCGGAACACCTTGAGCACGAGCTGATCGTCGATCACCAGCGACGAGTTCGACTGCTCCACGCCCATCGCGCGCACGCCGGCGTCCTCGTTCACGGTGGCCACGCCGTTGGCGCGGTGGAAGCTGAGCTGTCCCTCCGTCGCCTCGAGCTCGTCGCCGCGGTCCATCCGCAGCACGAGCTCGATCAGCCGCGCCGGCTCGGCCAGTGCGTCGTACGCCGTCCAGTCCTTGGTCCGGGCGATCGCCTGCTCGGTCACCGGGTCCTCGCTCGAGCGCAGCAGCAGCGGGAGCTGGTAGAGCTCGTGCGTCCCGGTGGCGAAGCGCGTCTGGACGAGCGCGAGGAACAGCGGCGGCTCGTCGCGCAGCGCGACCGCCTCGACGATCTCGATGCCGGCCACCGTGCGCGACTTCGACGCGTACCAGCGCTGATGCTGGACCCAGTCGCGCAGGCTCTCCTCGTCGAGGCACTGCCGGATCTCGGCCACCGGGACTTGCGTCGGCTCGGTCATTCGCTCTCTGGCTTCTCTTCTTCGACGAGCGCGAACCAGTAGAAGCCGCGCGGCGCCAGCGTCAGCAGATAGGGCAGCTCGCCGATCCGCGGAAAGCGCGAGTTACCGAACAGCTCCACCGGATAGCGCCCCTCGAAGGCGCTCAGGTCGAGCTCCACCGCCTGGGCCGAGCGCGCGAGGTTGTGCACGCACAGCACGAGGTCGTCCTCGAAGCGCCGGATGTGGGCGAAGATCCGCTGGTTGGAGGGCTCGATCGGCTCGTAGGTGCCGAAGCCGAACACCGGATGCTCCTTGCGCAGCGCGATGAAGCGGTGCATCCAGCGCAGCAGGCTGGTGGGCGTGCGCAGCTGGGCCTCGACGTTCACCGCCTGGAAGCCGTACACCGGGTCCATCAGCGGCGGCGCGTAGAGCTGCGCGAAGTCAGCGCGCGAGAAGCCGCCGTTGCGGTCGCCGGTCCACTGCATCGGCGTGCGAACGCCGTCGCGGTCGCCCAGGAACACGTTGTCGCCCATGGCGATCTCGTCGCCGTAGTAGAGGACGGGCGAGCCCGGGAGCGAGAACATGATCGCGGTCATCAGCTCGATCTCGTCGCGGCCGTTGTCGAGCAGCGGGGCCAGGCGCCGGCGGATCCCCAGGTTGATCTTCATCCGCGGGTCCTTGGCGTACTCGGTGTACATGTAGTCCCGCTCCTCGTCGGTCACCATCTCGAGCGTCAGCTCGTCGTGGTTGCGCAGGAACAGGCCCCACTGACAGCTCTCCGGGATCTGCGGCGTCTGCTCGAGGATCTCGTAGATCGGGACGGCCTCCTCGCGTCGCACGGCCATGAACATGCGTGGCATGACCGGGAAGTGGAATGCCATCTGGCACTCGTCTCCGTCGCCGAAGTACTCGACCACGTCGGCCGGCCACTGGTTGGCCTCGGCGAGCAGCACGCGATCGGGGTAGCGCTCCTCGACCTCGCGCCGGACGCGCTTCAGGTAGGCGTGCGTCTCGGGCAGGTTCTCGCCGTTCGTCCCTTCGCGCTCGTACAGGTACGGGACGGCGTCCAGGCGGAACCCGTCGAGCCCGAGGTCGAGCCAGAAGCGCAGGACGTCGAGCATCGCCTCCTGGACCTCGGGGTTGTCGTAGTTGAGGTCGGGCTGGTGGGAGAAGAAGCGGTGCCAGTAGTAGGCGCCGGCCTGTCTCGTCCCACGTCCAGTTGGAGGTCTCGGTGTCGAGGAAGATGATCCGCGCCTCCTCGTAGCGGTGCACCGTCTCCGACCACACGTACCAGTCGCGCTTGGGATTGTCCGGGCTCGAGCGCGACTCCTGGAACCAGGGGTGGTCGCTCGAGGTGTGGTTCATGACCAGGTCGGCGATCACCCGGATCCGCCGCGCGTGGGCGGCGTCGATCAGACTCGTGGACGTCGTCGACCGTGCCGTAGTCGGGGTGGACCTGGGTGAAGTCGGCGATGTCGTAGCCGCCGTCGCGCAGGGGCGAGGCGTAGAACGGCAGCAGCCAGATGCAGTCGATGCCCAGCCACTGGAGGTAGTCGAGCTTCTCGGTCAGCCCGCGGAAGTCGCCCGACCCGTCGCCGTTGGCGTCGAAGAAGGCGCGGATGTGGATCTCGTAGAACACCGCGCGCTTGAACCACAGCGGCTCGGCCTCGAACCACTGGCGGGCCTGCGCGTGCGGCGCGGTGCGCCGGCGTCGTCGCGGCCGTCGGCGCGCGCCTGCGGGCGCTCGGCCGCGATCAGATGCGTCAGCGTGGGCGGGCCGGCCACTCAGTGCTCCACGCGGAGGACGTGCGCCTGGCGGATACCGGGTTGCAGGCGGACGAAGTTGGGCCCGATCCGCCACTGGTAGCGCTCGTCGCTCAGGAGGTCGTGGACGGTGAAGGTGGGCGCCAGCCCGAGGCTTGCCGGGATCACGGCCACGCCCTCCTGCATCTGGTGGGGATCGACGTTCACGATCGTGACGATCGTGTTGCCCGGGGATTGCTTGGCATAGGCGATCAGGGCGTCGTTGGCGGTGTCGAGGAAGGTCACGTTGGATAGGTGCTGAAGCGCGGCATTCTCGCGCCGAATGTAGGTTCAGGCGCTGTGCCATCGGCAGCAGCGGACCGTCGAGCGCGCGCTGCTTGATCTCGTACTTCTCCGAATGCAGGTATTCCTCGGAGCCCTCGCGCACCGCCACGTTCTCGAAGTGCTCGTAGCCCGAGTAGATGCCGTAGCTCGGGCTGAGCGTCCCGGCGAGGACGAGCCGCGCCTCGAACGCCGGCGCGCCACCGTGCTGCAGGTACTCGTGCAGGATGTCGGGCGTGTTGGCGAAGAAGTTGGGGCGGAAGTACTCCTGCTCGCCGGAGTACGCCAGCTCCGAGACGTACTCGGTCAGCTCCCAGCGCGCGTTCTTCCAGGTGAAGTACGTGTAGGACTGGCTGAAGCCGATCTTGGCCAGGTGGCGCATCACCGAGCGGCGGGTGAACGCCTCGGCCAGGAACACCACCTCGCGGTCGCGCGCGTGGACCTCTCCGATCAGCCAGCGCCAGAACTCGAACGGCTTGGTGTGCGGGTTGTCGACGCGGAACACCTTCACCCCGCACTCCACCCACTGCAGCATCACGTCGCGCAGGGCATGCCACAGGCCCTGCCAGTCGGGCGACTCCCAGTTGACGTTGTAGATGTCCTGGTAGCGCTTGGGCGGGTTCTCGGCGTACTTGAGCGTCCCGTCGGGGCGGCGGTGGAACCACTCCGGGATGCTCGTGCAGCCACGGATGGTCGGCGGAGCACTGGATCGCGAAGTCGAGCGCGATGTCGATGCCGTGCTCGCGTGCCGTCGCGGTCAGCGACCGGACGTCCTCGATCGTGCCGAGCTCGGGGTGGACCGCCTCGTGGCCGCCGTTCTCGTCGCCGATCGCCCAGGGCGAGCCCGGATCGCTCGGGCCCGCGACGAGCGCGTTGTCGCGCCCCTTGCGGTTGGTGTGCCCGATCGGGTGGATCGGAGGCAGGTAGACGACGTCGAAGCCGAGCTCGGCCAGGCGCGGGATCTGGGCTTCGACGCCCGCCAGCCCGCCCCAGGAGCGCGGGAACATCTCGTACCAGGACCCGAAGCGCGCGCGCACGCGGTCGACCTCGACGGCCAGCGGCTCGGGCAGCGTCACGCGCCGTGGCGCTCCTGGGTGCGCTCGACCGCGGCGAACAGCTCGGGCCCGAGCGCCACGTCGTGCTTGGCGTTCTCGGGCACGGCGCTCGTCCTCGAGCGTGCTGGAGCGCGTGCTCGATCACCGCGCGGTCGCGACGCGGCGGCGCCGGCGCTCGCCGCCGCGGCCTGGAGCAGCAGCACGCCCTCGGACATCTCGCCGGCGAGGTCGTGCTGGTCGGCCGCGACCTTGCGGGCCAGCTCGTCGCGCCAGGTCCCGAACACGTCGGTCCACGCCTCGAACGTGTACTCCCAGCGCCCCATCCGGTCGACCGTGAAGGCGCCGCTCCAGCGCACGCCGCCGAGATGGGCGTCGATGCGCCGCAGCTCGGCCTCGCGCCAGTCGGCGTCGTCGGGGCCGCGGTAGCGGACGACCGCGCGCAGCAGGTCGTGGCCGTCGCGGAAGATGTCGGCCGAGACCTCGACGCGTGTCGCCCGACGCAGCGCTTGGCGGCGAAGCGGCCGCCGTCCACCGCCGGCGCCGGCAGCTGGATCTCGATCCGCGGGGGCGGATCCTTCTTCGCGCGTCGGGCACGCGTGGCGTTGCCCGCAGGCTTGACTTTGGTTTCGGGCATGGGGATCCAGATCGAGGGAGCGGACGCTCACACTACGACAGTATCCGGGAGCGCGCAGTGGGTAAACACGCGGGAAGTGAATGCGCTGCCTCGATCCTCCGGAGTGCAACTCCACCTGACATCGCTGCCTGGCGGCCGCCTGGGAAGGGAAGCCTACGAGTTCGTCGACTGGCTGGCCGAGGCGGGCCAGTCCTGGTGGCAGGTGCTGCCGCTCGGGCCGCCGGACCGCCACGGCTCGCCGTACAAGGCGCGCTCGGCGTTCGCCGCCTGGCCCGGCCTGCTGGCCGACCCGCACGCCGAGGTCTCCGAGGAGGAGATCGAGCGCTTCCGCGAGCGGGAGGCGTTCTGGATCGGCGACTGGGAGCGCTTCTCGCGCCGAGGCGCGGTGGCCGACCAGGTCCGCTTCGACCGCGAATGGGCGGCGCTGCGCTCGTACGCCTCCGAGCGGGGGGTACGCCTGCTGGGCGATGTGGCGATCTACGTCGCGCCGGGGAGCGCCGACCACCGCGCGCACCCCGAGCTCTTCCAGGAGGGCTTCGTGGCCGGCGCGCCGCCCGATGCCTACTCGGACACCGGGCAGCTGTGGGGCAACCCGCTGTACGACTGGCCGGCCATCCGCCGCCGGCGCTACCGCTGGTGGGTCGAGCGCCTGCGCCGCACGCTCGAGCTGTTCGACGTGGCTCGGATCGACCACTTCCGCGGCTTCGTCTCCTACTGGGCCGTGCCGGAGGGCGACCGCACCGCGGTGAACGGGCACTGGAAGCGCGGGCCCGGGCACGCCCTGTTCCGCGCCGTCGAGGACGAGCTCGGCGTCGCTGCCGTTCGTGGCCGAGGACCTCGGCGTGATCACGCCGCCGGTGGAGGCGCTGCGCGACGAGCTCGGGCTGCCCGGGATGCTCGTGCTCCAGTTCGGGTTCGACCCGAGCGACCCGAACAACCCGCACCGGTTCGAGAACCACGTCGAGAACCGGATCGTCTACACCGGCACCCACGACCACGACACGGCGCGGGGCTGGTACGACTCGCTCGACGCGCGCGAGCAGCTCGCGGTCGACGAGGTGTTCGCCGAGCATGGCGTGCGCGAGCACGAGCCCTGGTGGTCGCTGATCCGGCTCGCCTTCGCCTCGCCGGCGCGCGTGGCGATGATCCAGGCTCAGGACGTGCTCGGCCTGGACAGCGAGGCGCGGATGAACCAGCCAGGGCGCGATCGGGACGAGCTGGCGCTGGCGGATGGAGCCGGGCGCGCTCACTCCGGTGCTGGCGAGCCGCCTGCGCGAGGTGACGGAGGCGGCGGGGCGACTGCAGTCCGGGTTGATGCGCGCCCTGGCGAACACGTAGGTCGCCCTCACGCTCGTCTTGGTGTGCCGGTAGGCGTAGGTGAGATCGCCGCGCAGTCGCCTCCAGCGCGTGGTCTCGTAGTTGATCAGCGTCGAGGGGTGGACCTTGGCCGGCAGTCCGGCCGCCGGCCAGCGTCTCCAGCGCGCGCTCGGCGATTGCGATCTGGCCGAACGCGGTGGGGTGGACGTGGTCGGTCATCACCAGGTTGCGGCCCCTGAAGTCGCTCAGGTCGGTGACCAGCGCGCCGTGCTCCCGCGCCACGCGCTCGATGATCGCGTTCAGGTCGCGCACCTTGGCGCCGGCGCGCGGGACGCCCCAGGTCGAGCGGCGCGGTGGCGGTGAGGACGCGGTCGCTGCGCCGGCCGAGGGTCTCCAGCGCGGCCCGGTAGTCGCGCTCGAACCCCTCCGGATCCCAGTCGATGCGCGCGCACGTCGTTGACCCCGATGTACAGGCAGCCCAGGTCATAGCGCGCCTCGGGCTCGGCGGTGCGCTCGAAGGCCGGGATCTGCTCGGCGACGACGTCGCTCGCCCGCGCGCCGTCGACGGCGTAGCCCGGAGTAGGGCATCCCGAGGCCGCGCGCCACCCACAGCGCCCACGACTGCAGCGCCACCCCCCACTGAAGCTCGCCGCCGCCGTTGGTGATCGAGTCGCCGAACGCGAGCACCCCGAGCCGGCAGTCGGGCGACCGCGGGGTTTGCGCAGGCATGCGCGGGGATTGAAGCGCAACCGCGCTGCAGGCGGTTAGGCCGTCGACGCGGTTCGGTGATAATCCGGGCGTGGACCAGGGCAGGGTCACCCTGAACGACGGCCGCGAGGACGTGCGCCGTGCGGCCGTCGGATCTGGCCGAGCGCCTCCCCGACGCGCTCGCGCCGCTCGCGCGGCTGGCCTACAACTACCGCTGGTCGTGGACGCCGGGCGGCCACGAGCTGTTCGCGTCGCGTCGATCCCGAGCGCTTCGAGCTGTGCGTGCCGCAACCCGGTGCGTCTGCTTCAGGAGGTGAGCAACCGCACGCTGCGGCGCGCGGCCGCCGACGATGGACTTGCTGGAGCGGGCGGCGGCGCTCGAGTCGCGGATCGTCGGCCGACCTGGAGCGCCCGTTCGCGACGGCGATCGATCCCGAGCACCCGGTCGCGTTCCTGTGCGCCGAGTACGGAATCCACGTCTCGCTGCCGGTGTACTCGGGCGGGCTCGGCGCGCTGGCCGGCGACATCGTCAAGGAGGCCTCCGACAGCGCGGTGCCGCTGGTCGCGGTCGGGCTCATGTACCGCAAGGGCTACTTCCGCCAGCGCATCGACGCCAGCGGATGGCAGCACGAGTACTGGCTGGACACCGACCCGGCGCGCCTGCCGGCCGCGCTCGTCACCGCCGACGGCGGCGAGCCGCTGACCATCACCGTGCCGATCTACGACCGCGAGGTGCGCGCGCAGATCTGGCGGATCGACGTCGGCCGGATCCCGCTGTTCCTGCTCGACACCGACGTGCCCGGCAACGGCGCGCGCGAGCGCTGGATCACCGCCCGGCTGTACGAGTCGGACTCGAGCATCCGCCTGGCCCAGTACATCCTGCTCGGCGCGGGCGGCGTGCGGGCGCTGCGGGCGCTCGGGATCGAGCCCAGCGTGCTCCACCTCAACGAGGGCCACGCCGCGCTGGCGCCGGTCGAGCTCGCGGGCGAGCTGATGCGCGGCGGCGAGTCGCTGGAGGCCGCGCTCGCCGAGGCGCGCGAGCGCACCGTGTTCACCACGCACACGCCGGTGCCGGCCGGGAACGACACCTACCCGGTCGAGCAGCTCGAGCGAGCGGTGTCCGGGCTTGATGGCGGAGCTGTCGATCGAACCCGGACAAGCTGGTCGAGGCCGGGCGCACCCGGCCCGAGGACGAGCACGAGCCGTTCGGCGTCACCCAGGCCGCGCTGCGCATGAGCCGCGCCGCGAACGCGGTCAGCCGCCGCCACGGCGAGGTGGCGCGCGAGATGTGGCAGGCGCTCTGGCCCGAGCGCCCGGTCGACGAGGTTCCGATCGGCCACGTGACCAACGGCGTGCACGTCCCGACCTGGATCGGCGCGCCGATGCGCGAGCTGCTCGACCGCCACCTGGGCGAGGACTGGTTCGCAGCGCGCGGCCGACCCGGCCACCTGGGAGCCGGTGCGCAGCATCCCCGACGCCGAGCTGTGGGACGTGCGCGAGCGCCAGCGCGCGCGCGCTGATCGAGTTCCTGCGTGAGCGGAGCGCGACCGACCGCCTGGCGCGCGGCGATCTTCCCGAGTACGTGGACGCCGCGGCGCGCGCGTTCGACCCCGGGGTCTTGACGATCGGCTTCGCCCGGCGGGTGGCGACCTACAAGCGGCTCGAGCTGCTGACCCGCGATCCCGAGCGCACGCTCGAGCTGCTCGGGGGCGAGCATCCGGTCCAGGTCGTCCTCGCGGGCAAGGCGCACCCCCGCGACGACGAGGCCAAGCGGACGGTGCAGCGGCTGTTCGGGATGAAGTACGCCCGGATCATCGGAGAGCGCGTGTGTTCCTCGACGACTACGACCTGGCCTCGGCCGCGCTGCTCGTCCAGGGCTGCGACGTGTGGCTGAACCTGCCGCGCCCGCCGCTGGAGGCCAGCGGCACGAGCGGGATGAAGTCGGCCATGAACGGCGGGCTTCAGCTGAGCGTGCTCGACGGCTGGTGGGCCGAGGGCTGCGACCCGTCGCTCGGCTGGGGCCTGTCCGGCGAGGTCGACCACGATCACCACGCCCAGGACGAGCGCGACGCCGACGCGCTTCACCGCGTCCTCGGCGAAGAGGTCCTGCCGGCCTTCTACGGCGGCTCGCCGCCGGCCGCATGGCTCGATCGGATGCGCGCTTCGCTGGCGGCGCTCGGCCCCCGCTTCTGCGCCACGCGCATGGTGGCGGAGTACGTGCGCGACGCCTACCGCGGATAGGCCGGGTCCCGGCGCCGGTCGGGAACTTTTCGCGCCCCGATCGCGTCATTAACCTGAACGCAGATGTCTGCACCCGCCGACAATTCGGAGCTCACGGAGCGCGAGGCGGCCGATCTCTCGGCGCTCGCCGACGGCTCGATCGACCCTGCCCGCCGAGCCGAGATTCAGGCGTGGGTGGAGGCCTCGCCTGAGCGCACTCGCTGTATCGAGCGGGAGCGCCGCGTGGTCGAGCTCCTGCGCGACGTGCCGCAGCTCCGAGCGCGCGCCCGAGCGGCTGCGCGCGCGGCTCGAGGCCGCGCGGCCCCGGGCGCGGGCGGTGGCGCGGCGCCGGCTCGGCTGGTCGACCGGACTGGCCGGTGCCGTGGCCGCGGTGGTGGCGGCGATCGTGCTCGTTCTTCCCGGCAGCGCGCCGACGCTCGTCCAGGCGAGCGCGGTGGCGACGCTCGGCCCGGCGCAGCCGGCGCCGGCGCCCGATCCCGAGGCGCCGAGCAGCACGGCTCGGCAGCGACGTGCAGGAGGTGTACTTCCCCAACTGGTCCTCGACCGGGTGGCACGCGACCGGGCAGCGCAACGACACGATCGACGGTCGCAGGATGACCACCGTCTTCTACCAGTGGGGAAGCGCAAAGATCGCGTACACGATCGTGAGCACGCCCGCGCTTGCCCAGCCGCGCGCGCCGGTGAGCTATCTCGGCGGACTGGAGCTGCGCACGCTGACCGCGAACGGCCGCGAGGTCGTGACCTGGCAGCGGGGCAACCACACCTGCATCCTGTCCACGGCGCACGATGTGGCGCCGGCGGTGCTCCAGGGCCTCGCGGCCTGGCACCCGGCCACGCGCTTAGAGACGCTCGCCGACGAGGGCGCGGGCCACGCGCTGGCGGGCTCGATGCAGACGCGTGGTGATCGTCGCCTCGCGGACCTTCAAGGCCCGCGCCGCCTCGCGGTAGGAGAGGCCGACGACGTCGATCGCCACCAGCGCGTCACGGAAGTCGGGGGGCAGCTCGGAGATCGCCTGGTAGAGCTCGGCGGACTCGACGCGCGCCTCAGGCTGGAGCGCGGCGGGGTCTTCGACGCGGTCGAGCTCCTCCGGCAACGGGGTCGTCTGGGGCCGGCGCGACTGGGTGCGCCGCTGGCTGAAGTACGTGTTGCGCAGCACGCGGAGCAGGTATCCCAGGTCGTCCTCGGAGCGCAGCAGGCGGGGCTTGCGCAGCACGCGCGCGAACGTCTCCTGCACCAGATCCTCGGCCTCCTCGCGCGAGCCGGTGAGTCCCCAGGCCGCCCGGTAGAGGCGATCGATGTGGTCGCCGAGCGCCTGAGGATCGAGCTGGCGCGGCGTCAGTCTCTGAGGTCCGAGAGCGGGCGCGGGGCGGGGCCGACGTACTTGGCGGTCGGGCGGATCAGCCGGCCTTCACGCTTCTGCTCCATGATGTGGGCCGACCAGCCGGCGGTGCGCGCACAGGTGAACATCGGCGTGAACAGCTCCGGGGGAACCTGGGCGAAGTCGAGCACGACGGCCGACCAGAACTCGACGTTGGTGGCGAGCACGCGGTCGGGCCGGCGTGCGTGCAGCTCGGCGAGGGCCGCCTCCTCGAGCGCTTCGGCGACCTCGACGCGCGGCGCGCCGATCCGGCGGGCGGTTTCCCGGAGAACCTTGGCCCGAGGATCCTCGGCGCGGTACACGCGATGGCCGAAGCCCATCAGGCGCTCGCCGCGGTCGAGCAAATCCTTGACGTAGCGATCGGCGTCGCCCATCTCGGCCACGTCGTCGAGCATCTTCAGCACGCGGCTGGGCGCGCCGCCGTGGAGCGGACCGCTCAACGCGCCCACCGCGGCGCTGAGCGCCGCGGCCACGTCGGCGCCCGGTCGACGCGACCACCCGGGCGGTGAACGTGGAGGCGTTCATCCCGTGCTCGGCGGCCGAGATCCAGTAGGCGTCGATCGCCTCCACGTGCCTGGGATCGGCCTCCCCGCGCCACCGGATCAGGAATCGCTCGGGGATCGACTTGGCCTTGTCGACCTCGCGCTGGGGGATGGGCGGCTTGCCGATCCCCCGCGCCGACTGGGCCACGAACGACAGTGCCATCACGCTGGCCCGGGCCAGGTTGTCGCGCGCCTCCTCGTCGGGGACGTCGATCAGCTGCCTGAAGCCCCACTGCGGCGCGAGCATGGCCAGCGCCGCCTGCACGTCGACGCGCGGATCGCCTGAGTGGATGTGCAAGGGGTGCGGCTCGGCCGGGGGCATGCCGGGGAGGAGGCGGCCGTCGACCAGCAGACCCCACACCTGCTCGAACGGGACGTTGCCGACCAGCTCCTCGATGTTCACGCCCCGGTAGCGGAGCGCGCCGCCCGCGCGGTCGGGCTCGGCGATCTCGGTCGCGAAGGCGACTACGCCCTCGAGGCCTGACTGCACTTCGCTGGTGGCGGTCATGTGGTGTCTCCTGTGAGTGTCGCGATCGGGCCTACCGGGGTGCCCACAGGCTAGCTGTGCTCGATATGCCGCGGTATGCGCGGCATATCGAGCAATGGTAGGTTCGGGCGCCGTGAGCGAGCTTCTGTTCGATCGCCAACCGAGCTCGCGGCGCGCATCCGCGCCGGCGAGCTGACCGCGCGCGAGCTCGTCGAGAGCTCGCTGCGGCGGATCGACGAGCTCCAGCCGACGATCAACGCGTTCACCCACGTCGCCCACGACTCGGCCCTCGCCGCCGCCGACGAGGTGCAC
Source organism: uncultured Solirubrobacterales bacterium (assembly GCA_963710305.1). Lineage (GTDB taxonomy): Bacteria > Actinomycetota > Thermoleophilia > Solirubrobacterales > Solirubrobacteraceae > Palsa-465. The sequence continues at coordinate 120,802 of CAVPZV010000007.1, read as the reverse complement.
GCCGGCGACCCACGGCCCTTCGCCGGCGTCCCGATCGCGATCAAGGACAACCGCGCGGTGGCGGGGATGCCGATCACGATGTGCAGCGACCTGTGGCGCGATCTCGTCCCCGGCCACGACAGCTTCCTGGTGCGGCGCCTGCGCGAGGCCGGCTTCGTGATCGTCGGCAAGACCACGCTGCCCGAGATGGGGATCCTCCCCACCACCGAGTCGCGGCGGTTCGGCGCCACGCGTAACCCCTGGGATCTCGAACGCACGCCGGGCGGCTCCAGCGGCGGTGCCGCCGCCGCGGTGGCCGCCGGCATGGTGCCGGTGGCGCACGGCAACGACGGTGGCGGATCGATCCGGATCCCGGCCGCGTGCTGCGGCCTGGTGGGGCTGAAGCCGGCCCGGGGCCGGGTCTCGGTCGGGCCCGACGGCGGCCACAGCTTCCTCGTGACCGACGGCGCCCTCACCCGCACGGTGGCCGACGCCGTGGAGATGCTCGATCTGCTCGAGGGCTATGAGCCCGGCGACGCCACCTGGGCCCCGCCGCCGGCGGCGCCCTACGCCGAGCTCGTTCGCCAGGACCCGGGCCGGCTCCGAGTCGGGCTCGCACTCGCCTCGCCGCTCGACGATGCCGAGGTCGACCCGGTGTGCGAGCAGGCGGCGCGTGACGCCGCGGCGTTGATCGAATCGCTCGGGCACGACGTCGAGGAGGTCACGCCCCCATGGGTCAACACCCATCTGCTGCCCGACTTCACACGCTCGTTCGGGCCTGAGGTCTCCTTCGTCACCTGGCTCGGGGGACAGCTCACGGGCCGCGAGCCGACGGCCGATGACGTGGAGCCGCTGACCTGGACGCTGTACGAGCACGCGAAGTCGCTGGACAGCATCACTCGCATGGCCTCGCAGGCCAAGCTCGAGGGGATGGCGCGGGCGCTCGTGGGCGCGTTGGCGTCGTTCGACGTCGTCGTGACGCCGGCGCTCGCCCGGCGGCCGCTGCGGATCGGCGAGGTCCACGGCCGCGGTCCCGATCCCTGGGACCACTTCCAGCGCAGCGGCTACTTCACACCGTTCACGGCACTCCTCAACGTCACCGGCCAGCCGGCGATGTCGCTGCCGCTCTACCACGGGGAGGACGGGCTCCCCACCGCCGTGCAGCTGATCGGGCCCCCGGCGCGCGAGGAGGTCATCCTCGGGCTCGCCGCCCAGCTCGAGCAGGCGCTCCCCTGGGCCGACCGGCGCCCCGCGCCCTAGCCCCCGCCTAGAACGGCCTGCATCGGACGTGGAGAGACGCCCAGGCGCTCGGCGTCGGCCGTGCCGTGCCGCGAGGTCATCGACATCTCGAGCAGCTCGACCTCGTCCCAGGTGGCGAACGCCGCCGGGCCCGTCAGCAGCTCGACCAGCTTGAGCGTGCGGCGCATGATCGGGATCGGGACCTTGACGATCGGCCGCCGGCGCCCCAGCGAGCGGAGCACGATCCGGACCATCTCCTCGTAGGTGAGCGTCTCGGGCCCGGCCAGCTCGTAGCGCGCCCCGCTCGCCTCCTCGGCATGCGTCCCTCCGGGCAGCACCGCCATCAGGCAGTCGGCCACGTCCTCGGCCCACATCGGCTGGAAGGCGGCGCGGCCGGCTCCGGAGATCGGCATCACGGGCAGCAGCGACATGCGCTCGAGCAGGGTGAGGAACGGGTCGCCGGGCGAATACACCGCGGAGGGCGCGAACACCGTGTGGTCGAAGCGAGGACTCGGCCACGGCCCGTTCCGCGATCGCCTTCGCCCGCATCATCCGCGGCCGGCTCCGGGTGGTGGCCCCGAGGGCGGAGAAGAACACGAAGCGCTCCACTCCGGCGCGCTCGGCGGCGCGCACCAGCCGCCACGTGGCCACTCCGGCGAGCTCCTCGATCGATCCCTTCGGCTGGTCGCGAATCACCGAGGCGAGGTGGACGACCGTGTCCACGCCGCGTAGCGCGTGTCGGAAGGACGGCGGGTCGGCCAGGTCGCCCAGCGCGATCTGGACCCGGACCCGCTCGGCCCTCAGCCGGCGCGGATCGCGCACCAGGCAGCGCACCGGCACGTCCGCCGCGGTCAGCCGCTGAAGCAGCGGACGGCCGATGGTGCCGGTGGCGCCTGTCAGCAGCAGCACGGCGCGGAGACTAGTGGTCGGCAGCGGTGGCCACCCCGTCCGCGTCGCCTATCTGAGCGCCGGAGGACGGACCGGCGCCTGTCTCCGTAAAATCGGCCAGCCGCGGAGTCCCCGCGGGAGACTTCTGGCAACGAACCCTGAAGAGGAACCGAACCCGCTATGGCCTACGTCATCGCCGAGCCCTGCATCGGGACCAAAGACAACTCGTGCGTTGAGGTCTGCCCGGTCGACTGCATCCACCCCACGCCGGACGAGCCGGACTACGAAGAGGCGACGATGCTCTACATCGACCCCGAGGAGTGCATCGACTGCGACGCCTGCGTCGAAGCGTGCCCGGTCGACGCCTGCTTCGCCGAGGACCAGCTCCCGGACGAGTGGCAGCACTACGGCAAGCTCAACTCCGACTACTACGCCAACCGCTGAGGCGCCGGCAGGGATGCCGGCGTAACCGGCCCCACGGATGCCGCGCCGCGAAGCGGCGCGGCCCCCAACAGACGTTCCGACCGGTCCGGGTGCGAACCTAGGCGCCATGACCGAGGACAGGCTCACCGCGCTCGCCCGCCAGGCCGAGGAGGATCTCGCGGTCCTCTCGGACCAGGCGCTCGAGCGGCTCTGGGAGGATCTGTTCGATCTTCCCGCGATCGATCCCCGTCTCTGGGTCGATCTCCCGGACGACGACGATCCCGATATGCGGCGGATTCGGTCCGGCGTCCGCCGGGGTCAGCTCGAGCCCGATTGGGAGGCTCTCACCGCGATCGCGGACGAGATCGGGAACCCGCGCCGACGCGCCGCGCTCGCAGACGTGGTCGTGAAGCTGCGCGACGAGGGGCGCCTGAGCTGGGCCGAGGCCGCGTACGCCATCTTCGACCTGCACCGCAATTCGCCGAGCCGGTTGATCACCGCCTGCGTCGTCGCGGCGGTGGCGTACCCGGCCGAGTTGGCCGCCTGACTACGCCATCGGCAGCGACATGCCCGTCGGCTGCGGCGGGCCCGCCGACACCGCCATCATCGGCAGCTCGACCGGGCTGAGGGCGACCAGCCCGCGGGCGCCGTGGGCGATCGCCTGCGCCGCCGGGTCGTCCGGATCGGCGAGGACGAGCGGGATTCCCGCATCCGCTTGCTCGCGCAGCGGAATCGTCAGCGGCACCTTCGCCAGCAGCGGCACCTCGAGCTCCTCGGCGAGGAGCTGGCCCCCGCCCTCGCCGAACAGCTGGTAGCGCTCGCCGCTGGGGGTCACGAAGCCGGACATGTTCTCGATCACGCCCGCGATCTCGAGCTTCAGCTTGGTCGCCATCTCGGCCGAGCGCCGCGCCACCTTCTGCGCCACCGGCTGCGGCGTGGTCACGATCAGGAACTTGGCCTCCGGCAGCAGCTGGGCCAGCGTCATCGAGACGTCGCCCGTGCCGGGCGGAAGGTCGATCAGCAGGTAGTCGAGCTCGCCCCAGTCGACATCCTCGAGGAACTGCTGGAGCGCCTTGTGGAGCATCGGCCCGCGCCACACCACGGCCGCGTCCTCCTCGACGAAGAAGCCGATCGACATGACCTTGATCCCGTCGTGAGCCTCGAGCGGGATCAGCTTGCGCTCCCCGTTCACGCGCGGGCGCTGAGACCCGAGCCCGAACATGCGCGGCTGCGAGTAGCCCCACACGTCGGCGTCGAGCACGCCGACGAGCTTGCCCTCGGCGGCCAGCGCGGCGGCCAGGTTCGCGGTCACGCTCGACTTGCCCACGCCGCCCTTGCCCGATCCGACGCAGATCACGTTCGTGACCTGGGCGAGCGCGCCGGCGGGCAGATGCGCGCGGCCGAGCTTGCGCCCGAGCGCCTGCTTCTCGGTGTCGCTGAGGACGTCGAAGCTCACATTGACGCCCGAGACTCCCTCCAGCTCGCGGATTGCCTGGGTCACGCCGGTCTGGAAGTGGCTGCGGATCGGGCAGCCGGGGGTGGTCAGCGAGACCATCACGTCGACCACGCCGTTCGGGTTCACGTCGATCGACCGGACCATTTCGAGCTCGACGATGTCGCGTCGCAGCTCGGGGTCGATTACGGCGCGGAGGGATTCAAGGACTTGGTCTCGCGTAGGCATGGGTCCATTGTGGCAGGCCCGCTTAAAGACCGACCGGGACGCCACTTTCGTGACGCCCCGGCGGTTGAGGGAGGAGAGGGTGCTTCATTCGCCGGCGAGGATATGAGGCCGGCGAACCTGTCCCGCGTGGCGCTCTCCTGGGCGCCGGCGGGGGAAGCTTTGCCTAAGCGGCGGAGCTGATCAGCTCCTTCACGCGCGAGCTGAGCGCGTCGGACTGCTTGCCGATATCGCGACGTACGGAGCGCACCTCGCGCTCGAGGCGCGTGCGCCGCTGGCGCAGCTCGCGCTCGAACTTCGTCCGGGTCCGCCGCACCTGGCGCTCGAACCGGTTGCGCGCGCTGGCGCCGCGCCGCTCGTAGCGCTTGATCTCGCGCTCGAGGCCGGCCCGTGTGCGGTACTTGGTGGCGAAGCCCTTGACCGTCGAGACGACGTTGTCGCGGGCCAGGAGGCTCGCGCCGACCGGGACGAGCACGGCGCGCTCGGCCAGGGTCCGGGTCTGGGTGGAAGTCGTGCTGCGGCGCCGCGACGAGCTCGTGCTGCGCGACCGGGAGGTCGTCGAGCGAGCCGACGTGCGGCGGGTGCCGGTGCTCCGGCGGGTGGTGGTGGGCTTCTCAGCGCCCGAGCTGCTGCTGGTGGTAGCCATGTCCTTTGTCTCCGCTCCCGTGGGTTCCAAGGATATTACTTCGTAGTTCTGAGTCACGGTCATTCGTCGAACACATGTTTGTACACCGGCCCGGACGCGGTGTTACAGACTTGTGTCGCGCGCCCCGGCGACGGTGCAGCGGATATCCGAGTATCGCGGCCCTACGCGCTCGAAGTGTGAGCTTGCTCCAGATCCTGGGGCATGGTCCGGGCCACCCAGGCCGACGGGGAGCGCAGCTCCTCGAGCGTCGGTAGGGCCTCCGGGCCGGAGAACACGTGTTTGAGTGCGGCAGGCCCGCGCTCGCGCACGATCGCGTCGCAGAAGTACTTTCCCTGCTCGTACTGGCGGAGCTTGAGGTCGAGCCCCAGGAGCTTTGCCACCAGCCGGCTCAGGCCGGACTGGGAGCGGCGCCGGCGATCGAGTGCCTCTCTGAGCTTGGGCAACGAGGGGAGGAGGTCGGGGGCGACCGCGTCCATCACGTGCTCGGCGTGGCCCTCGATCACGGCCATCGTGGCTTGGACGCGATCCAGCGTGGCGCGCTCGGCGTGGCTCGTGACGATCGAGATCAGGTCGCCCTCGCGCAGCGCCTTGACGATCCGGCGGATCTCGTCGCCGCTCGGAAGGCGGAGCTTCCGCGGCGCCTCGATCCGGAGCTCGGCGCTCTTGAGGAGCTCGCGCACCAGTCCGGCCATGTGCCGGTGCAGCCACGGCACCCCTGCGAACTGGACAGCGTGGGTCACCTCGTGCAGCGCGACCCAGGTCATGAACTCCTTCTCCTCGGCCCCGAACGACTGAACGGCCTGACCGAGGTTCGGGAGCACGAACAAGAGGCGCGGAGGCCGGTCCTCGACCGCCTCGTCGAGGAGCACGAGCTCGTACTGGCCGAGCACGCGCTGGGCCAGGTAGCCGAGCACCACCCCGACCTCGGTGGTGACGACGAGGCCGAACCCGAGCTGGACGGCGGGCCGCAGCGGACCGAGGTTCTTGCCGGTGCTCTCGAGCACCGGGTCGAGCAGGGCCCGCATGGCCTGGATGTTGCTGGCCACCCACTCGCGCCGGCTGATTCCCTCGGGCTCGGGCAGCGGCCGGGCCGGGGTGAGGCCGGTGTAGGCGGTCACCCGTGCCTCGGATTCGGCGGCCAGCGCCGGGAGGTCGGCCGTGGGCGGGCGGGCATCGCCCGTGCCCGCGACGTAGCCGGCGATGCGCTCGGCCAGGATCCAGTCGATCACGCCGGGATCCCCTCGAGCTCGCGCAGCGTCTCGGCCGTGCGCGCGGCCACCACGGGCGAGGTCGGCTCGGCATCCAGCGGCGCGGCCAACGGGTCGTCGAATTTCGGGAAGCTGACCAGGCCTCCCCCCTCGCGGACGATGAGCTGCCCGGCGGCCGAATCGACGCCGCGGGCGCGTCGCAGCGAGACCAGTCCGTCGAACCGGGCGCCCGCGACCTGACACAGCGAAGCGGCGATCGTGCCCATGGCGCGCAGCCGGTATGCGGTGTCCACGAGCGCGTCGATCGAGGACTTGACCCAGCGGGGGTCGGCCGACTCGATGCCCAGCACCTCGAGGCGCCCGTCGCGGCCGCGGCGCTCCTTGAGCTCGGGGTCGAGCTGGGTGCCGTTCAGGTACGCACCCTCGCCGCGCCGCGCCCACCACTCTTCGGAGGGTCCGAAGTCGTAGACGTAGGCGAACACCACGTCGGCCATCGTCTCGCCGTCGGCCACCGCGATCGACAGCGCGTGATGAGGAATCCCGCGCTTGGCGTTGAGCGAGCCGTCGATCGGGTCGATGATGACGCGCACGCTTGGGTCGCCGTAGTCGATCTCGCCCTTCTCCTCGGAGAGGGCGGTGAAGCCGAACCCTTCGTCGCGCAGACCGTCGAGCTCGGCCAGCACGAGACGCTCCGCGCCCTGATCGATCTCCAGCGTGCGGTCGCCGCCACTGCCGCGGGAGCCCGTCTCGACCGCGCGCTCCTCGGTGCTCGGAGCGTCCGCGAGCATCCGCTCGAGCCCGGCGGTGGCCCGGCGGCACGCGCCCAGCCAGTCGGCCTCGAGCGCTGAGCGGGTGGAGGTCATCTCGGACCTATGCTGTCAGACGGCGTGAGCGCGAAGGCTGATAGGGAGGCTGGGCATCAGCAGCTGATACCCGTGGGAGCGACGAACGACCCTGTGCTCGACGAGCTCACCGCGGCCCAGCGGACCGCCGTGACCCACCGCGGTGGGCGGCTCCTCGTCGTGGGCGGCGCGGGCACCGGTAAGACGCGTGTGATCGAGACGCGGTTCCGGTGGCTGGTGGCGCAGGGGACGCGTCCCGAGCGGGTCGTGGTCGTGGTGCCGTCGGCGGCGCGCGCCGACGCAGTGCGGGCGCGACTCGAGGTCGCGCTGGTCGAGGCCTACGAGGAGCTGTTCGTCCTCACGCCGGTGCAACTGGCGGCGTTGATCCTGCGCCGGGCGGGCTCGGCGGTGGATGCCCTGGAGTCGATGCTCGGCGCCGGCGAGCGACTCGCCATGCTGCTCGAGCGGATCGACGAGCTCTCGCTCGAACGGCACGACTTCGGGGGCAGCGCGGGGGCGCTGCTCGGCGGTTTCATCCGCCGGATCGACCGGTTGAAAGCGGAGCTGATCGGACCCGAGGACTACGCCGATTGGGCTCTTTCGCTCGAGGGCGATCCGGCGCGGGCCTCGCTCGCGCTCGAGTTCTCCGAGATCTACCGCGCGCACGAGCGGCTGCTCGCGGAGTCGGGCGCGCGTGACGCCGGCGGGCTGCTCGCCGACGCGCTCCGCATCGTGCGCTCGCGGGGGGCGCCCCGGATCGAGCATCTGCTGCTCGACGACGCCCAGGAGCTCGACCTGGCGGCGGCCACGCTGGCCCGCCACGTCGGTGGGGAGGGGCTGGCCGCGTGCGGTGATGCGTCGGCCGCCGTCGCGCGGTTCCGCGGCGCGGGCGCGGCGACGCTCGAGGCGTTCGAGCGCGGCGGGGCGCGGAGGATCGAGTTGGAGCGGAGCCTGCGTTGCCCTGAGCCGGTGGTCCGAGGCGCGGCGGCGCTCGTGGGGGCTGAGTTCGAGGCGTCGGGCGGTTCAGGGTCGGTCGCGTTCTGGCGGTGCGCCAATCACCGTGCCCAAGCCCAGTCGGCGGCGGCCGATGTGGAGCGGTTGGTTACGCGCGAGGGCGTCGATCCGGGCCGGGTGCTCGTCCTCGTCCCCGACATCACGCGCGAGGGCCAGGCGGTCGCGGTGGCGCTCGAGGAGCGCGCCGTGCCCCACCGGGTGGTGGGGGAGGGGTCCTTCTTCCAGCGGGCCGAGATCCGCGACGTGCTCGCCTGGCTGCGCTTGCTGGCCGATCCGTCGGACGCGCCGGCCGTCGTGCGGGCGCTGGCCCGCCCACCGATCGAGCTGCGCTCGGTGGACATCGCACGCTGCACGCAGATCGCCCGCCGGCGCAAGCTCGACATGGTGGCCGCGCTGGCGGCGGCGACCGAGGCCCCTCAGGTCCCGCCCGAGGCGCGCGAACGCATCCGCGTCTTCCTGAAGCTGTATCGCGCCGGCATCTCGACGATCGACACGGCCCGTCCCGACCTGTTCGTGCACCGGTTGATCGATCGGCTGGGGCTGCGCCGGCAGCAGCTGTTCGCGGCCCAGGCCGATGTGGTCGAGCGGCTGCGAGCGCTGGCGCAGTTCGGCGAGCTGGCTCGACGCTCACGTGCGCCGGGCGCCGCAGGCGACGCCTCGGGAGTTTGCGCGCCAGATCGCGGCGGTGGCCGACTTCGGGTTGCGCGAGCAGGAGGAGCCGGAGCTCGTCGGGCGCGCGGGTGGTCCAGGTGCTTCCGCTGGAGGCGGCGGGGGCGCTCGAGGCCGATCACGTGTACGTGCTCGGGCTGCACGCGGGGCTGCGGGCGCCGGAGCCCGAGTCGATCCCGGACGCGCTGTTGCGCGAGGACGTGCCCGAGGACGGCGAGCAGACGCGCGAGCAGTGCCTGCGCCAGCTCCTGTACGTGGCCTTGGGCCGGGCGCGGGCGCGCGCGGTGCTGTCCTACGCGGCCGGCGGTGATCGCGGGGAGGTCATCTCGCCATCGCGGCTGGTGGAGGACGTGCGCGCTGCGGTGCGGGGCGCCTGGGAGGAGCGCCAGGAGGAGCTGTTCGGGCCGGCGGAGACGCTCCATTCGACCTATCGCCTGCTGCGCGACGAGCTGCTCGAGGGGACCATGCGCGCCGGCGGACGGCTCGGCGAGCTCCGCTTCGATACGGATCTGGACGTCTCGCACGCGGTGGTGCGTTACCTCGAGCTGCTGAAGCTCGCCGCGCTGATCGCCCAGCCCGAGGGCGTCAGCCTGGCCGAGGGACTGCGCGACGTCAACGCCAGGATCCTCCAGGCGGTCACCGCGGAGCAGCGGGAGATCTTCGCCTCCTCGACCCTGGATGACTACCTGCTGGATGCCGAGCGCGACGCGCGCCGGCGCGCGCAGGCGGTGGCGGCGCGGGACGAGCCGTCGCTCGAGGCCTTCCTGCCGCGGCGCGGCGACGGCGTCGTGCTGTCGGCCTCGGACATCGACACCTACCGAACGTGTCCGTTGAAGTACAAGTTCGCGCGGGTGTTCCGGATCCCGTCGGAGCCGACGATCCACCAGCGGTTCGGGATCGCCGTGCACCAGGTGCTGGAACGCTTCCACGTCGCGAGCGAGGGCGCCGGCGGAACGCTGCCCGATCTGCTCGGGTTGCTCGAGGTCGCGTGGCGGCGCGGCGGCTTCGGTGACTCCGAGGAGGAGCGCCAGCTGCGGGGGAAGGCCGCGGCGGCGCTCACGCGCTACCACGAGCGCTTTCAGTCGGCCGAGTCCGAGCCGGTGTGGTTCGAGCGGGCGTTCGCGTTCCGGCTCGGACCGCACCTGCTGCGAGGCCGCGTGGACCGGGTCGACCGCCTGCCCGGTGGCGAGTACGAGCTGATCGACTACAAGACCGGTCGCCCGAAGTCTCCGGGTCAGCTCGCCGACGACGTTCAGCTGTCCCTGTACGCGATGGGTGCGCGCGAGGCCTGGAGCCTCGATGCCTCCCGGCAGGCCTACTACTACCTGCTCGACGACCAGAAGGTGTCGGTCGGATCGGGCGACGGCGACGATCGTTCGGAGTGGATCCGCGAGGTGGCGATGGACGTGGCCGAGGGGATCCTGTCGCAGGGGTTCGAGCCGACGCCGTCGTACGCGGCGTGCTCGCTGTGCGACTACCGGCTGGTGTGTCCGGCGGCCGAGGTGTAGCCGCGGCTATACGGCGCGCGGGGGCTCGTCGCCGCGCTGGCGCAGGAAGCGCTGGAGCTCGCGCGCGATCGTGTCTCCCGAGGGGAGCGGCCCGGGCGCCTCGCTGGCCTCGGTGCCCGCGGCCTGCTCGAGCTGCTCGACGAACGCCTGCACGTCGGGGTCGCTCTGGACCGCGGCGTTGACCTGGCGGTCGTAGTCACCGGCGGCGTCCTCGAGGTCGGTGGCGTCCACGGCCACGCCGACCAGGCCCTCCAGCTTCCGCACCAGAGCGAGCGCCGCCTTGGGGTTCGGCGCGGCGGCGATGTAATGGGGTACCGCCGCCCACAGGCTGGCCGACGGGAGGCCGGCGTCCTGGCAGGCCGCATGGAGCACGCCGACGATCCCGGTTGGGCCCTCGTACGAGGAGCGGGTCAGCCCGAGCCGCGCCACCAGTCCCTGGTCGGAGGCCAGGCCGGTGACCGACACCGGGCGGGTGTGGGGGACGTCGGCGAGGAGCGCGCCCATCGTTACCACCAGTTGGGTCCCGAGCGCCTCGGCCAGGTCGACGATGACCTTGGTGAAGGTGCGCCACCGCATCGAGGGCTCGGTGCCCGACCATCAGCACCAGGTCACGCGGGGCGCGCGGCACGCGGGCCTCGTAGAGCTCCACCGCCGGCCACTCGATCGCCCGCGCGTGGTTGTCGACGAGCTTGACCCGCGGCCGGACGCTCTGGAAGTCGTAGAACTCCTCGGGATCGATCGTCGCGAAGCGCGCTCGCGCCGAGCGCGGTGCCGACGAAGGTGAGCGCGCTCGAGGCGGAGTCGGCCGCATCGTTCCACCCCTTGAAGGCGCAGATCAGCGCGGGGGCTCTGAGCCCATCCGGCCGGTACTCCCACTGAAGCGGCTGCATCCGGTTCACCGTACATCATGGGGATATGAGCGTTGACGGTATGGCCCCGGCGTTGATCAGCTCGTTCCGGGCCGGAGAACGGATCTCCGGCGTGTTCGCGTGCGTGCGCAAGGACCGCCTGATGACGCGGTCGGGATCGCCGTATCTGGCGCTCGAGCTGCGCGACCGGAGCGGGTCGATGCCGGCGCGCGTGTTCCGCGACGCCGACGCGTTGGCCGGGCGGTTTCGAGCGGGGCGACCTCGTGTCCGTGGAGGGCGTCGTGGAGCGCTTCCGCGATGAGCTGGCGATCGAGGTTTCGGCGGTGACGCGGGTCGAAGACGGCGAGGTGGATCCGGCTCTGTTCCTGCCCGTCGACCTACCGCGATGTGGACGAGCTCGACGGGTTCCTCGAGCACCTCGCCGGCGAGGTGGCGGATCGCCGTTATCGAGCGCTCCTGGACGGGCTGCTGGGGGACGCTGCGCTGCGGGAGGCGTGGCGTCGTGCGCCGTGCACGCGCGCCGGCCACCACGCGTATCTGGGCGGGCTGCTCGAGCACACCGTCGGCGTGACCACGCTGGCCTACGAGCTGTGTCAGCTGCACCCTCGCGTGAACTCCGACCTGCTTCTGACCGCGGCGGTGGTCCACGACCTGGGGCGCACGCGGGAGTTCACCTACGGCGCGTAGTTCGGCTTGACCGATGCGGGACGGCTGCTCGGGCATGTGGTCCTCGGCGAGCGGCTGGTGTCCGCGCGGGCGTCGGGCGTGCTCGACGAGGGACGCCTGCTGGCGCTGCTCCACTGCGTGCTCTGCCACCACGGGGCGTCGTCGGCCCCGGGCGGGCGCTTCGGCTCCGTCGAGGCTGCGGCGCTCTACCGGATCAACGCGCTTGACGCCGGCGTCAAGGAGGCACTCGAGCACGGTCTCGGGAGATGAGCCGGCGCGCGGCGGCCGCGCGCCGGGGGGCGCTGCGACGGGCGGCCGTGCTCGATTTGGGCCGCATGCCGGCCAAATCGAGCACAACGGCGCGCGTAGCATCCGCGCCGGCGCGGCAGGGGCCTGGTGGCCCATCCAGTCTTCAAAACTGGCAGGGCCGGGCAACCCCCGGCTTGGAAGGTTCGATTCCTTCGCCGCGTCGTGGCTGCAAATGGACGGTTTTGAGGCCCGCGCGTGCCGCCGCGCTCGGACAGCCCGAATCGAAGCGTGTCCCCAATTTGTCCCGAGATCGGCGTAGAGTTTCGGCCGCGATGCTCACGGCCACCGGTCACGTCTTCACGCGTCGAGCGCGCGCGGGCCGGTCGTGGTACGCGAAGTACCGGCTGCCGTCGGGCCGCCAGGTCCAGAAGATGCTCGGCCCGGCGTGGACGTCGCGCGGGCGGCCGCCGGCCGGCTACTTCACGAAGCGCCTGGCGCAGGACTGGCTCGACGACTCCTCGCGCGCGCGAGTCGCAACGAGCTCCCCGGGATGGTCGCCACCGGCGCCACGCTCGCGGACGCCGCGGCGGAGTGGCTCCGCTACTGCGAGCACGACCGTGCCGTAAGCGCTCGACGCTGACCGAGTACCGCCACGCCGCCGACCGGCTCGTCCGCGACCTAGGCGACCTGCGGCTCGAGGACGTGACGCCGGAGCGGCTCGAGCGCTGGAAGGCGTCGGCGCTCGAGTCGCTCTCCAACCGGAGCGTCGCCAAGTACCTGGTGATCCTCCACGGCATCTTCCGGCGGGCGATGAAGGTGTGGGGCCTGCCGCGCAATCCGGTGGCGGACGTCGAGCGGCCGCGCTACCGCGTCTCCGACGACCTGAACGCGTTCTCGCCCGAGGAGGTCCACGCTCTCGTCCGCGCCGCCGCATCACCGCAGGACGCCGCGCTGTTCCTCACCGCCGCGTTCACCGGCCTGCGTCTCGGCGAGCTGCTCGCGCTCCAGTGGCGCGACGTCGACTTCGCCGGCGAGGCGATCCGGGTGCGCCGCTCCTACAACGCCCACGGCGGTCTCGGGACGCCGAAGAGCGGCAAGGTCCGCTCGGTCCCGATGGTCCCCGACGTCGCCCGCACGCTCGCCGGCCTCGGCCGACCGCGACGAGTTCACCGACGACGAGGACCTGGTCTTCGTCGCCCGGGGCGGAACCTTCCTCGAGGCCACGCGCGCTCCGAGCTCGCTACAAGGCCGCCCTCGCCCGCGCCGGCCTCAAGCCGCTCCGCTTCCACGACCTGCGGCACACGTTCGGCACGCTCGCCGTCCGCCGCGCCGAGGTGCCGGCGGTCCAGGCCTGGATGGGCCACTCGGACATCCAGACGACGATGCGCTACGTCCACCACCGCGACCGCGGCGGCGAGGCAAAGCTGCTGGCGGAGGCGTTCGCGGTGCCGCCGATTCCCGATGCGGCGGCGATGCGCGATGAGACCGTCTGATGGCTTGGGCATTTCCGAAACGTCCGCTAACGCCCGGAAACGTCCGGGCCTGAGATTCGCTGGATGCAGCTGAGTTCGCTGCGCCGTTCTCAGTGAGCAATGCCTGGGCGGTGTGACGTTTCTGGGCGTTTCGCGGGCAGCACGCGAGTGCGTGGAGTGTGTGTCTGCTGATGGGCGTTAGCGGGTGTTACGACGTCTGAACAGGTTGGGGCGCACCTGCGCCCCAACCTCATTGACATAGAGCGCGGGCGGTCGGCGCTGTCAAGCAGCGTCAGGGCCGTCGACCAACAGGGCGTTCACGACACGAGGATGCGGTCGACGCTGCTTGACAGTCGTTGACCGAACGCGCTACGAAGGACCTTCGGGGAGTCCGAGCAGCGCTTTGAGACCGCTGGACCAAACCCGAGCGACGAGGTCCGGAGCGCCGAGCTCGTTTCAGGTTGCTCGCCAGGGGTTGCGGGGGTCTGACCTCGTCGTTGTTGGCCGCTCGGTTAGCCCGAGCGGCAGTCTGCCGAGTCCGTCAGGGGTGTGCTCACGGCTGTTTCGGTCTGCGCCGCGAATTGGTCCGGGCGTCGTTCGATTGGTTCGCCTCTGTGGATGCGACAGGCTCGGTGGTTGGCGTTGACGCAAGGCGGCAGATCGGCTACAGAAGGGCGGGTGCGCGATATTTCGACATCGGGCGAGGTGGTGGGGATGCTTTTCACCGATATTGAGGGATCGACGCAGTTGGCCCGCGCGTTGGGATCCGATTGGCCGCCGGTGCTTGCTGAACACCGGCGTTTGCTCGTCTCTGCGATCGTCGGGGCGGGCGGCTGCGTGCAGCTTGCGGAGGGCGATGCGTTCTTTGTCACGTTCGAGCGTGTGGAGGATGCGGTGCTCGCGGCGGCGGTTGGGCAGCGCGCGTTGCGCTCGTATGCGTGGCCGTCGGAGGCCGGGGAGATCCGTGTGCGGATGGGGGTTCATGTGGGCGTGGTGCATCGCGATCCCGGTGGGCTGGTTGGTATTGAGATTCATCGCGCTGCGCGGATCGGTGCTGCGGCGCACGGCGGGCAGGTCCTTCTTTCTGTCGATGCGCGTGTTGCGCTGGGCGCCGACGCCGATGTCGAGGATCTGGGTTTGCATCGTCTCAAGGACTTTCCCGAGCCGCTGCGGCTGTTTCATTTGCGTGTGCATCCGGACCGAGGGGCGAGCACTTTCCCGGCGCCTAGGACGCTGCGGGCTCGGCCGACGAACCTGCCGCCGGAACGGCGTGCGCTTGTTGGTCGCGACGCTGTTTCAGCGGAGGTCGGGGAGGCTCTGCGCGATCATCGGCTCGTCACGTTGACAGGGCCTGGCGGGGTCGGCAAGACGCATCTTGCGCTGAGCGTCGCTGCCGCGATGCTGGATGACCAGCCGGGGGGTGTGTGGCTGGTGCGTGGTGATCGGTTGCGCGTGGCGAGTGAGCTGATCCCTTCGCTGGCCGCGACGATGCGTGTGCGTGACGTGCCGGGTCGGGGGCTGGTGGACGCGATCGCGGAGCACTTGCAGGACGATGCCGCGGTAGTTGTTCTGGATAACCTTGAACATCTGGCGGGGGCCGCGGTTGAGGTCTCGGATTTGGTCTCCGGGGTGCCGTCGGTTCGCGTGTTGGCCACGAGCCGCGCGCCATTGCGCTTAGCGCTCGAGCGTCGGTTTCCAGTCGAGCCGCTCGCTTCAGAGGATGCCGCGGCCTTGTTCACCGTCCTCGCGCGTGAGGCGGATTCGAGCACTCCGGTTGACGACTGGGTTGCGGTCGAGACTATTTGCCGCGCGCTTGAGGGTCTGCCACTCGCCTTGGAGCTCGCGAGCGCCCGCCTGCGCGTGTTGAGCCCCACTCAGCTCGCGGAAAGGCTCGCGTCGATCGCGGATTGGCGGTCGCACGCGCCTGACCTGCCCGATCGCCAGAGGTCGCTGCGAGCCACCGTCGATTGGTCGCTGGGGCTCCTCCCCCGCTCGGCACAGCAACTATTCAGCTATATGGGCGTGTTCGCCGGGCCGGTGGCGCTGGAGGTCATCGAGGCAGTTGCCGACCGGGACCTCGAGGTCCTCGAGTCGGCCGCCGAACTGCTGGACTACGCGTTGCTGCGGCGTTCGGAGCGGGGCCTTGAGCTGGTCGCGGCGCTGCGAGAAATCGCGCGTGAAGCACTCATCACCTCGGGCCACGAGCAGCGCATCCGTCGTGTGCATGCCGACGTCGTGATCGCGACGGCCGAGCGTGCAGGTCCAGGTCTCGCGGCGGACCGCGCCGATCGCAGGCGCGTGGAGGCGTTGCTGGCGGAGGCTTGGCACGCCGTGTCGTGGGCGCGTGCGGCCGATCCCCAGCGGCACGTTCGGCTCGCGACGCTTTACGGTACGGAGTGGGGGTTCTTCGAAGGGCGCGTGCGCGAGGCGATAGCTGAGACCTCGGCGGCGCTAGCCGCGGCGGAATTGGTCGCCAGCCCAAACGAGCTGGCCGATCTGCTGTTCGTCCAGTCGCTGATGCTGTCGTGGTGCGGGCGCGAACAAGAGGGCCTCCCGCTCGCGGAGCGTGCCGCGGCGATGGTCGAGGATCGGCCGGCGGCGCAGGCCGCTGACAATCTGATAGTGCTGTCAATCGTCCGGGACGCTGCCGGGTCTCACGAAGCCGCGCTTGCTGCGGCTCGGGAGGCGGTTGCGCGAGCGAGGGAGATAGGCCATAGGGGGCGGTTGCTCCGCAACCTTGCGTATGAGGCTCAGGCGCTGGTCAACGCGGGAGCCCTCGATCTCGCCGGTCCCGTGTTCGACGAGGCCGAGGCGCTGGCCGGTGCGACCGACACGGCGATGGCAGAGGTGTTGCCTAGCCTTCGCGCTGACTGGGCGCTCGCCCGCGGCGACGTACGAGCCGCCTTGACGGGCTACGCCACGAGTCTGGCCGCGAGCATTCGTCGCGGTGAGCTTGGCGCCGTACTCTGGGACGCTGCGGGAATCGTCGTCGCGCTTGCCGAGCTTCACGACCCGGCAGCCGTCCTCGAAGTAGGCACCCTGCTCGAACTCGCCGCCGCGGATCAGGGCGTTGATCTAGTGTCACTTCGCTCGACCGGCCTGACCGTCCCCGAAGCCATCGCCGCAGCGCGGGCTGACCTCCCACTCGAAACCGCGGAGGCCATCCGGTCGATGGCAGAAGCACTCCCGACCAACCAGCGGCCAGATCAGATCCTCAAGCTCACCAACGCGCGTGTCACGGTTAGCGCCTAACCGCAGCAATGCGAAGAGCGGCGCGTTCGGGCCAGTAGGGGCAGCCAAGCGCCCCGCGGTCAGGCTGTCGAGACCCTCGCGTTGCGAACAACCTGAAGCCGACTGGCCGCACTCTCGCAGCGGACAATGAGGGACAGCGACGAACCGGCGACGGGATGTGCCCGCCGCTTCCTGTTCGAGCCGACGAGCGGGAGCCGGGCTTGAGATTGGACCGCGCGTGGCCGGCAGGTCGTCGACCGCGCTCCTGCTCGGCGACCAAAGGAGCCACGCCGTGGGAGCTGACTGCCGACTCCAGGACGACTGCTGTCGGACACACGCGGTCACACGATCGTCTTGGATCGTCGTGACTGCTATCTCGCCAAGGGAGGAGCCGGTGCTAGCAAGATTCGAGCTAAGGCCCACACCGCGTTGGACGAATCGCACAAGCGTGCCGCTGTGCCGGCGCTTTTCTGCTCAGCTATTGAGGCAGCCGCCAGCGAGCGGCGCGGGGGGCAATCGAAGGGCGACTGCTCGTGGCCAGGGATGACGCTAACGCTAGCGTGATGGATCGGCTCTGGGGTCGCCATGCCGCCCGCGGGAATGCGGTATCAGGCGGCCGCGTTCTCCTCGGGCCAGAGGCCAGTCTTGATGCGCTCATAGAGAGTGTCGGGCGCGAGGTCGGCACCGCCCGGCCACACGATCGTTCCGCTCTCGCTGTCGACGGTGACCGCAGAGAAGCCGGCGGGCGTGCGTGCTTGCTCGAAGACCGGTCCGCGCATGCGGCCGAGCACCTCGACCTCGCCGGTTACGCCATCGGCGAACGTCAGGCGCAGGACGCCATGGCGCAGGGCGGAGACGGCGGTGATGTCAGGCGTGAGGCCGGTCATCGAAGCGGTTCGATCTCCCTCAGTGTCTCACCGGCCCGCGCCCGCCGCCAGTTGTCCAGTAGTTCGTCTCGATGGAGCTCGGCCCACGCCAACACGAGCCGGAGCTGGCGAGCGTCGAGATCGCTGTCGATGACCTCGACCTGGTCGATCCGGACCTTCGCTTCCTGGCCAGCGTGACGCGCGTGGAAATGCGGGTGTCCGTGATCGTCAAAGAACATCGCGATCACGATCCCGTAGAAGCGACAGATCGTCGGCACGGTGGCGGATAGTGCCGCGCGGCTCGGTCGATGCCGGCGGCATCAGCCTCCGCGGCGCCGCGGTCGCCCGACCTCCCACCAGTCGGTCTCTGGCTCGCCGTGCTCGCGCCACCATTCGACGGTCAGCGCAGCGCTCTCCCAGCCGCCGCCGCTGGAGCCGCAGAAGCTCCAGAGCTTCTGAGCGGAGCGCTTGTAGTGATGGATGAGATCGTCGAGCTCGAACGGATCGATCTCGTCGCTGTCCAAGCGCGCAAATCCTTCTCGGACGTGGTCGAGGAGCAGACGCAACTGCTGCTCGTGGTACTCGCCGATCATCTCGCGGGCGGCACGGCGGCGTGCCTTCTCATTTTCGATATCCCGGATCCGCACCCGGTCACTCATGGCACGCAACCTAACTGCTCGCGCTCGGCCTGCAGCGATTTCCGGCTCAGGTCAAATGACCCGGACGCTTCCGGCGGCACTCGATCGGACCACGTCCGCGTTCCACGGTCTAGGACCGCCCGCGCCAGGGGCGCCACCGCACCCCGGGACCAAAATCGTGTCCCGAACCGTGTCCCGAACTCAGCAAATCTGAGGCAAACGGGGACACACCGAGGAACACATAAGCCCTGCAAATACGTCCTATCGAACCTCGTCGCTGGAACTTCAAAACTGGCAGGGCCGGGCAACCCCCGGCTTGGAAGGTTCGATTCCTTCGCCGCGTCGTGGCGGTCGAGCGCGAGCACTTACAGACGCGTTTGCTGAGCGGCGGTCCGGATGTGGGAACATCAGGCGTTGCCACTATTTGGGAAGCGTCCCACACCGCCGAGCGAGGCCGAGCGCGAGGCTGCCGCAGTTGATCTTGAGCGCATCCAGCGCGGGGGGATACCGCTTGGGGCGGAACAGCGCCTGAAGGCCGTCGCCGCGGCGAGCTCGCCGGTCTTCAGCAGTGACCTGAGCGCGAAGGAGTACGCGATTGCGCAGGCCTCCGGTCTCGCGCCGATCGCGCAGATCATGGGTTCCTCGGTGGTGCAGCACGGCTGGCAGAACTACGGGTGGTCGGCCTACGGGGGAGGGATCCGCGAGATGCCCGGCTTCGCGATGCCGTGGAACCTGTCGCGCCAGCGCTCGTTCGACCGTCTGCGCCAGGAGGCGCAGTTCGCCGGGGCGGATGCGGTGATCGGGATCGAGCTGACCACCAACAGCTTTCTCGATCAGCCGGGAGCCGTCGAATACGTCGTCTTCGGGACCGCCGTGCGTGAGACGACGCTGGCGACCGGTGAGCGGCCCGGGACCCGGATGTGCGCGCTCTCGGCCCAGGACGTCGACAAGCTGCGCCGCATCGGAGCCGAGACGCTCGGCGTGATCGGCCACACGTCGGTCGTGTCTGTGGCCCTCAGCCCTCAGGCCAATCAGATGATGGGCTCCTGGTGGGGCAATCAGGAGATGACCGAAGTCACAGAGGCCGTCTACGCGGCCCGCCACCTCGCGATGGAGGAGGTGACTCGTCAGGCACGCCAGGCCGGTGCCAACGACATGGTCATCTCGACGCTCACCCACAACATCGATCACCACGAGTACGAGCGTGCCGGTTTTGCGCAGCACTTCTTCATCGTCTCCATGCACGTGCTGGGTACCGCGATTGCACTCGGTGCCCATCAGCCCCACCCGGCGCCGCTGGGGATGCCGATGATGTCGATCAACCTCGGCGCCTAGTCCACGAACCTTCAGGAGTGCCTGATGTCGACATATGACCCGACCAGTACCGAAGGCCTCGCCGAACACGCCAGCGAACGCCTGGAGATGAATGCCCGGGGGCTTTTCACCTCCGACCTCTCCGTGAACGAGTACCTCTGCGTGGAGAAGGCGGGCTTTGAGCCGGTGGGCCTGGTGGTGGGCTCGAGCATCTACCACATCGGCTTTCAGGCGGCCAACTGGAAGGCGAGCCAGGAGATGGGCGTCCTCACGCAGGCGATGTACTCGGCCCGCGGGCTCGCCATGACGCGAATGGAGGAAGAGGCCGACCAGCTCGGGGCCGATGGCATCGTCGGAGTCCGACTCGACATCGGACGCTATGAGTGGGGAGCGGACATGGCGGAGTTCATCGCGATCGGCACTGCCGTCAAGCACAAGGGCGGCAAGGTCCACCGCGCGCCCAACGGGCGCCCGTTCACATCCGATTTGAGCGGTCAGGCGTTCTGGACGCTGATGCAGACCGGCAAGCGTCCGGTCGGGATGGTCATGGGCAACTGCGTCTACCACGTCGCTCATCGCGGGATGATGCAGTCGCTCCGTCAGACAGGTCAGAACGTTGAGCTCGAGCAGTACACCCAAGCTCTGTATGACGCTCGCGAGCTGGCCATGGAGCGCATGCAGAAAGAGGCCGAGGCAATCGGAGACGGCGTTCTCGGGATCGTGGAGGTCAAGCTCCACCAGAACAACCACGGCTGGGGCAGCCACGTGATCGAGTTCTTCGCAATCGGCACCGCCGTGGTTCCGAACGAGCACGCCGCGTCAGACCAGCAGCTGCCGGACATCACGCCGGTCCTCGACATCAACGACTGACACGTCGCCGGCGCGCCCCCAGCGCCACCGGGCCACGGGGAGTACGCTCGGCTGAGTGAGCCAAGCCCATTACGAAGCCCGTAGGAGGTTTCGATGCCTGGACTGAAGGGACGGCTTTCGACCGTTGTCAAGTCGAAGATCTCGAAGCAGCTGGATCGCGCCGAGAACCCGAGCGAGACGCTCGACTACGCGTATCAGCGCCAGGTCGAAAACCTGCAGAACGTCAAGAAGGGGATCGCCGACATCGCCACCGCCAAGAAACGGTTGGCGCTGCAGAAGCAGCAGCTCCAGGAACAGGCCGACAAGCTCGATGGGCAGGCACGCGAGGCGATGGCGGCGGGACGGGAGGATCTCGCTCGCGCCGCGGTGGAACGAAAGCAACTGATCGTTCAGGAGAGCAGCTCGCTTGACCAGCAGATAGGACAGCTCGAATCCGATCAGGAGAAGCTGATCCAGTCCGAGAAGCAGCTCGCGGCGAAGACCGAGCAGTTCCGTTCCAAGAAGGAAGTCGTCAAGGCGCAGTACTCGGCGGCCGAGGCGCAGGTGCAGATCTCCGAGGCCGCTACCGGCGTGGGCGACTCGATGGCGGATGTCGGCATGGCGATGCAGCGCGCCCTCGACAAGACCGAGAACATGAAGGCGCGCGCAGAGGCCGTCGACGAGCTCGAGTCAGCGGGCACGTTCGAGGATCTGACCGCGCTCGGCCCCGCGCAGGACGACGTCGATCGCCAACTCGACGAGCTCGGCGCCAAGAGCGCCGTCGATGACGAGTTCGCTCGGCTCAAGGCAGAGGTCGAAGCGGGCGCTCCAAGACCAGGCCTACCTGCCGGCGAGCCGGCCAGTCCGCCGGCGCCGGCGCATCGTGACGGCGACGGCGAGGCGCCACCGGGCTAGCTGACCCCGAGGATGCTCTCCGACCGCTTCCGCGCTGCCGTCGAGGCCGGTGAGATCGCCGGCTCTTCCGAGCTGTTCCACGAGGATGTCGTGTTCCGGAGCCCGGTCGTCTACCGGCCCTACGAGGGACGCGACACGGTGCTCAAGGTCCTTGAAGCGGCAGAGCGGGTGCTCGGGCTCGGCGGCCACTTCCGCTACGTGCACCAGCTCGAGGACTCAGGCGCGCGCGTGGCCATCCTGGAGTTCGCGACCGAGGTGGACGGGCGGCAGGTCGAGGGCATCGACAAGCTCACCTTCGACGAGGACGGGCGCATCACGGAGCTGAAGGTGATGCTCCGCCCAGCCTCGTCGCTGCAGGTAGTCGGGGCGCGGATGGCCGAGGAATTCGCGCGCCTCGGGCTCGCCTCCCCCGCCTGAGACAGGTTGCCCGCATGCCTCCGGACGATCCGCGCAAATGGCGGCTCGACGTCGAACAACGCGTTTCCGCGGAAACGCGCAACCAGAATTTTGCGCGTAACCGTCCAGGTGTCCCGCTCGACGCGGTCGCTTATCCGGGTATCCGCCCAGAGAGGTGAGCCCGTCGGCGTAGTCTGAGCCGCATGGCCGATCGTCCGCCGTACTCGTGGCTGCAGTCCGCCAAGGTGGTATCGGCTGATCTGGATGAAGATGACGAGTTGCGGGTGCGGTTCGAGGACGACGTCGAGTGTGTGCTCGACCTGTCCGAGGCCACGAACCGGGGACCCGGAGCTTTCGCCGATCTCGAGTACGTACAACGAGTGAGCATCGATACGCAGCGGCGCAAGCTCGTGTGGCCGAACGGGTTCGAGGTCGATACGGACATGTTGCACGCCGCTGCGGCGCTCGAGCAGTTCGAGCGGACGCTCGGTCTCGAGCACCCGGAGACGCTTGCTGCGCGCTACCGACTGGCCCTTCTCTACGTCGCCGACGGCGACCTGGAGTCGGCCAGGGTGGTCGGAGAGCCGCTCGACGACGCGCCCGAGGTCTTGGTCGCGCTCACGGAACAGTTCCTGGCTGAGATTGAGCGCGAGCGCGGCGCGGATGACCCGGAAGTGAAGGCGTTTCGCGACGGACTGCAGGACGCGCTTCGAGCGGCGGGCATCAGGGGCACCGGCAGTACTAAGGACGAGTAGACGCGAGCAGCGCGTCGATGAGCGTCCCGAGATCCTCGCGGTACGTGTCACGGTCGCTCGCCGCCCTCCACGCCGCGGCGGCCGCCGCCAGCATCGGGTAGCGCTGCGGATCAGGCGCGCCGCGAAGCTCCCGCTGCCGGCTCGGTCCCTCGGCACTGGCGCCGGCGCGCACGAGCAGCGCGCCGAGCGTGAAGTTCCACATCAGGCGGTAGGCGCGCACCGCCGCCTCGATCGGTAGCCCCGCGCCGTACAGCACCGCGTGAATCTCCTCGATCGCGCCGAGCACCGACGGCGCCATCATCCGGCGGCGGGCCAGCACCTCGGGGACCCAGGGGTGCTCCGCCAGGCTGTCGTAGATCGTCGACCACAGCACCAGCATTGCCGCCTTCGGGTCCACCGGACGCGGCGGATACACGAGCCGGGCCGCGAGGCGGTCGACGAGCACCATCAGCAGCTCGTCCTTGCTGCGCACATAGCGGTAGGGCGCCATCGCCGAGACGCCGAGCTCGGTCGCGATCCGGCGCATCGTCAGCGCCTCGACGCCCTCGGCGTCGAGCAGCCGGATCGCCGTGTCGAGCACGGCTTCTCGATCGATCGTCGGCGGCCGGCCCCGGGGCCGATGGACCGCCGTCTCCTGCCGCGGTTCGCGCTTTCCGGGGGATCTGGCCGCCATTGCTTTACATGTATACTAATCGCCATGGCACACGGAACCCCCACGCTTGCAACCGGAAAGATCTGCTACCTCGAGATCCCCGCCGTCGATGTCGAGCGCTCGTCGCGCTTCTACCGCGACGCGTTCGGCTGGGAGCTGCGCGCCCGCGGAGACGGCGCGATCGCCTTCGACGACGCGGTCAAGGAGGTGAGCGGCTCGTGGGTCACCGGCCGACCGCCGTCGGCTGAGCCCGGGATCATGGTTCACATCATGGTCGCGGACCTCGAGGCGGCGCTGGCGGGCGTCCGGGCCGCAGGCGGGGAGGTGCTGAGCGAAGACGCGGCGCCCGGCGAGCGCGTGGGGCACGTTCGCGACCCGGCCGGAAACGTGATCGGGATCTACCAGCAGCCCGGCCTGGCTGAACGCGAACGTACGGTCAGCCCGGTGCCCGAGCACCTCCACACGGTCACGCCGCGGCTCGCGTTGAGCGATGCTGCGGCCGGGATCGACTTCTACAAGGCCGCGTTCGATGCCACGGAGCTGGGCGAGCGCTACCACATGCCCGACGGGACGCTCGTCCACGCGGAGCTGCTGATCGGCGACTCGGTGATCATGGTCAAGGACGCCCAGGACGACGAGTTCAGCGCCCTGCTGTGCACCTACTGGCCCGACGTCGACGCTGCGTGGGAACGTGCCGTCCGCGCCGGCGCCGAGGTCGTCCATCCTCTCGCCGACCAGTTCTACGGCGAGCGCGGCGGACGCCTCGGCGATCCGTTCGGCAACCAGTGGATGCTGGCCTCGCGGATCGAGACCGTCACCGCGGCCGAGCTGGCGGGGCGGGAGTCAGCCTAGGCCGGCGTCGAGGCTGAGAGCTTGCGCGCGCGGATGATCGCCGCTCCCGCGTGTTCGTGGACGCGATGTGTCTCACGGATCTCCACGTCCTGCAGCCCCGCCGCCGCGAGCACCGCCCGGAACTCGGCCTCGGTGAGGGCTCCCGCGATGCAGCCGGTCCACGCAGCCATGTCTGCTCTCGTGGCGCCGTCCATGTCGGAGTCGGCGATCACGTCGGACACGGCCAGCCGGCCACCGGGACGGAGAACCCGGGCGGCTTCGGCCAGGACCCTGGGCTTGTCAGCCGAGAGGTTGATCACGCAGTTGGAGATCACGACGTCGACGCTGTCGTCCTCCAGCGGCAGCTCCTCGAGATAGCCCTTGCGAAATTCCGCGTTCTCGAGGCCGGCGTCGGATGCGTTGCGGCGGGCGAGCTCGAGCATCTCGTCGGTCATGTCGATGCCGATCGCCCGCCCGGTGGGTCCGACGCGCCGGGCCGAGATCAGGATGTCCGCGCCGGCGCCGGAGCCGAGATCGAGCACGACCTCTCCCTCGTGCAGATCGGCGACGGCGGTCGGCACTCCGCACCCGAGAGATCCGCGGATCGCAGCGTCCGTCGCCTCGGCCTCGCCGCGGTCGTAGAGCGACGAGCCGAACGCGCCGGTCGCGTCCGCCGGAGTGCAGCATGCCGCTCCGGTCCCGCTCGCCGCGGCGCGGGCTGCGGCGGCGTACTTCTCCCGTACGGTTTCGCGAACCTGCTCGGCGGTCGCCGTCACGCTCACGCCAACGCTCGCCGCTTGAACGGCGCCGGCGGTGCAGCCGCAGCCAGGGCCGTGGTGATCGCCGCAGCACGAGGCCTTGTCCTGCGGCGCGCAGCAGGTCGTCTGAGCAGCTGGGGTGCAGCAGTCGTTGGTCAGCTCAGCCATCCGGATAGCTCCTTGAGTGCGTCGGGGATCACGAAGTAATAGGCCCACAGCCCAACCCGCTCCGAGCCGACGATCCCAGCTTCGCGCAGCACCTTGAGATGGTGTGAGACGGTGGGCTGGGACAGGTCGAACAGCGGCACCAGTTCGCACACGCAGACCTTGCCCGCGTGCTTTCTGAGCACGTCCACGAGCTGAAGCCGGACGGGATCGCCGAGCGCCTTCGCGACCTGGGCCATCCGGACCGCGGCCTCACGTTCGACGTCGGGGTAGACGACCGGCTCGCAGCAGGGCTCGCCGGCGGGACGTTTGACCTTCGGAGCGAGTTCCAGATCGATCGCCATCGATATACATATATCTATTGAAGTGAAGTCTGTCAATGGATATGTTCCGGCGGTGACCGCAGCCCCGCCGCTTCCTCGCCGGCTCTTGGCCGAGCTGCTTGGTTCGGCGTTGCTCGCCGCCGTCGTGATCGGATCGGGGATCGCGGCGCAGCAGCTCTCGCCGGGCGACGTCGGGCTTCAGCTGCTCGAGAACGCCTCCGCCACCGCGGCTGGCCTGTTCGCGGTCATCCTGATGTTCGGGCCGGTGTCCGGAGCGCACCTCAACCCGGTCGTCTCGTTCGTCGACGCGGCGTTTGCCGGAATCAGCCTCCGTGACGCGCCCGCGTACGCCGCTGTGCAGGTCGCCGGGTGCGCAATCGGCGCGATCGGCGCCAATGCCATGTTCGCCCGGGCAGCCGTCAGCATCTCGACCCACCACCGCGCCAGCCCCGCGCACCTGCTCGCCGAGGCCGTCGCGACATCCGGGCTGCTGCTGCTGATCCTCTCGCTCGCGCGCACGCGCCGCGGCGCGTCCGCGCCCGCTGCGATCGGTGCCTACATCGGCGCGGCGTACTTCTTCACGAGCTCGACCAGCTTCGCGAACCCGGCAATCACCGTCGGGCGGACGCTCTCGAACACGTTCGCCGGAATTGCCCCCGCCTCAGTGCCCGCCTTCGTGGTGGCACAGGCCGTTGGCGGCTGCCTGGCGTGGCTCGGGGTCCGCGTGCTCTATCCGGATGTCACCCCGGCCGACGCCGCCTCCGTCGTCATCCCGCACTCACAAGGCAGCCGCGCCGGCGTAAGCGAGCCACCGGCGGTTGCCGCCGCGGAGAGACGTCCCCGATGAGCACCGTGCTGTTCGTCTGCCTTCACAACGCCGGGCGCTCGCAGATGAGCCAGGCCATATTCGAACGTGCGGCCGACGGCCGGCACATCGCCCTCTCAGCGGGCACCGCCCCCGCAGAGCGTGTGCACCCTGAGGTCGTCGAGGTGATGCGCGAGCTCGATGTCGATCTGGCCGGCCGCAAGCCGCAGCTGCTGACCCGAGCGCTCGCCGAGCGGGCCGACCTGGTGATCACGATGGGTTGCGGCGATCGATGCCCCTACGTCCCCGGCAGGAGATACATCGACTGGGACCTGCCCGACCCCAAGGGGCGACCGATCGACGAAGTCCGCGCGACCCGGGATGAGATCGCCGGCCGCGTCGCCGAGCTCCTCAGCGAGCTCGACGAGAGCTGAACGTTAAACGCGCGACGTCAAGCGACGGGCCAAGCACGGATCACGCGCGTCACGGGAGCTCGATCCCGAACGTCGCGGCGAGGCCCGCCTGTCCCGCGTCGGTGATCTCGACGGCGCGAGTGTCCTCGCGGCGCTCGACCCACTCGAGCTCGAGCATCCGATCGAGCAGGCCACGGCCGAGCCCGCCGCCGAGGTGGTGGGCCTGCTCTGACCAGTCGATGCAGTAGCGGATCGTCGGGCGACGGGTCGGCAGGTCGGCTCCGAAGCGGTCGAGGAACTCACGGCCGGGCGCGGTCAGCTCGTAGTCGATGTCGCGCCCGGGGGCGGACAGGCGATCCAGGTCCGCGGCCGCCGGGTCGAACGTGCCATCGCCGCCGACGAGGAAGCGGCGGTCGAGGAAGCTGCGCATGATCGCGACGCCGAGGCGGCCGGCGATGTGGTCGTAGCAAGTGCGGGCCTGGCGCAGCGCGTGGGCGCGCGTGTGCTCTCGCAGCGACTGGATCGGCTGCGCGGGCGCGAGCTCGGCCATCGTCTCGAGGAGCCGACCCACCGCGGGTCCCGCCAGCCGGTAGTAGCGGTGACGACCATGGCGCTCGACGGTGAGCAGGCGAGCGTCGACGAGCCGCTTGAGATGAGCGCTGGCGGTTGGCGCCGAGACGCCCGCTTCGGCGGCCAGACGGCCCGCCGGGAGCGCGCGTCTGTCACTGAGCGCGAACAGCATCCGGCACCGTCCCGGGTCGGCCAGCAACCGCCCTACAGCGGAGATATCGATGTCGCCGCGGTCCTTCACGCTATGACCGTAGCTCGCCTTTGTTTCCATGACGATCAAAGTATTCGGCGCCTATCGTCGACGACATGGGCCGCGAACGACAACCGGCGCTGAGGTGGGGATTGGTGGCCGCGGCGAGCCTCGGCTTCGCCGTCGTGCAGCTCGACGTCAGCGTGGTCAACGTCGCGATCAAGCCGATCGGCGCGGCGCTGGGCGGAGGGATCAGCGGTCTGCAATGGGTCGTGAGCGCCTACACGATCGCGTTCGCCGGACTGATCCTGACCGCGGGCGCCCTCGGCGACCGGATCGGAGCACGGCGCGTGTACGTCGCCGGGTTCGTCGTGTTCACGCTCGCGTCGATGGCCTGTGGGCTCGCGCCCACGCTCGGCTTTCTCATCGCGGCCCGGACCGTGCAGGGGATCGGCGCCGCGGTCCTCGTCCCCTGCTCGCTGATGCTGGTGAACCGTGCGCACCCAGACCCGGCAGCGCGCGGACGTGCCATTGGTATATGGGCTGCGGGCGCGAGCGTTGCGCTGTCAGGAGGACCGCTCGTCGGCGGCGCGCTGATCGCATCCGTCGGGTGGCGGGCGATCTTCTTCATCAACGTGCCGATCGGCGGGGTCGCGATCGCGCTGACGATCCGCCATGCCGGCGAGACTCCGCGAGGCGGCGCGAGCAGCGTCGATGTTCCCGGTCAGCTCGCGGCGGTGGTGGCCCTCGCCCTGCTCGCCGGATCGGTGATCGAGGGAGGAGCGAGAGGCTTCACCAGGTGGCCCGTGCTGATCGGCCTCGCCCTCGCGCTGGCGGTGGCCGCCGGGTTCGTCGTCATCGAGCACCGCCGCAGCGACCCGATGTTGCCGCTCGGCCTGTTCCGGATTGCCGCGTTCCGCGAGTCGGCGGTCATCGGCGTGCTCATCAACATCGCGTTCTACGGGCTGATCTTCGTCCTCAGCCTGTTCTTCCAGCGAGCGCAGGGTCTGACCCCGCTTCAGGCCGGACTCGCGTTCGCGCCGATGACCGCCGTCATCCTGGCGGCAAACCTTCTCGGCGGACGGGTCAGCGCCGGCCCGCTGGCGCGTCCGGTGCTCGTGTGCGGTGCGGCGCTGCTCGGTGTCGCCTCACTGGCGCTGCTGGGGACCGGCTCCCACACGAGCTACGCGGCGATCGTCGTGCAGCTGATCGCGATCGGGTTCGGCCTCGGCCTGATCGTCCCGATCATCACGTCGGTGCTGCTCGGGGCGGTCGACCCGGCACGCTCCGGGGTCGCCGCCGGCACCCTCAACACCGCGCGCCAGACCGGCAGCGTGCTGGGCGTAGCGATCTTCGGCGCGCTGACGGCGCGCGGGATCACGCACGGCCTTCACGACGCCCTTCTCATCACCGCCGCGATAGCGCTCGCCGTGTGTCTGATCGCCGCGTTCGGGCGCATGCACCACGCCACTCGCTGAGTCGCACCGCCCCTTCCCGCCCCGGAGTAACCGGCGCAGCCTGGCGGTGATCGTCTTCCGGGGCTGACGGCGCGCGGCGGCCGATTCTCTCGTCCGCCGCGCGAGCCCCATACCGTCAGATGCGCTGAGCCCCCTTCTCGTCAGCTGCCCCCCGTCGGTCAGGTGCGCCCCCGGCGCTTGCCCCCTTGCTTCGTTGACGCGCTAGCCCCTCTACGCGTGCCGCCCCTTACGTTCCTGAGTTCCTGACAACACGGCGAGAGCGTCCCACTTGGGGCCTCCCGTGTGGGTGTGGCGGGCATGCCTCTTCAGGTGCGGCGGCCATGTGGCGCTCGGTACGGGTATCCGTACCTCAAGCCTCGTGAGAACCCCCCGGGTCGGCGGGCGCGCCGCTGCAATGCTTGGCCCGATGCTGCACAGCCCGCTCCAGTCCGCTTTCGTCGCGATCGCAGGGTGATGGAGACGACCGTCCTGATCGTCGACGATCACGCCACGTTTCGGCAATCCGCGCGGCTTCTGCTGGAGTCAGAGGGCTTCGCGATCGTCGGCGAGGCCGATGACGGACGCTCGGCGCTCGAGCAGACGGCGGCGCTGTCACCGGACCTGATCCTGCTCGACGTCCAGCTCCCGGATATCGACGGCTTCGAGGTGGCCTCGCGCCTGACGCAGCTGGATCGCGTCCCGGCCGTGGTGCTGGTCTCCAGCCACGACGGGGGCGACTTCGGGTCGCTCGTCGGTGCGTGCGGTGCCAGGGGCTTCGTCGCCAAGGCGGATCTCTCGGGTGATCGCCTGCGCGCCCTGCTCGCCGGCTGACACGTCGCGTCTGAGCGTCACCTAGATTTCCGTTCCGAGCATGAACGATGGTCTGCGTGTTCTGGTGGCGGACGACTCCGTCCTGTTGCGGGAGGGCCTGGTCCGGCTGCTTCAGGAGAGCGGCTTCGACGTCGTCGCTCAAGCGGGCGACGCCGACGAGCTGCTCCGCAAGGCGCGTGCACACAAGCCCGCCGTGGCGATCATCGACGTGCGCATGCCGCCGGAGAACACCGACGACGGACTGCGGGCGGCGCTCACGATCCGCAGCGAGCACCCGGAGACCGGGGTGCTCGTGCTGTCCCAGTACATCGAGGAGCAGTACGCGGTCGAGCTGATCGGTGAGGCGAGTGAGGGCGTGGGATACCTGCTCAAGGAGCGGATCACCGACGTGGCCACACTGCTCGACGCGGTCGATCGCGTCGCCGGGGGCGGCTCGGTGATCGACCCCCAGGTCGTCAGCCAACTGCTCCGGCGTCACCGCCAGCACGATCCGCTCCAGCAGCTGAGCGACCGCGAGCGTGAGGTGCTGGAGCTGATGGCCGAGGGGCGCTCGAACCACGCCATCGCGGGCCGCCTGGTGATCAGCGAGCGAGCGGTCGAGAAGCACGTGACGAGCATCTTCAGCAAGTTGAAGCTTCCTCCCGCCGAGGACGATCACCGGCGTGTGCTCGCGGTGCTCACGTTCCTCCGCGCCTGAAGCGAGGGGCAGTGCCGCAACCACCGGCTGACATCTCTTCCCCCGCGTCGGAAGACGCAGCTCATGCTCGTGCGGTCCGGGTACGCCGCCCGCACCGCCTCTACGGGTGGAACGCGGCGGTGGCGTTCTCGACCGCGATCGTGGTTGCGCTCGCCGTGGCGCTCGGGATCGGCTGGACGGCCAGTGACCGGTCCCACACCGCCATCTACTCGGTCCCGGGTCCGCTGACGCAGGTCAACCTGAACCTGTCCTCGGGCAACGTCGTGATCGTCGGCAGCAGCTCCACGACGTTGCAGGTGAGGCGCATCGACGACTACGCGTTCGGACGCTCCGCACACGAGCGGCGCTCGCTCACCCGGGGCGCGCTGAGCATCGTCTCGCGCTGCCCGAAGATCGTCGTCGGGTCGTGCTCGGCCTCGTACGAGCTCGAGGTTCCCCAGTCGGTGGCCGTGCAGGTCCAGACGACCGACGGCGACGTGCGGATGACCGGCTTCAGCGGCAATGCCTCGATCTCGACGCACGCCGGGAGCGTCGACGTCGAGGCCTACTGCGGTTTCAGCCTGACGGCGCGGAGCGGGCTTGGCGACCTCCACGTGGCCACTGCCTGCGCGCCGCAGCACCTCGAGCTGGTGACCGGCAGCGGGAACGCGGCGGCGGAGGTTCCACCCGGGCGCTACAGCATCCGCGCGAGCTCCGGCATCGGCCGCGAGCACGTGGTCGGCGTGGTGAGAGACGAGCGCGCGCCGTTCACGATCGATGTGCTCAGCTCGAGCGGCAGCGCCGACGTCGAGGGGGGCCTGTGAGCTGGCCGGCCGGCGCCGCCACCGAGGCCGCGGCGGCTCCTGAGGCCCTGCTCCGGGCCGGCGAGCGCGCGCTCCCCGCGGAGCGTGTGGTCAGGGAGCTCGCCTACGTCGCGCTCGGCCTCCCGCTGGGCCTCGCCTACATCCTCCTCGTGGGGGGCGCCGTCGTCCTCGGTGCGCTCCTCGGCGCGCTCTGGATCGGGCTGCCCGGGCTGTTCGCGGCCGCGGCCCTGCTGTGGCGCTGCGCCGGGCTGGAGCGGCGTCTGGCCAACCGGCTGCTCGACGCCCGGATACCGCCGCTCCCTCCCCTGCGCCGAGCGGCCGAGGGCACGATGTGGCAGCGGCTGAGGCATCGCGCCAGCAGCCGCGCGTTCTGGCGAGGCGTTGCCCTGCTGACGCTGAGATTGCCCGCGGCCGCGCTCGCCGCCGCCGCGAGCGTGGGCGCGACGGCGGTGACCGTCGCCTTGCTCGTGATCGGGGTCGGCGGAATCGTCGGATCGACCCGGGGGTACTTCGGTCCGTTCGCCGTCGATCCCGGCGCCGGCGTGCTCCTGTGCCTGCTTGCCGTCCCGACGGCGGTCTTCACCGTCGCGGTCACCGACTGGGCAGCGATAGTTCTGCGTGGGCTCGCGCGATTGCTGCTCGTCACGACGTTGCCCGCCGGCGCCCCCGTGCGCGAGACGCTGGCGCACAACCTCGGCGACCGGTCCCTCGCCATCGCCTACTGGCTTCCCGACCGGGAGGCGTTCGTCGATGAGCGCGGCCACAGCGTTCCGCTGCCCGAGCCCGGCACCGACCGCGCGTGGACGGCGGTGGACTACGAGGGCCGGCGGGTCGCCGCGATCATCCACGACGCCAGCCTGGAGGCCAGTCCCGAGCTGGTGCAGGCGGCCGCCGCGGCGGCTTCGCTCGCCCTCGACAACGAGCGGCTCAAGGCCGACCTGCGCTCCCGGGTCGAGGAGTTGCGCGCCTCACGGGTGCGCCTGGTGGAGGCATCGAATGCGGCACGCCGCCAGATCGAGCGCGACCTTCACGACGGGGCCCAGCAACAGCTCGTCGCCTTGGCGGTCGAGCTGCGCCTGCTCCGTAACCGGGTGAAGGGAAACGACGCTGCGCTCGAGCTGATCGACCGGCTCGACGTAAAGCTGGCTGCCGCGCTGGACGAGCTTCGCGAGCTGGCGCGGGGCATCCACCCCGGGATCCTCACCGCCCGCGGCCTGCCGCCGGCGCTCGAGTCGCTGGCGGCGCGGGCCCCGCTCCCCGTCGCGTGCGAGATCGACCTTCCCACGCGGCCTCCCGCCTCAGCCGAGGCGGTGGCCTACTTCGTCGCCGCCGAGGCGCTGACCAATGTCCTGAAGTACGCGCACGCGAGCCGGGCGACGATCCGCGCCCACTACGCGGACGGAGATCTGGTGCTCGAGACCGAGGACGACGGCATCGGCGGCGCCGATGAGCGAAAGGGCTCCGGGCTCCAGGGCCTGCGCGACCGCGTCGGGGCGCTGGACGGAACCCTCACCGTGACCAGCCCCCCGGAGGGCGGCACGCTGGTCCGGGCCTGCATCCCGGCGGTCCAGCCGCCCGACCCGGCCGGACCGACCGCCTAGAGCAGCCCGTTCGCCCCCAGGAACTGCTGCGCCACCGCCGACGGGTTCTGCTGGTCGAGAGCGACATCCGCGTTCATCACGCGCAGCGCCTGCGTGCTCAGCCTCGCGCTGACGGCGTCGATCGTCTGGGCGAACGCCGGCCCTTCGCGCGACAGCACGCTCGCGCGAACCACGAACGTGACGTTCTGGTATCCGAAGGTGCCCTTCGGGTCGCGCAGCATCACCAAGCCGCCGCGCGTGAGGTTGCCGTCGGTCGTGAACGCGACAGCCAGCTGCGCACGACCGTCACTCAGGGCCTGGTACTGGCTACCGATCCGGAGCGGGAGGAACCGGAGCGCGCTGATCCCGTAGTCCTGCCTCAGGCCGATCAGCCCGTTGAACCGCGTCCTGAACTCGGGCGGCCCGGCGAGCGTCGCCGACGGTCCGAGCCGTACGAGATCCGCCAGTGAGCTCAGCCGATGCTGGGACGCGTACCGGGGCTTGGTGACGATGACGTCGGTGTCGGTGGCGGGCGCCATCGCCAGCAGCACGGCCCCCCGGCGCCGCTCGACGCCCGCTGAGAGCTGGTAGGCCTGGAGCGCGCTCGACGGTCGCTGCGTGTTGTGGCCGAAGACCGAAAGGATCGTCCCGGTGTACTCGGGGTAGCCGTCGATCTGCTTGGCGGCCAGCTCGCGATCCACCTGCTCGGAAGGACCGATGTTGCTCTTCAGCGTGACCGCGAATCCCTTGGCCCGCAGCGCCTGCGCGTAGAGCTGACCGAGGATCAGCTCCTCGGTGAAGTTCTTGGTTCCAAGCGTGACGGCGGGCTTGCCCGTCCCCGGTTTGTGCGCGGTGGTCGATGTGGTCGTCGGGGTCGGTCCCGCCTCGCTCCGGGTCGAGCTCGAGCCGCACCCGGCGCCCGCGAGTGCGACGAGCAGGGCCAGGAGGGTAGCCGCGCTGAAGCCCGTCAACCGTGCTCTCATCACCGTGCCGCGGCCTCCCGCACCGGGACCATCGGCGCGAGGCTACCAAGAGACCGGAAATGGTTACGCTGGGTCGCGAGGGTGCTCAGCTCGCCGGCTTCGGCGAGTCGGGTGAGCCGCTCGGAGCGCGGGGCGCGCCCGGCGGCGACTGCGACACCCACCGCAAAGAAGTGATTTAGTGCCCGCCGTGGTCTGGAGAGGCTGCGATCTCAGGGAGCGTCGGGGCGGCGGTCGTCGTCCTCGTCGCGTTCGCGCTGACGCTCGTGGCCGGCGCACTGCCGGCCCGCGCGGCGGCGGCTACGTTCAGCGCGCACGGAAGCGTCCAGCAGGTGTACGTCGTCGGGCTGGCGTCGGGTGAGCGGATGGCGCTCGTCAACGCCAAGGGCAAGCAGGTGGCCACCGGCCTGGCCGATTCGCTCGGCGGCCTGATCTTCCGCGACGTCACACCGGGCAGCGGCTACCGCGTCCACCCGCTACCGAGCGGCTCCGCCTCCGCGCCGTTGACCGTGCTCTCGACCCGGTCGGCGCCTCCCAGCACGGATGTCTACAACCAGTCGATCCCGTCCAACGGGTACAGCTACCTGACCACTCGCGACGGGATCCAGCTCGCCATCGACGTGCATCCGCCGACGAGCCCGGCGGGCGAGCCCGGCGTGCCTCCCGGCATCAGCCTGCCGCTCAACCCGCTGTCCGGGCAGCCGCTGCCCTCCGGGCTGACGGTGCCGACGACGCCGGCGAGCGGGGCTCCGTGGCCGACGCTGATCGAGTACTCGGGCTACGGGTACGCGGATCCGGCCGGACCGGAGAACGGGATCGCGGTCATCGCCAACCTGATGGGCTTCGCCGTCGTCGACGTCAACATGCGCGGCACGGGCTGCTCGGGCGGCGCGTACGACTTCTTCGAGACGCTTCAGAACCTCGACGGGTATGACGTGATCGAGACGATCGCCCGCCAGCCGTGGGTGCTGCACCACAAGGTGGGCATGATGGGCATCTCCTACGGCGGCATCAGCCAGCTGTTCACGGCCCAGACCGACCCGCCCAGCCTGGCCGCGATCTCGCCGCTGTCGGTGATCGACAACACGCAGACCACGCTGTATCCGGGCGGCATCCTCAACACCGGGTTCGCGGTGGAGTGGGCGAAGGAGCGGATCCACGACGCCGAGCCGGCCTCGGCAACGGGCGGCCAGCCGTGGGCCTACCAGCGGATCCAGCAGGGCGACCAGACCTGCAAGTCCAACCAGGTCCTGCACGGCGAGGCCGTGAACCTCCTGTCGAAGATCCGCGCCAACAGCCACTACAAGCCCGCGGTCGCCGATCCGCTTGTCGCCGATCACGTTCGTGAACAAGATCAAGGTGCCCGTGTACATGGCGTGCCAGTGGACCGATGAGCAGACCGGCGGTCACTGCCCCGACCTGGCCGAGCACTTCACCGGAACGAGCCGTAAGTGGTTCACCTTCACCAACGGCACCCACGTCGACTCGCTCGACCCGGACACGCTCGACCGCTGGTACGACTTCCTCGAGCTGTACGTCGCCCAGCAGGCGCCGATCTTCAACGCCGCCGTGATCCATGCCGCCGCGCCCGTGATCTACCAGCAGGCGATGGGCATCACCGGCGTCACCCTGCCCCTCGATCCGATCCAGGAGCAGCCGACGTACGCCGGCGCGCTGTCGGCGTTCGAGGCCCTGCCCTCGATTCGCGTGCTCTTCGACAACGGCGCCGGCGGCGCCTCCCCGGGTCAGCCCTACCCGGGCTTCGAGCAGTCGTTCTCGCGCTTCCCGATCCCCGGCACCACGGCGCGATCCTGGTATCTGTCGAATGGAGGCGCTCTCACCCCGGCGCCGCCCGCGCGCGCTGCTGCCAACTCGTTCACCTGGAACGCCCACGCCGTGCCGCTCACCGACTTCAACGGTCCCCAGGACGGAAGCTCCGGGGGCATCTGGACCGCCACGCCGCCGTACCAGTGGGCGCAGCATCCGCAGGGAAGCGCGGTCTCGTACCTGACGAGCCCGCTGAGCGCCACCACCACCGTCATCGGCGCGGGTGCCGTGCATTTGTGGGTGCGCTCCTCCACGCCCAACGCCGACCTACAGGTAACCGTCACCGAGATCCGCCCCGACGGCAAGGAGACGTTTGTCCAGAACGGCTGGGTCCGGGCCAACGAACGCAAGCTCGACCCGAGCAAGAGCACCCCGCTCGAGCCCGTCCTCGGGCTCCGGACCTCAGACGTCTCTCCGCTCCCCCGCAACCGGTTCGTCCCGGTGACGGTCCCGCTCTACTACGAAGGCCACGTTTACCGCGCCGGCTCGCGCATCCGCATCACGATCGCCGCGCCCAACGGCGACCAGCCGATCTGGTCCTTCGGCGAGACCAGCCCGCACGGGCCTCGCCGACCGTGGCGATCGCGTTCTCGAAGCAGATGCCCTCGCGCCTCGTCCTCCCGGTCGTTCCAGGCGTGAGCGTGCTCCACGGGGCTCCCGCCGTGTCCCGGGCTGCGCGGCGAGCCGTGCCGGAGCTACCAGGCGCTGGTGAACCGGAGCGCGCGGCTGACGACGCCCGCGCAGGCGAAGAAGAAGAAGCCGAAGAAGCGCCACCAAGCCGCCGCGCCGACATTCACCGGTTAGAACGGCGAATCGTCGTCGCTGGAGTCGTCCTCGCGCATCCCCGGCGTCCCGAACAGCGCCTGCACGCCGAAGGCGAGAATGCCTGAGGCCAGGGAACCCGCGGTGATCGCCAGGTCGGGCGTCTCGGAATGTCCGTTGGCGAGCGCGTGAAATGAGAAGAACAGGCCGACGCCGGTGCCGACGAGCACGCTCAGGACGTTGAGGAGGACGTAGGCGCCGGCGATGCCCTGGTCGAGGTGGCGCGCCAGGCGGAAGAAGCGGCCGCTGAGCGCCATCCCCACCGCCCCGATGGCGAGGACGTGCGTGGCCGCGCTGAAGAACTCGAGACCTGCCCGCTTGTCCCACAGCGGCACGGCCACCCCGATGTACACGACCAGCGGAGCCACGGTCAGCGGCACCCTGAAGCGGATGCGAAACGGTGGCGAGTCGCTGTGCATGGCCGCGCGCACCCTAACCCGCGGCACGGACGCCGCCCCCGGTGTGTGAACACGCCCCGCCCTCGGTCACCTGACGCGGCCGCGGTCAGGCCGTGGCCGCGGTGGGCAGCCAGCTGAAGCGCCAGGCGGCGAGTGCCGCGGCGCCGATGCCCCAGGCGGCCAGGACGAGCAGGTCGCTCGCCGAGAGCGCGCTCGTGAAGGTCGAATGGATCGAGGCGGCGTGCAGGCCGTTCGCCAGATGCTCGACCGGGAACACCTTGGCCACGTCGCGCAGGGTGCTGCTCAGGTTGGCGGCCGGGATGAACACGCCGGAGATGAACCAGAGGGGAAGCATCGTGGCCTGCACGATCGGCTGGGCGGCGTCGGGAGAACCCACCAGTCCTGACACGAGGTATCCGACGCAGGCGAGCGCCAGCGCCCCGACGATCGCCGTGCACGCGGTCGCCGCGAGCGCGCCGGGAGCCAGGCCCACGCCATACAGGAGCTTGGCCAGGACGAGCAGGATCACTCCCATGATCACCGCCACCACGACGGTGGCGAGCGCCTGCGAGACGATCAGCACGACGGGCGGGACCGGGGTGGCGCGCCGGCGCTTGAGCACGCCGGTCTCGCGCAGGGTGGTGATCAGCACGACCAGGTTGCCGTAGGTGGCGACCACGATCGACGCGGCCAGGATCCCCGGCACGTAGTAGCGCGACAGCTTCACCGTCTCGCCGTCCACGGTCGTCGTGCCGTGTCCGAACACGCTCGAGAACACCACGAGCAGCAGGACCGGGAAGAAGAACGTGAAGAACCGCGCGCGAGGGTTGCGCAGGCTCGTGAGCACGTCGTATCTGACCTGGTGGGCCAGGAGCGCGAGCGGCCCGCGCGACGCAGCCGAGGACGCGGCGACGGGTGTCGACGCGGCGGCGACACGTGGCGAGGCGACGCGTGCGGGCGTCCGCTGTGACTGCCGCGCGCGCCACCACCGAAGCAGGTACCGAATGATCAACACCATCGTCAACTCCTGGCTTGTTCGGAGGCCGTCAGCCTCAGGTACACGTCTTCGAGCGTGGGCCGGCGCACCTCGAGGTCCTCGAGCTCGAGGCCGCGTTCGAACGCCCAGCCGGCGAGGGCGTAGAGGTCGCCCGTCACGCTCGCCGCCGAGAGCAGCATGCGGCCGTCGCGCTGGCGCTCGGCGCGGTCGGCCAGCGTCGGCGGCAGGTCGCGGGCGGTGGCGTCGGCGGGAAGGCGGAAGGCGATCGTGGTCAGGACGGGTCCGCCGCCGCCGAGCGTCTGCGGCGTCCCCTCGGCGATGATCCGCCCATCGGCGATCACCGCGATCCGGTCGGCCAGACGCTCGGCCTCCTCCATGTAGTGCGTGGTCAGGAACACGGTCTTGCCGAGCTCGCGCAGCCCGGCGATCACCCCCCAGGCGGTGCGGCGCGCGGAGGGGTCAAAGCCGGTGGTGGGCTCATCGAGGAAGATCAGCTCGGGGTCGCCGATCAGGGCGAGGGCGACGTCGAGGCGGCGCCGCTGGCCGCCCGAGAGCGCGGCCGCCCGCTCGTCGCCGCGGTCGCTGAGCTCCACGAGCGCGAGTGTCTCCTCCACCGGGCGCGGCGCCTGGTAGTAGCCGGCGTACAGCTCGAGACATTCGCGCACGGTCAGGCCCGGCTCGGCCTGCGACTCCTGGAGCACGAGGCCGATCCGCTGGCGCCAGGAGGCCGGGGCCCTCCACGGATCGGCCCCGAGCACCTCGACGCTTCCGCCGTCGGCGCGGCGGAAGCCTTCCAGGATCTCGACCGTGGTCGTCTTGCCGGCGCCGTTGGGACCGAGGAAGGCGAAGATCTCGCCGCGGCGCACTTCGAGGTCGATGCCGCGCACCGCCTCGTGATCGCCGTAGCGCTTGCGCAGGCCGCGGACCGTGATCACCGCGGGCGCCAGCTTGGCGGCGTGGCCGGCCGGCCGGGGCTTATCGAGTGAGTTCATGAGCATGCCGGCAAGCTACGAGCTGCCGCTCGGGCTGTCATCGGCGTCCGGGTTGAACCTTCATCTCCACCCACGGGTGGAGGGCACGGGCGTGCGGTCGACCCGTACGCCGATGACGCCCGGAGGAGCGCCGCCTATCGTTTGGCCGGCCGATGATGGCGATCTACCGATGGTTCACCCGCCGCTGGCTCGGCATCGGCGACACCCGTGCGCCGATCGAGGCGATCGTGTTGCGAGCTGCTCGGGCTGGCCTACCTCGTGCTGTTCATCGTCGACACGTTCACGACGCGGCCGGCGCCGGGAGTCCATGGCCGCGCTGCGGTCGTCCTGGTGGCGCTCGTGGTGTTCGTCGCCTCGGCGGTCGCCACCCAGCCGCAGAGCCCGAACCTGCCGCAGTGGCAGCGCGTGGCGACGCTGCTCGTGGTCACGGCCGCGAGCGCGACGCTGGCGGTCGTGCAGCCGAACGGGATCTGGCCGGCCGGCCCGTACTTCGTGGGGATCATGGCGGCGCTCCGGCTCGACCGCCGGGCGGGCGTGCTCACCCTCGCCTCGTCGGTCGTCGTGCTCCTGGTCGTCTCGACCGTCGAGGGCAAGACCTCGACGGCGACGTCGGTGTTGATCGGCTCGGTGCCGTGGTTCCTCGTGATGCGGCTGATCCGCGGAATGCGCGAACAACGCGACGAGCTCGCCGCCTCACGCGCCGCGGAGGCGCGAGCGGCGGCGGCGGCCGAGCGGGGACGCGTCGCGCGCGAGATGCACGACGTGCTGGCCCACTCCCTCTCCGCCCTGGCCTTGCAGCTCGAGACCACGCGACTGCTGGCGCGCGAGCGCTCCGTCGACCCCGACGTGACGCGGGCCGTCAACCAGGCCCATCACCTCGCGGCGAGTGGCCTCGAGGAGGCCCGGCGTGCGATCGCGGCCGAGCGGGGCGATGAGCTGCCCGGGCCCGAGCGGATCGGCGTCCTGGCCGAGGCCTTCGGTGAGCAGAGCGGACTGCCGGTGGCGCTCGAGGTGAACGGCGAGCCGCGCGAGCTGGCCCCGGATGCCCGTCTCGCCGTGTACCGCACCGCCCAGGAAGCGCTGACCAACGTGCGCCGGCACGCCACGCCGGAGCGCGTCGACGTGCGGCTCGACTACCGGCCCGAGAGCACCGTGCTCGTGGTCGAGGACCATGCCGCGCCCGGCATCCCGCCTCCGGTCGACCTCGGGACCGCGAGCGGCTTCGGCCTCACCGGAATGCGCGAGCGAGCCGAGCTGCTCGGGGGCAGGTTGACCGCCGAGCCGACGGCCCATGGCTTTCGCGTGGAGCTGCGCCTACCGGCATGAGCGCGAGCGACCCCGACCCCGATCGCAGCCGGCCGCCGGTGCGCGTGCTCCTGGCCGACGACCAGCGCCTGGTGCGGGAGAGCCTCGGAACCCTGCTCGGACTGCTGGGCGGAATCGAGCTGGTGGCGAGCGCGTCGGACGGCGAGGAGGCGCTCGCCCTGACCGAGCGCCACCGGCCGCAGGTCGTGCTCATGGACCTGCGGATGCCGCGACTCGACGGCATCGAGGCCACGCGGCGCCTGCGCGAGCGCCATCCGGAGGTCGGGGTGATCTCGCTCACCACCTACGCCGACGACGAGAGCGTGCTCGGCGCGCTGCGCGCCGGCGCCCGGGGTTACCTGACCAAGGATGCGAGTGGGGAGGACATCCGCGAGGCGATCCTCGCGGTGGCAGCCGGAGACGCCGCGCTCGATCCCGCCATCCAGCTTCACGTGGTGAGCGCCGTGGCCGGTGGGCGGCCGGCGGAGGAACCCCCGGTGGCGGCGCTTCCGGACGAGCTCACCCCGCGCGAGGCCGAGGTGCTGGCGCTGATCGCCGAAGGGCTGAGCAACGCCGAGATCGCCGAGCGGCTGTTCGTCAGCCACACCACGGTCAAGTCGCACATCAATCATCTGTTCGCCAAAGCCGGACTGCGCGACCGGGCCCAGGCGGTCAACTACGCGTACCGCACCGGGATCGCCACCCCGCCCCGTTAGGGCTCATGCCGAAGCGCTCGGACGACGTCTGGCCGGGTTCTCAGCCCGCGCTGTGCCCGACCCCGGCCGCGAGCGTCTGCGAGTGGCGGTAGGTGGTGTCGCGGCCACTCTTCTTGGCCCAGTACAGGGCCTCATCGGCGTCTCGGATGACCTCGTCGGTCGCACCGGCGCCCTGGACCGAGCGAACGCCCGCGGACACGGTAAGCGTGCCGAGATCGGCAAACGCCTCGCCGGCGAGCGCGGTGCGGGCCCGCTCAGCGGCACTGTAGGCGCCTTCCTCGTCGGTCTCCGGCATCAGCCATGCGAATTCCTCGCCGCCGATCCGGGCCACGAGCTCGCCCTCGCGGGCGGTGGCGGTGAGGAGG
Organism: uncultured Solirubrobacterales bacterium; assembly: GCA_963710305.1. Lineage (GTDB taxonomy): Bacteria > Actinomycetota > Thermoleophilia > Solirubrobacterales > Solirubrobacteraceae > Palsa-465. The sequence goes on along the minus strand of CAVPZV010000007.1, from coordinate 80,011 downwards.
TGGGCGAAGCGGACGAGGACCCGGTCTCCGGCCTGGTGCCCGTGGCCGTCGTTGACCCGCTTGAAATGGTCGAGGTCGAGCAGCACCAGGCTGAGGCTGCGCCCATAGCGCCTGGCCCGGGCAAGCTCCGATGCGAGGCGCTCGTCGAACGCACGCCGGTTGGCGAGCCCGGTCAATCCGTCGGTCGACGCCTGGCGGGCGAGCCGCTCCCATGCGTCCGCGTTCGAGATCGCCAGGCCTACGAGCTGAGCGAAGCGCTCGAGCCGTCCCTCTGCCCCCACGGGAATCACGACGTCGCGGTAGCCCGCGCCGATCGCGCCCCAAACCCGGCTCTCCACCACGATCGGCGCCGCGATCCCGCCGGAGCTGCCCAGCGTGGTCATCCGCGAGGCGCGCGGATCGTCGGTCCTCAGCGCGTAATCGAGCATGCGAGTCGGCTGGCCGGTACGGAACACCTCCGCGGAGGCGGTGCCGCCATCGAGCGGGAACGTCGAGCCGACGAGGTCCTCGGACTCCGGAGTCCAGCCCCCGACGCGGACGCCATGGCTGCGATCCGGCTCGAACCGGCTCACCGTCGCGAAGCGCGACCCGAGCAAGCGGCCGACCTGCTCCGCCACCAGCGCGAACACCTTCTCGGGTGCCCCCTTCTCCGCGACGAGCGTGGCGATTCTGCGCAGCGCAGCCTCCTCGGCATCCCGTGCCGCCAGCGCCCCGGTGGCGTAGCGCTCGCGGGTGTTGGCCTGACGGAGGATCAGGCTCACGGCGCCCGCCAGGCATAGCCCGAAGCCGAGCACGAGCCAGGCGATGACGAACGTCCCGTGCCTCGGCGCCTGCGCCCAGATGCTCCAGGTCCGTCCGGCCACGACCAGCGGCCACGAGCGTCCAGTGAGGCGCGCCGGGCCCGCCACGAGGACCTGGTGCCCGTCCCGAATGGACAGGCGAACATCGGGCAGACGCGAGGTGACCATCGCGACGAGGCGCTGCGCGCCGTAGGACGCGGTCACCCATCCCTCGAGCCGTCCCGAAGGGTCGTGAATAGGGGCATAGACGATCACGCCGTAGCCACCGTGGGCGCTCGAAAGAAACCGGAGCGGCGGGGTTGCCGCCTGCATCCCCGTCTGCGCCGCGCGCAGCAGGATGCTTCGGCGGAGCGGATTCGCAGCGAGATCGAGCCCGACGGGCGATCGGCCCGGCGTCTTCTGCATGGACTGCGTGACCACCAGGTGCAGAGGGCGGTGGGCGGCGGGCATGACCTCCCCCGGCCGCGGCGACTCGTTCAGGCGGGTGCCCGTCCTGCGCTCGAACGCGGCGCGGTTGCGCTCGCTGATCGGCTGGATCAAGCCGGCACTGCTCGCCACGTCCTGGCTGGTCACGAGGCTCGCGAAGGTCGGCCACCGCGACCCGATCGGGCCGCTGGTGACTCCGAGGATGCGGGCGAGCGCGAGCTCCTGGGAGAGCACCGCGTGCACGGAGTCGGCCAGGGTCTGGACCGCCTGGCGCTGGGTCGCCGCCTGCTGGGCCTGCTGATGGGAGCGCTCGACGCGATACAGCGCCCAGGCTGACGGCGAGGACAGCCAGGACCAGCGCTGTCCCCACGAGCCACCAACGATCGGCGATACGCCGCATGTGTCATTTATCGGACATCGCCGGCGATTCGTGAGCCGTGGTCAGGCGAGCATCTCGCCCAGCTCCCGGCCGACCGGCGCCGGCCGGATGTGCTCGAGTCGGTCGACGCGGGCCAGGGCCGGGAAGAAGCGGCTCCAGGAGATCGCGATCAGGATCGTGATCGCGCCGCCGCCGACCACGGCCGGGACGGTTCCGACCAGGAACGCGGCCAGCCCGGACTCGAACGCGCCGAGCTGGTTCGAGGCGCTGATGAACACCATCTCGACCGCGTTGACCCGCCCCCGCAACCGGTCGGGGGTGGCGAGCGCCACCGTGGTCGAGCGGATGTTCATGCTGTACAGGTCGACGAAGCCGCTCACTCCGAGCGCGAGCAGCGAGAGCGGATAGGAGCGCGAGAGGCCGAACACGACGATGCTGGCGCCGAACAGCCCGACCACCACGAGCAGCGTCCGTCCCGCCCGGCCGCCGATCGGGCGCCGGGTGACGACCGCTGCGGCGAGCAGCGCGCCGACCGCCGGCGCGGCGCGGAGGATCCCCAGGCCGGTCGCCCCCACGTGCAGGATCGAGCGCGCGAATATCGGCAGGAGCGCCACGGCGCCACCGAACAGCACGGCGAGCAGGTCGAGCAGGATCGCGCCGAGCAGGACCTGAGTGCGGCCGACGAAGCGCAGCCCCTCGAGCACGCTCTCGACACTCGCCGGCTGGCCACCTTCGGCCGCGGGGGGCAGATCGGCGGCCGGGCGGGGGTGCATGGCGATCACGGTGAAGGAGGCGACCAGGCAGGAACCGCCGGCCAGCAGGTACACGAGCTCGGGCGAGGTCCCGTACAGCAGGCCGCCGAGGGCAGGCCCGATCACCTGGCCGCTCTGGGTGGCGATCGAGCGCAGCGTCATCGCGCTCGCCAGCAGCTCCTCGGGGACGAGCGTCGGTGGCATCGCGCGGGCGGCCGGCGTTCCGAGCGCCATCGCCGTGCCCGCGCCAAAGGCCAGAGCCAGGAACGGCCAGACCGTCTGGACGTGGGCGGCGCTCACCAGTGCGAGTCCGACGCCGACGCCGGTTCCCAGCAACAGCGAGCCGGCGAACACCAGACGGCGCGGGGCTCGGTCGGCGAGCTGCCCGGCGGGGAGTGCGAGCACGAACATCGGCACGAACTCGGCCAGTCCGATCCACCCCAGGTCCAGCGCGCTCCGCCGCTGACCGTACACCTGCCATCCGATCGCCACCTCCAGCATCTGGAGGCTGATCCCCATGCCCAGCAGGGCCAGCCACCACAGGCGAAAGTCGCGCTCCTCGAGCGCCGGGCCGAACCGTCTCAAGCGCGACCGGGGGTGCTAGTCAGCCGGAAGCCAGCCGTCGTGGTAGCCGACCGGGCTGTCGTCAGGGACGCCCTCGTACGCGACGTCCGGGTCCTTCGTCTCCGTGGATACGCCGGCCTGATGGCTCTGGGCGAGCTCGGAGGCGGGGTAGATCGTGTCGTCGGTCGGCCCGTTCTCACTCGGCCGAGCCCCGATGGCCAGGATCGTGCAGGGGGCCTCGCCGGCGCCGATCATCACGTGCTCGGTCCACGGCGGGGAGTGCACGAAGTCCCACGCCTTCAGACGGCGCTCCTCCCCTTCGATCAGCAGCAGGCATTCGCCCTGGAGGACGAGGAAGTTCTCCTGCGCATCCTCTCCGTGGTACATGCAAGCGGCCTGCCCCGGCGCGAGGACATTGATGTTGATCCCAACCTGGGGAAACCGCGCCCCGGCCTTGCCCTCGAGCCGGGTGTAGGGGCCAAACGCGCTGTCGAGCCACGACGCATCGCGCACGTTCAGCACGAACCAGCCGGCGTCCGCGGGGACCAGGCCGCCGTCACCGCGCTCGAGCGGCGCCTCAGGCACCACGCCGTCGCCTCAGGCCGCGCTGCCGCCGCCGCCGAAGACCGGCGTCGGGCGCAGGAGGACGACCGGATCGGGCTCGTGCCGAATCACCGGGCGCGACGCCGCGGACTCGTGGCGGACGAGCTGTACGGTGCCGCAGCAGCCCGGGCTCCCAGACGTATGGCCGGGGATGGCCTGCCGCCACGAGGCGGTCGTGGCCCACCCGCACTGCTGACACGAGTACAACGGCATCCCAGGCACAGGATTCCCGGGGTCGTTGTTCGACAAACCGGACCCGGCTCGGAGCGCCGCCGCGCCTATCGGGACAGCGAAATGAAGGCGCGAAGCTCGCCGGCGAGCAGGTGGCGCTGGCGCTCGGTCAGCTCACCGACCGTACGCCGCTCATTGATGTGGCTGCGCGCGAGGAACCTCCGGCACCGTGTGGCGCCCCAGCCCCGCTGGGCCATGAGCAGTTCACCCACCGACCAGCTTCGTGCGGCGAACGGCGGCTCGAGGATCACATCGGCGGCGTCCATGTCGCCCTCGGCGATGTGACGCTTGAGCTCGGCTCTCGCCATGCGGATCTCGTTCGCGCGCGCGAGCGCGCGGAAGCGGTGTGCGTCCGGTGTCAAGGTTGCGGTGTCCGTCATAGCCCTCTCCCATGCATCGCGTCCGGGCAGAAGCCGCAGAACGCGTCGAGCAGCGCTCTGCACCGGCCGTTCTCTTTGCTGTGAATGTCAGCCGGCGCTCCTCGTGGGATGAAACGGTCCGCCGTCCACGCCTAGCCGCGGTGACCGCCACCGTCCGACGGCCAGAAAGGTACGACACTCCGCGCTAACACGAAAGCCACAACTGCCCGCTTCTTCGCTCAGAGCGCGATTTTCTGCTTCTCGGTTTCGTGGTATCGCCCGGCGGTCCGCGCGGTCGCGAGCCGAAACACCAAATTTCGGAAACTTCCTGCGCATGATTGTTAAAAGCTCGACTTAAACTAATCATCCCGTAGCGGCGGCGCGGCAGCGGTCCCGGGATGAAAGAGGTTGCCCAGCCCTTGCGCGGCGGTCGACAGCATGCGAACGTATGTTCGCATTGTCCGCCGAAGCCACCATCCTCCACGCCGACCTCGACTCGTTCTACGCCTCGGTCGAGCAGCGCGACAACCCCGCGCTGCGCGGTCGCCCGGTGATCGTCGGCGCCGGCGTGGTCCTGGCTGCGAGCTACGAGGCCAAGGCGTACGGCGTCGCGACCGCGATGGGAGGCGCGCAGGCCCGGCGGCTGTGCCCCCCGGCGATCGTCGTATCGCCCCGGATGTCGGCGTACTCGGAGGCGAGCCGGGCGGTCTTCGAGGTGTTCGAGCAGACGGCGCCGCTCGTCGAGGGCCTCTCGATCGACGAGGCGTTCCTCGATGTCCGCGGCCTCGGGCACATCTCGGGGACGCCGGCCGAGATCGCGGCTCGGCTCCGGCGAAACGTGCGGGACGAGGTGGGCCTCCCGATCACGGTCGGGATCGCGCGCACGAAGTTCCTGGCCAAGGTGGCCAGTGGCGTGGCCAAGCCCGACGGCCTGCTGCTGGTCGATCCCGAGCACGAGCTCGAGTTCCTGCACCGGCTGCCGGTAGAGCGGCTGTGGGGGGTGGGGCGCGTCACTTCGGCCAAGCTCCGGGAGCGCGGGATCACCACCGTGTCGCAGGTGGCCGAGCTCGAGGAGGGCACGCTCGTGTCGCTGCTCGGCCGTGCCTCGGGCCGGCATCTCCATGCGCTCGCCCACAACCGCGACCCGCGGCCCGTTCAGGCGCGGCGGCGGCGCCGGTCGATCGGCGCCCAGCGCGCTCTCGGCCGCCGCCGGCGCACGCACGACGAGCTCATCACGGTGCTGATCGCGCTCGTGGATCGCGTGGCGCGCCGGCTCCGCGCGGCCAAGCGGATGTGCCGCACGGTGGTTCTCCGGCTGCGCTTCGCCGACTACTCGCGGGCGACCCGGTCGGCGACGATGACCGAGCCGACGGCGCAGACCGACCGGATCCTGGGCACGGCGAGCAGCCTTCTCGCCGCGGCGATACCGCTGATGGAGCGGCGCGGCGTGAACCTGGTCGGGATCGCGCTGACCAACCTGTGCGACGAGACCGGCGTGCAACTCGTGCTGCCGTTCGGACGCTCCCGCGCGCTGGACGAGACCGTCGATCTGGTGCGCGAGCGGTTCGGGGCCGGGGCGATTACGCGGGGCGTGCTGGTCGGGCGCGATCCGGGGCCCTGGGTGCCGCTGCTACCGGACTAGTGCGACAACACCGCCGCACGGGCGAGCAGCAGTACCGCGGGCACGACGAAGGCGCCGATCGAGAGGATCGCGAGCAGGGCGAACACGCCCAGGAGCCCGATCGCGACCCAGGCAGCCCGCGCGCTGGGCTCGTCCGCGCCCGCGCGCTTGCGGCGCAGCGCGAGCCACACCACGCCGCACAGCACGAGCGGAACCGCGGCCGGGATCAGCACCCACGCGCCCTGGCTGCCCACGAGGGTGGTGGTCGTGAACGCGACGCCGTTGGCGTTCGAGATCGACTCGCCGTCGTAGACCGGGAGCACCGAGGCGGCGATCAGCAGGCCCAGCGACCAGACGGCGGCCACGAGCACCAGGCGGAAGGCGAGGCGGTTGCGACGAGCGCGGCGGTCGGCGTCCCGCCCGGCTGCCGACCGGCGGGCGGGCCGTGACTCCTGCGCGCGCTTGCGCGCCGCGAAGTCGGGGCCGGGGTGGGCGGCGATCTCGGGGTCCATCGCCGTCGAGGCTACGCCGCCGACCCATGTTCGTACAAGCGGGAACCGGGAGATAGTTGTGCCTTCAACTACCTGCTAGGCTTGAGGCATGGAACTCGGGCTCGCCACCTTCGCCGACCTCAGCTCGGGCGTCACGCCGCAGCAGCGGATGCACGACCTCCTCGAGGAGGCCGAGCTGGCCGAGCAGCTGGGCTTCGACCTGTTCGCGATCGGCGAGCATCATCGTGCCGACTTCCTCGTCTCCTCCCCGGCGGTGGCGCTGGCTGCGATCGCCGCCCGCACGGAGCGCATCCGGCTCTCGAGCGCGGTCACGGTGCTGAGCTCGGACGATCCCGTCCGGGTGTTCCAGCAGTTCGCGGAGGTGGATCTGATCTCCGAGGGCCGGGCCGAGATCATGGCCGGCCGCGGCTCGTTCATCGAGTCCTTCCCCCTGTTCGGCTTCGACCTCGACGACTACGACGACCTGTTCGCGGAGAAGCTCGAGCTGCTGCTCGCCATCCGCGACTCGGCGCAGGTCACCTGGTCCGGGCGCCACCGCGCCTCGCTGCGCGACGCGGCGGTCTGGCCCCGTCCGGCACAGGAGCGGCTGCCGATCTGGGTCGCCGTCGGGGGAACCCCGCAATCGGTGGTCCGCGCGGGCGGCCTCGGCCTGCCGCTGACGCTCGCCATCATCGGCGGCCAGCCCGAGCGCTTCGCGCCGCTCGTCGAGCTCTACCGGCGCGCCGTCGACGCGACCGAGCACGAGCGGGCGCCGGACGCGCGCGTCGCCATCAACACCCACGCGTTCGTCGGCCGCACCCGGGCCCAGGCCGACGCCGCGTTCGCCGCTCCCTACCTGGCGATGATGAACCGGATCGGACGGGAACGCGGCTGGCCGCCCTCGGGCCGGCCGGAGTACGAGGCGCTGCGCTCGCCGCGTGGCGCGCTCGCGGTCGGGTCTCCGGAGGAGGTGGCCGAGAAGCTCCTGTTCGAGCACGAGCTGTTCGGCCACCAGCGCTACATCGCCCAGATGAGCGTGGGCGCGGTCGAGCACCGGGACGTGCTGCGCTCGATGGAGCTGTTCGGCACCGAGGTCGCCCCGGTCGTGCGCGCCGAGGTGGCGCGCCGCGCCGCTGGCGCTTCCGTCGCCGCGCATTAACCTCAAGCGATCCGAGCGATCCCGGAGCCCGAGCCGTCTCGGCGCCGTCCCCTGCTGGGCTGGGCCTGCCTCGGCCTGGCCGGATCCTGCCTGGTCACGGTCGCCGGGCCATCCCTGCTCGATCGCGACGGCCCGCGCTGGTGGTTCGCGCCGCATCTCGCTCCGGGCAACGCCTTCTGGCTGTATCTGGGAATGGCCGCGGTGGCGCTGGCGTGGCTCGGCCTCGGCCGTGGGCTCGAGCGCGTCTCGCTCGCTGAGCTGCGCGCCATCGGCGCGCTCTGGTGCGCGCCGCTACTGCTCGCGCCGGCGCTGTTCAGCCGCGACGTCTACAGCTACCTGGCCCAGGGGGCGATCCTCCATCTTGGCCTGAGCCCCTATCACCACGCCCCCGCCGTGCTCGGGCAGCTCGGCCACGGTCACCTGCTGTCGGCCGTCTCGCCCTTCTGGCGGTTGACGACCGCCCCCTACGGACCGCTGTTCCTGGCCCCGGTCAGCCTGCTGGCGAATGCCGGCCTGCACCTCAGCGTCGTGCTCCTGCGGCTGGCCGAGGTGGTGGCGGTGGCGCTGCTCGCCTACCTCGCGCCGCGCCTGGCGCGCGCGCTCGGCGGCGATCCGGCCCGCGCGCTGTGGCTCGTCGCCCTCAGCCCGCTGGTCCTGTTCGAGCTGATCGTGCCCGCCCACAACGACGCGCTGATGGTCGCGCTGATGCTCGGCGGCGTCACCCTGGCCGTGGAGCGCCGGCCGCTCGCGGGCATCGTCGTGTGCGCGCTGGCCGCGGCGGTCAAGCTGCCGGCCGCGGCCGCGATCCCGTTCATCGCCGTGGCGTGGGCGCGGACGCAGCCGACCGCCGGCGCACGCGCCGCGGTTCTGGCCCGCGCCGCCGCCGCCGTGCTCGTGGTCGCGCTCCTGGTCAGCGCGATCCCCGGCATCGGCTTCAGCTGGCTCTCGAGCTCGCTGTTCTCGACCCCGCAGAAGGTCCGGCTGGCCATCACCCCGGCGACCGCGTTGGGCTGGACCGGCGCCGCGCTGCTCCGCGACGCAGGGGTGGCGGTGAGCGCGCGCGGACTCGAGGCGACGCTGGGCGTGCTCGCGTTCTGCGCCGTCGGCGTCGGCGCGGTCGTGCTGCTGGCGCGCACGCGCCTCGAGCGTCTGCCGCGTGACCTCGGCTGGCTGCTGCTCGCCGCGGCGTTCGGCGGACCCGCCGCCTGGCCGTGGTACTTCATCTGGGGCCTGGCTCTCCTGGCCTGCTGTCCCGGGGTGCTGCGCGCGCGCCCGGTCGTCCTGCTCGTCGCCCTGTCGGTGTTCCTGGTCAAGGCCAACGGGGTGCTCGCGCTGCCGCTGCAGAGCGCGCCCGCCGTGCTCGCCGTGTACGCCGCGGGCGCGCTGGTATGCCTGGCGGCGCGGCCACGGAGCCCGCCGCGCCGAGCGCGTGCCCCGGCGCTCGGCGCTCGTCGAGTCATGACCGCCACGGCCGAGCGCGCCACGGTCCGCGAGCCGGGCCGTGCGGCGTCCCGTCGAGACTGGGCCGCGGTCGCCGCGCTCGCCGCGCCCACCGCGCTCGCGGCCGTGCTCGTCGCGGTCGGCCTGTCGGCGCGCAGCCTGGGGTTCGACGAGGCCGCGAGCGTGACCATCGCGGCGCAGCACGGGCACGCGCTCTGGCGGGCGATCGCCCACGACGGGGGCAACATGTCCGGCTACTACCTGCTGCTCCACGTCGTGATCGGGCTGTTCGGGCGCAGCCTGGTCGTGGTGCGTCTGCCGTCTGCGATCGCCGCCGTCGCCACGGTGGCGCTGCTGGCGCGGATCGGCCTGAGGCTGTTCGACCGGCGGGTGGCGCTGTTCGCGGGCCTGCTCTGCGCGGTCAGCCTGCCGCTGGTGTTCTGGGGCCAGTCGGCGCGCGGGTATGCGCCGATGGTGGCGCTGGTGAGCGCGTCGTGGCTGAGCTTTGCCTCGCGCCGGCGGGTGCTCTACGTGATCGCCACCGTGCTCGCCGTCTACATGAGCTTCGTAGCGGTGCTGGCGGTGGCGGCGCAGCTCGTCGTCTGGCGCCGCCGTGACGTGCGGCCCCTCCTCGCGTGCGCGGTGGGCTGGGTGCCGCTGGTGGTGCTGGCGCTCGCGCGCGGCTCGGGTCAGCTGTTCTGGGTGCCGCGCCCCAACGCGACCTCGATCTGGCAGGTGCTCCAGACGCTCGCCTCGGCCGGGCTGCCGCCCAGCTTTCACACGAGCGCGATCGCCATCCCGCTCACGATCCTCACCGTGGCGGTGATCGCCGCGGTTCGCCGGCCCGCGACGCGCCTCCCGCTGGCCTGGCTGCTCGTCCCGCTCGGCCTTGCCTTGGTCGAGTCTCTCGTCGGGCAGTCGATCTTCGTGCCCCGCAACCTGCTCGTGTGCCTGCCCCCGGTGGCGCTCCTGCTCGCCGTGGCGCTCACCCACCCCCGCGTGCCGCGCCACGCGGCGTGGGTGGCGGTCGCGCTGTTGATCGCGCTCCGGGCGGTGCCGCTCGTCCAGAGCTACGGCGTCTCGCCCGAGAACTGGAAGGCCGCCACCGCGTACGTGCGGGAACGCGCGCGGCCGTCCGACTGCATCGCCTTCTATCCCTCGGACGCGCGGATGCCGTTCGCCTACTACGGCCGAGCCGCCCGGCCGGTGCTTCCGGCCGACCCGTGGGGGCCGCTGCGCGTGTACGTCGAGGACTACGCCGCGCGGCCCGCGCCGGCGAGCTGCCCGAGGCTCTGGCTGGTCTCGAGCCACGAGGGCCAGCTCGATGGCCCGGCGCAGTCGCGGGCGAACTTCGCGCGGTTCATCGCGCTGCGCTCCTCGCTGCGGCGCGCGTATGGGGGCAGCGAGCGCGACGCCAGGTTCGGCTACGCCGCGGTGATCACCGTGGAGCTGCTCTCACGGCCGTAGCGTGTGGCCGTACAGGGTCAGGTAGCTCAACCCGATCAGCAGGATCGCGTTCAGCGCGATCGCCAGGCGCGGCCGCCGGACGCGGGCGAACACGACCACGACCGGGAAGGCGGTGATCAGCAACCGCGGGTTCGGCGGCACGAACTCCGAGGTCACCGTGAGCAGCCCGACGGCGGCGGTCCACACCGCGGCCTCCACCGAGATCCCCCGGCCGCGCCTCACGAGCAGCACCACGCCGGCGGCCAGGAACACGGCGCCGGCCAGTCCCGCCACCAGGTTGAGGTTGATCGTGGGGTGGTTGAAGTGGGCGAAGGAGACCTCGCCGGCCAGGCTGCGCGCCTGGTGCACGAGCGCGAACACGTCGCTCTTCTCGCCCCAGCCGTAGTGCTGGGCGTAGTAGTTGGCCAGCGGTGTGCCGGTGTGCGCCCACAGGTAGGCGGCGAAGCCGGCGGCGCCGGTGAGCGACAGGACGGGGGCGAGGAGCGCGCGCCACTCGCCGCGGCGGTGCACCGCGAGTGCCGCCGCCACCGCGCACACGGGGACGATCGCCAGCGCGTCGGGCTCGAGCGCGGTCGCCGCGCCCGCCAGCACGCCGGCCAGGAGCCAGCGCCGGCGCTCGAGCGCGAGGATGCACCCGGCGGCCAGCGGCAGCAGCAGGCCCTCGGAGTAGACCATCGAGAACACGACCGAGCCGGGGAACAGGCAGTACAGCAGCGCGGCCCGCCGCCCGGTGGATTCGCCCCACCAGCCGGTGGCGAGCTCCTGCACGAGCAGGGTGGCGGCGAGCCCGCCGAGCGCCGAGATGATCAGACCGGCCACGGTGACGCCGGTGTAGTCCGCGCCGCCGAGGAGCCGCATGAGCGCCGGGTAGAGCGGGAAGAAGCCGAGCGTGGTCTGGGCGTGGGCGACGTGCGCGGGGTAGCCGGTCACCGCCAGCGCCCGGAACCACCGACCGTCCCAGTTCGCCAGCTCGTAGATCACCGGCACGTGGCGGATCGCGTGCTCGATCACGGCGAGCAGGAGCAGCGCCAGGCGCGTCGCGAGGTACACCCCGGCGGCCAGGCGAAAGCGGGCCAGCCCGCTTCTGCGCTCGGAGCGCGGGATGGTCACCGGCGCGTCCGGCGGGGCGATCACCGCGGTCTGTTCAGCGCCGGCGCTATCGGGTAACGACGTAGTCATGACCGTTGCTGAGGTACCCCAGCCGAGCACCCCGGTCACGCCGGCCGTGCCCGACGCCCCCGTGACCCCCGCCGTACCGGACCCGGGCACCCCCGCCCAGCCGCAGGAGCCCTCGCCCGTGCCCACCCCCGAGGAACCGGCGACGCCGGTCGTCCCGGACCCCGGCCCCGAGGTGGAGCCCCAGCCGGATCCGTCGCCTGGCGAGGGCTAACCGCGCGCGTCCGGACGGGCCCTCCCGGCCCCACGGACGCCGAGCGAAGCGAGGCCCAAAATCAGCTCGGCCAGCCGCTCGGCCTGCTGCTGGAGGAGCAGGTGCCCGGTGCGTTCGAGCAGGACGAGCTCTGCCCCCGGAATCTGCCGGGCCAGCTTGCGCTCGGCCTCGATCGGCACGACGTGGTCGTCGCTGCCGGCGATGATCGTGGTGGGCGCGGAGATCGACCCGAGCGCCCGCTCGAGCGCCGGCAGCTCGCGCACGAGCACCTGCTGCTCGGCCGCGTATGAGCGCCACGCCCACGGCGCCAGCATGCGCCGTGACACCGCCCGCAGGTAGCGGTCGTCGAGCGCCAGCTGGCCGGCCAGCCAGCGACGCAGCGGCGACGCGCTCAAGGCGGCGCCCACCCCGGCGAGCGTGGTGACGCTGGCCAGGTAACCGGCCAGCGGCGTCGCCAGCCAGTAGTCGAGCCGGTACAGCGCCGCGGTGTTCGCCGCCGGCGCCACCAGCACCAGCGATGACACCCGCTCGGGGTGGAAGGCCGCGAGCCACGCCGCCACCGCCCCACCGAAGCTGTGGCCGGCGACGATGGCGCTCTGCGCCCCCCGCTCGTCCAGCGCCGCCAGCGCGGCCTCGGCGTTGCCCTTCAGTCCCGTCGGCGCGCGACCGTTCCATCCCGGGCCGGTCGATCGCGATCGTGCTCGCCCGTGAGCCGATCGCGGCGCGCACGCGCTCCCAGTCCTCGCCCGCGCCGGGCTGGCCATGCAGGAGCAGCACCGGGTCGGGGACGCCGGACATGAAGGGGCATACTAGGACCGTGACGCAAGAGCTCCTTTCCGAGGCGCTCGCGCCGTTGCGCGAGAATCCGCGCCGGTCGGCGATCCTGCTCGACATCGACGGGACGCTGGCGCCGATCGTTCAGAACGCGGCCGACGCCCACGTGCCCGAGAACACGCGCCAGCTGCTGATCGAGGTGGCGCGGCGCTACGCCGTGGTGGCGTGCGTCAGCGGCCGCCGCGCCTCGGAGGCGCGCGCGATGGTCTCGATCGGATCGATCTCCTACCTGGGCTCGCACGGCGTCGAGCTGCTGCGCGCGGGCTGGACCCAGCCCGTGCTCGATCCCGCGGTCGAGGACTATGCGCGCCGCATCCACGAGTTCGGGCGCGAGGCCGACACCTCCGACCTGCGCCGGCGCCGCGTCCGCCTGGAGGACAAGGGCGCGATCGTCGCCTTCCACTGGCGCGGCGCCCCCGACGAGGAGGCCGCCCGTGCCGCCATCGACGCGATCGCCGCGCGCGCCCAGGAGGCGGGGCTGCGCACCCATTGGGGCCGCAAGGTGCTCGAGGTGCGCCCGCCGGTGCGGATCGACAAGGGCGCCGGGATCACCTCGTTCCTCGAGGGCACCGACGTCGACGTGGCGCTGTACGTGGGCGACGACCGGACCGACCTCGACGCGTTCCGCGCCCTCGGCGAGCTGGCCGAGCGGGGGGAGATCTCCCGGGCGGTGCGCGTGGGGGTGCGCTCGGACGAGGGACCGGCGGAGATCACCGGCGAGGCCGACGTCGTCGTCGACGGGACCGAGGGCGTGCAGGAACTGCTCGGCGTTTTGATCGCCGAATGAGGTTCACGGACTTCCTGCGCTCGACCGTGTTGCTCAGCGCCGGCGCGGCCACGGCGCTGGCGGCCGTGACGATCGCCGGCGCGGCCGGCAACGAAGACCCGCTCGTCGTGGTCGTCGATGCGGCCTGGTGGGTGATCGCGGCGTTGATCGGGATCTGGATGGGGCGCCGGGCCGAGACCTCGTACCAGATCGCCTCGCTGCTGGCCAACGCCCGGCCGCAGACCTCGCTGCCCGAGATCGGGCCGGCGCGGACCCTCCTCAACCGGTTGTGGCCGTTGCTGGTCTCGACCATCGGGGCGGGTGCTCTGGCCTTCGTCGTCCCGCAGGTGCCCGGCGTCGCCACCGGCTTCGCGATCCTGTGGGCGCTGGCGTGGCGCCGGCAGGCCAGCGCGGTCCACGCCATCGAGGAGCGCGACGGCGTTCGCTTCTACGTCCAGCGCACCTCCCCGCTGAAGCCGATCAGGCTGGCGCGCACGCCCGGCTTCCGCTCGAACCTGTTCGAGCTCAACGGCGCTTCGCGACAGACGCGACCGCGGGTATAGGCCATGGACGTCCTCGTCGTCTCAGTCGACAGCACGAGCGGCTGGACCGCCGCGGCCGGGGAACTGGTGGGCTCCCTGCGCCGGGCGGGCGCGGAGGTGGCGTTGGTCGGGACGGGGCAGGTGCCCCTGGTGCGCACGTTCGCGTTGACCGATCTGGTCCAGGCCCGGGCCGCGCGCGCCGCTGCTCTGCGCGGGATCGCGGAGCACGCCCCGCGCGCGGTGATCTACTGCTCGATGACCGCGGCGCTGCTGTGGCCGCGCCCCGGGGCGGTATGGCTCGACTCGGTGGCGGCCGAGAACCGGCCCGGACGCCACGGGGTGTGGCAGCGGGTCGTCGAGCGCCGGCGGCTGACCGAGTCGCCGATGGTGCTGGCGATGAGCCCGCGGGCTTTGGACGCGCTTCCCGAAGTGCGCGCCGATGCGGTGGTCCCGGTACCGGTCGCCCGGTCCGGCCCTGTACCGGCTACGCGGGACATCAGCGCGGTCACCTACGGCGCCAACCCGGCCAAGCGCCGGCTCGATCTGATGCTGGCCGCGTGGTCGCGGGCGCGCAACCCGGGGGAGACGCTGGTCGTGGCGGGGCTCGAGCGCTACTCGGCGCCGATCCCGGCCGGGGTGGAGCTCGGAGGGCGGATGGCGCCCGACGAGTACCGCGCGCTGCTGCGCCGGGCGCGCCTGTTCGTCGCCGCTCCGCTGCGCGAGGACTACGGGATCGCGGCGCTCGAGGCGCTCGCCGACGGGTGCGTGCTCGTGACCACGCCGGCGTTGGGCGCGTACCCGGCGGCTGAGCTGGCGCGGCAGTTGGATCCGCGCCTGGTCACCGATGACCTGCCTCGCGCGCTCCGCATAGCGCTCGACGACCCGGTGCCGGGATACTCCGAGCGCGCGGCCGCGTTGCTGGAGCCGTACTCTCGGGAGGCGCTCGACCGCACGGTTGCTGAAGAAGTCCTCCCCCGCCTGCTCCGGTGACGATTCCCGCGTTCATCCCCAGTCCCGCCGAGAACGGCTTCCACATCGGGCCGTTCTTCGTGCACGCGTACGGGATCGCCTATGTGTTCGCGGTGGCGGCGGCGATCCTGATCACCCGCGTGCGGTGGCGGCGCGCCGGCGGCGATCCCGACCTGTGCTACGAGGTCGCGATGTGGGGCTTCCCGGCGGGGCTGATCGGCGGGCGGATCTACTTCCTGATCACCACGCCCAGCCAGATCCCCGACCACTGGTGGGGACCGTTCGCGATCTGGCAGGGCGGGCTGGGCATCTGGGGCGGGATCTTCGGCGGCGTCCTCGGGGGCCTGTTCCTCCTGCGCAGGCGGCTCTCGCGAGGGGACGTCCTGCGGTTCATGGACGCGGGCGCCCCCGGGCTGCTGGTGGCGCAGTCGATCGGGCGGATCGGCAACTACTTCAACCAGGAGCTGTTCGGCAAGCCGAGCAAGCTGCCCTGGGCGCTCAAGATCTCGCCGGAGCACCGCCCCTCGGGGTTCGCGCAGTACGCGACGTTCCAGCCCACGTTCCTGTACGAGATCATCTGGAACCTGAGCCTGGCCGGGTTCCTGGTGTGGCTGGGCCACCGCCGGCGGATCAAGCCCCCGGGCCTGTTCGCCCTCTACGTCGCCGGCTATTCGGCCTTCCGCCTGTTCGAGGAGAACCTGCGCATCGACTACTCGGTGCACATCCTCGGGATGCGGCTGAACTTCTGGGTGGCGCTGCTGGTCACGCTCGCCGGACTGGCGTGGTTCGTGGCGGTCCAGCGGCGGGGGCGGTTCGGGCCCGAGCTGTCGGACGAGGCTCTGCGCGCGCGACGTGCGGCCGGCGCCGGCCACGCCGGCGGCCACCAAGGCCTCGAAGAAGCGGCCCACGCCGGCCACGCGCCGCGCCCGCTGACGCCCAGCCCTCAGCGATTGCGGCTGAGGAGCGGGGCGACCTCTGCCCAGGGCCTCGTGTTGACCACGTTGGCCTTGGTCAGCCAGGCCCGGCGCGCGGTGGCGATGCCGTAGCGGGCGACGGCGAACCCGCCGACCCGGTGCGCGTCGCAGTTGATCACGATCGGCACGCCGGCCGCGGCCGCCGCGCGGGCGTGGACCTCGTTGAGGTCGCGCCGGTCGGGGCTCGAGTTGATCTCGAGCATCGTGCCGGTCCGCGCCGCGGCGTCGATCACCCGCTCGATGTCGAACTCGTAGGGAGGCCGGCGCTCGATCTTGCGCCCCGAGGGGTGGCCGATGGCGTCGACCAGTGGGTGCTCGATGGCGCGGACGATGCGAGCGGTCATCTCCTCCGCGGGCATCCGGAACGCGGTGTGGACCGAGGCGATCACCCAGTCGAGCTGCGCCAGCTCATCGTCGTCGTAGTCGAGCGAGCCGTCGGGGAGGATGTTCACCTCCGCGCCGGCGAGCAGCTCGATCCCGTCCACCTGCGTCGCCCGGATCGGCGCGACCTGGGCGTGGACGATCGGGACGTCGTAGGAGTGGTCGGTGATCGCCAGGTACTCGTAGCCGGCGTCGCGCGCGGCCTGCGCCATCTCCTCGATCGAGGCCGTCCCGTCCGAGGCCGTCGTATGGCAGTGCAGATCGCCGCGCAGGTCGCTCAGCTCGATGAGGTCCGGCAGCTCGCCGCGCGCCGCGGCCTCGAGCTCGCCCCGGTTCTCGCGCAGCTCGGGCTCGATGTACTCCATCCCCAGCAGCGCGTACACCTCGGCCTCGGTGGCGCAGCGGCGGGTCTCGGCCGTGGCGTCGTCGAGCAGCCCGTACTCGGACACGTGCAGGCCCTTGCGCACGGCGGCGTCGCGCAACGCCATGTTGTGCTGCTTGGACCCGGTCAGGTGCTGGAGCAGGTTGCCGAACTGGTCCGGCGCGACGATCCGCAGATCGACGTGCAGTCCCGTGTGCATGCGCAGCCTGACCGCCGCGTCACCGGGCGTCCCGGCCGACTCGACCATGTCCAGCTCGGTCGCCGCGCGCGCCAGCGCCGCCGGATCGCTGGCCGTGGCGATCACGTCGAGGTCCTTGACGCTGTCGGTCATCCGGCGGGCCGAGCCCGCCAGCTCCACCCGCTCGGCGGCGGGGTGCTCGCGCAGCTTCGCCACGAGCTGCTCGCCCACCGCGAGCGCCCGGTTGAGCACGACGCGCCGCTTCGGCTCGCCGGCGCCGGCGGCCTGGAGCCCGGCCAGGATGCTCTCCTCGGCCTTGGGGCCGAACCCCTTCAGCGCGCGGATCCGCTGCTGCTCGGCGGCCGCGCGCAGCGCGTCGAGCGAGTCGATCCCCAGCTCCTCGAACAGCCTCCTCGCGCGCTTGGGGCCGAGCCCGGGCAGGTGGGTGATGGCGATCAGGCCCGGTGGGAACTTGGCGCGGAGCTTCTCCAGGGCCGGGATCGCTCCCTCGTCGGCGAGCGCGATCACCTTCTCCTGGATGATCTGGCCGACCCCGGGGAGCTCGGTGGCGCGCCCCTGCCGAGCCAGCGCCGTGACCGAGACCGATGCGTCGCGCACCGCCTTGGCCGCGTTCCGGTAGGCGACGATCCGGTGGATCACCGCGCCGTCGAGCTCGTTCAGATCGGCCAGCTCGTCGAGCAGCGTGGCGATCTCGCTGTTGGTGGGGTCGCCGTCGCGGCGGACGGGGTCGGAAACCTGAGTGGAGTCGGTCATTGGCGTCTACTCCAAGGCTATTCTGCCCGCCGTCGAATTGCCGCTATACTTTTTGAAGCACGGGTCACGACACTTTCGAAGGAGCCTTCATGGCAGGCAACGTCACCGAGGTAACCGACAACAACTTCCAGGCCGAGGTCCTCGAGTCCGAGGTCCCCGTGCTCGTCGACTTCTGGGCTCCCTGGTGCGGTCCCTGCCGGATGGTGGCTCCCGTGGTGGAGGAGATCGCCGAGGAGCACGGCGACGCGCTCAAGGTCGTCAAGCTCAACATCGACGATAACCAGCAGACGGCGATGGAGTTCAACGTGATGTCGATCCCGACGCTGATCGTGTTCCGGGGCGGCCAGCCCGCCAAGACCGTCGTCGGCGCGTATCCGAAGCGCAAGCTCGTCGCCGAGCTCGAGCCCGCGCTCGCTAGCGCGAGGGCCCGGGCTCGCTAGCGCGCGGCCGCTAGGCCGCGAGGGCGACGCCCACCCTCAGCTCGCGCCCGTCGATCGTGACGGGCGCGGCGCCGTTCAGCGACTCGTAGCTGACCTGGACGGCGAGCGTCTCGCCGGCGATGTAGCGCTCGTGCTCGTGCGCGGCCCCCAGCAGGTCCTCGTCGCCGCTCAGGCTGAGGACGATCCGGTCGGTCACCTCGAGGCCGGCGTCGCGCCGGGCGCCCTGCACGGCGTGGACGATCTCGCGTGCCCAGCCCTCGAGGCGCAGCTCGACGTCGAGCGCCAGCTCGAGCGCGACCGCGTGCGAGCCCTCGCGCTCGACCTCGTAGCCCTCGAGCGGCTTCATCGACATCAGCAGGTCCTCGGAGGTCAGCTCGTGGTCCTGGCCGGCGACGGAGATGGCGATCCCGCGGCCGTCGCGGAGCGCCGCGCTGACCACGGCTGGGTCGAGGGCGGAGACGGCCGTGGCCGCCAAGCGGCATGTGCTTGCCGAAGCGGGGGCCGAGCGTGCGGTAGTTCGGCTTGATCTCGGTTTGCCCGAGCTCGTCCGCCTGTGAGACGAATCGGAGCTCGCGCACGTTGAGCTCGTCGCGCACGATCTCGCCCAGTCGCTCGATCGCCTCGCGCTCGAACCCGGTCGCCACCACCACGGCCGCGCGCAGCGGCTGGCGGACCTTGACCTTGGCCTGGGCGCGGGCGGCCAGGCCGAGCCGGACCGTCTCGCGCGCGACGGCCATCGCCTCCTCGAGCTCCGCGTCGCGCTCGCACGGCGACCGGGAAATCGCACAGGTGGACGCTCGGCTCCGAGCCGTCGAGGTTGTCGTAGATCTCGTCGGCCACGAACGGGCAGAACGGCGCCAGCAGCTGCGCCACGGTGACCAGGCATTTGTGCAGCGTCGCGAACGCGGACGGCGCGCCGTCCCAGAACAGCCGGCGCGAGCGGCGGACGTACCAGTTGGAGAGCTCCTCGACGAAGGCGGCGAGCGCGCGGCCGGCGCCGGTGGCGTCGAAGTCGTCGAGCCGCTCGCGGACGGTCGCGACCGTCGCCTGCAGGCGGGAGAGGACCCAGCGGTCGAGGTCCGAGCGCTCGTGTGCGGTCGCCGGCTCGGGCGCCACGTCGTTGGCGTTCGCGTACAGGACGTAGAAGCCGTAGATGTTCCACAGCGGGAGCAGGAACTGCCGGACCGCTTCGCCGATCGCCTCCAGCGAGAAGCGGTAGCCGTCCCACGGGTACTTCGAGGTGAACAGGTACCAGCGAAAGGCGTCGGCGCCGTAGCGGTCGATCACCGTCCAGGGCGCGACCACGTTGCCGAGCGACTTGGACATCTTCCGGCCCTCGTCGTCGAGGATCAGCCCGAGGCAGACCACGTTGCGGTACGAGGAGCAGTCGAACAGCAGCGTGGACACGGCGAGCAGCGAGTAGAACCAGCCGCGCGTCTGGTCCAGGGCCTCGCAGATGTAGTCGGCCGGAAAGCGCTCGCGGAAGTGCTCGAGGTTCTCGTGCGGGGCGTGGTGCTGGGCGAACGGCATCGACCCCGAGTCGAACCACACGTCGATGACCTCGGGCACTCGCTGCATGGGCTGCGCCGCAGTCCGCACACGGGAACGTGACGTCGTCGACGAAGGGCCGGTGCGGATCCTCGAGGCGCACCCCGGATCGTTCGGCGAGCTCGGTCAGCGAGCCGATGGCGTGGACGTGGTCGTTGGTGCAGCGCCAGATCGGCAGCGGCGTGCCCCAGTAGCGCTCGCGCGAGAGCGCCCAGTCCACATTGCCCTCGAGCCAGTTGCCGAACCGGCCGTGCTTGACGTGCTCCGGATACCAGTTGACCGTCTCGTTGGACGCGAGCAGCCGGTCCTTGATCTGGCTGGTGCCGATGAACCACGACGGCTTCGCGTAGTAGAGCAGCGGCGTGCCGCAGCGCCAGCAGTGCGGATAGGAGTGCTCGTAGGTCTCCGATCGGAACAGGCGCCCTCGTCCGCGGAGGTCCTCGATCAGGTCCGGGTCGGCGTCCTTGACCCACCGGCCGGCGTAGGGGCCGATGCGCTCGTCGTAGGTGCCGTTGAGGCGCACCGGGTTGACCACCTTGAGCCCGTACTGCTCCCCGAGCCGGAAGTCGTCCTCGCCGAAGGCGATCGCGGTGTGCACGAGGCCGGTGCCGTCCTGGGCCGTGACGAAGTCGCCCATCAGGACGGTATGGCCGCGTGGCCCGTACGCGTCCCTGCCGATGAACGGGAACGGCGGGTCATAGCCGACGCCGTCGAGCTGTCGCGCCCGGGAAGCGGTCGAGGATCTCGGCGCCCTCGCCGAGCACGCGCTCGACGAGCGCCTCGGCCAGGATCACGGTCTCGTCGCCCGTGACGGGCGCGCACGTACGTGAGCTCCGGATCGGCCGCCACCGCGGCGTTGGACACGAGCGTCCACGGCGTGGTCGTCCAGATCAGCAGGTCGTCCCCCGCCTGCGCGGGGCCGCTCGGCTCGGTGACCGGGAAGCGGACGTAGACCGACGGGTCTTCGACCGTCCGGTAGACGTCGGGCTGTCCGAGCTCGTGGCTCGACAGCGCGGTCTGATCACGCGGGCAGTACGGGACCACCTTGAGCTTCTGGAAGAGCAGGCCTTCGTCGTGGATCGTCTTCAGCGCCCACCAGACGGACTCGATGTACGTCGGGTCGAGGGTCCGGTAGGCGTCGTCGAGGTCGATCCAGAACGCGATGCGCTCGGTGAGGCGGTTCCAGTCCTCGACGTGGCTGAGCACCTTGGCCCGGCAGCGCTCGTTGAACTCGGCTATCCCGTAGCGCTCGATGTCCTCCTTGGCCGTGAAGCCGAGCTCCTCCTCCACCGCGAGCTCGACCGGCAGGCCATGGCAGTCCCAGCCGCCCTTGCGCTCGACGTAGTGGCCGCACATCGTCTTGTAGCGCGGAAAGATGTCCTTGAACGCGCGCGAGAGGACGTGATGCGAGCCGGGCGGCCCGTTGGCGGTGGGCGGACCCTCGTAGAAGACCCAGCGCGGCGCGCCACTGCGGCGGCGCAGCGACTCCGCGAACACGTCGCGCTCGCGCCAGCGCTCGAGCACGCGCTCCTCGAGCTCGGGAAACGACGCGCGGGAATCAACCGGTCGATGCGGCGACGGCATGGTCGGAGGATTCTAGGAGCCCCCCGAGGGCTCGCCCGGCTCAGCGGTGGTTCACTGCCAGCGCAGCGGGCGGGTGTCGCCACGGGCGCAGCCGTGCGCTCGGTCAGCTGCGCCAGCAACACGTCGCGCCCGGCCACCGGCTTCTCGCCCAGGCGCGTGATCGCGCTGGCACCGGTGTCCGGCAGCGCTCCGCGGTAGTCGAAGAACGTCACGCCGCTAACCGCACCACGGACCGCGTACACGACGCGCCCGATGCCATCGAGGGTCAACCGCCGCCCGGTCAGGACGACCGCGTCCGGGTTCAGCGCCCGGAGCGCCCGGCCGAGCCGGATCGGCTGGATCGCCGGCGACAGGCAGAGCGTGCGTACGCCCGCCCGCCGGAGCACCAGCTCGAGCGCCTGCGCGTACAGAGCGTCGAGGTCGAGTGGCGCCGAGGCGTCGAGGAGGAGCACGCCGCTCGGCAGGTGGGCGGGCGGCGAGATCCGCTTGAGCGCCGACAGCCAGCCGGTGGCGTGACGCCAGGCGAAGTCGTACTCGGCCGTGTGGCGCTCGGGATCGAAGTGCCAGCCACCGCCTCGAGCAGAAGATCCTCGATCGTGCGCTCGACCGAGCGCAGCGCGAGGCTCTCCTCGAGCAGCAGGTTGGCGCGCGTCCTCGTCGAAGGAGGCGAAGGCGCTGGCCAGGCGCGGGGGCGATGAGGGGCCGGTGCCACGCTGCTGGGCGAGCGCCACTGCGGAGGACACGTTGTGTGTTTCGGCGAGTGCGCTCCGCAGCGCTTCGATCTCGGCCAGGGCGTATTGGCGGTGTCCGCCGGGGGAGCGATGAGGGCGAGGGAACCCATACCGGCGCTCCCAGCTCCGCAGTGTGTTCGGGCTCACCCCGAGCATCACCGCTGCCGCATTAGTCCGAATTCCTGCCATTTCGAAAACCTATCCAAATTGCGGCGTAAACATGCAACTACGCAAGCGATCCTGCAGCATCGCGCCGCCATCGCTGCAGCAAAGCTCCAGAAACCTAAGCATCAATTTCCGCCGCGCTCTGCATTAAGGTGTTTCGGCCGAGTCGTGCCGAGGCGCGGGAGCGCGGTCGGCTCCGGGATGAGTCCCTGCGCCGGCGCGCGCCGCCAGGTCGCGAGGCGGTCGCCGGGCTCAGCGGCCGGGCTGATCGAACACGAGGAGCGCGGCGCGCGGCGGCCCGCAACTCGCGATCCGGGCGCTGAGCCGGACGCCGAACGTGTTGGCGGGCCGCACCACGACCCGGCGTGGCTCCTCGTCACCCCGCGCCGCCCACGTCACGGCCGCCGCCAGGTTGGCAGCGCCCTGCGCCTCGGCGTCGGCCGGAACGATCAGCTCGGTGATGTGCCGGTTCACCGCCTCGGTCTCGTGCGCGGCGAGAAGACGCTCCGCCGCGGCCGAGACGGCGCACACCGACAGCGTGCCGTCGAGGACGAGGAACGCGCCGTCCGGTGCGGGAGCGTGGTCGGCGCTGCACTGGAGCAACAGCCCGAGCTCGCAGGCTCCGCACACGCGCGCGGCGGGGCCCGGGGATCGGCGGCCGGACGGGCGCCGCAGTGGCTGCAGAAGGAGACGGAGGGGGCAGGCTCGCGTGGCTCAGGCTCGCGCACGAGCGTCAGCGCGGGACGGCCGTTGCTCGAAGTTCGGAGTGCCATCGAGCTCGCTCCCCGGCCGGAACGCTAGAGGCTGGCCGCCCTCGGTCCGCGGGGGACGATTCCGGCCGGCCGTCTCGACCGGCAGCGGCCGTCCACTCTGCTCAGCCTCGATCAGGTCGAGCACCCTTCGCTGCGCCTCGCCCGGCTTCGACGGCAGCAACGCGCTGCGGCCGCGCTGTGCGCCGCGGCGGTAAACCGCGAGCGGCAGCGTCCCGAGCGCCTGCCGGATGGCGTACGCCCAGCGCGCCACCGTGTCGTCGTCCACGTGGTTGCCGGCCACGACGACGAGATTGGGGCGGTGCACGGACACTGCGTCGCCGATCCCGTTGATCCCGCGCGCGGAGAGGCTCAGCACCTTGATGCCGGCGCGTACGCAGAACAGCTCGAGCGCGCGGATATAGGGAGCGTCGGGATCCAGCTCGTCACGCGAGGCGTCGCCGAGCACGATCGACACCGGCCGGACCGGTGGCGGCGCCAGCCGGGTGGCCCGCCGCAGCCAGTCGGCGGCCCAGTGCGCGGCGAACGCCCAGGCGGCGGAGTCGGCGCCGTTCTTGCGCGCGATGTCCTCCAGGCTCGGGAGCAGGACCTCGTCGACCGAGCGTTCGACCGAACGCAGGGCGAGCGCAGCCTCGATCGCACCGTCGGCCCGCTCCCGCTCGTAGGAGACGAGGGCGCCGACCAGCGAATTGGTATCGGCGGCGAGTCCCTCGCGTGCGCGAGAAACGGCCGAGGAGATCGACAAACCCTCCTGAAGCGCGTCCCGGAGCGCGGCTACTTCGCCGTGCGTGTACAGGCGGTGTCGACCGGGAGAGCGTTGGGGCTTTGGGAACCCGAATCGCCTCTCCCACGCCCTCAGAGTGTTTGGGCTGACGTTGAGCAACGTCGCCGCTTCGCTCGTCTTGAGATAGCGCATGCGCAGGATAAACGGTCTAGACGTTGCTATTTCGACGGAACCGTTGTGATCCTTTAGCAGGGGGGCTAGGATTGCACAAGTTTCGGCGAAAAGCCTGTCCTAATGCTCCAGAAACCTGGAGGTTGGGGCGGGTAATTCGGCGTTCCCGCGTTTCCGGCCGTCCCAGGGAGGAGTCTGCATGTGCTATCGCGGCTTCTGATCATTCGTTGAGATCTCGCGGAGTTAGCGCGGATTTCGCGCTAACTTGCACGCGCATGGTCGGCCATCGAGGCCCGGCGGCGCGTGCGCTTGGCGTCGGCATGCCGCGCTACGCGCTCGGTGGTCGTCGGCCTTGGTCGCTTGCGTCGTCGCAACTCGTGTTCGCGCCCGCAGACCGTGTAAACGGTCTGACGGCGATTCTCGCCGTCGGCCGCCGTCGCCGCGGGCTTGATGGCGGCCGGCACGAAGGGCGAGCTGGCGGTCTCCGCCTCGTTCATCGTCCTCGCGTTGGCGGCAGTCTTCCTGGGCCCGCGCTCGGCGATGGTCGCCGCGGTGGTCTCCGAGCTGGTGGTCGCCGCGTCTGCGGCAGGACGCGACGTGCGGACGCGTGGTCCTGGCGAACCTTCCTGCCTGCGTTCTGCCGGCGATTGCGCGCGTGCGCTGGTCAGCCGCGCGATCGCCAGCCGGCCGGCGGACTCCGCCACGTTCTTACCTCGCCGTCGGCGGTCGCCTCGTTGCGTGGCGATCTCGCTCAGCTTCGCGATCTTCGCTGTCGCTTCGCCGGATCTTCCTGCCGGCGATCGGGCAGCTCAGCATCCGCACGTTCGCTCGAGGACCTGCCGAACACAGCCCTGAACGTCCTGCTCGTGCTCGCCGGCGCCGGGATCGCGGTCAAGCTCGGCAACGCGGGCATCGCGTTCGCGCTCTCGGCGGTGTTCACGTTCTCCTACATGGCCCATCTGCTGATGCAGTCGCGCCAGCGCGCCGAGCAGTACGTCTCCGCTCTCGTGGGGCGTGCTGGCCGGCCTGATGCGCTCGCTCGACATCCGCGATGGCCGCGCTGCACGCCACGCGGCCGCCGTGGCGCAGTTCGCCCGGGACATGGCGGAGGAGCTCGGGATGAGCAAGGAGGAGCAGGAACTCGCGCACACGGCGGGACTGCTGCACGACATCGGCCACTTTGCGCTGTCCGACCGCGTCGCCACGCGCGGCGTGATCCTGAACGAGAAGGACTGGGAGGCGATCCACCGCCACCCCGAGCTGGGCGCCGACATGCTGCGTGACCTGGGCATGTACGGCCCCGTCGCTGAGATCGTGCTCGCTCATCATGAGCGGCCCGACGGATTCGGCTATCCGAACGGCTTGGCGGACGAGGAGATTCCTGAGATCGCGAAGATCATCGCCGTAGCCGAGGTGTACGACACCCTCACCGCGAGCGACACGTACCGGACGCAGAAGAGCTCGTTCGAGGCGCTTACCGAACTGCGGCGCGTCGCAGGGTCGCAGCTGGACGGCCGCTATGTGGAGGTACTGGCGGGCCTTTTACGTGGCGAAGGCGTTGAGTACCGACACGCCGACGCCGCCGACTTCGATACCGAGCTGGCGATGGAGCGGCGGATCAAAGAGGCGCGGACCGGCTGAGCCGGCCCGTCCGCCTCAACTCGCGACGCGTTGGCCGGGCGTCGCTGCGTGCTGATCAGACGGGCCGTTGCCCCGCTGGAGCTTGACCAGAAACTGGTCGATCTGCTCTGCGCTGAACCGGCGCTGTCCCCCCGGAGTCCGGTAGGACTCCAGGTAACCCATGTCAGACCACCGCCGAATCGTCCCCAGTGAGACTCCTAGGGCCTGGGCCGCCTGCGAGGTGGAAAGCCCAAGGGGGCTCTTGCTGTAAGGATTCATACGAGTCATTTCACTTCAATTGGGGAGGTTAGGGAAGGTCTTGCAGCATTTGCACAACCTGCAAGGGACGGAGTGAGAGGAAGCGGCCCGATGCGGCTCCGGCTCTACCACCACCCGGACGGTGCGCGCGTCGCGTACCGGGAGACCGGGACCGGCCCTGCCGTCGTGCTCCTCCACTCGCTCGGGCTCTCGCACCGGGAGTGGGAGCCGATCGTGGCGTCACTTTCGGCACGCTTCCGCGTCATCCTCCCGGACCTCCCGCTGCACGGGGATTCCGAGGATCGCCCGCGCCATCCCTACTCCGCCGAGTGGCTGGCCGACGTGATGGCCGGCTTCTGCCGCGAGGTCGCCGGACCGCGACCGTGCCTCGCCGGACACGACATCGGCGCCGAGCTCGCTCTGATGGCGATCACCACGGGACGGCTTGCGCCGGCGAGGGTGGCACTGATGCCGAACCGGCTGCACCGCCGCTACGAGTTCGGCGGCAAACGCGCCGCCTGGCGCCTGGCCTGCCGCGCCGCGGCGCTCCCGGGCCTCGACCGCCTGCTCGCCTACGGCGCCAAGGTCCTGTTCCGCCCCGCGGTCGGCGAGCGGCTGAGCGTGCAGCGCAATCCGGACACCCGCGACCTGATCCGTCACGCGTTCTCGGACGTCGGCGGTAACGGCAACCGCGCACGCTCGTGGGCGAAGTTCGCTCGCCGCTGGCCCGTGCCGGCGCAGCGCCAGCTGCTCGACGCCTATCCCGGCATCGACGTGCCGGTCCTGCTCCTGTGGGCTGAGGAAGATCCCGCCTATCCGCTCGTCGGGGCGCAGGAGGCGCTCGACCTGATCCCCGAGGCGCAGCTGCGCACCCTTCCCGGCACCGGGTTCCTGATGGCCTACGACGACCCCGTCGGCGTGGCCCGCGAGCTGATCTCGTTCTTTGGCTAAGGGCCCTAACCCGCGCACGGGCGCTTCGAGCGCGCGTCGCGAGGCCCCGATCGAGGCCACCACGACCAGCGCGATCCCCACGATCGCACGGGGGCTCAGCCCCTGGCCGAGCACGATCAGCCCGGCCAGCGCAGCCACCGCCGGCTCGAGGCTCATCAGCACTCCGAACACGGGCGGTGCGATGCGCCGCAGGGCCTCGACCTCGAACGAGTACGGAATCGCCGATGACAGCATCCCCACGGCCGAGCCCAGCAGGATCAGATGCGGCCGAAGCAGGTGGGTGCCCGCGTCGGAGATCCCGAACGGCAGCACGAGCAGGGTCGAGACGCACATCGCCAGCGCCAGTCCCTTGCCCGTCTCGAACGCCCGGCCCAGGCGCGCGTTGAGCAGGATGTATCCCGCCCACAGGCAGCCCGCGAGCGCCGCCAGCGCCACGCCGCCGGCGTTGAGGCCGTGGGCGCCGCCGTGGGTGAGAGCGAGGATCCCGATCGCGGCCAGGCCGGCCCAGCCGAAGTCGAGCAGCCTGCGCGAGCCGCCGACGGCCACCGCGAGCGGACCGATGAACTCGATCGTCACCGCGATGCCGAGCGGGATGCGGTGAACCGCCTCGTACAGGCTGAGGTTCATCCCTCCCAACACGAGCCCGAAGGCGACCGCCAGCGCCAGTTGCCGGCGCGTGTATCCGCGCACGCTCGGTCTCCATACGGCGAGCAGCACGATCGTCGCCGACAGCAGCCGCAGGAGCGCGGCGCCTCCGGGCCCCAGGCGATTGAACAGCGTCACCGCCAGCGCCGCCCCACCCTGGACCGAGACGATCGCGCATACGACCAACCCGCCGGAGGGCGCCCGCGCGAGCGCTCCGGGACGCCGCACCGCTGTTTCGCTGCTGGCCACCGGGCGCCGATCGTAGCCGCGCCAGCAAGCGGCTCGGAGTAGCTTTCGAACTCGCGACAAGAAACTGGAAAGGACCAGGCATGGGCGTTCAGGAACAGGAGCAGCTGTGGGGTGGCGAGACCACCAAGGCGGTGAACAACTTCCCCGTGTCGGGCGAGCGGGTGCCGGCGGCGGTGGTCCACTGGCTCGGGCGGATCAAGGCCGCGGCCGCGCGGGTGAACAAGGAGCTCGACCTGCTCGACGGCGACATCGCTGATCGCGTCGCGGCCGCCGGCGACCGGGTGGCCGACGGCGAGGTGGACGAGCACTTCCCGATCGACGTGTTCCAGACCGGCTCGGGCACCTCGTCGAACATGAACGCCAACGAGGTGATCGCGAACCTGGCCGGCGAGGGCGTGCACGCCAACGACCACGTGAACATGGGGCAGTCCTCCAACGACGTGTTCCCCTCGGCGGTGCACCTGGCCGCGCTCGACACCGCCACCAACGACCTGCTGCCGGCCCTGGAGCAGCTCGAGCGCGCGTTCGCGGCCAAGGCGGAGGAGTTCAAGGACATCGTCAAGGCCGGGCGCACGCACCTGATGGATGCGGTGCCGGTCACCCTCGGCCAGGAGTTCTCGGGCTACGCGGCCCAGATCCGGCTGGGTGCTCGCCGCATCTCGAACGCGCTACCGCAGGTGGGTCAGATCCCGCTCGGCGGCACCGCCACCGGGACCGGCCTGAACACGCATCGCGATTTCGCAGAGCGGGTCAGGGCGCGGCTGAGCGAGGTCTCCGGGCTCGATATCCGTCCTCCCGAGGATCCGTTCGAGGCGCAGGCCAACCGCGACGCGCTGGTCGAGCTCTCGGGCGCGCTCAAGGTGCTGGCGGTCTCGCTGACCAAGATCGCCAACGACCTGGCGCTGCTCGGCTCGGGCCCGCGGGCCGGGATCGGAGAGATCTTCCTCCCCGAGCTCCAGAAGGGCTCCTCGATCATGCCGGGCAAGGTCAATCCCGTGATCCCCGAGGTCGTGCTCCAGGTGAGCGCCCAGGTCATCGGCAACGACACCGCGATCACGATCGGGGGGATGCAGGGTCAGTTCGAGCTGAACGTGCGGGTTCCGCTGATCGCCCGCAACCTGCTCGAGTCGATCCGGCTCCTGACCAACACCTCGCGGATCTTCGCCGAGAAGTGCGTCGACGGCATCAAGGCCAACGAGGAGGGGGCGCGGATGTCGGCCGAGTCGACGCTCGCCGCCGCGACCGCGCTGAACCCGTACATCGGCTACGACAAGGGCGCGGAGATCGTCAAGGAGGCGGCGGAGTCGGGTCGTCTTCTGCGCGAGGTCGCGCTCGAGATGGGCGTCGACGAGGAGACCTACGAGAAGGCGATGGACCTGCGCAAGATGGCGGCGGGCAACCTGTAGCCGTCAACCGCTTGGGAGGAAACTCGGTCTATGTCCGAGTTTCTTCCCAGGGCTAGGGGGCGGGGCGCCTACGTCGCCACCGTCTCGGCGCCCAGCTCCTCGGAGATCGCCACGTCGATCGAGTAGTCGATCGGCACGACGATCACCGAGGGGAGATCGAGCGCGAAGGCGTCAGTCAGCCGCTGCCTGAACTCCTCGGCCGAGCGAGCAGCGCCAGGCGGGCATCCCGAACGAGTCGGCGAGCTTGACGAAGTCCGGATTGCCGAAGTCGACGCCGAAGTGGCGGCCGAACTTCTTGTCCTGCTTCCACACGATCGAGCCGTACTGGCCGTTCTCCCAGATCACCACGACCACCGGAGTGCGCAGGCGGACGGCCGTCTCGAGCTCCTGGCAGTTCATCAGGAAGCCACCGTCGCCGCACACGGCCACGACCTTGCGCTCGGGGTGGACGAGCTTGGCCGCGATCGCGGTGGGAAGCGCGAAGCCCATCCCCGCCAGGCCGTTGGCGATCAGCACGGTGCCCGGCTCGTGGGCGGGGAACATCCGGCCGATCCACAGCTTGTGCAGGCCGACGTCCGAGACGAGCATGTCGCGCGGGCCCAGCGCCTCGCGGATGTCGCACAGCGACCTTCGGCGGCCGGATCGGGAAGTGGTGGTCGTCGCGGGCCTCGCGCAGCGCTCCGAGCACGAGCTCGCGCAGGCGCCGGCCGCCGTCCACCACGGTCGCCGCGCGGTTCGTGCCGGCGGCGAGCCGGGCGAGCACGTGGGCGATGTCGCCGACCAGCTCCACCTCGGGGATGAAGTTCTCGTCGATCTCGGCCGCGACGCTGTCGATCATGATGATCCGCTTGTCGCCCTTCGGGTTCCAGTGGCTCGGCGCGTGCTCGACCAGGTCGTAGCCGATGGCGATCACCAGGTCGGCGTGCTCGAACCCGGCCATCTCGTAGTCGCGCGTCTGGAGGCCCGACCGTTCCCAGCGCCTTCGGGTCCTCGTAGTCGATCAGGCCCTTGGCCATGAACGTCTCGGCCACGGGGATGCCGGTGGTCTGGGCGAAGGCGCGCAGGGCGCGGCTGGCGTGGCCGCGGATGGCGCCGTTGCCGGCGAGCGCGATCGGGTTCTGGGCCTCGTCGATCAGCTGGGCTGCGCGCTCCAGCTCTCGGCCGCCCGGCTCGGGCTGGACGTTGGCGTGGCGGGGGAGGGGCTTGGCGTCGAGCGGGCGCTGCCATGACGTCCTCGGGCAGCTCCAGATGGGTACCCCCGGGCTTCTCCGATTCGGCCACCTTGAACGCCTTGCGGACGACCTCGGGGATGATCTCCGGGCTGGAGACTCTTGCATTCCACTTAACTACGGGCCGCATAATGCCGATCAGATCCAAGTACTGGTGCGATTCCTTGTGCATCCGCTCCAAGTCGGACTGACCGGTCAAGGCGACTAGCGGAGCGCGGTCGAGGAATGCGTCGGCGACGGCCGTGACCAGATTGGTCGCGCCGGGACCGAGCGTGCCCAGACACACCCCGGCTCGGCCGGTCAACCGACCGTAGGCGTCGGCCATATAGGCGCCGCCCTGCTCGTGGCGGACGGGAACGAAATCGATCGACGAATCGGCCAGGGACTCGTTCAGATCGAGCGTCTCCTCGCCCGGAATTCCGAATACGTACTGAACCCCCTCGGCCTCAAGACATTCCACGAACACCTCAGAAGCTTTGCGCTCAGCCATGCCCAGACCCTACCTGACCGTCCTGAGAACCACGCTGCTCATGGCTCCGCCGTGCCGGCTGGGCCGGCGTCGCCGCTGGTGGCCCTGCTGATCGGCGCCGGGCCCGGTCACCGCGGCCACGATGTTCTACGTCCAGGGCGGCGGCGACGGCCACGGGATCGGCATGAGCCAGTACGGCGCCTACGGCTACGCGCTGCACGGCAAGGACTACAGCTGGATCCTCGCGCACTACTACACCGGCACCTCGCTCGGCACGACGAACACGAGCCGGACCATCCGCGTGCTGCTCGCCTCCGGCTCGGCCTCGTTCTCCGGCGCCACCAGCGCGCCCGGTAAGAAGCTCAACCCGGCGTCGACCTACTACGTCCGCCCGCTGGCAATGGCGGCGTGGCCCTGCTCGGCGCCAAGGGCAAGACCCTCGGCACGTTCTCCTCACCGCTGACCGTCACCGGCAACGGCCCGCTGTACGTCCCCGGCCTCGGCTGGTACCGCGGCGCGCTGCAGTTCCGGCCCGACGGCGCCGGCGGCGTGGAGACCGTCAACGCGCTCGACCTCGAGGACTACGTCCGCGGCGTGATCAGCGCCGAGATGCCCTCCGCCTGGTCGCCCGAGGCGCTCAAGGTCCAGGCGGTGGCGGCGCGCACCTACGCGATCACCACCAGCGTGAACCGAGGCGCGTTCGACGTCTACTCCGACACCCGCTCGCAGATGTACCGCGGCGTTGCCGCCGAGGCGGCCTCCACCAACGCTGCGGTGGCGGCGACGCGCGGGCAGATCGTCACCTACCACGGCGCCCCGGCCATCACCTACTTCTCCGCCAGCACGGGCGGTTGGACGGAGAGCATCCAGGACGCCTGGCCCGGCTCGACTCCCGAGCCGTGGCTCAAGGGCGTTCCCGATCCCTACGACGACGCCGGCGGCAACCCGTACCACCACTGGAGCTACAGCTACTCGCTCTCCAGCGCCCAGGCGAAGCTCGGCCGCTGGGTCAAGGGGCAGCTGATCGGGGTCCAGATCGTCACCGACGGCGCGGACCCGCGCATGGTGTCGGCGAACGTGGTCGGCACGGGCGGTACCACCCGCGTCAGCGCGAACAGCCTCGAGAGCCTGTTCGGCCTGCTCAGCACCAACGCCTCGTTCACCACGGTCACCACCCTGGCGGGACCGGCGGCTCCGGCCCAGATGTCGCGGGACGCGAAGCCGGCCCAGGCCGACGCCGCCGTCGCCGCGCTCGTCCCGCTGGTCCACACCCTCGTCGCTGGATCGATGCCAGGTCTTCACGGGACCGTGTTCCCGGGCCACGCCGGCGGCACGGTCATCGCCCAGGAGAACGTTCACGGGGCCTGGAAGACCGTGGGCACGACGACCGTGGGCACCGGCGGCGGCTACTCGGTCGAGGTCCCGGGCGCCGGGAGCTACCGGATCGTCTACGACGGGATCACCGGTCCCTCCGTCACCGTCTCCTGAGCGACAGGCTCTGACCCGGGGTCTAGTCTCCGCCGGCGATGCCCGGCCCGCTCGTTGCCGTAGACGGTCCCTACCTGCTCTACCGGTCGTTCTTCGCGCTCCCCGACTCGATCCACGGAGCCGCCGACCGGCCGGTGAACGCCCTGCTCGGCGCGGCCAACGTGCTCCTGCGCGTCGCCTCAGACCGCCGGCCGCGCGCGATCGTGGTGTGCTTCGGGGCCGAGGCCGCCGACTACCGCGTCGAGCTCTATCCGAGCTACCACGCCGACCGTCCGCCGGTCCCCGACGCGCTGGACTGGCAGTTCGAGCAGGCGCCGGGCTTCTTCGACGCGTTCGGGTGGAGCTCCCAAGGCTCACCCGACCTCGAGGCCGACGACCTGCTGGGGGCGCTCGGCTCGGTGGAGGCGGACGCCGGCGGCGAGGCGCTGATCCTGACCGGCGACCGCGACATGTTCCAGTGCGTGGGCGAGCGGGTGAAGGTGCTGCTGATGAAGTCGACGATCAGCGGCTTCGAGGAGATGGGACCGGCCGAGGTCGAGCGACGCTATGGCGTCGGGCCCGAGCTCGTCCCGGACTTCATCGCGCTGCGCGGCGACCCCTCCGACGGACTTCCGGGCGCGCCCGGGATCGGCCCGAAGACGGCGGCCGACCTGCTCCAGCGCTACGGCTCGCTCGAGGAGGCGATCGCGCGGGCGGTGCGGGAGCGCCCCCGTGTCACCGCGGCGCTCACCGAGCACGCCTCCGAGCTTCGGGCCTATCGGGAGATCGCCACCCTGCAGCACGTCGATTTGGAGCGACCGCCGGACCGCGCCACCGATCTGGCCGGCGGCGCTGAGGCCGCCCGCGAGCTTGGGCTGGGCCGGCTCGCCGAGCGCCTCGAGAACGCCAAGGATCTCGAGCGACCTCTAGGCGACGTTAGGCGTTGCCGAGCAACACGCCGGCGGCCACGATCAGCGCGCCGCCGAGCGCCACCTGCACGAGGCTGATCCGCAGCGGCACGTCCATGAAGCGCTTGCGGATGAGCGAGATCGTCGTCAGCTCGAACGGCCACCACCACGCCCGCCACCGCGAGGGCAGTATGGACGTCGCTGATCAGGAACGGGAGCGAGTGGAAGACGCCACCGACCGTAGTCATCACGCCCGGTCACGAGGCCGCGCGCCAAGGCCGTGCCGCGTCCGGTCTGCTCGCCCGTGTCCGACATTCCCTCGGAGAAGGCCATGCTGATGCCCGCGCCCGACGGCGGTGGCCAGTCCGACGAACAGCGCGGCGTGAGACCCGGACAGGAGCGCGGCGGCGAAGATCGGCGCGAGCGTCGAGAGCGTGCCGTCGATCAGCCCCACGAGCCCGGGCTGGACGAAGCGCAGCACGAACGCCCGCTCGTCGATCGACTTCAGCTCTGCGATCAGCTCAGCCATTGGTGTTACTATAGCAATTGAGTTCAATTAGGATTCCCTTACGCGATGCCCAGAACGCCATGCCACCGACACCGAAGACCTCGTCGCGTTGCTGCGCGAGCGAGGCCAGCGAGTCACCTCGCAGCGGCTGGTGATCCTGCGCGAGCTCCGCCGCCACGGCGGGCACGCCACCGCCGAGACGATCCACCGCGCCGTCCATCGCGATCTGCCCGGGACCTCGACGCCCACGGTGTACGCGGCCCTCGACCTGCTGGTCGAGCTCGGCTTGGCCCGCAAGCTCGACCTGGGCCTGGGGGTCGCGCACTACGACGCGCGCACCGAGGCCCACCAGCACGCCGTGTGCCGCCGCTGTGGCCGGATCGAGGACCTCGACCTCGAGCTCGACGCGCAGGCGCTCCTCGCGCAGGCCGGGGCCGGCAACGGGTTCCAGCCCCGTGCCACCGAGCTCGTGATCTCCGGGCTGTGCGCGGAGTGCGCCGCCGCTACGGCGTGAAGCGGACGGTGATCACGTCGCCGTCGGCCATCTTGTAGTCGCGGCCCTCGATCCGGAGCGTTCCGCGGTCGCGGGCGCCGGCATAGCCGCCCGCATCCACCAGCTCGTCCCACGCCACGACCTCGGCGCGGACGAACCCGCGCTGGATGTCGGAGTGAATCAGCCCGGCCGCCGTCCACACGCTCGATCCGCGGCGGATGTGCCACGACTGCGCGGGCTTGTCCTCGCCGGCGGTGAAGAACGCGAGCAGCTCGAGCAGCGAGAACGCGCCGCGCACGACGGCGGCCAGGCCCGATTCCGACAACCCGAGGTCGGCGCGCATGGTCGCCGCCTCCTCCGCGTCGAGCTCCGCGAGCTCGGCCTCGAGCCGGGCCGACACGGCGACTGCCGCCGCGCCCTGCGAGCTCGCGTACTCGGCGATCTCGGGCGGCACCTCAGCCGATCCCTCCTCGACGTTGGCCACGAACAGCACGGGCTTGGCGGTCAGCGGCGCCAGCAGCGACATCGCGTCGGGCGCGTCGGCCGGCGGCGGCACCGTGCGCGCCGGGCGCCCGGCGCGGAGCGCCTCGATCAGCTCCCCGAGCCAGCGCGCCTCGGCCACGGAGCGCCGATCGCCGCCCTTGGCCGCGCGCGAGACGCGCTCGAGCCGGCGCTCGGCCTGCTCGAGGTCGGCGTAGATCAGCTCGGTCTCGATCGTCTCGATGTCGGCCAGAGGATCGACGCGGCCGTCGGGATGGACCACGTTCGGGTCCGCGTGGGCGCGCACCACGTGGACGATCGCGTCGGTCTCGCGGATGTTGGCCAGGAACTTGTTGCCGAGGCCCTCCCCGCGATGCGCCCCGGCCACCAGGCCCGCGATGTCGTGGAAGGCGATCGTGTCGGGGACCACCTTCGAGGCGCGCACCGTGCCGGCCACCGCGTCGAGGCGCTCGTCGGCCACGGGCACGACGGCCACGTTGGGCTCGATCGTCGTGAACGGGTAGTTCGCCGCCTCCGCCGCGACTCCGGTGAGGGCGCTGAACAGCGACGACTTGCCGGCGTTGGGCATGCCCACGATCCCGACCTTCACGACGGCCACGCCTCCGCGACGGCTGTGCCGAGCAGCGCCCCGGCCACCACGTCGCTCGGGTAGTGCACGCCCAGGTAGGGCCGGCTGAGCGCGAACATCACCGCCGCTCCGTACAGCGCCCAAGCGGGGGCCACGGGCGCGTAGGCCCGGGCGGCCGCGAACGCGGTCGTGGCGTGCGCGCTCGGAAAGGACAGCCGTGACACCGTCCGCGTGAGCGGGGGCAGATCGCCGAGCTCGGGCCGGCGCCGGCGCACCGTGAACTTGATCGCCTGGTTGCCGGCGTAGGCCGCGGCCACGATCCGGACACCCCGCAGCCAGCAGGCGCGGCGACCCGCGTCCCCCTCGGGCGCCACCGCCGCGCCCGCGAGCCCGAGGCCGAGCCAGATCGCCGCGTGCTCGCCCGTGCGCGAGTAGGCCGCGACGACCCGTTCGGCCAGGCGGGAGTGGCCCCGGGTGCGGGCAAGGCGAAGCACGGCGCCGTCCAGCTCGAGCAGCGACATCCGCAGGAATGTACGGAAGCGCTCACACGGCGGTCTTATGCGTTTCATAGCGCTCGCTTCAAACGTGGGTCGATCCTTGCCTCATATGAGCACCACCCTCCTCGAGCCCCACGCGCCCGCCGGCGCCCTGTTCGCCGAGCGGGTCGACATCGTCATCCCGGTCTACAACGAGCAGAACGCCCTCGAGCGCTCCGTGCGCCGCCTGCACGACTTCCTCACCCTGAACGTGCCGCTGGCCTGGCGGATCGTGATCGCCGACAACGCCTCGATCGACCTGACGCCGGTCATCGCCCGCCGGCTGGCGCTCGAGCTCCCAGGCGTCGCCGTGGTCCACCTGTCCGCCAAGGGACGGGGCCGGGCGCTCCGGCGAGCCTGGTCGGCGAGCGACGCCGATGTCCTCTGCTACATGGACGTCGACCTGTCGACCGACCTGAAGGCGCTCCTGCCCCTGATCTCCGGGCTGATCAGCGGCCACAGCGATATCGCCATCGGCACGCGGCTGGCACCCGGAGCACGCGTCGTTCGCGGCCCCAAGCGCGAGGTGATCTCGCGCGCCTACAACCTGCTGCTGCGGCTCGTGCTGCGCGCGCGGTTCTCGGATGCCCAGTGTGGCTTCAAGGCGATCCGCGCCGATGTGGCGCGCGAGTTGCTGCCGGAGGTGCGCGACGAGAGCTGGTTCTTCGATACCGAGCTGCTGGTGGCGGCGCAGCGCCGGGGCCTCCGCATCCACGAGGTGGCGGTCGACTGGACCGACGATCCCGACTCGCGCGTGGACATCGTGAGCACGGCGCTCGCCGACCTGCGCGGCGTGGCGCGCCTGCTGTTCCAGTCCCAGCCCGCGAGGTTCGTGACCATCGGCCTCGCCTCGACGCTCGCCTATGCGCTGCTGTTCCTGGCTCTGCGCTCCTGGCTCGCCGCGGGTGCGGCGAACGCGCTGGCGCTGGCGCTCACCGCGGTGGCGAACACGCAGGCCAACCGGCGCTTCACCTTCGGGCTGCGCGGGCGCCTGGGCCTGCTTCGCCAGCACGCCGCCGGCGGGCTCGTCTACCTGCTCGCGCTCGGCCTGACCTGGGGCGCGCTCGGCGTCCTCCAAGGACGTCGATCCACACCCGGCGCGTCTGCTCGAGGTGGCCGTGCTCATGGTGGCGAGCACGCTCGCGACGGTCAGCCGCTACGTCGCCCTGAAGGCCTGGGTGTTCCGGCGGCGCGCGGGCGTCGGTCGGCGTCGGCGACCAGCGCGCCGGCATGTTCGCCTAGGGCCGCCGCCCCGCCCAGGGTCCCAGGCGGGGACCCACGCGAAATTGGGCCCTTGGTCCGCCCAGGTTGAGACCCCGGGCTCTGGCCGGCGGGGCGCTCGTCCGGTTGGCTTTGACCATGCGCTCAGTGGGCAACCGGCCGGCTCCCAGCGGGGACAGGCAGCGCTCGAGTACCTCGGGGCGCTGGTCCTCGTCGCCCTGGTCATCGCCGTGGTGGTGACGGTCGTCGGGAACGTCCCGCTCGTCAGCGGCGTGACCAAGGCGGTGGCGGACGTGTTCGATGGGCATTCCGCCCGCGGGGGTCAGGCCGGCGGCGGGACGACGACCCCGGGGACGGGCTCGACCACCCCGGCACGGCTCGACGACGCCGGGCGCCACCGGCACGAGCACCACGCCCGCCGGCACGAGCACCACGCCGGCCGCTGCGGGATCGGGCGCGACCAATCGCGGACCCCAGTCGGACCGGCTGCCCTCGGGCGGCCAGCGACCCTACGTCCCGCCCAAGAAGGCGTACGGCAAGCCCCAGCGCGTGCGCGGCGGCGGCTTCGAGGACGCCAACGGCAACGTGTGGAAGTGGGACCCGAGCGGCCACGCCGGCCCGCACTGGGACGTCCAGCACCCCGACGGCAGCCACACCAACGTCTCCCCCGAGGGCCAGGTCATCGGCCCCGACAACTTCCCCAACAAGGCGCCGGCGGGCTCCCAGGGCGGCGAGTCGGGCAACGGGGCAACAGCGGCTCGAGCGGCTCGAGCGGCGGCTCCTCGGCCTCGAGCACCGTGAAGAAGGCGGCGGGTGGC
Organism: uncultured Solirubrobacterales bacterium; assembly: GCA_963710305.1. Classification (GTDB taxonomy): domain Bacteria; phylum Actinomycetota; class Thermoleophilia; order Solirubrobacterales; family Solirubrobacteraceae; genus Palsa-465. The sequence continues at coordinate 42,549 of CAVPZV010000007.1, read as the reverse complement.
GCGGCCATCGCCGGTGGCGCCGGCGCGGCGATCTGGTGGGGCCTGAAGATCCTGTCGCCGGCATGCGGCCCCGCGGCCCCGCTGTGCGCCATATTCGGGTGACGATGTCCGCCCCCGCCGATCTGGATCGCGCTCTGTGGTTCGAGCCCGGCTGCTGCGCCGACGGGCGGCACTACCTCCACTACAACCCGCACACCTTCCCGGGGCGCATGGGCGCCTACTGCGAGGCTCACGACCGCACGTTCTCGGTCTCGCTGTCGGAGATCGAGCGTGCCTCGGACGAGGCGCGCTACTGGATCAGCGGGTTCCTCGCCGGCAACGAACCCCCACCGCCGCTCGACCCCGAGGGCTTCACGATCGACGACCTCGACGACCCGCGCTGGGACCAGTGGCGCGAGGCGGTGGCGCGGTTCCGGGAGACGGGGGCGTGGCCCCGTGGAGCGCCTTCCGGCCCGACCGAGCCCTAGCTTTGGTCGATATTCCGCGCTATCCGCGGAATATCGACCACAACCGAGGACTAGGTCCCGAACCCGACCCGGTGCTCTTCGTGGTCGACGAGCACGTAGACGATGCTGCCGAGCGACAGCGCCACCGTGCCGTCCTCGGCATTGAGATCGTGCCAGCCCCCGTTGCCGCCGAGGGCGTTGCGGAGCTTGGCCAGCTCCGCCGGCGCCACCCGGGCGCTCAGGATCTGACCGCCGTCGAATCCGATCGAAACCTTCTGGGGCTTTTCGCTAAGCGTGGACATGAGGGGCGGGTTGGACGATCTCGGTGAGGACGCCGCCGGTCGAGGCGGGGTGGACGAAGGCTACCTGGGAGCCGCGAATCCCGGTGCGCGGCCGCTCGTCGATCAGACGCAGGCCGGCGGCGCGCAGCGCCTCGAGCGTGTCCGAAACCGACTCCACCCGGTAGGCGACGTGATGCAACCCCGAGCCGCGCCTCGCCAGGAACTTACCCACCGCTGTGTCTGCAGACAGCGGCTGGAGCAGCTCGATATGCCCGTCACCGACATCCAGCAACGCTGCGTCGACGCCCTGCTCGGAGACCGTCTCGCGGTGGACGAGCGGCATCCCGAGCGCGTCCCGGTACAGCGCGAGCGCCTCGTCGATGGACTCGACGGCCACGCCGATGTGATCGATGGTCGAGAGCACGGAGCGCCGCAGGTTAGCGGCGCGGCGGGGTGGCCGCAGCAGCGGGCCCTAGCGGCGAGCGGGATTGACCGCGGTGGCGGCGGCGACGCTCAGCTCGCCGACCCGCCGCGGCGCGGCGGCGGGCGTGTCGCCCATGATCCGGTCGATGTCGCCCCGCTCGAGCACCTCGTTCGTGAGCAGCGTCGCGGCCAGCGCGTCGAGCTGCTCGCGGTGGGTGTCGATGATCGAGACCGCGGCGCGGAAGGCCTCATCGGCGAGCTCACGGACCTCGTCGTCGAGACGCCGGCGGGTGGCCTCCGCCGCGCCGTCGGTCACGGCGCGCAGGGCGCCGCTGCCGGTGCCCATCGCGTATTCGAACACCATCGAGTGCGCGATCTCGGCCACCCGCTTCAGATCGTCCGAGGCGCCGGTCGTCACCGAGCTGAACACGGTCTGCTCGGCGGCGCGGCCGCCCAGGAGCATGGTCATGAAGTCGACCAGCTCCTCGCGGGTCTTCAGGTACCGATCCTCCTCGGGCAGGTTCAGCGTGTACCCGAGTGCCTTGCCGCGGGGGATGATCGAGATCCGGTGCACCCGGTCGACCGAGGGGAGCAGCTCCCCGCACAGGGCGTGTCCGGCCTCGTGGTAGGCGACGACGCGCTTCTCGTGGTCGGTCAGCGTGCGCTTGGACTGCATGCCGGCGACGACGCGCTCCAGGGCGGCGTCGAAGTCGCGCATGCACACGCGGAAGACCCCGCGCCGGCCGGCGAAGATCGCCGCCTCGTTGCAGATGTTGGCCAGGTCGGCGCCGGTGAGGCCCGAGGTCTGGCGGGCCACGAGCTTCAGGTCGACGTCGTCGTCGAGCGGCTTGTTGCGCGAGTGCACGGCGAGGATCCGCTCGCGGCCGCCCACGTCGGGCGGGGAGACGAAGATCTGGCGGTCGAAGCGGCCGGGGCGCAGGAGCGCCGGGTCGAGCTTCTCGAGCAGGTTCGAGGCGGCGATCACGACCACGTCCTTGCGCGCGGTGAAGCCGTCCATCTCGACCAGCAGCTGGTTGAGCGTCTGGTCGCGCTCGCCCGAGACGTCGAAGCCGCGGTGGCCGCCGACGGCGTCGAGCTCGTCGATGAACACGATCGCCGGCGACTTCTTGCGCGCGGCCTTGAACAGGTGGCGGATCCGGGCCGCGCCGACGCCGACGAACATCTCGACGAACGAGGCCGCGGACTGGGAGAAGAAGCTGGCGCCCGACTCGTGCGCCACCGCCTTGGCCAGCAGCGTCTTGCCGGTGCCCGGCGGGCCGTGCAGAAGGATCCCCTTCGGGACCTTGGCCCCGAGCTCGCGGAAGCGCTGCGGGTCGCGCAGGTAGTCGACGATCTCGCGCAGCTCCTCCTTGGCCTCGTCGGCGCCGGCGATCTCCGACCACCCGATCGAGGGTGCGGAGTCGGGCTTGATCTGCGCCGGCCGCGTGCGCGGCATGAAGCGCATCAGCGAGAAGATCCCGATGACCAGCAGCCCCATGAAGATGATGGGCAGCCACGCCTGGAGCCAGGACACGAAGTCCGGATAGCCGAGGAAGGTGCTCGGCGCGTGGATCACGGGCAGCGCATGGCGCGCAACATGCTTGGTTACGGTCGCTACAGCACTCATGAGCCAATAGCGGTCATCGGCAAACCCTGGTCTCTACTCAACCCTCTCTAGACGGGGATTCGGCGTGTACTGCCGACCCACCTTCGCGGACGGGCGACCATCGGTGATCACGACGTCGGCGGTGTAGTCGTTGTCGCCGCGGAGCAGCGAGGAGCCAACGCCGTAGGCGTCGACGGGGACCCCGCCGGCCTCGAACTCGCGGATCCGCTGGGCGGTGAAGCCCCCGCTGACCACGATGCGGACCCCGGAATGACCCGGCCTGGTCGAGCGCGTCTCGGACCTTGTGGACCAGCCGCGGGTTGACGCCGGTGGGCTTGAAGCCGCCCATCTCGTCGATCAGCGCGCGGTCGACCAGGGTCTCGCTCGTGTCGAGGCGCACCCCCCAGAGCCGGGGGCCCAGCGCATCGGCCACCGCCAGCGCCGTGCCCACCGAGTCGTTCTCGAAGTCGACGAGCACGGTGATGCTCATCTGATCGTGATAGCGCTCGGCGAACAACTCGGCGGCCTTGACGGTGTCGCCCCCGAAGGCGGCGATCAGTCCGTGCGGGACGGTCCCGATCCCGCGCCCGCCCCACCAGGAGGCCTGCGCGTCGGTCGAGACTCCGATCGCCCCGGCCACGTGCGCGGACCAGCCGTCGCCGGTCTGGACCAGCCAGTGGTCGTGCCGCGCGGGGAAGTACAGGATCTGCTTCCCGCGGGCCGCCTCCACGACCTCGCGAACGTTGCGCATCACGAGCGACCGCCGGGCCAGGCAGCCCAGGTACACGGTCTCCAGGTGGGCGAACAGGCTGTAGTCGCCCTCGATCGTCATCACCGTCTCGTGCGGGGCGACCTCGTCGCCCTCGTGCAGCGCATGGACGGCCAGCTTGTCCCATCCGGGGACCCACACGCCGTCGGCTTCGTGCCCGGAGCACAGCTTGAGGATCGCCATCGCCTCGTCGATCCCGCCCAGCAACGAGTCCTTCTTCTGGAAGACCTGCATGGTCACGCAGGGATGGTGACCCGCCGACTCGAGCAGCTCCTTCGTGTAGACGAAGTACGCGTCCGAGTAGTAGCCGCGGCGGATCCTGTCCACCGGGAGGCGGAAGATCGCCGGATCGAGACGCTCGCGAACCGAGACCGGCGCTGACATGCGACCACAGTGTATTTGCCCCTTGCAGCGCGGTGGTAAATTGGCCTCTGATGCTCAGCTCCGACAGCTCTGACTCTCCCCCGCGCGCTCGCCGCTCGCTGAGCGCGCCCGCGCCGCCGTCCTGTCGTCCCGTCGTGTCGAGAGTGTGTCGTGAGTACCTACCTGCGCGTCCTGCGCCACCCAAACTTCAGATATCTGTTCGCCGGCCAGGCCGCGAGCATGGTCGGCGACCGCGTCGTGGTCGTGGCGCTGGCGCTGTACATCACGCAGCGCACGGGCTCGCCCACCGACCTCGGGATCGTTCTCGGCGTGCAGGGAACGACGCTCGTCACGCTGCTCCTGCTCGGCGGCGTCTGGGCGGACCGCCTGCCGCGCCAGCGGATCATGATCGCCACCGACTCGGTGCGGGCACTGCTGCATGCCCTGCTGGCGGCTCTCATCTTCGCCGGAGCGGCCCGGATATGGGAGATCGCCGTGATCGAGGGGCTGTTCGGCGCCGCCCAGGCGTTCTTCCAGCCGGCCTACAGCGGCCTGCTTCCGGAGACCGTGCCCGAGCATCTGATCCAGGACGCCCGCGCGCTGACCGAGACGACGTCGAACGTGGCCTTCGTGGTCGGACCCGCGCTCGCCACCGTCCTGGTGCTCGGGGTCGGCGCCGGCGAGGCGTTCGCGCTCGACGCGGCCACGTTCGTGCTGAGCGCCCTGCTCCTGATGCGGGTTCACCCGCGATCCCGCGGTGAGGCCGCGCCGGCCGAGCCGACGCTCCAGGCGCTGCGCTCGGGATGGCGCGAGGTGCGCGCGCGCCGGTGGGTGCTGGCGGTGATCGGCGCGTTCACGGTCGGCGTGTTCTGCGTGTACGCGCCCTGGTACTCACTCGCTCCCGTGATCGCCCGCGACTACTACGGTGGCGCGGGCGTGTTCGGCCTGCTCGAGGCGCTGGCCGGTGTGGGCGCGGTGTGCGGGGGCCTGGTCGGCCTGGCCTGGCGCCCGGAGCGCCCGCTGCGCGCCGGCCTGATGATGATGATGGCCTGGCCGATGCTCAGCGGGTCGTTCGCGCTCGGTGCGCCGCTCGCGCTCGTCGCCGTGTTCGCGTTCGCGACCGGCACCGGTTTCTCGCTGCTGATGATCTGGTGGGAGACGGCGCTCGCGCGCCACATCCCGCCCCGATCGCTCTCGCGCGTGAGCTCGTGGGACTGGATGGGATCGCTCGCGCTGATGCCGATCGGCTACCTGGTCGCCGGGCCGCTGGCGAGCGTCCTCGGTCTGCGCGTCGTCCTGGGCGTCGGCAGCATCCTCGGCGTGGTCGCCCTGGGCGCAGCGCTCCTGCAGCGGGCCACGCGCGAACTGAGCTTCGGGAGCTCAGCCTCCGAGCATCTCGCGCGCGATGTCCGCGTAGAAGCGGGCGGCGAACCCGAGGTCGCGCACGTCGATTCGCTCGTCGGCGTTGTGGACGAGCGGCATTGACTCGAGCAGGTTCATGTGGCGCTGGGGGAAGAAGCCGTACGCGACGAAGTCCGGGAAGGCCTCGCGGAACCAGCGCGAATCCGAGAAGCCGGGCAGGATCACCGGCACCGTGTCCGCGGCCTCGTCCTGAGTCCTGACCCAGCGATCGATCGCGTCCATGAAGTCGGTGGCGACGGCCGAGGAGTTGCCGGTGACCTGCTCGGTGAAGGCGATCTCGTATGAGTCGGCGTCATCGCCCAGCACCTCGCCGATGCGCCGGCGCGCCGCCTCCTCACCGTGGCCCGGCGGGACGCGGCAGTCGATCTTGAGCGACGCCCGCGACGGGATCACGTTGACCTTGTCGGAGGCGTGCGCCATGGTCGGCGTCAGCGTGACCCCGAGCATCGGCTCGACGATGACCGTCAGCGCCGGATCGCTCTCCTCCAGCCGCCGCAGCGCCTGATCGGGATCGCTCGGGTCCTGCCCCAGGCTGCGCAGCAGCGCCTCCGGCGCCTCGGTCAGCAGGAACGACGGCTTGGCCCGGGCCAGGCGCTCGAGCACCGGCCCCAGCTTGAGCAGGGCGTTGTCCCCCGTGCGCGGGAGCGAGGCGTGGCCGGCGGACCCGCGCGCGGTGATCGTGAAGCGGAAGATCCCCTTCTCGGCGCAGCACACGCCGTAGTGCCGGTGACCGTCCCACTCGAACACCTCGCCGCCGCCCTCGTTGAGGAGCATGTCGCACCGGACCTTGTCGGGATGGTTCTCGGTCAGCCAGCGCGCGCCGACGTCCCCGCCCGTCTCCTCATCGGACACGAACACGAACTTGAGGCTGCCGCGCGCCGGGCGCCATCCGTCGCGCGCCAGGGCCACGCCGGCCACCGCCTCCGCCGCCACCTGCGACTTCATGTCGAGCGCGCCTCGGCCCCACAGGTAGCCGTCGACGACGTCGCCCGACCACGGATCGTGCTGCCACTCGCTCGGATCGGCCAGCACCGTGTCGACGTGCCCGAGGAAGCAGAGCGTCGGACCGTCGTCCTCCCCGCGAAGATCGGCGACCAGGTTCGGCCGCGCGTCGTCGGTGGCGAGGATCTCGGTCTCGAACCCGGCGTCCTTCGCGTACTCCGCCAGGTACTCGATCGCGGCGCGCTCGTTGCCCGGCGGGTTGACCGTGTCGAAGCGGACCAGGCGCTGGAGCACCTCGGTGGTCTCGCGCTCGAGCTCCATGCTCGCTGAGCCTAGAGGGTCGACGGTTCCCGGGAGCTCCACTTAGCGACGGGCCGTAGCATCTGCGGGCGTGGACGACCTGGCGCTGGCGCTCGAACTGGCGGACGCCTGCGACGCGATCACGCTCGGTCGCTACGGCGCCGCCGACCTCGCCGTCGAGACCAAAGCCGACGCCACGCCGGTGAGCGAGGCTGACCGCGGCGCCGAGGAGGCGGTCCGCGCGCGGCTGGCGCAGGAGCGACCGCGGGACGCGGTCCTGGGCGAGGAGTACGGGAGCTCGGGCGCCGGCCGGGCGACCGGCGCTGGATCATCGACCCGATCGACGGCACCAAGAACTACGTGCGCGGGATCCCGGTGTGGGCGACGCTGCTGGCCCTCGAGGAGGCGGGCGAGCCGAGCGTCGCCGTCGTCTCGGCGCCGGCGCTCGGCCGTCGCTGGTGGGGCTCGCGCGGCGCCGGCGCGTTCATGCGCGACGCCTTGAGCAACGGGCCCCGGCGGCTCGGCGTGTCCGGCGTGCGCGAGCTGGGCGACGCCCAGGTGTCGTTCGGCGACCTCGAGGAGTGGCGCACGACCGAGCGGCTCGACCGGATGCTCGCGCTCGTCGAGCAGTGCGGGCGCAGCCGCGGCCTCGGAGACTTCTGGTCCTACATGCTGGTGGCGGAGGGCGCCGTCGAGATCGGTCTCGATCCGGTCGCCACGCTGTGGGACCTCGCCGCCATGCAGCTGATCGTCGAGGAGGCGGGCGGGCGCTTCACCGACCTGGGCGGCCGGCGCACGGCCGACGGCGGCGACGCGATCGCCACCAACGGCCTGCTGCACGAAGCCGCGCTGGCGTTCGTCGGCCGCGGCGGGTAGCGGGACTCCGTGAGCCTTCTCCATGGCCTGGCGATCTTCGGCGCCGGGATCGTCGCCGGGCACGATCAACACCGTGGTCGGGAGCGGCACGCTCTTCACCTTCCCGGTGCTCCTGGCCTTCAACTACGCGCCCGTCGTGGCCAACGTGTCGAACACGATCGGGCTGGTGCCCGGATCGGCCTCCGGCGCGTGGGGCTACCGGCGGGAGCTGGCCGGACAGAGCCGCCGCGCCGTGCCGCTCGTGCTCGCCTCGACGCTGGGCGGTGTCGACCGGGTCGATCCTGCTCCTGACGCTGCCGGCCTCGGCGTTCAAGGCGATCGTGCCGGCGTTCATCGCGATCGCGCTCGTGCTGATCCTGCTGCAGCCGTGGCTCTCGCGGGTGATCCGGACGCGGCGCTCGGCCGGCGGCGAGCACGCGGGGCCGGTGGCGACCGCCGGCGTGTTCGCCAGCGGGGTCTACGGCGGATACTTCGGCGCGGCCCAGGGGATCCTGCTGCTGGCCATCCTCGGCCTCGCCGTAGAGGACGAGCTGCAGCGGATCAACGCACTCAAGGTCGTGCTGGCCGGGCTGGTCAACCTGGTGGCCGGCGTGATCTTCGTGTTCGCGGCGCACGTGGCGTGGCTGCCGGCGGGGCTGATCGCGGTCGGCTCGATCCTCGGCGGCGTGCTCGGGTCGCGCTACGGCCGGCGCCTGCCCGCGGTGGCGCTGCGCGCGATCATCGTGGTGGTGGGGATCCTGGCGATCGTTCGGCTGGTGTGACTCAGGCGTCGGCCATGGACACCCGCCCGGCGGCGTGCCGGCGGCGGTGGGAGAGCTGGCGCGCCAGTAGTACCGCGTCGTACGCCGCGAGCGCCGCCATGAACAGCGCGAACAGGCCGGCCGGGATCCAGTCCGAGCTCTTGGTGAACGGATATCCGGGGAGCTCGGCGTAGGCCGGATCGCGCGGATCCACGAGCACGCTGACCCGCTCGCCGGACGCCAGGTACGAGCGGGCGTGGTAGTGGACCGTGGTGGTGGAGACGCCCAGGGCCGGCGAGCCCAGGGTCACCGGGATGTGGGCCGTCCAGTGGCACGAGCGCACGCAGTACTGGAAGTTGTCAACCGAGACGACGGTCCCGGTCGCGAAGGCGCCGTGATTCTGCACGTAGCTCGACCGGGAGCCCTGCTGGTGGAGCTGGACGGTGCCGACGACACAGGCCACGATGCCGCCGGTGAGGCACAGGAGCACCACCGCGCGGCTCAACGGCCCATAGCGGCGCCGGAGGCGGGGGCTCATCGCTGACGGCGTCGACGTCGGCGTGGGCGTGGCGGACCGCGAAGCTCCGCGCCACCGGCTGCCCGCTGCGCAGCCGATGCTCGATCGAGATCGTCCAGCGCGTCGACAGCGCGAGCAGGATGAGGAACACGATCGCCCCCCCGATCTGGCCGCCGCGGCTCGAGTTCTGGAGCGCGAGCACCCCGGTCGAAGTGAGCACGAACGCGACCTCGAAGAACGCCAGCACCCCGGTGAGCGCGATCGCCACCACCAGCTCGACGACGAGGCGCGCCGGCCGGTGCGGGGTTGGACGCCGGCTGGCCTCCGAGACGGCCGGCCGGGGGCGCTGATCGGTTTGCGGTGCATGATCGGAGCCGCGCCCGCGACGGCCCGACGGTTCGTAGCGGTGTGGTCTTCATGGCGAGGAGAATCTACCCTCGGACCGGCGCGCACCAGCCCACACAGGTGTCGTCGCGCGACACCTCGGCAGCGAGCCGATAACGCCTGCTCGTATGGATCGGCTGTTCGAGAGCGACGAGAGCGCGCGGCGGCGGAGTCGCCGCCGCCCGGCGCACCACTGGCCACGCGCATGCGCCCGCGCACGCTCGACGAGTTCGTCGGCCAGGAACGGCTGCTCCGGCCGGGCTCGGCGCTGCGCCGCGCGCTCGAGGAGGGCCGGGCGCACTCGATGATCCTCCACGGGCCGCCGGGGAGCGGCAAGACGACGCTGGCCCGGCTGGTGGCGCAGGCCTCCGACTCGGCGTTCGAGGAGGAGAGCGCGGTGCAGGCAGGCCGGGCCGAGGTCCGGGCCGTGATCGAGCGGGCTCGCCAGCGCCTCGCCACCACCGGCCGCGCCACGATCTTCTTCCTCGACGAGATCCACCGCTTCAACAAGGCCCAGCAGGACGCGCTGCTGCCGGCGGTCGAGGACGGCCTCGTGACTCTGATCGGCGCGACGACCGAGAACCCGTATTTCGAGGTCAACTCGGCGCTGATCTCGCGGGCTCGCGTGTATGAGCTCGACGCGCTCTCGCCGGACGAGGTCCGGGTGCTGCTCGACCGTGCGGTGCAGCACGGCGCGTGCCCGGGAACGGTCGACCCCGAGGCGCTCGAGTTCCTTGCCGCGCGCTCCGGCGGCGACGCGCGCACGGCGCTGAACGCGCTCGAGCTGGCCTGTGAGACCGGCGGCCGGGTCACGCTCACCCACGCCGAGGACGCGCTCCAGCGGCGCGCGCTCCTCTACGACCGCCAGGCCGATCGTCACTACGACACGATCTCGGCCTGGATCAAGGCCACCCGCGGCTCCGACCCCGACGCCTCCCTGTACTACCTGGCGGTGATGCTCGAAGGGCGGCGAGGATCCTCGCTTCATCGTGCGCCGGATGGTCGTGCTGGCCTCCGAGGACATCGGCAACGCCGATCCCCAGGCGCTCGTGGTCGCCACCGCCGCGGCCGCCGCCGTCGAGCACGTGGGGCTGCCCGAGTGCCAGTTCGCGCTGGCCCAGGCGGCCGTCTACCTGTCGCTGGCGCCCAAGTCGGACGCGGCCAAGCGGGCGATGGGCGCCGCGCGCGAGTACATCCGCGAGCAGGGAGCCCAGCCGCCGCCGGCGCACCTGCGCTCCTCGACGCGCAGCGACCGCAACTACGACAACCCGCACCGGCGGCCGGGCCACGTCTCACCTCAGGAGCTGATGCCCGACGGCGCGATCGGGCAGCGCTTCTACGCGCCCGACGAGGCCGAGGCCGCCCTGCGCGATCGCCTGGCCGAGCTGCGCCGAGCCCGCGGGCGCAGCTAGATCTCCACGCTGGCCGCGCCCACCTCAGGCGCTTTGTGCCGCGAATCCAGCGCAAAACCCTCGGAAGAGCGCCGACCGGCCTACCGAAGCTACTACCCTGTAGTAAGTGGTTTCTCCGCCGATGCTCGACCGTACACATGCCCTCGCCGACGGGCATCGGGTCCGCGTGCGCATGGCCCGGTCCAGCGACGCGCGCGCGATCCGCGAACTCGCTCTCGCGCCGGGGGCTCGAGGCCGATCCGCTGGCGGTGGCACGGCTGACCCGGTTCGATCCCCGCCGCCGGCTGGTGATCTCCGCCACCGCGCTGCTCGACTCGCACGAGACGCTCGTGGGCGTGGGGGCGGTCGATCTCGACCGGGGCGAGCCGTTCGAACCCGACACGCTGATCGTCGACGAGCGGATCGAGGGGCTCGGGCCGCTGCTCGTCAGCGCGCTGGCCGCGCGAGCGCGGTCGATCAAGGGACCGCGCGCCGCGTAGACCGGTTACGCTCCGCGGCCATGGCCACAGTCGCCGCGCAAGCCCAGCTCGAATCGCTCAATCCCGCCACCGGGGAGCCGATCGGGTCGGTCCCCATCACCGCCCCTGAGGAGGTCCAGGCCGTCGTCGACGCGGTGGCCAAGGTGCAGCCGTTCTGGGCCGAGCTGACCCTGCGCGATCGCGCGCTCTACCTGGAGCGCGCGGCGCAGGTCGTGATCGACGAGGGCGACGAGATCCGCGACCTGATCGTGCGCGAGCAGGGCAAGCCCCGCAACGAGGCCTTCGCGATGGAGGTCCTGCCCACGATCGACGCGCTCCATTGGATCGCGCGCGCCGGCCAGGAGATCCTCGCCGACGAGAAGATCCCGATGCCGCAGGTGTTCCTCAAGACCAAGCGCTCGGCCTTCACCTACGAGCCGCTCGGAGTGATCGGGATCGTCTCGCCCTGGAACTACCCGTGGAGCATCCCGTTCGGAGAGGTGGCGCTCGCGCTGATGGCCGGCAACGGCGTGGTGCTCAAGCCGGCGTCGCTCACGGCGCTCATCGGCGAGCGGATCCGGACCGTGTTCGAGCGCGCGGGCGTGCCCGAGGGGCTGGTGCGGGTCGTGCACGGCCCGGGCACGGGGCCGGCGCTCGTGGAGTCGAGCGTGGCCAAGGTGTTCTTCACCGGCTCGGTGGAGACCGGACGTGGGGTCGGCGAGGCCTGCGCCCGCCAGCTCAAGGGCTCGGTGCTCGAGCTCGGCGGCAAGGACCCGATGATCGTGCTCCCGGACGCCAACCTCGACCACGCCATCGCGGGCGCGCTGTGGGGCGGCTTCGCCAACGCCGGCCAGACCTGCTCGGGGATCGAGCGCGTGTACGTCACTGCGCGAGGTGTCCGAGCGCTTCATCGCCGGCGTGGTGGCGGGAGCCCAGCGGCTCCGGGTCGGGCGACCCGACGAGCTGGGACACCGAGATCGGCCCGATGGTCTCGCCGGAGCAGTACCGCACCGTGGCCGAGCTCGTCGACGACGCGGTGGCCGCCGGCGCGGTGATGCGCTGCGGCGGCCCGGCGCCGGCGCCGGCCGGCCTGTCGGCGGGCTCCTTCTACGCGCCCACCGTGCTGACCGAGGTCACCCACGACATGCGGATCATGCGCGAGGAGATCTTCGGCCCGGTCCTCCCGATCGTGGTCGTCGACTCCGAGGAGGAGGCGGTGACGCTGGCCAACGACTCGCGGTTCGGCCTCGGCGCGTCGGTGTGGACCTCAGACCGCGACAAGGGCGAGCGGATCGCACGCGAGCTCCAGTCCGGGATGGTCTGGATCAACGACCACATGTTCAGCCACGGCGCCTGCCAGTGCGCGTGGGGCGGGGTCAAGGACTCCGGCGTGGGCCGCACCCATTCGAAGTTCGGCCTGTACGAGTGCGTCAACGTCAAGCTGCGCGTGTGGGAGGGCTCGACGATCCGCAACGCCTGGTGGCACCCGTACGACGAGACGATGGGCAAGGCGCTTGCGCCAGACCGCGACGATCCTCTACGGCCGGCCCTCGATCCGAGCGCGGGCGCTGAAGGAGGGCGCGGGGCCGTTGATGAAGCTCGGCGGGCGGCTCGCGCGGGACGCGGTCCGCAGGTGATGGGGGCCGGCGCCTGCGGCGCGGCTCCGTGGGCCGTTGCGGCGGGCATCCATGCCCGCCGCCCTATCCTTAGCCACATGCCCGCCCAGGCCTACCGAGGCAAGGAATGCGTCTGCCAGCTGCGCCGCGGCATCTGCGACCAGTCGTGCGTGCGCGACATGCTCGACACGCCGTTCTACATCGCCTGCCTGCGCCTGAAGAACCGGCGCTGCGTGGTGATCGGCGGGGGCGAGGTGGGCCTGGAGAAGGTCGAGGGTCTGCTGGTCTGCGACGCGGACGTGACCCTGGTGGCGCCGGAGGCCGTGCCCGCCCTGGAGGAGCTGGCGGCCGAGGGATCGATCGTCTGGGAGCGGCGCGAGTACCCGGCGCGGGCGATCTGGAGGGCGCGCTGATCGCGATCGCCGCCACCGCCGACACGGACGTCAACATCCGGGTGTTCGAGGATGCCGAGGCGCGCTCGATGCTGGTCAACGTGGTCGACGTGCCCGCCGCTGTGCAACTTCATCCTGCCCGCGATCGTGCGCACCGGCCCCCTGGCGGTGGCGATCTCCACGGCCGGCGCCTCGCCGGCGCTGGCCAAGCGAATGAAGCGCGAGATCGCCGAGCTGTTCGGCGAGGAGTACGCGCAGCTCGCCGTGATGCTCAACGACGCCCGGGGCTGGGCCAAGGGAACGCTGCCGACCTATCAGGACCGCAAGGAGTTCTTCGAGTCGATCGTGAACGGCGAACCCGACCCGATCGAGCTGCTGCGCGCCGGCGACGCCGCCGCGGTGCGCGACCTGATCGCGGCGGCTCAGCGCTCGCACGCGCCGGCGTGAGCTCCGAGCTGACCCATCTCGACGCCTCGGGCCGGGCGCGGATGGTGGACGTGGGCGAGAAGCCCGCCACCGAGCGCCGGGCGGTGGCGCAGCTCTGTGGTGCGGGTGACACCGGCGACCGCACAGGCCGTGGCGGCCGGGGACGCCCCCAAGGGCGACGTGATCGGGGTGGCGCGGATCGCCGGCATCCAGGCGGCCAAGCGCACCTCGGAGCTGATCCCTCTGTGCCATCCGCTGGCGCTGTCCTTCGTCGGCGTCGAGGGCGAGGTGGACGCCGCGGCGGGGACGATCACGCTCATCGCCGAGGCGCGTACCACCGGACCCACCGGCGTCGAGATGGAGGCGCTCACCGCCGCCTCGGTGGCGGCGCTGACCGTGTACGACATGGTCAAGGGCATCGAGCGGGGGGCCGAGATCGCCGAGGTCGTCGCTGCTCGAGAAGTCGGGCGGGCGCTCGGGCCACTGGCGCCGCGGCGACTAACGCTCAGCGCGCGACCGGCCGACATCAACCCGATGACGCGGAACTCGCGGCTCGACGCGTTCGACGGCCTGCGCGCCTGCGCGGCGTTATCGGTCCTCGCCTATCACGTCAGCACGGCGTGTGCCGATCGGGGTCGCCGGCACGCTCGGCACGGCGCTGGCGGGCCTGAAGGTCGGAGTGACGATCTTCTTCGTGCTCTCCGGCTTCCTCCTGTACCTGCCCTACGCCCGGGCGATCCGCGCCGGCAGGCCGCTGCCGGGCGTGCGCGCCTACCTGCGACGCCGGGCGCTGCGCATCCTGCCCGCCTACTGGGGGGCGCTGGTGGTGCTCGCCGCCTGCGGGGCTGGCCGCGGGGGTCACTGCGGGAAGCTGGTGGCGCTACTTCGGGCTGCTCCAGATCTACCACAGCGCCAGCGTGGTCAACACCGGCGTCGGCGGCGCGTGGAGCCTGTGCGTCGAGATCAGCTTCTACGCCGCGCTCCCACTCCTCGCCGTCGCCATGGGCCGGCTCGCGCGCGGCCGCGGACCGAGCCGCGCGGTCCGCACCCAGCTGTGCCTCATCGGCCTGCTCGCCGCCGACTGCCTGGTCTACCGGCTCTCGCTGGAGGGATCGGTCAACTACTCGGTGTCCTCGGCGCACGTGGTCGCCGCCACCGCGCTTCCGGGGCTTCTCGACTGGTTCTGCATCGGCATGGCGCTCGCGGTGCTCCGCAGCGACTGGGAGGCAGGAGGCCGGAGCCTGCGGCCACTGGCGCTCCTGGCCGCGCGGCCCTGGGCCTGCCTGCTCCTGGCGGGCGGCGTGCTACTGGCTGGTGATGAGCACGCACCCCGGCAACCCGTTCCTGTCGCAGTACTCGCTGGTCGACCACGTCCTGCTCGGCGCCACCGCCGGGTTCCTCGTGCTCCCCGCGGCCGCAGCGCATGCGGCGCGCGCGCCCTTGACCGTGCGCCTCTTGGCCAGCCGGCCGATGACGTGGCTCGGCTCGGTCTCGTACGGCGTCTACCTGTGGCACCTGGCGGTGATCTGGGCGCTCGTCGGAAGAAGCGGGTTCGCGCACCCGCAGAGCGCGATCACGGTGCTCGGCCTGCTGGCGCTGGTGGCGGCGATCGCGGTGGCGCTGGGCGCCGCCAGCCGCTACCTCCTGGAGGCACCGGCGCAGCGACTCGCGGCGCGCCTCGGCGCGGCCTCGCGGCCGGCGTCCGTTGTTGCCGACGCCTGACCCTCTGAGGCGCGCCGGCGCCGTCGAGTAACCTCGCGCCGCTGTGCGCACCGCGATCATCACGATTTCGACCTCGGTGGCGGCCGGACGCTCCGAGGATCGCTCGGGCGCGGAGCTGGCCGATGTGGCCGGCGCCGCCGGCGCCGACGTGGTGGCCCGGCACGTCGTCCGCGACCACCGGGAGGAGATCGAGCGCACGCTGCGCGCCGCGCTTCAGGCCGGCGTGTCGCTGATCTTCACCACCGGCGGCACGGGCCTCACCCACGATGACGTCACCCCGGAGGCGACGCGGGCGGTGATCGACCGGGACGCGCCCGGCTTCGCCGAGGCGATGCGCGCCGAGTCGCTCCGGTACACCCCCATGGGCATCCTCACCCGCGGGGTGTCAGGGATAGCGGGCCGGACGCTGATCATCAACTTCCCGGGCAACCCGAAGGCGATCCGCGAGCTGTTCCCCGTGATCGCGCCGACGCTCGAGCACGTCGTCACGACGCTGCAGCACGAGGGTGGACCGACCCCCGGCCATTGAGCTGCGCGGGCTGGTACGCCATTTCGGCGAGCGTACGGCGTTGCAGCGGGTCTCCGTGACCGTCCCCGCGGGCGCGACGCTGGCCGTGCTCGGCCACAACGGCGCCGGCAAGTCGACGCTTGCTGCGGATCCTGGCCACGCTGCTCCGCCCTCATGAGGGCGACGTGGTCGTGCTCGGGGAGCGCCTCCCGCGTGGCGGCTACGCCGTGCGCGGCCGGATCGGGCTGCTCGCCCACGAGCCGCTGCTCTATCGGGACCTGAACGGCCGCGAGAACCTGCGCTATCACGCCCGCCTGCACGGCGTCGAGCCCGAGCGCGTGGAGGAGGTGCTGCGCGCCGTCGGCATGGACGACCGGGCGGACGAGCCGGTGCGAGCACTCTCGCGCGGGATGGTCCAGCGCCTGGCGGTCGGCCGCGCCGTGCTCCACCGGCCCGCGTTGCTGCTCCTCGACGAGCCGAAGGCCAATCTCGACCCGGCGGCCGGCGAGCTGGTCGAGCCGCTGATCGGACGCGCCAGCGGGGCGACGCGCGTACTCACCAGCCACGACCCGCGCGCCGCGCTGGCCGAGGCGGACATGGTGCTGGCGCTGAGAGGCGGGCGAACGGCGTTCGCCGGCGCGCCCGGCGATTTCGACGAGGCGCGGATCGAGGAGCTCTACCGATGAGGACCGCCTTGACGGTGCTGCGCAAGGATCTCCTGCTCGAGCTGCGCACGCTCGAGACGGTTCCCGCGATGATCCTGTTCGCGGTCGTCACGTTCGTGATCTTCCACTTCGGGCTGGGCCAGAACACGATCGCGGGGCAGCTCGCGGCGGGGGTCCTGACCGTCACGCTGCTGTTCGCGGCCATGCTCGGGATCAATCGGCTGTTCGTGGCCGAGCGCGAGCAGGGCGGCTTCGACGCCTTTCTGCTCGCTCCCGTCGACCGCACCGCGCTGCTCGTGGCCAAGGCTGCGGCGTTGTTCGCGTTCCTCGTCGTGCTCGAGGTGGTGGCGGTGCCGGCGTTCGGGCTGCTCCTGCTCGGGCCCTCGCTGGGGCCTCCGTTGCCCGGGTTGGTGGCGGTGCTGGCTCTCGCCGACCTCGGCCTGGCGGTGATCGGCACGCTCGTCTCGGCGATCGCCGTGCACACCCGGGCCCGCGACCTGATCGGCCCGATCATCGGCCTGCCTCTGCTGATCCCAGCCCTGATCGCCGTGGCGCGGGCGGCCGGGCCGCTGCTGGCCGTGCACGGCCAAACCGCCCCTCCGGGGAAGTGGGTGGCGATCCTGGCGCTTTATGATCTGGTGTTCGCCCTCCTTGCGTACGCGGTGTTCGACTTCCTGCTGGAGGATTGATGACTTACGGACGCGGCCTGCGCGGCCTCTCCCTTGCCACGGTTGCCACGATCACCGGCGCTTTCGCGCTGGTGTTCTTCTATGCCCCGCTGGACGCCGACCAGGGGTTCATCCAGAAGATCTTCTACCTGCACGTGCCGCTGGCGATCGTTTCGCTGTGCGGGTTCGTATTCGGAGGGCTGCTGGCGGTCGCGCACCTGCGGACCGGGGACCGGCGCTGGGACATCCGCTCCTACGTGGCGATCCACATGGCGCTGATCTTCGGGGTCGCCGGTCTGATCACCGGCTCCATCTGGGCCAAGGCATCGTGGGGCCACTGGTGGGTATGGAGCGAGCCCACGCTCGTCTCGTTCCTGATCGTGCTGCTGCTGTTCGCGACCTACCAGCCGCTCCGCTTCTCGATCGAGGATCCCGAGCGGCAGGCGCGCTACGCCAGCGTGTTCGCCGTGGTGGCCGCGGCGTTCGTGCCGCTCAACTTCATCGTGGTACGGCTGGCGCAGCAGTACGTGCACCCGCGCGTGCTGACCCTGAGCGGCGGCAACCTCCCCGGTCCGATGCGGCTGACGTTCCTGATCTCGCTGCTGGGGATAACGTTGTTGTACGTGACCCTGTGGAAGTACGAGATGACGGCCAAGAACGCCCGCATGCAGCTGCGCCGAGTGCGGCGCGCGATGCGGCCGGACGAACTGCGACCCGTGCGCCGGAGCGCGGCACCGTCATGATCGCCGCCGCCCCGGCCCTGCCCCTCCACACCGCCGGCCCGTACGTGGCCGCGGCGTACGTCGTATTCGTGGCCGTCGTGCTGATCTACGTGACGATCATGGCGGTCCGTCTGACCCGGACCGAGCGCGAGCTCGCCCGTCTCCGGCGCGACGTCGAGGCCGAGCGCGCACGCCAGGAGGAGCACGCCGAACGAGGAGACGCTGGCGTGAGCGAGCTGCTCGGGATCGGGGTCTCGCACAAGACCGCGCCGGTTGAGGTGCGCGAGCGCCTCGCCCTGCCCGAGGCCAGGCTGGGCCCCTTCCTGCGCGACCTGCGTGGCGCCACCAGCGTGCAGGAGGCGGTGGCGATCTCGACCTGCAACCGGACCGAGCTCTACCTCGTGGTCGGCGATCCGGTCGACGCGGAGAGCGCGGTGCTGGGGATGCTCGCCGGCCAGGCCGGCATCCGGCTCACCGAGCTCGCCTCGGCGATCTACTCGCACCGCAACTGCGAGGCTGCACGGCATCTCTACCGCGTGACCGCGGGCCTCGAGTCGATGATCGTGGGCGAGGCCGAGATCCAGGGTCAGGTCAAGCGCGCCTACGAGGCCGCCCTGGACCGGGAGACCGTGGGGCCGCTCACCAACCACCTGTTCAAGGCGGCCCTGGCGACCGGCAAGCGCGTGCGCACCGAGACCGCGGTCGGGGAGCGCCACGTGACGCTGGCGTCCGTGGCGGTGTCGCTGGCGCGGGAGCTGCTCGGCGCCCTCGACGGGTCACGAGGTGGTGATTCTCGGGACGGGGGAGACGGCGGAGCTGACCGCACGCGCCCTGGCCGACAGCGGTGGGCGGACCGTGTTCGTGGGCAACCGCCGGCGCGACCGCGCGATCGGCCTGGCCCATCGCTACGGCGGCTCGAGCATCAACTTCGACCGCCTCCCGGAGGCGCTGCTGCGCGCGGACATCCTGGTCGCCGCCACCGCCTCGCCCCACGTCCTGCTCGAGAGCGGCGAGTTCGCCGAGGTCATGCGCCAGCGTGAGGGACGCCCGATGCTGCTGATCGACCTGGCCGTACCGCGGGACATCGATGCCGCGTGCGGCGGGATTCCGGGCGTCTCCCTTTACGACATCGACGACCTCCAGGCGGTGATCGCGCGCAACCGCGGCGGGCGCCGGGCCGAGGCGCGCAAGGCCGAGGGCATCATCGAGGAGGAGATCCAGCACTTCGCGGCCTGGCTCGGCTCGCTCGAGGTGCTGCCCACGCTGGCGGCGCTCCGCAGCCATGCGGCGGAGATCGCCGAGCAGGTCGTGCGCGAGAACTCCGGCAAGTGGGAATCGGCCTCGGATCACGACCTCGAGCGGGTACAGGCGATCGCGCGCACGGTCGTCAATCGCCTCCTGCACGATCCGACGACCCGGATGAAGGAGCTCCGCGACGACCGCGTGCACGCGCGCATGGCGCTCGTCCGCGACCTGTTCGGGTTGGAGGTGAACGACCAGTCGCTGGCCGGCCCGGCCGTCGAGACGCTGGCCGAGGTCCACGAGCTCCCCGCCCGCGGCGCGCCTCGCCGCTGATGCGCATCGGGACCCGCGGCAGCGCGTTGGCGCTGGCGCAGGCGCAGTGGGTGGCGGAGCGGCTCGGCGACGGCGCTTCGCTCGTCACGATCACCACCTCAGGGGACCGCGGCGCGTCGGTCGGAGACAAGTCTCGGTGGGTGAGCGAGCTGGAGCGCGCGCTGCTCGAAGATGAAATCGACGTGGCCGTGCACTCGGCCAAGGACGTGCCCGCGGAGCTGCCCGAGGGGCTCGAGCTCGTGGCGATCCCAACCCGGGCCGATCCGCGCGATGTCCTCTGTGGTGCGCCGGGACTGGCGGAGCTGGCGCCGGGCGCGCGCGTGGGCACGAGCAGCCTGCGCCGGGCGGCCCAGCTGCGCTCGGTGCGCTCGGATCTCGACGTGGTGGAGGTGCGGGGTAACGTCGACACGCGCCTGCGCAAGCTGGCCGCAGGGGAGGTCGAGGCCCTGGTCCTCGCGCGGGCGGGCCTCGAGCGCCTGGCGGCGGCTCGATGACGCCGGCGGGGTGCTCGACGAGCTCGTGCCCGCGGCCGGTCAGGGGGCGCTGGCGCTCGAGGCGCGGCGCGGGACCGACGTTCCCGCCTCGCTGCACGACCACGCCGCCACGGTGTGCGTGCAGGCCGAGCGCGAGCTCGTGAGGCGCCTCGGCGCGAACTGCAACACCCCGGTGGGAGCCTTCGCCTCGCTCGATGAGGACGGTGAGGTGCGAGCTCGATGGCCTGGGTCGGTCGTCCTGACGGCTCGGCGTGGCTTCGCGACCGGCTGCGTGGCGCGGCGGACGGGCTGGGGACGCGCGTGAGCGGAGCGGCTGCTCGTCGGCGGGCGCGGCGGAGCTGCTCGGGTGACCGTCTACCTCGTCGGCGCCGGCCCGGGCGATCCCGGCCTGATGACCGCACGGGCGCTCGAGCTGATCGCGGCCGCGGATGTGATCGTCTATGACCGCCTGATCCCGGAAGGGGCGCTGGCGGGCGCGCGGGAACGACGCCGAGCTGATCTACGCCGGCAAGGAGGGGGGCGGCCCGTCGATGCCCCAGGCCGAGATCGACGCGCTGCTGGTCGAGCATGGCCGCGCCGGCCGCGCGGTGGTGCGTCTCAAGGGGGGCGACCCGTTCGTGTTCGGGCGGGGCGGCGAGGAGGCCGAGGCGCTGCGCGAGGCGGGGATCCCGTTCGAGGTCGTGCCCGGGGTGACGGCGGGCGTCGCCGCGTCCGCCTACGCCGGCATCCCGGTGACCCACCGCGAGGCCGCGAGCGCGGTGGCGTTCGTCACCGGACACGAGGACCCGAGGAAACCCGAGTCGGCGCTCGACTGGGGGGCGCTGGCGGCGTTCCCGGGAACGGTCGTCGTCTACATGGGCGTGCGCCGGCTGCCGGCGATCACCGAGCGGCTGATCGCGGGGGGCCGCAACCGCGGAGGAGCCGGCGGCGGTGATCGAGCGCGGGACGCTTGCCCGCGCAGCGGGTCGTGGACGGGGACATTGGCGACGATCGCCGAGGTGGCGAGCGCCGAGCAGGTGCGGGCGCCGGCCCTGGCGGTGTTCGGCGCCGTCGCGGCGCTGCGCGAGCGTCTCGCCTGGTTCGAGGCGCGGGCGCTGAGCGGCGTGACGGTGGCCGTGACGCGGGCGCGCGCCCAGGCGAGCGGGCTGGCGGCGACGCTGCGCTCGCTCGGAGCCGAGGTCGTCGAGGCGCCGGCGATCCGGATCGTCCCGCTCGACGGGCCGCTCCCGGACGTCGCCGGCTATGACCTGGTGTGCCTGACCAGCCCGAACGGCGTGCGCCTGCTGTTCTCGCGCCTGCTCGCCGCCGGGCGCGATGCCCGTGCGCTGGCCGGGGCGCGCGTGGCCGCGATCGGCCCGGGCACGGCGGCGGCGCTGCGCGAGCACGGCGTGATCGCCGATGTCGTGCCCGAGCGGTTCGTCGCCGAGGGGCTGGTCGAGGCGCTGGCGGACGTGCCGGTGAAGCGCGCGCTGGTGGCGCGGGCGGCCGATGCGCGCGACGTCCTGCCCGACGCGCTGCGCGCGCGCGGAGCCGAGGTCGACGTGGTGCGCGCTGTACGAGACGGTGGCCGAGTCGCTCAGCGAGTCCCAGCTCGAGGCGGTGGCCGCGGCGGACTACGTGACCTTCACCTCCTCCTCGACCGTGCGCTTCTTCCTCGCCGCGGGCGCCCGCCCCGCGGGGCGCCTGGTCAGCATCGGCCCGGTGACGAGCGCGACGCTGCGCGAGCACGGGCTCGAGCCGGACGTGGAGGCCGAGCGCCACGACATCGGCGGTGTCGTGGAGGCCCTAATTCGAGACGCAAGCGCTAAGATGTCTCACCGCTAGCTTCGGCCTAGGAGGAGCGTCGTGAGGATCAGACTTGCGTTGATCGCGGCCGCGATCGCAGTCGTGCGGCGCTGCTCGCCGCCACCGCGCCGGCGGCTTCGGCGAAGACCGTGTGGCTGTGCTTGCCCGGGTCACGCGCCGGATCCCTGCGCCCCCAGCCTGTCCACGACCGTCTACACACCGCGGCTCAAGAAGATCGGCGTGCTCCACCCCCAGCGGGTCAAGAACCCGGCGATCGACTGCTTCTACGTCTATCCCACGGTCAGCGCACAGCCCACCGGGGACTCGAACCTGGCGATCGGCCCGGCGGAACGCTCGATCGCGCTCGATCAGGCCGCGCGCTACTCGCAGTACTGCCGCGTGTACGCGCCGATGTACCGGCAGACCACGCTCGCGGGCTCCCCACCCAGCAAGCCCACCACCACACCCAACCCGGCCCTCGGGCTCGCCGACGTCCGCGCAGCGTTCGCCACCTATCTGAAGAAGTACAACCACGGCCGCGGATTCGTGCTCATCGGCCACTCCCAGGGCTCGGCCGTGCTCGAGGCGCTGATGGCCAAGGACGTCGATCCCAAGCCCGCGGTGCGCCGGCGGCTCGTATCCGCGATCCTGCTCGGCGGCAACGTGCTCGGTCAAGCGCGGCAAGGACATCGGCGGGACCTTCAAGCACATCCCGGCCTGCCACAGTGCCACCCAGCTGCACTGCGTGATCGCGTTCTCGACCTTCGATCAGCCCGTCCCCGCCTTCAGCCTGTTCGGCCGTCCGTTACAGCTGGCCGGCTTCCCGCCGCCTCCAAAGGGCACCGTCGTCCTGTGCACGAACCCGGCAGATCTCGCCGGCGGCAGCGGGCTGCTCGACCCGATCTTCGCGAGCCGGCCCTCGTTTGCGGGGAACCCCCTCAACCCCGCGCTCGCGGGGCTCGGCCAGCATCCGCCCACGCCGCGAACGGTGTTCTGGACCGAGCCAGGCGCCTACAGCGCGCGTTGCTCCTCGGCCGACAACGCCCACGTCCTGGAGATCACCCCGCTGCGTGGCGCGAGCAAGCTCACGGCCAGTCCCGCCCCGTACTGGGGGCTGCACCTGCTCGATGCGGGCATCGCGCAAGGGAACCTGGTGGCGATCGTGCGCGACGAGGCGACCGCGTACGTGAGCCACGGCGGCAAGTAGCGCGCCGGCCCGCCGGGGTCGCGTGATCTCGGTGGGCTAGCCGATCGCGGAGGCGATCATCGTGCCCGACGCCGCCTCGCTGTAGCTGACCCGGACGTGCTGGCCCGGCTGGAGCGTCGGAGCGCTCGCGGAGTCCGTGAGCTCGAACGTCATCTTGTGGCCCGTGCCCGCGCCGAGTCCTTCAGCGCGGACGGGACGACGTGGTAGCGCTTGTAGGTCGTGCCCCACGCGAACCCGGCGCCGTCGTAGAGCCAGCCGGCGCCACCGCGGGGGTTGCCACCGCCGCCGCCGTCCGAGGTGCCGAAGAAGCCGCCGTCGATGCTCATGAAGATGTGCACGCCTGGGTCGTCGTAGAGCGTGACCTCGGCCGGTCCCGTGCCCGGACCCTTGGCGATCAGCCCCTGCTGGAGCAGCTCCTTGATCATCCAGGCGTCGTTCGGCACGCCGGCGCCGGCGGGCCACAGGCCGCCCGCCGCGAGCACCGCCGCGACCGAGCCGGAGCAGTCAAAGCCCTTGCGGTGGCCGTTGTAGCCCGGGCCGGGCATGCCGACGCTGGCCACGCTGGCCCGCGCGTGGCCGCCGCCGTACACGTAGGGGTAGTCCTCGC
This sequence comes from uncultured Solirubrobacterales bacterium, assembly GCA_963710305.1. Classification (GTDB taxonomy): domain Bacteria; phylum Actinomycetota; class Thermoleophilia; order Solirubrobacterales; family Solirubrobacteraceae; genus Palsa-465. Next base: position 19,223 of record CAVPZV010000007.1, on the reverse strand, counting down.
GGGTGATCTTGGTCGCGGCCGAGGTCAGCGCGTCCACCACGCCACCCCACTTGCCGGGCGTCTCGACGGTGAAGTACGGCCCCGTGACCTGGGTGATCGTCCCGGAGACGGTTCCGCGGGCCACGATCCGGGAGGCCGGGGATACGGTGCGGTCGGGCATGGCCGACGCGGCGGCGGGCAGGGCGAGCAGCGAGGCGAGCGCGCAGCAGCAGGCAAGGCAACGTTTCGTGAAGGGCATATATTTGTCATCGGCAGGGGCAGGTCACGCGTTAGGCTGCCTCGCGATGGCGCCCCGCGTGATCACCTTCCTCTCCGATTACGGCCTCGCCGACGAGTTCGTCGGCGTGTGCCACGGCGTGATCGCCACCATCTGCCCAGAGGCGCGTGTCATCGACCTGACCCACGGCGTCCCCCGCCACGACGTCCGGGCCGGCGCGTCGATCCTGCGGGGGGCGCTGCCATACATCCCCGCCGGCGCGGTCCACCTGGCGGTCGTGGATCCGGACGTGGGCGCGCAGCGGCGGGCGGTCGCGCTGCGCGTGGACGACGGCCGGCTGCTCGTCGGGCCTGACAACGGGCTGCTGTGGCTCGCCGCCGAGGCGAGCGGCGGCGTGGTCGAGGCCGTCGACATCGCGCGCTCTCCGCTGCGCCTGGAGCCCGTATCGGCCACCTTCCACGGCCGGGACATCTTCGCGCCGGTCGCCGCGCATCTCGCCGCCGGGAGCTCCGTGGCCGAGGTCGGGGAGCCGTGCGATCCCGACGATCTCGTGCGGCTCGAGCTGCCGCGCCCCCGCCTGCTCGACGACGGCGGCGCTGGTGGCCCACGCGATCTACGTCGACCGGTTCGGGAACGTCCAGCTGAACGTCGGGCACGAGGAGCTGACGCGGATCGCCTTCAAGCTCGGTCGCCCGCTCGAGCTGGAGCTGGGCTCCGGCGCGGTCCACCGCGCGACGTTCGCGCGGACGTTCGCCGAGGTGGCGCCCGACACGCTGCTGGTGTACGAGGACGCCGCGCGCCGGCTGGCCGTCGCGGTCAGCCACGGCGACGCGCGCCGGCCGGCTGGGCATCGCCGTGGACGACGCGGTGCGGATCAGCCCGGCGTGAGCGCGCTGGGCCTGCCGCGGCTCCACCTCCGGCTGACCGACTCCACCAACGAGCGCGCCCGGGCGCTGGCGGCCGCCGGCGCGCCCCACGGAACGCTCGTCACCGCGGCCGAGCAGTCGGCCGGGCGCGGGCGGCAGGGCCGGACGTGGAGCGCCCCGGCCGGGCGCGCGCTGCTCTGCTCGCTCCTGATCCGCGACCCACCGCGGCTGCTGCCCCTGGTGGCCGGGGTCGCCGTGGCCGAGCTGGCGGGCTCGCCGGCGCAGATCAAGTGGCCCAACGACGTGCTGCTCGACGGGCGCAAGGTGGCGGGGATCCTCGTCGAGGGGCGGCCCCAGGAGGGCTGGGCGGTGCTCGGCATCGGGCTCAACGTGGCGCTCCGGGAGAGCGACTTCCCGCGCCGAGCTCCGCGAGCGCGCCGGCACGCTGGGGCTCGCGCCGGATCAGATCGAGCCGACGCTGGCGCGGCTGCTCGAGCGCCTCGAGCACTGGCTGGCGGCCGGGGACGGCGCCGTGCTCGAGCGCCGTGCGGGCGCGGGACGCGCTGCGGGACCGTCCGGTGCGCTGGCGCGGCGGCGCCGGGCACGGCGCGGGGATCGACGCCGCGGGCCGGCTGGTGGTGCGACACGGCCGCGGGCACGGTGGCGCTCGACTCGGGCGAGGTCCACCTGGCACTAGGCGGCCTCGGTGTCCTGCCGGTCGGTGCGCGGCCGGCGGGGCGGGCGCTTGGCTCGCGTGCGCTTGGGCTTCTCCGGCTCCGGCTCGGGCTCCGGCTCGGCGATCGCCTCGACCGGTTCGGGCTCGTCGTCGGGCTCCGGTGCGCGGTCGTCGTCGCGCTCGTCGGCGTCTTCGTCGGGCTCCGGACCCTCGTCCTCGTCGATGTCGGGCTCGTCGATGCCGTCTTCGGCGGTCGTCGTCACCAGCGTCTCCTCGGCGGCGCCCGGCGCGGCCTCGCCGGCGCCCGCACCGCGACCTTGCGCCGGCGGCGGCTCTTGCCCCGGCGGCCCTTGGGGAAGTTGCGCAGCAGCTCGCGGGCCAGCGCGGCCGGCTTGCGGGCCATCCGGGTCCGCGCGCCGCGCAGCGCCTCCTCGGCCTCGGGGGTGTGGGCCAGCGCCGCGGCGAGGAGCGCGGCGCGACAGCCGGCGGTCCTCCTTGCGCGAGGCGTGGACGAGCCGCCGGGCGTTGCGGGCGTGGGCGGCGCCCGCTCGAGTTGACCAGCAGCCCGAGCAGCCGCTTGGTCTCCGGCCAGCGCTGGACGGCGTACTCCTCGTGGACCTCGCGCGTGTACTCGGCCATCCGCCAGATCCAGGCGTTGGCCTGGTCGCGCCGGCCGATGCGCCGCTCGGCCAGCGCCTGGAGCATGATCTTGACGCCCTCGCGCCGCTCGTCGCGCGGCCAGCCGGCCATGATGTCGATCGCGGTGTCGAACGCCTCGGCGTCGCGACGCGGCCGCGATCTCCTGCAGCGCCCGCAGCCGCAGCTGGGCGTTGCGGTTGCGCTGCACGGCGGTCAGCAGGAAGCGGCGCTTGAGCTCGCCGCCGCGGTCGAAGTGGAGCATCGCCTTGGCCCGGCGCCAGCCGTTGGGCGCCACCCGCGCGCCGGCCAGCGCGGCCCACACGTGCTGCTCGCCGTAGTCGAGGTGCTCGACGGCGATCCGCCACAGCTCGCGCTCGAACACCTCGGCGCGCCGATCCGGATCCGGGCGTGACCGGCAGCACGCGGCGCTCCACCCGCACGCGGCGGCCGCGGCCTCGGCGCACCGGGCCGACCACGATCGCGCCGCCGCGGTAGACGTCGCGGTCGAGCAGCGAGTGCAGTGTGACCACCGGGTCGTCGTGCTTGGTGGCCGGGTGGACGAAGTCGACCACGATCCCCGCCTCCTTGCCCGGGTGGCGGCGGGTCACGCGGCCGACCCGCTGCTGGTAGATCCGCTTGGAGGCGGTGGGCGCCAGGTGCATGCAGATCGTCGCCCGGGGGCTGTTCCAGCCCTCGGCCAGCAGCTGGGCGTTGACCAGCACGTCGATCTTGCCCGACTCGTAGTCGGCCAGGATCCTGGCCAGCTGGCGCTTGGGCGTCTCGCCCGAGACCCCCTTGGCCTTCATGCCCAGGTCGCGGAAGGCCTGGGCGACGTTGTAGGCGTGGCGCACGCCGGCGGCGTAGACGACGCCCGGGAACGCCGTTGAAGCGGGTCTTGTAGAGGTCGGCGATGGCCACGTTGAACGGCGTCTGGTCGAGCAGCTCGGCCAGCATCTCCTGGTCGAATTCGGTGTCCACCTCGCCGCGGCGCAGCGGCACCTTGGCGATCGTGCGCACCCCGGGCCCGGGCGGGATCCGGATGCAGCGCAGCGGCGCGATCACGCCGCGCCGGGCCGCCTGGGCCAGGTCGAAGCGCGAGGTCTGGGTGGGGAAGAGGTCGGTGACGTGCCGCGCGATCAGCGCGCCCGTGGCCGTCATGCCGATGAAGATCGGGCCCGACCAGCCGCGGATCGAGGCCGAGGTCTTCTCGCCCAGGGCGGTGTGGGCCTCGTCGCAGATGACGATCGTGTAGGCGTCGGAGATCTTGCCCGGCGTTGCGCACGAACCACTGGTAGGTCTCGACCGTGACCGGGCCGTTGGCGGCGTCGTGGTCGCCGAGCAGCGGGGCGCGTGATCCGGTCGCGGTAGCCGCGGTCGCGCAGCTCGCCGTTGAACTGGTCGACCAGGTTGCGGCGGTGGGTGAGGATCAGCACGCCGCCGGTGCGCGAGGCCTCCACGAACCCGAGCGCGGCCACCGTCTTGCCGGCGCCGGTGGCGTGCTCGAACCAGAAGCGCTTGGCCGCGTTCGGGATCCTCGGGCTGCTCGTCCAGCTGGACGTCCTCGTCGAGGTCGCCCCTCGTCCTGCCAGTCCTGGCGGCTCCTCGTCCTCGGCCTCGTCATCCTCGTCGTCGTCTCGAGCTCGTCGTCCTCCTCGCCCGGGATGCGGAGGAGGCGAGCTGTGCCGGCGCCGGCGGACGGCGGCGCGGGCAGTCGCCGTTGCCGTTGCCGCCCCGCTGGGCCTCGGCCAGCAGCGCGGTCAGCGTGCCCGGACAGGGCATCCACCTGGTGGGCCGAGAGGACGGTGCCGTCGACCAGGTGCGGCTCGTCCTCGGAGAGCAGCCGCTCGAGCCCCAGGAGCAGCGAGAACTCGCGCCGCCACTCGATCGAGGGCTGCTTGGCGTCGCGCTCGATCTCGGTCAGGGCGGCATCGAGTGCCCGCCGCCGGGCTGAACCCGGCGCCAGCGCCTCCTCGAGGGTCTCGCCCTCGTAGACGAATCGCTCACGCGTGAACAGCTCGGCGCGCGCGATCGCGGCAGGGCTTGGAAAAGGGGTGGAATCACCCATCAGGATTGAAAGGTTGCGTCTGGAATGTGCGAGCCGCGGCAGAACGTCTGAGCGGCTCAGGCAGCCTCGTTGAAGCCGGGACGACGAGGAATCCCTCTGAAGCGGTCCCCCCCTCGCCGAGCCTGGCTCGTGAGGATAAGGCGTATTTAAGCAGATGCGCACCGACGGGGCGCTAGTGCATGCCGTCCGGAGGCAGACCGCTTCTGTCAAGCTGTCCGGCGGTGATTTCCGCCCCTGGCACGGATGAGATGCGCCTGCGAGGACGTCGCGCCCCGCGCGCGGAGGCTCGCGTGACCGGCGCCTCGGGCTACGAGGTGCGGCGGGTGCGGGGCGAGGCCGAGCTGTCGGCCGCGCTGGCGCTCCGCCACGACGTGTTCTGCGTGGAGCAGGGCGTCCCGGAGAACGAGGAGCTCGACGGCCGCGACGACGAGGGCATCCACCTGGTGGCGGTCGCCGACGGCGAGCTGCTCGGCACCTGCCGGGTGCTGATGGTCGGCGCCACCGCGCAGTTCAGCCGCCTGGCGGTGCGCCGAGTCGGCGCGCCGGCGCGGGATCGCCACCGCGCTGCTGCGACGAGGCCGAGGTGGAGACGCGAGCGGCGCGGCGGCAACCGGCTCGTCCTGCACGCCCAGACCTACGCCCGCGAGCTCTACGAGAGCGCGGGCTACCGCCCCCGCGGGCGCGAGTTCTGGGAGGCCGGGATCGAGCACATCGCGATGGAGAAGGTGCTTGCCTGAGAGCTCCGGATCGACCCGCTGACCGGCACGCGCGCGATCGTGGCCGGTGACCGGGCCGGGCGGCCGGGCGGCGGGTTGTCGGTGGCGCCGGCGCCGGCGCTGGATCCCGGAGACCGATCCCGTTCGCCGAGGGCCACGAGGACCGCACGCCGCCCGAGGTCTACGCAGTGCGCCCCGACGGGGGCGGCCCGACTCCCCGGGCTGGACGGTGCGGGTGGTGCCCAACCTGTACCCGGCCCTGAGCCCGCGACGCCGCCCGGCCCCGGAGCGCGACGCCAACCGGGACCTGTTCTGGGCCGGCCCCGCGAGCGGCGCCCACGAGGTGATCATCAACGCCCCCGATCCGGTGATCTCGCTGGCCGCGCTCGAGGTCGAGCAGGTCGCGGCGGCGGTGGACGTCTGGCGCGAGCGGATGCAGGCCCACGCGGATGCCGCCTACCTGCACCTGATCGTCAACGAGCGCCGCGAGGCGGGCTCCTCGCTGCCCCACACCCACGCGCAGATGTACGCCCTGGACTTCGTCCCCGCCGCGGTGGCGCGGGAGCGCGAGCGCTTCCGCGGCTACGCGACGCGCACGATGGGCGGAAATCTGCTCGCCGACCTCGTCCAGGAGGAGGTGCGCCGCCGCCGGCGGATCGTCGCCATCGACGAGGAGTCCGTGCTGATGGCCCCCTACGGCGCCCAGGTGCCCTTCCAGCTGATGATCGCGCCGCGGCGTGCCGCGCATGCGCTTCGAGGACGAGGGGCCGACCGGGGCGGCCATGCTCCACCGAGCGCTCGCGCCTGCTCGAGTCGCCGCTTCGGCACCAGCCCGCCGCTCAACCTGTGGGTGCGGACGGCGCCCCGCGGCGCCGAGCACTTCTGCTGGCGGATCGACATCGTGCCGCGGCTGACCCACCTGGCCGGGCTCGAGCTGGGCGCCGGGGTCCACCTGAACATCGTGGCCGCCCGAGCAGGTGGCCGAGGACTCCGCGACGTGCGTGACCGGGCATAACGTTCCTCTCGGCGCACCCGATTCGCCGAAGCCGCGTTCTGCCCGCTGAGCGGGCATTTTGTGTCCTCGGCGCGTCAGCTTCGCTGAGAGGAACGTTCCTGTCCGGACGCGGGCCGGCTGATCCGATGCGCGCCCTGGTCCAGCGCGTCACCCGCGCCACCGTGTCGGTCGAAGGCGAGGTCATCTCCGCGATCGGCCCGGGCCTGCTCGTCCTGCTCGGGATCGCCCACGAGGACAGCGCACGCGACGCGGACTGGCTGGCCGACAAGGTCCGGAACCTGCGCATCTTCCCCGACGCCGAGGGGCGGATGAACGAGCCGCTGCGGCGAGGCGAGGAGGTGCTGTGCGTGAGCCAGTTCACCCTGTACGGCGACGCCCGCCGGGGCAACCGCCCCAGCTACGTCGCCGCAGCGCCGCCGGACGCTGGCCGAGCCGCTCTACGAGCGCTTCTGCGACCGGCCTCGGCGCGCGCCGCGGGGTGTTCGGGGCGATGATGGCGGTCGAGCTCGTCAACGACGGCCCGGTGACGCTGCTCGTCGAGAGTCCCGCGCGTTAGGCGGTGGGTGAGAGCATGCGGGTGGGGCGCTCGTTGTAGGTCGCCGCCTGCGCGTAGACCTCCCAGGTGGCCGCCGCGGCGTCCTCCCAGCTCCAGGTCTGTGGCGCCGGCGCGGGCCGCTCCACCGCCTCGGCCGCGGCGATCAGCGCGTCCAGATCGTCGACGGACGTGAGCGTCGCCCGGCCTTCGAGGACCTCACGCAGCGCCGGCAGATCGCTGGCCACGACCGGTGTGCCGCAGGCCAGCGCCTCCACCGGTGGCAGCCCGAACCCCTCGTCCGCGCTCGGGAAGACCAGCGCGTGGGCGCCGGTGTAGATCGCGGCGAGCTCCTCGTCGTCGACCACGCCGGTGAGGATCACGTCGGGCAGCTCGCGCGCCCAGCGGCCGGCGGCGCCCACGAGCACGAGCGGCATCGTCCGCTGCGCCCGCGCCAGCGCCGCCACCCGCTTGCGCGGATCCGGCGCCTGGAGGCCACCCACCCACAGCAGGTAGGACTGCCGGGAGCTTGTAGCGCGCTCGCACCGCCTCCACCTCGGCCTCGGAGCGGGGTCGCATGGCCGGCGCGGCCGCCTCGCCGATCACCGCGATCCGCTCGCTCGGGATCCCGAGCGCGCGCTCCGCGTCGTCGGCCACGGCGCGGGTTGGGACGATCACCCGCACCGCGCGCTGGACGGCCAGGTAGCGGAGGTTGAGGCGCAGGCCGGCGCGGAGGAGCTCGCCTCGGCGCTTGAGCGGCACCAGGTCGTGGAGGGTGACCACCATCGGGACGGGGCTGCGAAGCATGGCACCGTCGATCCAGGGCGCGTGGAAGACGTCGCAGCGCCGGGGGTCGGCCGTCTCCACGATCTCGCCGCCCTTGACCGTCTCGAAGCGCTTGCAGCAAGCACCGGGAATAGCGGCCGATGCCGCGGCTGTCCTTCGTGGGACGGCTGTCGAAGGCGATCTTCATGGTCTGATCCGGCCGGCGCAGGGTGGCTCCCCCTAAGCGCCGGCCGAGGGCTCTTGCGAGCACCCGGCCGATGTGCGGACCACTCTAATCCTGTGTGGCCCGGAACGTCGGCCGGGTGGGTACGGTCGGCACCTAAATGCGGGATTACTACGAGGAGCTTTGGCAGAGCCTGCCCGCCGAGCTCCACCCGCCGGACTTCTCGCGGCGACTGGCCTTCCTCCGCGCGGAGGTCCGCAGCGGCGACCGCGCGCTCGATCTGGGCTGCGGCGACGGCCGCTTCACCGGCGAGCTGGCGCGGGCCGGAGCCGCGGTCCTGGGGGTCGACGTGGCACAGGCCGCGCTCGACCGGGCGCGAGCACGCGAGCCGGACCTGGACTTCCGCCTGGCCCCGATCGACGGGCCGCTCCCGCTCGAGGACAACGCATTCGATCTGGTCTGGGCGAGCGAGGTGATCGAGCACGTCGCGGACACGGCGCGGTGGCTGTCCGAGATCCGGCGGGTGCTCGGATCCAAAGGGCGGCTGCTCGTCACCACTCCCTCGCACGGCCGCCTGCGCGTCGCGCTCGGCGGCGTGGAGCGGTTCTCCGAGCCGCTCGGCGACCACCTGCACCTCTACACGCAGTCCTCGCTGCGCGAGCTGCTCGAGGAGTTCGGCTTCGGCGCGGTGGAGGTGCGGGCGGTGGCGGGCCCGCCGCTGCTCAGGCGAATGCTGCTGGCCCGAGCGCGGCGCTGATCAGGGCCGGCGGCTGATCGATGCCTGGGCCTGAGCGATCAGCTCGTGGACCTGCGACGAGCTCGGATCGAGCGCGCAGCGCCGCGCGGAGCTCCGGCACCGCCGACCGCCGGCCGCGCCGTGGCTCAGGTCGAACTGGGCCAGCGCGATCCACGTCGCCGGGTTCGCCGGCTGGACCGACGTGGCCTTGACGAGCTCGGCGCGGGCGGCGCGTCAGGTTCGCCCAGCCCGGCGTAGACGGCCGAGAGATCCGACAGCGCGTCGGCCGAGACAGGGTCGCTCGCCACCGCGGTGCGGGCATCGGCGAGCGCCCGCGCCGTGCCCGGCCACCAGCGCGTTGATCGCAGACGAGTCGGCGTCGGCCGAATGAAGCGGCTGCCAGACGAACCAGGCCGCGCCGAGCGCCACCGCCACCAGTGCCACGAGCCCCGCCCCGACGCGCCGGCGAGGCCACGCGGGCTCCGCCACCGCGCCGCTCGCGCCCGACCGGCGCGCGCAGCGGCCCCCGGCCGGCCAGCCAGCCGGCGCACAGCAGCGCCGGCACGGCCACGCCCGGGATGAACCAGTTCCAGTCGATCAGCGAGCTGACGCCGAAGACGACGACGGTGGCGAGGAGCGCGACGAGGCCGGCGCGCTCGCGCAGTCCACTCGCTCGCGGCCGCGCCGCCGGCGCCAGCAGCGCCCGGCGGGCGGCGATCGCCCACGCCACCAGCAGCGCCAGGCTGAGCGCGAGCCCGATCAAGCCGAAGTCGGCGAACGTCTGGATCGCATAGCTGTGGGCGTCGGCCACCGGCAGCGGATCCGAGGAGTAGCGCGTCCTGGCCGTGCCGAAGCCGCGCGCGCCGACGCCCGCCAGCAGCGCGTGCTCGCCGACGCGTCATCCCCTGCTTCCAGTAGCGCGGCCGGCTGCTCCCGAGCTGGGCCAGGCGCGCCCGGGTTCTCGAACACGACGCTGTTGGGGTTGGTCAGGTCCTTCCAGGCGTGGGAGATCTGGCCCGTGAGGCCGCGGCTGGAGGTCGGCGAGCGCGATCACGCCGGCCACCGGCACGAGCGCCAGCAGTCCGAGCAGCGCGCCACCGATCGTCCGCCGGGCCCGCGCGGGCAGCGTCGACGCGCTCCATCGCGACCGTCGCGAGCGCGCCGGCGATCAGCGAGCACCGCCAGCACGATCAGCAGCAGCACGCCGAAGTGATGGCCGGCGGTCGTGCGGGCGTGCAGCGACATGCCGTCGTGGGCGATGCCCGAGGTCCCGAGCGCCCACGCCGTCGGCCACGCGGCGCCCGCGGCCCCGAGCGCGAGCACGAGCGCGCCCCGAAGCCGCAGCGGTGCGAGCACGAACCAGCAGCCGAGCCCGATCACCGCCGCGGCCACGGCGCCGCGCGAGTAGGACAGGACCAGCACCACGACCAGCACCGCGATGGCCGGGATCGTCAGCGCCCGGAGCACGCGGCTGCCCTCGCGCCGGGCGCCGGCCCACACGCAGGCGGGCAGGCCCATGGCGGCGATCAGCCCGGTGGCGTTCCAGTAGCCGAACGGCGCGCGCAGGCGCGCCACCGCGTCGCTCGGGTCGAGGCTGGCCGGGAACACCTTGGCCAGCAGCGCGTATCCGGCCAGCACGGTGGCGGCGGCACCGACTCCTCCGAGGAGCACGCGCCAGCGACCCGGGGCCAGCCGCGCCGCCGCCATCGCGCCGGCGAAGGCGGCCAGGTAGGAGAGGGTGCGGTTGGCCTCGAGCCAGGAGGCGGCCGGCTGCACCGACCATCCGATCGAGGCGTAGGTCAGCACGGCCAGCCCCACGAACAGGAGCAGGGTGACCCCGCCCCAGGCCCGTCCCCGCGCTCCGCACACGATCGCCACGCCGGCGAGCACCGCCGCGGTCGTGGTCAGGGCGATCTGAACCCAGGTATTGGGGGCGAGATCGGTCCCACCCGTGGTGAGGAAGGCGAGCAGCGCGAGCGCGCCGGCCAAGACCAGCCCAAGGACGGCGTCGCCCGTGATTCCGAGCCTCGGACGTGTGCCGATAGCCGCCCGGTCCGGTCGCGACTCGGCGGCCCTGGAGGCCGTGGCGAGAGACGACACGGCGCCGAGCGTAGCAACGCCCTCCTGCGATCCGGCGCTCGGCCATCCTCAGCGCGCACGGGCGATCAGCATGAGCGTGTGGCCGTACCGGGCGGTCCGCGACCGGGACCCGAGGGCGTCCAGCGGGCGCAGCGCGCGCTGGAGCGAGGGGGGCAGGCGCCGCCACGTGTAGGTCACGGCGTGCAGCTCGGGCGCGAGTCCCGACGGCGCGCGCCTCGGCGCACAGCCGGCGCGGCGCCAGCGGGACGTCGTCAGGGGTGCCGTGGATCGCCTCGGACAGGCCGGTCCGGTTGGCCAGGGCCAGCGCGGCCCCCACGGGGTGCCACAGCCCGGGCTCGATCGCCACGAGCGCGCCGCCCGGCCGCAGCAGGCGCGCGGCCTCGACGAAGCACGGCGCGAGCGGCCCCTGGAAGACGATGTGGTGGAGGACGAGGCGGTAGAGGACGACGTCGAACGAGCGCGGCGGGAGATCGAGAGCGCCGGCGCGGCCGACGAAAGCCGCGTCGGCCCGGCCGGTTTCGAGCACGGCGGCGACGCGTGCGGGGTCGGTGTCGACGCCCGTGAGGCGAAAGGCCGGGGCCGGGAACAGGTGGCGGCCGGGATGCCAGCCGCACCCGATCGAGAGCACCTCACCGCCCGCGGAGGTCCGAGCCGGCGATCCAGCAGCGTCCGCTCGCGCCGCTCGAGGTGGCGGTAGTGGGCCTCGAGCGTCTCGCGGTCGGTGATCCGGTCGAGCAGGTTGCGCTCGGTGTAGGGCTCTGATCCCACGACGCCGCGCTGGCTACGCTGCTGCGCATGCCGGTGCTCTCCCGCAAGCTTCATCTCGGAGCCTTCGACCAGGTCCACGAGGGCTGGGTGAACACCGACATCACGCCGCACCTGCTCGTGGCGAGGGTTCCCGGCCTTCCCTTCCTGCTCCATCGCGCGGGCGTGATCGAGGCACGCCGCTATAACGCTTACAGGGACGGGACGTTCCGGTCTCTGCGCTACCTCGACCTGTCACGACGCTTTCGCTTCCCCGACGCGTGCTTCGAGTGCGCGTTCGCCTCGCACGTGCTCGAGCACCTCCATCCCGACGTCGCCGAGTCGTGCCTGCGGGAGGTCCATCGGGTGCTCGTGCCGGGCGGGATCCTGCGCGTGTCCGTGCCCGATCTCGACCTGACCGTCGCCGAGTACGACCCCGCCGACCCCGACGACTTCCTGTGGGGGATCTATCAGGGCCGGGGACGGCGGGCCAAGCGCTCCGCGCGCCACTGGTGGCACTACAACGCGAAATCGCTCGAGACGCTCCTGCGGCGGGTGGGGTTCCGCGAGGCGCAGCGGCGGGAGTACCGCGAGGGGCGCTGCCCCGACCTGGAGCGGATCGACAACCGCCCCGGATCGCTGTTCATGGAGGCGGTCAAGTAGCACCGGCCAGCGCCTCCTCGTAGGCCCCGACGGTCTCGATCCCGCAGCGCGGCCAGGTGAACGCTCGCTCCACGGTGGCGCGCGCCGCCTGGCCCAGCGCGTGCAGGCGGCGGCGGGTCGCGCAGGAGCGACTCGATCGCGTCGGCGAGCGCAGCCGGGCTCCGCGGCGGCACGAGGACGATCCCGCCTCCCGCCGCCGCGATCTCCTCCGGCCCGGCCTCGCCCCGGCAGCCGACCGCCGGAACGCCTCCGGCCATGGCCTCCAGGTAGGCGACGCCGAGCGCCTCGTCGACGCTCGGGAGCACGAACAGCGTGGCCGCGCGCCCGGCCGCGATGGCCTCGCGCGGGCGGGAGGCCGCCGCGGAACTCGACCCGCACGCCGAGCGAGGCGGCGAGGTCCTCCAGGCGCCCGCGCTCCGGGCCATCGCCGACGACGACGTAGCGGAGCCCCGGTACGCGGTCGCGCAGCAGCGCCAGCGCGGCCAGGACGTCGGCGTGCCGCTTGCGGGCGAACAGGTGGGCGACCGTGACCAGCGTGGGCGGCCCTGCGGGGCCGCGGCGGGCTCCGCGGGCACGTCCGTGCCCAGGTGCACCACGCGCACCTCCCGCGCGCCGGCGGCGGCGCACCGGCGGGCGGTGCCGGCGCTGTTGGCGAGCACCACGCGGGCGTGCCCCAGGGCGCGGCGGGCGCGCTCGCCGCCGCCGCCCAGCGGATCGTGGCTGTGGACCGAGACGACCAGCGGCGTCGCCGGCGCGGCCCGCCGCGCGGCGTCGCCGGCGGGCACCGGGTAGTGGGCGTGGATCAGGTCGACCGGTCGCTCCGCGAGCTCCCGGCGGACCGCCGGAGCGGCCCACGCGCCCCAGGTCGCGTAGCTCCAGGATCGCGGCGGAGACACGTAGCGCGCGTAGCGAACCTCCAGCCCGTCGAGCACGGCATCGCGCGGCTGGCGCAGCGGCGCCAGCGCCCGCGCCGAGGTCGCCGGGCGCGCAAGCGCCGCGGCCGGCGGGATCGGGCGATGGAGGACGAGAACGCGCACGTCGGCGCCGGCGTCGCGCGCGGCGAGCGCCTGCCGGTGCGCCCACACCCCGAGCACGGCGTCGCCGGCCCGGGGGTAGTACTCGGCGACGACGAGGACCCTCACGTCCAGCTGCGGTGCGTCACCAGCGTGCGCTGCGCCGCCTGCGCCGTCGTGTACGGCTTGTCGGCGAGGAACTGCCGGGCCTCGGCGATCGGCGGCCGTCTCGGTCGTAAGAGGTCGCGATCCGCCGCAGACCGTGGCGGATCGGCGTGGCGTCGACGATGCCGATCTTCCAGCCGTGGCGCTGCGCCACGGCCGACCAGTGCAGGTCGAGCCCCCAGCCGGCCCGCAGCGGCGGGAAGGGCAGGAAGCGTCCCGAAGGTGGCCGCGTGGAAGCGCGACCACCGGGCCGATCTCGACGAACGCGGTCTCGCGCACGACGCTGCCGACGGCGCCGGCGGGTGACGTTCCAGGCGGCGTGGGAGCGGCTGCGGTGGGCGGGCTGGGCCAGCCGGAGCTCGAAGCGCTCGGCCAGGAACAGGAAGGCGTCGAGGAAGCCCGCGCGGGAATGCGCACGTCATCGTCGACGACGAGCAGCCAGTCGTAGCCGTCCGCCGGATGCTCGGCGAGGAGCGCGTTCAGGTTCTCGAACTTGCCCGCGGTCGCCGCGACCGTGCTCGCGAACTCCACCTGGTGGCGCGAGCGCTGCAGCTCGCGCGCGGGCGGCGTCGAGGAGGTTGGGCACGTCCGTCCGCTCGACGGCCAGCGCCAGCACGCGCCGGCGGCGGCGCGTCCGCGGCGTGCCGGCGCAGGCGCCACGGGCGCAGCGTCGCCAGCGCGGCCGCGTCGGCCACCGCGTCCCGGACCAGCGCGCGGCTCGTGGCGCCGGACCCGAACACCTGGCCGCTGGTGCCCGACAGGAAGTCGTCGCTCACGGGCGGCGCGCTCGCGCCAGCGCCTCGCGGAGCCGCCCGGCCGCGTGCGCGGACATCACGATCCCGATTGCGCAGCGCCGCCGGAACGTGTGCCAGGCGCACCCGGCGAGGATGCGCAGCTCGCGCGGCATCGGCGGGAGCGCGCCGCTTGCGCACGTCGTTGCGCCGCGCCGCCCGGCCATGGCGGTAGGCGCGCCCGCGCGAGCGCGCTCAGCGCGGAGTCGGCGCCGTGCGCCGATGCTCGAGTCCGGCGCCGGGCCACGTAGCGGATCCGGCCCCCGGCGGCTGTGTAGCGGCGCTGCCACTCCTCCTCGTCGCCGCGGCCCTGGATGCGCCTCGTCGAAGCCGCCGACGCGCTCGAAGGCGCTGCGCCGGATCGGCCATGTTGGCCGCCCAGACGAGCGGCGTATCGCGGTCCTCGGAGCCGAGGTCGAGCGTGGAGATCGGCGGCGGCTCGCGGCCGCAGGCGCGCGGTCCGCCGCCCTCGAGCCGCGCCCTGATCGGGCCCGCCGAATACCTCGTGATCGGGCGCTCGCCGCCGCCCCGCGCAGCATCGCTCGAGCCATCCCGGCGGGAGCCTCGCACGTCGTCGTCGACGAAGACCACCAGATCGCCATCGGCGAGCCTCACGCCGCGGTTGCGCGCCGCGTTCGGCCCCGCCGGCGGGTCGAGCGTGACGCAGCTCGGTGCCATGGCGCCGCGACCAGCATCTGCCGTAGCCGGGATCGACGCCGTCGTTGATCACGAGCACCTCCGCGCCCGCGCGCGCGGCCTGCGGCACGACCGTGGCGAGCGTCACGTCGAGGTACTCGGGGCGGGCCGCGGGTCGGGATCACGATCGAGGCGGCAGGCACGCCGGCGCATTGTCCGGCTGATGCCGCGGCGGGCGATCAGCGCCGGCGCGTGCGCGCGCCGCTGCGTCAGCCAGCTGCCGCGCGAACGCGGCGACGAAGCGCGGGTTGTAGCGAGACGTAGCGACGCCACAGCCGGCGTGGCTCATGCGCCAGGCGGTAGGCCCATTCGAGCCCCGCGTCCTGGAGGCAGGTTCGGCGCCTGCGGGCACCAGCCCGGCGTGGAAGTCGAACGCGGCGCCGACCCCCACGAGCACGGGTGCATCCAGCAGCGGCCGCATCTCCGCCATCCACTTCTCCTGCTTGGGAACGCCGATCCCGACCCACACGACGTCGGGACGCGCGGCGTTGATCGCGTCGACGACCTCGGCGCGCTCCACCGGCGTCAGCGGACGGTGGGGCGGCGAGTAGCCGCCGACGATCTTGATGCCCGGGTAGCTCTGGCGAAGGCGCAGCGCCAGCTGGAACAGCGCGCCCTGGTCACGCCCGCCGTACAGGTAGAAGCGCTGGCCGGTAGACGCCGCGCGGGCGCATGCCCGGGCCATCAGCTCGGGGCCGTAGACGCGCCTGCTGCAGCGGATGCCCGAGCGCATTGATCGCCCATACCAGCGGCTGGCCGTCGGGCACGTTGACCGACGAGGAGAGCAGCGCGGCGCGCAGCTCGTGGTCCTCGGTCGAGGCCATGACGGCATGGACGTTGCAGACGCACACATAGCCGCGCTCGCGCGCGGCGCCACCATCTCGTCGATCCAGCGCAGCATCCGCGTCGTAATCGGTCAGCGCGATCGGAATGCCCAGCAAATCGACCGTTTCCGGCCGAGTCGGAGAAAGCGCGCGTGGTCTTACGTTGCTGGCTGGTGGCAGACATTCAGAGTGGGGACGGGGGCCTGACCGGGTGCGCCGGCGAGAGCTTGGCCGTGGTCATCGGCAAGGGCTACCCGGCGAGATGCGAGACGGAAGCTTAGGCGTAGGAACGCGCGCCAGCGCTTGGTTGTTGCGCTGTTTCGGCGCAAATCACGCTGCGCCTCTGCAACGCTCGGACGCGTGCCAGCGTTATGCTGCGCGGGGACAAGGAAGTCACGTCGGATCCGCGAGCAACGCCCCCTTCTCGCGGGTCCTGGACGACCCCCAGCCCTACACATTGGGTCGTCCGTTTTGGGCCCGTGTCGCGCCCGCCCGCGCAGCACGGGCCCATTTCGTCTCGAGGCGCTCTAAGCTCCGCCCGCGATGAACTGTCTAGTCACCGGTGGCGCAGGGTTCATCGGCTCGAACCTGGTCGACGCGCTGACTCGAGCGAGGCGACCGGGTGGCGGTGATCGACAACCTGTCCACCGGCAAGCGTTCGAACCTTGAGCAGGCGCTTGGTGCCGGCGCCGAGCTTCTACCGTCGACATCCGCGACGCCGACGCGGTGGCGGAGGTGTTCGCCGCGGCGCAGCCGGAGACGGTGTTCCATCTCGCGGCGCAGATCGACGTGCGCCACTCGGTGGACGAGCCGGCCGACGACGCCGCCAACAACGTGCTCGGAACGATCAACGTCCTCGAGGCTGCCGGCGCACACGCGGTCCGGCGGCTGGTCAACACGTCCACCGGCGGCGGCTTGTACGGCGACGCCGACGTTCTCCCCACGCCCGAGGACCATCCGATCCGGCCGCTCGCCCCCTACGGGCAGAGCAAACTGCGCGGCCGAGGGCTACTGCGAGCTCTACACGCGGCTTCACGGCCTGTCGACGGTCTCGCTGCGCTACGGGAACGTGTACGGGCCTCGCCAGGACGTGCACGGCGAGGCGGGCGTGGTTGCGATCTTCTGCGGCCACCTGCTCGAGGGCCGCCGGCCGACCGTCTTCGGAGACGGACGCCAGACGCGTGACTGGGTCGACGTCAGCGACGTCGTCCGGGCCAACCTGCATGGCGGCCGACAGTCGACATCACCGGGCCGGTCAACATCGGCCACGGCCAGGAGACGTCCGTGCTCGATCTGCTCGAGGCGCTCCGCGACGTCGGCGGCAGCGACGCCATGGGCGAGCCGGAGTTCGCGCCCGAAGCGCCTCGGCGAGGTCAGCACGGAGCTGCCTCGACGTGACGCGAGCCAAGCGGGAGCTGGGTTGGGAGGCGAGGTCGAGTCTGCGCGACGGCCTGCGCGTGATCTTGAGCGGCCTTGGCGCCGTCCCATCCGCCGGATGACGCTCGGGCGGGCGGCGCTGTCCCCACCCCCTGGTCGAGCGCCGCGCGGTGCTCACCGCCTTCCTCCCGGCGCCGGTGGCGCGTTTCACCTCCGGGCCCGGCGGCTGGCGAGGCGCACCGGCGACCAGTTCAGCCTGAGCTCGGCCACGCGGCCGACGGATCTGCGCAGCTCCTCGGCTCGCGCGCGGCGCGGAAACCGGTCGTCGAGCTCGGCACCGCCACCGGGTGGACCGCGATCTCGCTCGCGCTCGCGCAGGCCGGCGCCGGTCATCAGCTACGACGTGTGGCCCGCCCCGAGCCGGGCGATACCTGGGCTCGTCGACGCGCCGTGCGCGACCGCATCGAATTCGTCGCCGCCCGGGGATCCGAGGCCGCCGAGCCACGCCCGATCGACCTGCTGTACATCGACAGCTCGCACGACCGAGAGCAGACGATCGCGGAGGTGCGGGCCTGGCAGGCAGTGCTCCCGCCGGGGGCGTGTCGTGTTCGACGACTACCGCCATCCGGAGTTTCAGGCGTGGCCGAGGCGATTGCCGAGCTCGAGCTCGCGGCGAGCGGCGCGGCACGCTGTTCGTTCACCGCGTCGAGTGAGCGTTCCTACGGCTTGACCAGCGCGTGCGGGCGGGCCGGAAGACAAGTGCGCCGCCGACGTCCTGTTCGGTCCAGCCGAGGCCCTCGAGGATGCCGGCCCAGTTCGCCGACGTGGCATCGCGGGGCGCCAGGACCGCGACGGTCACCCCGTGTGTGGCGATGAAGCCGGCCGCCGCGCCCTGGGCGTCCGGGATCAGCCCGCCGGTGGTGAGCGTGGGGTAGATCGGCTCGCGCTTGTACGGGTTCGGCGCCTCGGGTGCCGTCAGGTAGCCGCCGGCGATCGGGAAGCGGAGCTTGGCCGCGGACTGCCACAGCATGCTGTTGCCCTCGATGCCCACGGGCAGGAGCAGCGCCGGTGTCGTGCGCCGTGATCGTGTTCGCGTAGGCCCGGTCGTGAACAGTCTCGGAGCACGGGCATGCCGCGCCAGTAGCTGGTCCCACGGCCGGCCACAGGAACACCACGGCGGCCAGGGCCAGCAGCCACGGCAGGGTCGCACGCCGCTGCGCGCGAGCCACATCGCCACCAGCACGGAGGCGATCAGCACGGCGTAGACGACGAACCGGGCGGGGAGCATCAGCCCGAAGACCGGGAGGTGGTTGACGATCCGCCACGGGAGCGGATGCCCGTGGCACCGTGGACGTGGAGCTTGCCGCCGAGCGAGCAGACGAGCACGACCACCAGGGCGCAGAGCATGATCCGGGTCCCGACGCGCGCCCAGCTCTGCCGGATCGCGAACAGGACCATGGCGATCAGCGGCAGCCCGAGGTACGCGCCCCCCTCGACCGGGCCCGCGGTGAACGCGCGGCTGGTCGAGGCGAAGTGCGTGCCGCCCAAGCTCGTGATCACGTTGGGCACGACGAACGACAGCACGTCGTTGGAGGAGCAGGGTGAGGTACACCCAGGCAGGACGGGCAGGAGGCCGGGCCGAAACGCGTAGTACAGGTAGGGCGAGGCGATCACCGCGGTGGCCAGGTAGGCGAGCCCGATCGGGATCAGGACCGCGCGCAGCCGCGCCCGCAGCTCCGTGTCACCGAGGATGAAGGCGAACAACAGGGCGCCGACACCGAACAACGTGAAGCTCCGCCAGCACCTCGCTGGAGAAGCCGAGCTGGAACAGCAGGGCGAGCGCGAGCAGGACCGTGAGACGGCCCGCCCCCAGCTCACCCGCGAGGCCGCGCAGCACCAGGTGGACGATCACCGGGAGCAGGAACAAACCAGCGTGAGGTGCAGGTGCCCGAGCATAAGGCCCAGCTGTACGTCGAGAATCCGAACAGCCAGCCGCCGAGCAGCGAGGGCCAGAAGCTCCCGGTGACGCGCCGGCAGAGCAGGAATGCGGTGAACGCGGCCAGGACCGGAGACGCCAGCATCGCGACGTTGTAGGCGAACAGCGCGCCGCCGATCGCGGTGAACGGCCAGAACAGGAGCGCGGCGGCCGGCACCGAAGTCGCCTGCGCCACGTTCAACCCCTGCGGTGCATAGATCAGGTGGGTGACGAACGGGTTCAACCCGTGCAGCAGCGCGTGCGGCCACCAGGCGAGCGACCAGGTGAATATGCCCTCGTCGTTGCCCAGGCAGATGCACTCCGGGGTGAGCCGCTATGGAGCAGAGCCGGCCCGAACAACACCAGCGCCAAAGCGAGATAGACGATCGCGGCGAAGACGGCCGGGGGGGCTGCGAGGAGGCTGGCCGCGGAGGGCGGAAGGGGGTGGCGCACCGCGTCGGGAA
>CAVPZV010000006.1:0-326081 GCA_963710305.1 uncultured Solirubrobacterales bacterium | reverse complement strand
ACGCGTGCTCGCGTCCCGTGCCAACGTCACAGGAGGCAGCTCGGCGTCGTCTTAGGTGCGAACGAGCGAAAGGAGAATGACGATGCGCGTATTTCTTGCAGGTGCCACGGGAGCGATCGGTAAGCAGCTCGTGCCCCGGCTCGTTGCCGCGGGTCATGAGGTTCACGGCATGACGCGGAGCGATTCGAAGCAGGCGGCGCTCGAGGAGCTGGGCGCGAGACCGGTGGTCGCCGACGCTCTTGATCCCGGTCAGGTTGCCGAGGCCGTGGCGAGATCCAAGCCGGACGTCATCGTCCATCAGCTGACGGCGATCGGCCCGCTCGACCCCCGTCATTTCGATCGCGATTTCGCGCTGACGAACCGCCTGCGGACCGAGGGTACGGATTACCTGCTCTCGGCCGGGCAGGCAGTGGGGGTGCGCCGGTTCGTGGCCCAGAGCAACGGTGCCTTCCCGTACGCGCGTACCGGCGGACCGGTCAAGACCGAGGAGGACCCGCTCGACCCCTCGCCGGCGCGCGAGATGCGCTCGATGGTGGCCGCGGTTCGCCACCTCGAGCAGGCGGTCCTGGACGCTCGGTGGACCGAGGGGATCGTGCTGCGCTACGGCGCGTTCTACGGACCGGGCACATCGATGGCGCCTGGCGAGGCGCAGTTCGAGCTGGTCCGCAAGCGCAAGTTCCCGCTGGTCGGTGACGGTGGCGGCGTGTGGTCGTTCATCCACGTCGCCGACGCGGCGGAGGCCACGGTCGCGGCGGTCGAGCACGGTGGCCGCGGTATCTACAACGTGGTCGACGATGACCCTGCGCCCGTCGCCGAGTGGCTGCCGGCGCTGGCTCAGACGTTGGGCGCCAAGCAGCCGATGCGCGTGCCGCGGTTCGTCGGGCGGCTGTTCGCCGGGGAGGTCGGCGCCCTGATGATGACCGAGCTCCGCGGTGCGTCCAACGAGAAGGCCAAGCGCGAGCTGGCCTGGCGTCCGTCGCACCCGAGCTGGCGTGGCGGGTTCGCGGCGGCATGACCGCTGGCTCATCCGGCTGTGGGGCTCGGATGCGATCGCCAAACGGGAGCCCGCGGCGCCTGCGGTTACGCTAGGGCGATGGACCGCGTCAAGGTCACGATCTACACGGATCCTGGGTGTCCGTTCGGCTTCAACGCCCAGCGCCAGGAGGCGCAGCTGGTATGGCATTACGGCGAAGGGATCGACGTCACGCGCCGCATGATCGTGTTGAGCGAGGAGAGCTCCTCGTTCGAGGAGCGCGGACTGAGCCGCGAGATGATCGCCGGCAACGCCAAGCGCCTGCGCTCCCTGTACGGGATGCCGATGCTGACGGAGCCGTCGGATCGCATGGCGGCCACGATCGGCGCTTGCCGCGCGTACGTCGGCGCACGGATCAACGACGCGCCGCGCGCCGACCTGCTGCTGCGCGCCCTGCGCCGGCGGGCGTTCTCTGAAGGCCAGCCGCTCGATCAGACCGACACGATCCTCGGTGCCGGCTCAGAGGTGGGGATCGCGCCCGAGGCGATCGAGAGCTGGTTGGCCGACGACGAGGTCGAGCGTGGGCTGCGCGAGGACATGGCGGCCACCAGGGCGCCGCTTCCGGAGGCCCTCGCTCTCGCTCACCGGCTCTCACGGAGCGACGGCGGCTATCGCTACTCCACCGCCTCGGCGGTGTTCGAGCATGGAGGCCGACGGCTGGTGATGGCGGGCTTCCAGCCGTTCGCGGTCTACGAGGTCTCGATGGCGAACATCGCCCCGGAGCTCGAGCGCCGCCCGCCGCCCGAGACGGTCGAGGAGCTGCTCGCCTGGGCGAGCTATCCCCTCGCCACGGCCGAGGTCGCGGAGCTCCTCGGGGTCGGGCTCGAAGAGGCCCGCTCGAAGCTGGAGCGCGCCGGAGCCGAGTTCACGCCCGCAGCCGGCGACGGCTACTGGTCGAGCGGCGGCTGACCGGCAGCGCGGGGTATGGTTGGGTGACGGCCCGACGACGCCCAAGCCGAACGAGAAGGAGAGAGCCAGATGACCGACAAGCCACCTCATACGACGACCGACGCCGGCATCTCGGTGGCCAGCGACGAATTCTCGCTGACCGTGGGTCCGGACGGCCCGATCCTGCTTCAGGACCAGTACCTGATCGAGCAGATGGCCAACTTCAACCGCGAACGGATCGCCGAGCGCCAGCCGCACGCCAAGGGCTCGGGCGCCTTCGGCGTGTTCGAGACCAGCGAGGACGTGAGCGCCTACACCCGGGCGGCTCTGTTCCAGCCTGGGGTCAAGACCGAGATGCTCGCCCGCTTCTCCACCGTGGCCGGCGAAAGCGGCAGCCCCGACACCTGGCGTGACCCGCGCGGCTTCGCGCTGAAGTTCTATACGACCGAGGGCAACTACGACATGGTCGGCAACAACACGCCGGTCTTCTTCGTCCGTGACCCGATGAAGTTCCAGCACTTCATCCGCAGCCAGAAGCGCCGCGCCGACAACGGCCTGCGCGACCACGACATGCAGTGGGACTTCTGGACGCTGTCGCCCGAGTCGAGCCATCAGGTGACATGGCTGATGGGCGACCGCGGCATCCCCAAGACCTATCGCCACATGAACGGGTACTCGAGCCACACCTACATGTGGGTCAACGCGAGCGGCGACAAGTTCTGGGTCAAGTACCACTTCAAGACCGACCAGGGGATCGAGTTCCTGACCCAGGAGGAAGCCGACCGGATGGCCGGCGAGAACCCGGACTACCACCGGCAGGATCTGTTCGAGGCGATCCGCGACGGCGACTTCCCCAGCTGGACGCTGTACATGCAGATCATGCCCTTCGAGGAGGCCAAGGCCTACCGGTTCAACCCGTTCGACCTGACCAAGGTGTGGTCCCACGGCGACTACCCGCTGATCAAGGTCGGAACGATGACGCTCAACCGCAACCTGACCGACTTCCACACCGAGATGGAGCAGGCCGCGTTCGAGCCGAACAACCTCGTGCCGGGAATCGGGTTGAGCCCGGACAAGATGCTGCTCGCACGGGGGTTCTCCTACTCGGACGCGCATCGGGCGCGCCTCGGGGTCAACTACAAGCAGATTCCGGTCAACACCGCGCACGCGCCGGTGCACAGCTACAGCAAGGACGGCGTCGGGCGGACGGTGAACGTGGCCGATCCCGTCTACGCCCCCAATTCGTACGGCGGCCCGAAGGCGGATCCCCTGCAGACCGACGACGCGGGGCTGTGGGCGAGCGACGGCGAGATGGTCCGGTCGGCCTACACGCTGCGAGCCGAGGACGACGACTTCGGCCAGGCTCGCACGATGGTGCGTCAGGTGCTCGACGACGATGCCCGCGACCGGCTCGTCTCGAACATCGCCGGCCACCTGTCCGACGGCGTCTCCGAGCAGGTGCTGGCTCGAGCGATCCAGTACTGGAAGAACATCGATCAAGACCTGGGCGAGCGCGTCGAGGAAGCCGTCGGCGCGACCGTCGGCGCGTAGCCGCCGTCGCTCAGGGTGCGTTCGGGCTGGCTGCGGCTTCCCTGCCGCGCGCCACATGACACGGGCGCGCTCCTCAGGTTCCTCGCCGCGCGGACGATCGCCGGCGTCGAGCAGGACGAGGGTGGCCATTTCGTCCGGAGCCTGCGCTTGCCCTACGGAACCGGCGTGGTGCGGATCGCGGCAGGCGCCGAAAGCGTGCAGGCCCACTTCACCCTGCAGGACACGCGTGACCTCGCCGCCGGCATCGCTGCGTGCCGGCACCTACTGGATCTGCGCTCAGATCCCCGGCCGATCCTCGAGCACCTCGGGAAGGACCCGCTGATCGGCGGACTCGTGCGAGCCTCTCCCGGCCGGCGGGTGCCCGGCACCGTCGACCCGGGCGAGCTGGCCGTGCGTGCCGTCCTCGGCCAGCAGGTGACGCTGAAGGCCGCGGCGAAGCTGGGCGCGCATCTCGTCTCGGCTTACGGCGAGACGCTCCACCAGCCGGTCGGGAGCGTCAATCGGGTGTTTCCCAGCGTCGAGCGGATCGCCGAAGCCAACCTGAGCGAGCTTCCCATGCCCAACGCGCGAAGGCAGGCGCTCCGAGCCCTGGCCCAGTCGCTGGCCACGGAGCCGCTCGAGGCGCGGCGTGACGGCGTCGACGCCAGGCTCCGGGCACTCCCGGGCATCGGCCCGTGGACATCCGGATACATCGCCATGCGAGCCCTTCGCGATCCTGACGCCTTTCTGGCGAGCGACATCGGCGTGCGGCGGGGAGCGGAGCTGCTCGGCTTCCGCGGCACGCCCCGGGAGCTGGAGCGAATGGCGGAGCGGTGGCGGCCGTATCGCGCGTACGCCGTCCAGCACCTGTGGGCGCTCCGCGCCGGCGAGTCGCCGCAGAAGTCCCTGCAGATGGCGTCCTGACGTGCTGTACGCGACGCTGCAAAGCCCGGTCGGCGAGCTCCTGGTCCATGGGGCCGAAGGGTGGGTTGGTGGCATCTGCTTCGCGAGCAGCGCCACTCGCCCGGCGATCGGCCCGGACTGGGCCCGGGTGCCGGACGCGTTCGGCGCCGTGCGCGCGCAGCTCGAGGAGTACTTCGACGGACGACGCACCCGCTTCGACCTGCCTCTGCGGGAGCCCTTCGGGACGCCCTTCCTACGGGCGGTCTGGTCGGCGGTTCAGCGCGTGCCGTACGGGTCCACATCGACCTATGCCGCGATCGCGGCGGATCTGGGCAGGCCACGCAGCGCGCGGGCCGTTGGCCTCGCCAATGCGCGCAACCCGTTCGCAATCGTCGTGCCGTGTCATCGTCTCGTCGGCAGCCAATCCGCGCTGCGCGGATATGCCGGGGGCCTGGACGCCAAGCGGTACCTGCTCGATCACGAGGCGGGGTCGGCGGCCACGGGTTGATCGCGTAGCCTCGCTGTCGCCGTGAGTGCCGCGTCCGCTCCCTGCGCCGACGATTCGCGGGCCCGCCTTCGGGCCGGGATCCGGCGCGGGGTCCCGTTTGGCCTCGCCGTGTTCGCCATCGCCGTGTCGTTCGGCGTTCTCTCGCGCCCCGTGATGGGATCGGTCGCGCCGATCGTCATGTCGATACTCGTCTTCTCGGGCGCGGCGCAGTTCGGCGCGCTGGCGATCCTCTCCGCCGGCGGTGGCACGGGCGCCGCGATCGCGGCGGGCGTGCTGCTCAACGCCCGGTATCTGGCCATGGGCCTGGCGCTGGCGCCATCGTTGCGCGGGCGGCCACTCTCGCGTGCCGCCTTTGCCATGACGATCGTCGACTCGTCGTGGGCTGCGGCGAGCGCCGGCGATGGAACGTTCGATCCGTGGTACATGGTCGGCGTCACCGTGCTCCAGTACCCCGGCTGGGTACTCGGCACGATCGTCGGCGTACTCGCCGGCGGCGCGATCGGCGATCCGCGTGCCCTTGGTCTGGACGCCCTGTTCCCCGCCTTCTTCGTCGGCCTCCTGCTCGAGGAGGTGCGCGGACGGCGCAAGGCCGCGGCGGCGGGCGGCGGGGCCGGGATCGCCCTGGTCCTGACTCCGTTCACGCCGGCGGGAGTGCCGATTCTCGCCGCGGCGCTCGCCGCGCTGGCGGCATCGAGGATCCGACCTTGACGGCGATCTGGATCACGATCGCCGCGCTCGCGCTGGCGACCGCGGCCCTGAAGCTCGCCGGACCGCTGCTCCTGGGCGGGCGGACGCTGCCGAGCGGCGCGACGACCGTGATCGAGCTGCTCGCCTCCGCTCTGCTCGCCGCGCTGGTCGTGGTCGAGACGTTCGGACAGGGTCGCTCGCTCACCCTCGACGCTCGCGCGCTCGGGGTGGCCTTCGCGGCGGTGGCGATGGCTCGGCGCGCACCCATGACCGTCGCCGTCGTGGGTGCCGCCGTCGTGGCCGCGGTCGCGCGCGCGCTCACCGGCACGTAATCTGTCGCCGTGCCCAAGCCTCCACGCGTCGTCAACCTCAGCGACATCGAGGGCCTTCCCGGCCCGGGCACGCTGACCTGGCTACCGGTCAGGTACACGCTCGGAATCCACGCCTTTGGATGCAACGCATACATAGCCGGTGAAGCCGGCCACGAGGTCGTCGAAGCCGCATACCGAGGATCCGGAGCTCGCCCACGAGGAGCTCTATTTCGTCGCGCGGGGACGCGCGACGTTCACGATCGACGGGCAGAGCTACGACTCGCCGGCGGGAACCTACGTGTTCATTCCCGATCCCGCATCCCATCGCCACGCCGTTGCCGATGAGCCGGGCACCGTCGTGCTGAGCTTCGGTGGACCGCCGACGTTCGCGCCGTCCGCCTGGGAATGGGCCTTCCGCGCCTCGGCCAAGCGTCGATCGGACGTTGCCGCTGCGCGGGAGATCATCGCGGACGGTCTGCGCGCCCACCCGCAGAGTCCCACCCTGCACTACGAGCTGGCGTGCATCGATGCAACGCAGGGCCACCACGCGGAGGCACTGGCCGCGCTTCAGACGGCCGTCGAGCTCCGGCCCGAATGCCGTGAGTGGGCGCGCGAGGATCCGGATTTCGACTCGCTGAGAGGCGACGCTTCGTTCCGTCGGTTGACGGAGGGCTAGCGGCGTCCACCTGCGCGGCGGACGCCTCGGCGGTAGGCTGCCCCACGATGTCGGCCACGCTCTACTGGATGGCGGTCTCGCACCCTTCACAGGCGGTGCGGAAGATGCTCGACCTGAAAGGCGCGGACTACGAGGTCGTCGACATCGTGCCGCTCAACCAGCGAGTTCACCTACGGCTGGCGGGCTTTCGCGGCGGCACGGTCCCGGCGCTCAAGCTCGACGGTCGAAGGGTTCAGGGGTCCAGAGAGATCGCTCGCGCGCTCGACGCGCGCTGGCCGGAGCCGCGGTTGTTCCCGCCGGATGCCGAGCTCAGGGCGCGAGTCGAAGAAGCCGAGCGCTGGGGCGACGAGGAGTTTCAGCCGGTCCCGCGGCGTCTCTTCCGATTCGGTGTCGCCACCGACTCCAACCTGCGCCGGCTCGTGGTGCGAGCCCAGGGGATGCCGGCGCCGGAGTTGCTGGCTGTGGCGATGCAGCCGGCGGTGGCCTACTACGCCAGGACCACCGAAGCGGACGGACGGCGTGCGAACACGGCCGGTGTGCGAGCGGATCTCGCCGCGCTGCCCGCCATGCTCGATCGGGTCGATCGGCTCCTCGACGACGGCACGCTGACGCTGGATCCGCCGAACGCCGCGACGCTCCAGATTCTCGTCACGGTGCGAGTGCTGAGCGCGTTCGAGGACCTGCACGAGCACATCCAGGCGCACCGCTGCGCCGAGCCGGCGCACGAGCTGTTCCCGCAGTATCCCGCCAAGCTGCCGCGGTTTCTCGACCCGGAGTGGCTCGCGCCGCTCCAGGTCTCGACGCGTAGCTGACGATCACGCGCGCCGCTTGACGGCGCGTAGCGTGTAGCTGTGCGGCAGCCGCTCAGGACGGTCCGCCAGACGCCACTCCTTGCCGCCGACCTGCTCCATCTGTCCGGGCAGCGCCTCCCACGGCACGCTGTCGTGCTCGACGAGCATGGTCAACTCCAGACCGGCGCTCGAGAGCGCCGTGACGACCTCGCCGAGCCCGTGGTTCCAGTTGTGCGTGACCGTGTGGGCAAACGTCCGGTCGGTTTCGACGTACGTGCCCGCTTCCTCCCACACGAGCGGATCCTCGACCTCGAAGTACGGGAAATCCACGAAGAGCACGTCCTCGCGCCGCTCGTCGAGCGCCCACAGCATCGGGTGACCTTCACGGATGAAGAGGAAGCCGCCCGGGACGAGCAGGCTGGAGACCACCTCCGCCCACTGCGCGATCCTCGGCAGCCAGCAGAGCGCGCCTATGCCGGTGAACACGAAGTCGAATTTCCCCTCGCCGAGCACCGCGGGCGCGTCGTATACGTCGGCCTCCACGAACTCGACCTGAGCGCCGGCGGCGCCCGCCAGGCGGCGGGCCTCCGCTAGGGAGGCGGGCGAGAAGTCGAGCCCCGTCATCTGCGCTCCGAGCCTGCGCGAGCGAGATGGTGTCGGTGCCGATGTGGCACTGGAGGTGCACGCCCCGCAGCCCGGTGATCTCGCCCAGGCGCGGGAGGTCGAACCGCACGATCTCGCTGATGAACCCCGGATCGGCGACGAAACGGTCGAGCGCGTAATCCGGTGACGCCGCGTGCGCCGGGGCCCGCTCATCCCAGTTCGCACGGTTCAGCTCGATGCTCCGGTCCACGAAACGGACACTACAGACGTGGGTTGTACGCCCCTGCGCGCTCACCCATACTGTGTGGGTGGGCCAGCAGGTCGCTGCGCGAACGTTCAGTCGGGAAGACCGCCAGCGGTACAGGCGAAAGGTTCGCGCCTGCCTGGAGGTATTCGCGAGGATGCTCGCAGAGGCGAGGTTCCACCCGGAGCGCCGTTCGTTCGGGATGGAGATCGAGTTCAACCTGACCGACGAGGCCGGCGATCCGGCGCTCGTCAACGCGGCGGCGCTGGAGGCCATCGCGGATCCGGCCTTCCAGACCGAGCTGGCGCAGTTCAACCTCGAGATCAACGTCGCGCCGCGCCTGCTCGAGGGTTCGCGTGTTCTCGCAGCTCGAGGCGGAGACGCGCGCCAGCCTCAACGACGCCGAGGAGCGCGCCCGGCCCGCGGGCGCGCGGATGATGATGATCGGCATCCTCCCCACGGTCACCGCCGAGCACCTGAACGCCGACAGCTTCAGCGCCAACCCGCGCTACGAGCTGCTCAACCAGCAGATCTTCGCGGCGCGCGGAGAGGATCTGGAGATCACGATCGCGGGCGTCGAGCGGCTCTCCACGCTGGCCGACACGATCGCCCCCGAGGCCGCGTGCACGAGTGTTCAGCTCCACCAGCAGGTCGGCCCGGACGCGTTCGCGCGCTACTGGAACGCCGCCCAGGCGATCGCCGGCGTCCAGGTCGCCATAGCCGCCAACTCGCCCTTCTTCTGCGGCAAGGAGCTCTGGCGGGAGACGCGGATCGCCCTGTTCGAGCAGGCGACGGACACGCGGCCCGGAGGAGCTGAAGAGTCAGGGCGTGCGGCCGCGCGTGTGGTTCGGCGAGCGCTGGATCACGTCGATCTTCGACCTGTTCGAGGAGAACGTCCGCTACTTCCCGGCGCTCCTGCCGATCTGCGAGCCGAGGACCCGCTCGAGACGCTCGAGCGAGGTGACGTGCCTCGCCTCGGCGAGCTGCGGCTGCACAACGGCACGATCTACCGCTGGAACCGCCCGATCTACGACGTGGTCCGGGACCAGCCGCACGTGCGCGTCGAGAACCGGATCCTGCCGGCGGGCCCGACGATGCTCGACATCCTCGCCAACGCCGCGTTCTACTACGGCCTCGTCCGGGTGATCGCGGAGGAAGAGCGGCCGCTGTGGTCGCGGATGTCGTTCTCGGCGGCGGAGGAGAACTTCCACGCCGGCGCCCGCGACGGCATCGAGGCTCGTGTCTACTGGCCCGGCGTCGGCGAGGTACCGGTGGCGGAGCTGGTGCTCAGGCGCCTGCTGCCGCTCGCTCGCGAAGGCCTCGAGCGCTGGGGCGTGGACACGGACGACGCCGATCGCCTGCTCGGGGTGATCGAGCGGCGCTGCGTGACGCTCCGAAACGGCGCGGCGTGGCAGGCACAGGTGTTCCACAGCCTGTACGAGGCCGGCGGGCTCGACCGCGCCGAGGCGCTGCGCCAGATGACCCGGCGCTACCGCGAGCACATGCACAGCAACGAGCCGGTCCACACCTGGCCGCTCGACTGAGCCGGCTCCGGCCGCCCCCGTCGATCATCCCGTGACCGCCCGCACCGGCATCGCGCTCGGGCTCGCCGTCGCCTCGACGACGCTGACCAACCTCGCCTACCTGCGCGAGCACGACGCCGCAGCCAGCCTGCCCTGCCTGTCGATGCGCCGGCCCCTGCACTCGGTGCGGCTGCTGCTGACCAGCCGCGGCTGGCTGGTCGGGTTCGCCATGGAGTCGAGCGGGTTCGCCCTCTATGCCGCGGCGCTGGCGCTCGCCTCGCTCGCCGTCGTCCAGAGCATCGGCGCCGGAGGGATCGGCGTGCTCGGCTTCGTCTCGGCCCGCATGAGCGGCCGGCCGCTCGACCGCCGCCACCTGATCGGCGTCAGCATGTCGGTGGTCGGGCTGGTGGCGCTCGCGGTGTCGCTGGCGAAGGGCAGCGGCGAAGGCGGCGGAGGGTCGACGGGAGGAGTCGCCGTCTGGCTCGGCGTCACCGCGGTCGCGGCGCTCGCCGTCCTCGCGGTCGGGCGCCGGACCCGCGCCCAGGCGATCGCGGATGGGATCGCCGGAGGGCTGCTGTTCTCGATCGGCGACATCTCGACGAAGCTGGCCACGCAGGGCGGCGTCCGGTTCGCGTTCGTGGTCACGCTCGTCATCGGCTACACGCTGGGGACCTCGCTGCTCCAGCTCGGTTACCAGCGCGGCGGCGCACTGACCGTCGCCGGCCTCGCCACGCTGCTCACCAACGCGCTGCCGATCGCCGCCGGGACGACCGTGCTCGCCGAACCCGTTCCCGGCGGCGCGCTCGGCGCGGTGCGGATCTTCGCCTTCGCCGCGGTGACGCTCAGTGCGATCCTGCTCGCGGCGCCCGAGCCCTCCGACCAGACCGGATCGCCGGAGCCCGTCCGGGCGCCGGCCTAGTGGCCTCGCCCGCCCCGACCGGCATTTCGACAGGGCCGATGCGTACGTGCGACACTCGCGCCGGGTGCGTGTCCAAGGATCGAGTGGCGGGGGCCGAAGACGCGCGCGGGTGGTGCTCGCGCTCGCGCTGGTGGTTGGAGCGCTGACGGCGGTCGGCGCGGTCGCCCAGGCGGGCGAGGCCGCGCGCGCGGGCCGGGCGCCCATCCCGGTCCTGAGACTGAGCGGCGCCGAGCGACGGGCGGTCACGATCAAGTCGCTCAGCGCCGTCGTAACACCGTCATCGGGCGCTGATCGTGACGGCCAGGCTGGGCGGCGACGTCGAGCGCTACCTGGGCCAGGGTGGCCTCCGGCATGCCCTGCTCGCCCTCGTGCTCGTCCCGAAGGCCGCGGGCGCCCCGACGCCCGGAATCCTGGACGACGGCGGAGGCTTCGCGCCCGAGCGGGTACGCGTCTTGGCGCGGCGGCGGCGCCGGGACCGCGATCGCCCTGCGCACGGTCGACGCGTACGCCCCCGAGCACGTGCTCGGGGTACACACGGCGGGATCGCCGGCCGCCGTCCGCGACGGCAACGAAGTGATCTTTGCGCTCCCCGGATCCGCGCTCGGCCGACTCGCCGCGATCAGGCTCGAGGTGTTCGCCAGGACTTCGGCCGCCACCGGTCGCGCCCCGAGTCCGGGTGCGTGGCGGGGGCTCCTGGGCACGCACCCCACCGGCAGTCGCTTGCTGACCGCCGGCCAGGTCGCGAGCGGTTGCACGCCGCTCTCCGCGCTGCGGTCCGCGCTGACCGGCGCGATCGGTGCTCAGATGCAGCCCGAGTTGCGCCGGCAACAGCAGGCGCGATCAATGCTCACGACGACGATCGACCACGGCATCGGCAAGGCCGCCCTCGGCTCGACGCTCCGGAGCGTGAGGCTGCGGATCGCCCGCCTCCAGGGGCAGATCAAGGCGCTCCAGAAGCTCGCGCAGGCGCTCGCGGCTCCGGTCAAGGTGGCCTGTGCTCCACCACCTCCGGCCGCCACCAAATCCACCGTTACCACGACGACGACAACTACGACGACCACCACGCCCACGCCCTCACCACCGCCGGTCCAGGTGGTGCAAACCGACGTGGCGCAGTCCCAGCTGATGAGCGCGCAGCCGGGACTCACGCTTCTCGAGCACGACACCCCAGAACGTGCCCGTCGTCGACGTCGACGAGCACACCCGCTACCAGCAGTTCACCGGCACCGGGGCGGCCATGACCGACAGCTCGGCGTGGCTGATCAACGAGAAGATGTCCGCCACGCAGCGAGCCGCCCTGATGCAGGAGCTGTTCGGTCAGCCGGGATCGGGAACCGGGCTGGCGGCGCCGCCCATCCATCTCAACTTCCTGCGCATCGGCGTGGCGGCCACGGGCGCCATGACGGTCACCCCGGCGTACAGCTACGACGACAACCCGCCCGGCGGATCAGATCCCGGTCTCACGTCGTTCAGCATCAGCCACGACACCTCGTACATCATCCCGGCGCTCCAGCAGGCACTGGCGATCGACCCCGGACTTCAGATCCTGGCCAGTCCGTGGAGCCCGCCGGGGTGGATGAAGGGAAACGGCGCCCTCAGCAACGCGAACAACTCCGGCACGCTCCTCCCCGCGGATTACGCCACCTACGCCCAGTACCTGGTCAAGTTCATCCAGGCCTACGCGAGCGCCGGGATCCCGATCGCCGATCTCACCCCCGCCAACGAGCCGACCACCGCCACGCAGTACCCGGGCCTCAACCTCTCGGAGTCACAGGAGGCCCAGTTCATCGCGCAGGACCTGGAGCCGGCGCTGGCCGGCGCCGGGCTCGGCACGAAGATCTACGGAAACGACCTGAGCTGGGACCAGTACTCAGCGGATACGCGAGCCCGCTCGCCTCAGATCCGAACGCCGGGCCCGATCTGAGCGGAATCGCCTGGCACTGCTACTTCAACTCCCCGACGGTCATGACCCAGCTCCACCAGCAGGCCCCCAGCCTCGATCAGATCGTCGACGAATGCTCGCCTGAGATCAGGCCGTTCGGAACCCCGGAGTACCTGATCTCCACGCTGCGCAACTGGGCCAGCGCCGTCGCGATCTGGAGCATCGCGCTCGACCCCAGCGGCAACCCGATCCAGACGCCGAACTCGTGCGGTGGCTGTCGTGGCGCGGTGTCGATCGACCAGACGACCGGCGACGTGACGTTCCGCCCCGAGTACTACCAGCTCGGCCAGGTCAGCGCCTTCGTCCAGCCCGGCGCCACCCGCATCGACTCGCCGAACTTCGTCACCTACGGCGTCGACAGCTCGAGCCACTTCGAGACGATCAGCTCCGGCCTCGACGACGTCGCCTTCCTCAACCCGGACGGCTCCAAGGTGCTCGTCGCCAACAACAACTCCAGTTCCCCGATCTCGTTCGCCGTCGAGTCCGACGGCCGCTACTTCTCGTACACGATCCCCGCGCAGGCGATGACGACCTTCGTGTGGCAGTGAGCTCACTCGAGCCCGTGTCCGCACCCGAACGCCCGCCCGGTTGGCTCCCGAAGCCCGAGTTCGACTGGATCTTCAGCCGGGTCCCCCGGCTGTGCGTCGAGGTCGTGCTCGTCCATCCGGACCGCGGTGTGCTGCTGGCGTTGCGGGATATCCCGCCGAACGTCGGCGCCTGGCACATCCCCGGCGGGACGGTTCTATTCGGCGAGCCGCTCGACGACGCGGTCAGACGGGTGGCACTCGACGAGCTTGGGCTGCACGTCACCGCGGGAGAGCTGCTCGGTTACATCGAGTATCCGAGCCACTACAACAACGGCCTCGACTCTCCCGTCGGGCTCGCGTTCCGCACGGAGCCGGCCGGCGAGTCGTCCTCGATCGATGAGCCTCCGCCGGGTTGTCAGTGGTTCGAGCGCCTGCCCGCGGGGCTCTACGAGGAGCAGCGCGAATTCCTCGGCCGTCGCCTCGGTATCCCCGCATAGCGGACGCGGGGCCGGTGTTCGAGTCGGGCGACCCTACGCCGGCCGGAGCGCAGGGAGCTCCGCCACGCGGCGGATTGACAGCCGCCCCCGCCGGCCGTACCGTCGAGCCCGATGCGCAAGCTGCAGAGTCAGGGCGTGCACCACATCACGCTCGTCGGCGCTGACCGCCAGACCTCGATCGACTTCTGGGAAGGGGTGCTCGGGATGCCGTTCGTATTCGAGCAGCCGAACCTGGACCGGCCCTCCGAGAGCCACCTGTACTTCGACCCCGGGGACGGGCGGCTGATCACGGTGTTCACCAACGAGGAGCGCGAGCGGGATTCGCAGCGGACCCCGACCGATCCGGGCTGCGTGCACCACCTCGCGTTCGCGCTCTCGCAAGCGACCTTCCATCAGGCCGTGGAGCGGCTCGACGAGCGCGGCATCACCCACAGCGGTGTGAAGGACCGCGGGTTCATGGACTCGATCTACTTCGAGGACCCGCTCGGGCTGTTGATCGAGCTCGCCGCGTATCGGTTCGAGCCACCGGCCGGCTGTACCCACGCGAATGTCCTGCTCGAGGCCCACCGCATCCGGACCGCGCGCGAGGACTACAACATCGAC
Source organism: uncultured Solirubrobacterales bacterium (assembly GCA_963710305.1). Classification (GTDB taxonomy): domain Bacteria; phylum Actinomycetota; class Thermoleophilia; order Solirubrobacterales; family Solirubrobacteraceae; genus Palsa-465. The sequence continues at coordinate 311,896 of CAVPZV010000006.1, read as the reverse complement.
CAGGTTCACCTCGCGGACGCGATCGAGGCGCTGGCCGCGCGTTCGCAGCAGTCGCTCTCACAGGATCGCTCGCCGAAGGATCCCTACCGCAAGGCGCCCGTCTCGCCCTGACCCACACCACTGGGTCCTCCCCACCTTTAGTCCCCCGTGCTGTTGATGGGGGGATTTTGCAGCCGCACGGCTGGTACCCGTGCGGCGGCCCACAACCGCATATTGGAGGAAACCAGCCATGGCGAAGGCTAAGAGCTTGGTCGGTCTCGACGTGCACGCGACGAAGATCGTCGCGGCGGTCCTAGACGTCGAGACCGGCCAGTTGCAGACGTTCTCGATGGACGGTGAGGTGACTGGCGCGGCTGGGTTCTGCGGGGGGTTGCCGCGGCCGGTGCGGGTTGCGTATGAGGCCGGCCCGACGGGCTATGGCCTGGCGCGCGAGCTGGTCAGACGCGGGATCGAGTGCGTGGTCGCGGCGCCGAGCAAGATTCCTCGCGCGAGCGGGGATCGCGTGAAGACCGATCGTCGCGACGCTGAGCATCTCGTGCGGTTGTTGTTGGCGGGCAAGCTTTACCCGGTCCGGGTGCCCGGCGATGAGGAAGAGGCGCTGCGTGACCTGATCCGGGCTCGTGAGGCGGTCCGGATGGATCTGATGCGCGCCCGTCATCGGCTGTCCAAGCTGTTGTTGCGTCACGGCATCCGCTTCGATGACGGGCATGCGTGGACCGAGCGTCACCGCCGTTGGCTTGAGACGGTCACCTTGGACTGGCCTGCGGCGCAGGCGACGCTGCTCGATGCCCGCGGCGCGATCGACGCGCTGTCGCACCGTCGCGAGCAGCTCGAGCGTGAGATCGTCGCGATCCTCCCGGCGTGCCCGTGGACGGTGCAAGTCGGGCGGTTGCGCTGCCTGCGCGGGATCGACACGCTGACCGCGGTTGGCTTGTGTGCGGAGATCGGCGACTTTGAACGCTTCGCGCACGCCGAGCAGCTGATGAGCTACGTCGGACTGGTCCCGTCAGAGTCCACCACGGGGCAGCAGCGACGGCTGGGGTCGATCACCAAGACCGGCTCTGGGCACGCCCGGCGGCTGCTCGTTGAAGCGGCGTGGCATTACCGCCCCCGACCGAAGATCGGCTCGTGCATTGACAGACCGCCAAGACGGCGGGCGCGCGATTCACGCCGCCAGTGCTCACCCCTCAGGCGCTTTTTGTGAGGATTAGCAAGGTTTTTATAACCCTTGCCACCTGGCCGAATAGACGATTGTCATGCCTACGAGATCGAGTACGATCACGTCGCTCATCGGGACTGATTTCCGGTAGAACCTGACGCACCGGAGTTTGTTGCGTTGTTGTGGTAGGACCGGGATCGGCATAGCGGTAGATCCATCAGAGCTCAGTCGTTCGCTTGAGTGACGTCGAGGGGTGGTTAGTTGGTGCGTGCGCGGTTTGACGGTCGTTTGCGGCTCAGCACCTACTTCGCGACGCTGATCGTCCTGTTCGTGCTGGCGGCTTTGGCCGGCGCGCTGTACGTGCACATCCAGAGCGACCGCGACGCTCGCGTCGCCGGGTTCCGCAATGCCACCGTGGCCGCGCAGAGCGCGGCTCGGCTGATCCGCGAGGGCTCGGTCACTCTCCAGGGGGCGCTCGCGGGAGTCGCGTCAGGCCCAGGTGGAGTCACACAGCTGCTGGCGCACCCCTCGGACTGCGCGCTCAGCTTTGCCCACGTGGGAGCGTTTCCCACCGGGCACATCGACATCGTGCGCAGCAACGGGACATTGGTCTGCTCCTCGCTCTCCGCCAAGAGCGGCGGCTACCGCACAGCCCGCTGGAGCGCCTCCGCCGCGGGGAAGCCCGCGCTACTCGCACCCGAGCGCGATCCGCTGACCGGCCGGCCGGTGGCGGTCTTCTCGGCGCCGTTCCCGGGCGGCTTCGCCGCGGCGCTCATCGACCTCCGGGCCATCGGTCCCGACCTGGCGGCACAGTTCGCGGGCTCACAGGGCGTGGAGTACGTGGTGACGCGCGGCGGACGGGCGCACCGTGCTCGCCGAATCCGGGAACCCCGGGCGGTGGGCGGGCGCTCGGCTCCCGAGCGAGGCATCGTTCGCGACCAGCGGCCGGACCGAGCGTCCGGGGCTCGACCGGCGCACCCGCCTGTTCGCGGAGTCCACTGTCGCTGGTCTCGGCTGGCACGTGTACGCCGGCCTCGACCGCTCGGTGGCGATGGCCTCGGCGGGGCAACTGTTCCACCGCGAGCTCGTAGTGATCCTGGTCGCGCTGCTGATCGTGCTCGCGGCGGCGGTCATCGTGCACCGTCGCATAGCGCGGCCCGTCACCCGTCTCGCCGCCGCGGTTCGGAGCGGTCGCACGCCCACCGCAGCGGACCTCGAGGCGTTCGCCGGTACGGCCGAAGTGGCCGGGCTCACCGCGAGCTTCCAGAGCCTCGTGGGCCAACTCGAGGCTGAGCTGAGCGAGCGGCGCCGCGCCGAGGCCGCCGCGCGCGAGGCCGAACACGCGGCCCGCGAGTCGGCTGAGAGCTACCGCCTGCTGTTCGAGAGCAACCCGCTGCCGATGTGGATCTTCGACTCCGAGACGCTCGGGATCGTCATGGTCAACGAGGCGGCGATCGAGCGCTACGGCTACACGCGCGAGGAATTCACCTCGATGACGATCAGGGATCTGCGGCCGCCCGAGGACGTGCCGGCAGTGATGGCGAATCTCGCGCAGACGTCCACGAGGCTGGAGCGCTCGGGGCCGTGGCGCCACGTCAAGCGCGACGGCACCGTGATCGACGTGGAGGTGAGCTCACACCAGGTCGAGTTCCTGGGCCGTCACGCTCGCCTGGTGATGGCGGCCGACGTGACCGAGCGGGAGCGGCTGGCGCACCAGCTGGCCCAGACGCAGCGGCTCGAGAGCCTCGGCCAGCTAGCCGGGGGCGTTGCCCACGACTTCAACAACCTGCTGTCGGTGATCCTCAACTACTCGCTGTTCGTGAAGGAGGAGCTCGCCGGGGCGATCGCCGACGGCGACGGGCACCTGTCGGCGGCACAGGCCGACCTGGAGGAGATCGAGCGAGCGGCACAGCGCGCGGCCGGGCTCACCCACCAGTTGCTCGCCTTCGCGCGGCGTGAAGTTGTCCACCCCGAGGTGATCAGCCTCAACGACGTCGTCGGCGAGACCGAGCAACTGCTCCGGCGCACCCTCGGTGAGCACATCGAGCTGACCCGCATCCTGAGCGAGGACCCGTGGCCGATCGTCGCCGACCCGGGGCAGATGGAGCAGGTGCTGGTCAACCTGGCGGTAAACGCCCGCGACGCGATGCCGACTGGCGGCGCGCTCGTGATCGAGACGGCGAACGTGAACGTCGACGAGAGCTACGCCAGCAGCCGGCCCGGTCTGGTGCCGGGACGATACGTCCGACTCCGCGTGAGCGATACCGGCACCGGGATGGACCCGGTGACGATCGAGCATGTCTTCGAGCCCTTCTTCACCACCAAGCCCAAGGGCCAGGGAACCGGGCTCGGCCTCGCCACCGTGTATGGGATCGTCACCCAATCGGGCGGTCACGCTCAGCTCTACTCAGAGCCGGGCGTGGGCACCACCTGCAGCATCATGCTTCCGGCCACCGAGCAGGAAGCCGAGCTGAACGCCCCTACCTCGGCCGACGAGCCGGGAGGCCATGGCGAGCTGGTGCTGCTGGTCGAGGATGAGGACGGAATCCGCGAGGTCGCGCGCCGGATCCTCGAGCGCCGTGGCTACCAGGTGATCACCGCCGCCGACGGATATGAGGCGATCGACGTGGCGCGGGACCACGACAGCCCGATCGACCTCCTGATCACGGACGTGATCATGCCGCACATGTTGGGCAAGGACGTGGCCGAGAAGGTCCTCGAGCTACGGCCGGCGACGCGCGTCATGTACATGTCCGGGTACGCCGAGCCGATTCTCGGGGCGGGTGAGACGATCCCGGCGGGCATGGTCCTGCTCGAGAAGCCGTTCACCGAGCACCTACTCCTGACCAAGGCACGTGAGGCACTCGATGCCGTTCAACCTCGGGTCTAGCGACGAGATCCGCATCCTCGTCGTCGACGACGAGGCGCCGTTGCGGCGGGCCCTGCGGCGGACCCTGGAGCGGGCCGGCTATCGCGTCGTGGAAGCAGGCGATGTGACGCAGGCGCGCCGGGTTCTCGCGGAAGAGCCGATCGCCCTCGTCTTCTGCGACGTCAACATGCCGGGCGAATCGGGGCTCGAGCTCGTGCGCAGCGCCGTGGCCGGGGACGCTGAGATCGCGGTGATCATGCTCACCGGCGTCGACGACCCGGCCGTGGCCGCCGAAGCTCTCGCGATCGGGGCCCACGGCTACCTCGTGAAGCCGATCGCGCCGAACGAGGCGCTCATCAACGTCGTCTCCGGCCTCCGGCGTCGAGCCCTCGAGCTCGAGCGCAAGGAATATGTGCGCGAGCTCGAAGCCAAGATCCTGACCCGGACCACGGCGTTGCGCGACGCGCTCGAGCGCCTCGAGCAGACCGAGGCCAGCGCCCGCCACGCCGAACGCGAAACGGTCGACCGACTGGTCACAGCGCTCAGCCTGCGCAGCGAGGAGACCGGATCGCACATACGGCGCATGGGGTACTACTCGCAGCTGCTGGCCCGCAGGAGCCGGGTCAACTCCTGGTCAGAGGAGCAGATCCGGCTCGCCGCGATGCTCCACGACGTCGGCAAGATCGGGATCCCCGACGCGATCCTGCTGAAGGCCGGGCCGCTCACCGAAGAGGAGTTCACGATCATCAAGCGCCATCCGGCGCTGGGAAGCTCGCTTCTCGCCGCGGGCGAGTCGGCGGCGCTGAGACTCGGCTCCGAGATCGCCTTGACGCACCACGAGCGATGGGATGGCCGCGGCTATCCGCGCGGGCTGGCGGGAGACTCGATCCCCATCTTCGGGCGGATCGCCGCGGTCGCCGACGCGTTCGACGCCATGACGAGCGACCGCGTGTACCGACCATCGATGCCGATCGGCGAGGCGCTCTCGGAGCTCCAGACCGAGCGTGGCCGGCAGTTCGATCCGCGCCTGGTCGACGTGTTCGTCTCCTCGACGGACGAGCTGGCGGCGATCCGGGACGATCACCCCGAGCGTCCGGCGGACGCGGCGCCCCCGGGCGACCTCAGGGCCTGACGCGTGTGCGACCCCGAGCGACTTCGCGCGGGGTCACGGCGCGTCGCCGTTCGCGCCGTCCCACGGTGGCGGGAACCCGCGCCGCCGGCGCGGTCCGCGTGCGCGGCCGGCGCGGCCGGCGCGGCCGGCGCGGGCGCCGGCGAGACCGGGCGCGCCAGGCTCTGGCGAGCACGACCGCGACCGCCAGCGGCGCTCAGGAGAAGTGCCAGACCGCTCGTGGCGCGAGCCACGACGATCGCCGCCACGACGAAGGTGAGGCCGGCGAGCGCGATGCCGCGCGCCGCGTGAAGCGCCGCTCTGGCACGAGCGCGCCGGGACTGCGAGCGCTCGAACCCGGCGCGAGCCAGGGCTCCGCCCACGAGCGCGCCCTCCATCGCCACGGTGAGCAACACGATTCCGAGGAACGCCACGGCGTCGGCGCTCGAGCTCCGTGGCAAAGACAGGCGGTAGGCGCCCAGGCCGATCGTCACCGCAACCGGGACGAGCGACAACCACCATCGCGGACGGACGAACCCGGCCAGCAGCAATCCGGCCAACAGCCCTGCTATGAGAGCGTTCATGCTTCTTTTATCGGCCGGCAGGCGCGGTCACCCAAGGGGGCCCGTACGCCACGCTCAGCCGCGTGATTGCTCGGCGACCATGCGCGGGCTGTCCACGATGATGCGCCGCCGGCGCAGCCCCGCCAGCAACGGCTCCTGATCCTCGAAGGAGACCATCGTCGCGGCGTCCGGGCGCATCCGGACCGACAGCGAGTCGCCCGGGGCGTCGACGATCTGTCCGTCGAGCTCGAGCCGCCAGCCGCCGAACCCGGCCCCGATGCGAAGCTGCAGCTCGGAATCGCCCCCGATCACGAGTGGTGGAACGAAACCGCCGTGGGTGGGCAGGGTGGCGAGCACGTAGGCGCGCAGCTGCGGCGTGAGCAGCGGTCCGCCCGCAGACAGGGAATACGCGCTCGAACCCGCAGGCGTGCTGACGATGCATCCGTCACCGGCAAAGCGGGCGAAGGGCACACCGTCCACGTCGGCGGTCGTGCGCACCTGGCCCTCCCCGGCACGGACGATCACGATGTCGTTGAGCGCGAACGTGGCATCGCCCTGCTCGGCGCGTAGGTCGAGCGCGGGAAGACTCTGCGCCACCCAGTCGCCGCGGCTGAAGCGGTCCACCGCGTCGGCCACCCCGTCGGGATCCACGCTGGTGAGCACGCCCAGGCTTCCGTACGCCACGCCCAGCACCGGCGTGCCGGCAACGGCGCCGGTCCTGCAGCGCGGCCAGCGCGGTGCCGTCGCCGCCGATCGACACGATCAGGTCGCACTCGGTGGCTTCGCCGCGCTCGGCCACGTCCTGCTGGCGGCACGGCGCCGCCACCTGAACGACCTCGACGTCGTGCGCATCGGTCCACTCGCGCAGGGCCCGCAGGGGCGAGTCGATCGTGCGGCTGGGATGAACGACGACTCCGAGGCGCTGGTGCGCCGAGCGGGCGGCGACCGGGACATCTTCGGAAACGGCCACGCCACCATTGTGGTCGATCGGCCGTCGTCTCGGCTGAGAGACTGCAGCCGATGTTCGACCTGCGTCCTGCGACCCTCGCCGACGCGCCCGAAGCTCCTGCGTGTGCTTCAGGCGCGGGACGTGGCCGACCTGGGCGAGCCCGACTTCACGCTCGAGGATCTGCTCGACCAGTGGCGCGCGAGCGAGTTCGACCTCGCCTCCGACGCCGTGCTCGCCGTCGATGAGGACGAGGCCGTGATCGGCTACGCCACGCTGTGGACGCAAGGCGCGCTCGCGGTGGTCGATCCCGCGCGCGAGGGAGAGGGAGTGGGATCGGCCCTGCTGAGCTGGGCCGAACGGAGGGCCCGTGAGGCAGAGCGCGGCGTTGCTCGCCAGTGGGTGGCCGGCTCGAACGCGACCGGCCACGAGCTGCTCGGGCGCGCCGGCTACCGCCATATCCGCAGCTACTGGCGGCTGGCTCGCCGGCTGGAGTCGGACCTGCGCGCACCCGAGCCGCCGGCCGGGCGTGACGATCGAGGCGGTGGAACCCGAGGCGGATGCCGCTGCGCTGTATGAGGCCAACGAGGCGGCTTTCGCGACCACAGCCGACTACGAGCCGGAAAGCTTCGCCGCGTTCCGAGCGGAGCATCTGGCCGCCCACGACTTCGACCCCTCGCTCAGCCGGGTGGCACGGCGGGAGGGCCGCGTGGTCGGGTTCCTGCTCAGCCGGCGCTGGGACCAGGAAGGCGTCGGCTTCGTCGACCTGCTCGGAGTCGAGCCAGCCGAGTCGCGGCCGCGGCCTGGGCTCGGCGCTGCTGCTCAGTGCCTTCGCCGCGTTCGCCACCGCCGGGCTGCGCGAGGCCCAGCTCGGCGTGGCCTCGGACAATCCCCGCGCGCTCGACGCTCTACGAAGCGGGTCGGGATGGCGCCGCGGCACCGCGCCGACGTGCTCGAGAAGGCGCTCTGATGTGGTCTCGACCCGCGCTCGCGGAGCATTCGGGCGCTCGCCGCAGCGCTGCTCGTGCTGCTGTCGGCGGCCTCGGCACCGGCCAGCGGGCGCCAGCCGATCCAGGTCCAGGTCCGGGTCTCGCACGCGACGGAGGGCCGGCCGGTGCCGTCGGCGTTTCTCGGGCTCTCGATGGAGTACAGCAGCCTCTACCCCTACGCCGGCGACGATCCGCGGCGCACCGAACCCGGTGCTCACGCGGCTGATCGCAAACCTCAGCCGGGGCCGCGGCACGACCCTCCGGTTCGGCGGCGACAGCGCAGATCGCACGTGGTGGCCGGTGCCGGGAATGGCCACGCCTCCCTGGGCCGCGTACACGCTGACGCCGCGCTGGGCGGCGGTGGCGCGCGGGCTGGCCGAGGCGACCGGTGCCCGGCTGATCCTCGGCATCAACCTCCTGGCCGACAGCCCGTCGATCGCCTCGACCGAGGCGAAGGCGCTCCTCGGCGGCATCGGCCGGTCGCGGATCGCCGCGTTCGAGATCGGCAACGAGCCCGAGCTGTACACGACGCAGACGTGGTACCGGACCTCCGGCGGCCGGCTCGGTCGGCGGGGCGCGCGGGCCCCTACGACTTCCAGCGCTATCTGGCCGAGGTGTCGCGGTATCCGCCGTGCGCTGCCGCGGACGGCGCTGGCCGGACCCGCGACCGGCTCGCTCTCCTGGCTGTCCCACCTGCCGGCTCTGCAGACGGGCGAGCCGGGCCTCAGCCAGGTCACCTTCCACCGCTACCCGCTGAACCGTTGCGTGCACAACCCGCGCTCGCCGCTCTACCCCTCGGTCCCGAACCTGCTCTCGAGCCGCGCCTCCGCCGGCCTCGTCGCGGGCATGGCGCGCTGGGTCGCGCTCGCCCATCGCCGCGGGGAGCGCTTCCGGGTCGATGAGCTGAACGCGGTCACCTGCGGGGGTCAGCCCGGCGTCAGTGACACGTTCGCCTCCGCGCTGTGGACGCTGGACACGGAGTTCTGGATGGTGCAGAGCCGGCGTCGACGGCGTCGACGTCCACATCCACCCCGAGGCCCCGGCGAATCAGCTGTTCACGTTCGCGCGCGAGAACGGCCGCTGGACGGCGTCGGTTCGCCCGCAGTACTACGGGCTGCTGCTGTTCGCCCAGGCCGCACCGCCCGGAGCCCGTCTCCTGCGGCTCACGGAAGGCGCATCGAGCCCGCTGCGGGCCTGGGCGACGCTCGGTCGGGACGGGCGCATCCGCGTCGTCCTGATCAACGACAGCCTCACCCGGGCGACGACCGCGCTGGTCCGGCCGCCGGTCCCGGCGGCGACCGCGACGATCGAGCGGCTCCAGGCGCCGAGCGCGCACTCGACCGCGAGGCGTGACGCTCGGGGGCCAGAGCTTCGGCGCGCGGACGTCCACCGGCGCGCTGTCCGGGCGAGCGCGGACGCTCACGGCGCACCTCGGCGCGATGGCAGCTACCGCGTCCGGATACCCGCCGCGAGCGCCGCGATGTTGACGATCCCCGACTTCGGAGACCCCGTGAGCGTCGGGCGCTACGCCCTCGGCGTCGCTGCGCTCGTGTGCGTGATCGGCTCGTTCGGTGCCGGCGCGACGGCGCTGCGCGCCGCACTGCTTCCGGCGTGGCGAGGCGCAGCGGCGCGGCTGGCGGACGTGGTCGCGGGCTTGTTCCTGCTCGTCCTGACCGGCGCAGCTGCTCGGGGCGGTGGGTCTGCTGCGCCTGGTGCCGATCGTGGTCGCCTCGGTCGGGGTCGGGCTCGGTCTCCGGCTGTGGCTCGGCACCGCCGCGGCGGGACCCGAGCGGCGTGACGCGCGCCGGCGCCGGCTGACGCGCGTACTGATCGTGGTGCCTGCCGCTGCTCGCCACCGGCGTGGTCCTGGCCGAGTGGGCCGGGCCGACCCTCCAGGCCTACGGACAGGGGATCCTCGGCGCGGACTCGATCTCCTACCACATGCCGTGGGCGGCGTCGTTTGCTCAGACCGGCCAGGTCACCGCGATCCGCTACACGGACATCCAGTATCTGACCGGCTTCTATCCGGCGACCTCCGAGCTCCTCCACGCGGTGGGGATCGTGCTCATGGGCACCGATGTCCTCTCGCCGGCGCTCAACTTCCTGCTGGCTCGCGCTCGTGCTGCTCGCGGCGTGGTGCGTGGGCGCGCCGCGCGGCGCCGGCCCCGCGAGCCTGCTGGCGGGCGGCGTGGTCATGGCAGCGCCGATGATGTTCTTCTCCACCGCGGGCAGCGCGGACAACGATGGCGCGGCGGTGTTCTTCCTGCTGGCCGCGGTGGCGCTCTGGATCAACGGCGTCGCGCGCCGGCGAGCGGCGCTGGGAAACCGGCGCCGTGTTCCTCAGCGCGCTCGCGGCCGGGCTCGCCATCTCGGTCAAGCTGAACCTGCTCCTGCCCGTGGCGCTGATGACGGCGGCCGTGGCGTGCTCGGCTCCGCGCGGCCGGCGCCGGGCCACGGGGGGCGTTTGGGCCGGCGGCGTCTTCCTGGCCGGCGGGTTCTGGTACGTGCGCAACCTGGTCGCGGCCGGGAACCCGCTCCCCTACTTCAGCTTCGGCTTCCTCCCCACTCCCCCAGCCGTCGCCCCTTCAACAGCAGCACCAACTACTCGATCGTCGAGCTATCTGGGCCACGGGCGGATCTTCAGCTCGGTCTTCGCGCCCGCGCTCGCCGCGCGGCCTGGGACCGTGGTGGGTGGTGATCCTCTGCGCGGCGGTGCTCGGCGCCGGGCTCTGCTTGGCCTTCGGCCCGGACCGCGTGGTGCGGATCGCGGGCCTGCTCGCGATCCTGTCGCTCGCCGCCTACCTGGTCACGCCCGGCTCCGCATCGGGGCCGTGGGGCGATCCGAAGGGCTTCTACTTCAATCTCCGCTACGGCGCGCCCGCCCTGGCGGTGGCGCTCGCCGTGGCTCCGCTGGCCGGTCCGCTGACGCGGCGGTTCGCGCGCTGGCTCGTCGTCTGCGGGCTGAGCGCGGTCTTCATCGCCACGGTCGCGCGCAAGGAGCTGTGGTCGCCCGGCTACACGATCGGCGGCGACGTGATCGTCGCGCTCGTCGGTGCTGGCGGCCGGCGCCGCGCGTGCTGCTGATCCCGTGGTCCCGGCCGCGCGCGACGTCGATGGCGTCGACCCGCGTCGGCGTGGGCACCAGCGATCGCCACGCTGGTGCTCGCCGGCGCCGCGGCCGGCTACGGCGGCGAGAAGCACTACCTCGACGGTTCGCTACAGCAAGGAGCCCGGGCTTGAAGCCGGTGGCGAGGCTGTGGCGCTGGGCGAAGACCGTGCACGACCAGCGGATCGCCTTCGGAGGGACCTTCGGGTGGTATTTCGGCTATCCGCTGTACGGCAGCGACGACTCGAACCGCGTCGCCTATCTCGGGCCATCACGGCCCACACGGCTCATTCGTCGCGATACGCAGCTGCCAGGAGTGGCGGCGGGTCATCAACGCCGGCCACTACCGCTACGTCGTGACCTCGGCGCTCCCGAGCGATGTGGACCGGCGCCGTCACGCCGTCGCCCGAGACGGCGTGGACGCGAGGGGATCCGGCCGTCGAGCGGGTCAGTCCCGTCGAACGTGGGGAACTGGGCGCTCGAGATCTATCTGGTCAGGGGTCGGCTGAACCCGGCCGCGGTGCGCCCGCAGCGCTACGGTGAAGCCGCGCGCGGCCGGGTCAGGCGGCGAAACGCTGCTGGGATCGGGCCTTGGCCTTGGCGGCCTCGACCTCGCGGTCCTTCGGTGGCGCGGCCGTCTGGAGCTCTCGGAGCAGGCGCGCGGAGATCTCGGCGACGTCGTCCACGGCCCGATCGAAGGCCTCCTGGTTGGCCTGCGAGGGCTTGCTGAAGCCGCTGATCTTGCGCACGTACTGGAGCGCGGCGGCGCGGACCTCCTCGTCGGAGGCGGGCGGATCGAAGTTGTGGAGGGTCCTGATGTTTCGGCACATGCTCGCAGCGTAAACGACGGCGATCCATCAGCCGGGTGACGAGAAAACTTGCACGGTGGTCTATGATCCGGTGTAAGGCGTCGCCGCAACGCCGCCAGTCCGATCGTTCACGATCCCGGCGACGGCGATGGTCTGCGCCCTCGTGCGCCTCGACTAGAACATTCGTCCAGTTCTGTGCGCCGCGATCACCCTCGGGTAGCACTTGATCAGACCTGCTCTGGACCCGATTGTCCGAGCAGGTGAGGCGAAATCAGGAGGGTGATATGTCCGCCGCCAGCGAGCGCGGAACGTCGAAGCGCGCGAGTAATCGCGGCAGCTCGAAGTCCGCGTCAAGATCTGCTTCGTCATCGAGCAGTAGAGGGTCGAGCAACGGCCGCAAGCAGTCGTCGTCCGGCGCGCCCAAGAGCGGGGCGAGCGCGCGAAACAGCGGGGCGAGCGGCCGGGCCGCGTCGAGCGGCCGGAGCGCAGCGAGCGGCCGCAGCGGGTCGACCCGCGCCACCGGCTCGCGCAGTCGCCAGGCCAGCGCATCGAGCGGCCAGAGCGGCGCCAGCAGCAGCAGCAGCGCCCGCCAGCCGAGTGCCGGCGGCCGCCGGAGCAACGGCAGCAACGGCGCAGCGCAGCGGCAGCAGCGGAGGCCAGCCGCCAGCGCAAGCCGAGCACGCGCACGTCCGCAGCATCCAGCAGGAGCAGCGGCACGAGCCAGCGCCGCGCCACCGCCCGCGCCACCGCCGCCCGTGCCGGCAGCAACGGCACCTCTGAGGCCACGGCCGCGGGTCAGGGCAATGGCCGCGGAGTCGCGAGTGTCACGACCGCCGTGCTCGGCGCCACCGTCGGTGTCGCCGGAGGCATCCTGCTCGGCCGCAACCGCAACCGTGGTCGCAAGGTCCTCGGCATCGAGGTCCCGAGCAAGATCGACTTCTCGGGCGTCAGCCAGCAGATAGGCGCGGCCGGACGCCAGCTCGGCAAGCTCGCCGGCGAGGTAAAGGCCGTGCGCGAGAAGGCGGAGCAGGTCGGCCGCGTCCTCAACTAGCCATGGCTGCCACCAAGCGCCGCGCCCCCGCCGGACGCCGATCTGGCTCGGCGAGCAAGACCGCATCCCGCGCCACGGGCCGTGCGAACGGCAAGGCGCGGAGCGCGGCCAAGGCGGTCAAGCCCTCGGGTCCCTCGAGCCTGGCGGGCAAGGCGGCGAAGAAGGCGCTCAAGATGATCGCCAGCCGCGTCGCCCAGTCCGGCGCCGGCGTCGTTCGGACCGCCACGGAACGCAGCGCGGGCGGCGCCCGCGGTGTGCTCGAGAGCGCGCTGAGCAAGCGCGTGCCCATCCAGGTGTCCGTCGATGTCGCGGTACCGCTGGCGTTCGCGTGGGACGAGTGGATTACCTTCGAGTGGATGACCGAGGGCCTACACCAAATCGACGAAGTGGAGCGGGACGGCGATCAGCTGATCGGCGAGCTCTCGGGTCCCCGGTCGACGGAGTGGGTGGCGGACATCGTCGATGAACGCGACGAGCAGAGCTTCGCCTGGCGCTCAGTCGAGGGAACCGACTGCGCCGGGCTGATCACGTTTCACCGTCTGAGCGACCGGCTCACGCGGATCGAGCTCGACCTCGACGTGCTTCCCACGAATCCGGCGGAGGCCGCCTCGATGGCGCTCGGAATCGGCCGCCGCCGCGCCGAGTCGGAGCTCCGCCGGTTCAAGGCGCACGTCGAATTCATCAACCCCGATGTGTACGAGTCCGACGATGGCGGGGAGTCTGAGGACGAGGACGAATAGCAACCGGAGGGAGTGGAGACATGTCAACCATGGCAATGACGCGCGGAGGTGGAGGCGGCGGGTACGTTCAGCGATCGGGTTCGAGCGGCCTGTACGAGATCCTCGACCTGATCCTGGACAAGGGCCTGGTGATCGACGTCTTCCTGCGCGTGTCGCTGGTCGGCATCGAGCTGCTGACCGTCGACGCCAGGATCGTGATCGCGAGCGTCGACACGTACCTGCGCTTCGCCGAGGCGGTGAACCGCCTCGATCTGTCCGAGTCGGGCGGCGAGGGACTGCCGGAGATCATGGAGAACATGACCGAGGGCGGGGCGGAGAACAAGACCAAGGGCGTACTCCAAGGAGCCAAGGAGTCGCTGTTCGGGTCCAGCGACGATGACGACGACGACAGCAAGAGCAGCTCGCGGCGGTCGAGCGGCGGCTCGCAGTCGAGCGGCGGTTCGCGTTCGCGCTCGCGCTCGGGCTCGCGGCTCGGGCAGCAGCTCCTCGCGGGGGCGTTCGAGCTCGGTAGGAGCCCGTCGTGGCCGAGTACGTCTATGGAGTCGTGGGTGCCGACGCGCCGCCGCCGGAGGGTACGGGGATCGCGGGCGCTCCACTGCGGCTGATCGCCTCAGGGAGCGCCGCGGCCCTCGTCAGCGAGCTGCCGGTGGACGAGGTTCGCTTCGGCCGCGAGGAGGCGATGACCCACGCCCGGGTACTCGAGAACGCCCTGTCGCGCGGGACGGTGCTGCCGATGCGCTTCGGCGTGGTGGTCGCCGACCAGGACGAGGTGCGGGCACGTGTCCTCGAGCGGCCACGCGGATGAGCTCACGGCTCAACTCCAGCAGCTCGAGGGCAAGGTCGAGCTGGCAGTGCGTGCGGTTTACGAGGAGGAGCCGCTGATGCGCGAGATCGTGGAGTCTCATCCCGAGATCGCGCGCCGGCGGGAGGGCCTGCGCGGGCAGTCCGAGGACGCCACCTACTACGAGCGCATCGGGCTCGGCGAGATGGTGGCGGAGGCGATCGAGCGCACCCGCGAGCAGGACGCGAACACGCTGCTCGAGATCCTCTCACCACTCGCGCTCGCGGTGGAGATCGGACAGCCCTCGCACGAGCGGGTGGCGCTGAGCGCGTCGTTCCTCGTCGAGCGCGAGCAGCTACCCCGGTTCGACGAGGCGCTCGAGGACGTGGCTCGGGCACAGGCGGGACGGATGCGCTTCAAGCTCACCGGCCCCCTGCCGCCGCACTCGTTCGTCGAGCTCGCCGGAGCGGCCTGAGATGGGAATGTTCAGCACACTCCTCACGCTGCCTCTGGCCCCGGTCCGGGGCGTGGTCTGGGTGACCGAGCAGGTGGCGGAGGAGATCGACCGCCAGCTCTACGACGAGGGCAACATCCGGCGCGAGATGCTCACGCTGGAGCTCGACTACGAGGACGGGAAGATCGATCAGGAGGAACGCGAGGCCGCAGGAAGAGGCGTTGTTCGAGCGGCTCGCGATCAGCCAGGCGCGCAAGGCGGCGTCCCGCGAACAGGAGGACCACGATGGCGCAGGGCAATAACGGGCGCCGGAAGAACGGCTCGGACGACAAGCTGTCCGGACGCGAGGTCATCGCGCGGGTTCGCCGCGATCTCCCGGAGCTGCTGGGGCGGCCGATCGAATCGGTGCTCGGTCTCGAGCGCGACGACGAGGACGACGGCTGGAGCGTCATGGTGCAGGTGGTCGAACTGTCTCGGATCCCGCACTCGACCGATGTTCTCGGCGCGTACGCGGTGAGGGTCGACGGTGACGGAGAGCTCGTCGGATGGCGGCGCAGCCGCCGGTATCACCGCAACCAGGCCGCCGAGGACTAGGGCGATGTCGGCTTCCGATCCACGGCTGGCGCCCGGCTTTCCTCAGACCTCCGTCCGCTCGGATCTGCGGCCGCACGGGGGCGGCCCGGCGAACCTCGCGGACATCCTCGAGCGGGTGCTCGACAAGGGCATCGTCATCGCCGGCGACATCCAGATCAACCTGCTCGACATCGAGCTGCTGACGATCAAGCTGCGGCTGCTGATCTGCTCCGTCGATCGCGCTCAGGAGATGGGCATCAACTGGTGGGAATCGGACCCGCGGCTTTCGAGCGATGCCAAGAAGGAGCTCGAGCGCGAGAACGAGGACCTGCGTGCGCGGCTGGAGCGCGTCGAGCGGATGCTCGAGAACGGCGGCAATGGGCAGTGAGGACCGCCGCATCGCACGTCTGCGCGCGGCACTGGACGAGCTGACTGCACCGGAGGCCGCCGAGCTGCTCGCCGAGGCGCGCGTGCGAGCGCGCGAGCGCGTCCGCGAGCTGCTCGCCGATGCCATGGCCGACTCGATGCTCGACGGCGTCCGCCGGCAACTCGAGCGGCGCGAGCCGGCCGGGCCCGCGGTGTCCCCGGCTCCTCCCCACACTGAACCGGAGCCCGCGCCGCCGACCCCCGGCGAGCTCGGCTGGTACGTCTACGGGGTGATCGGGGGCGAAGCCGCGCCGGCGTGGACGCTGCCGGCCGTCGACCGTGCCCACGCGGTCGCCACCGTGCGGGAAGGCAGCCTCGCGGCCGTGGTCAGCCGGGTCGCGCAGGATGAGTTCGGCGAAGCGCGGCTACGAGAGCACCTGTCCGACATGGGCTGGGTCGAGACCACCGCCCGCGCCCACGAGGGCGTGCTCGAGCAGACGCGCGCGCAGGCCACGGTCGTCCCGATGCGGATGTGCACGGTGTACCGCACCGAGGACGGGGTGCGGGAGATGCTCCGCCGCGAGGCCGAAGGGCTCACCGCGGCGCTCGCCCACCTGGAAGGCAAGACCGAGATGGGGGTCAAGGTGTTCGCCACCGGCGCCCCCGTGACGGCGCCGGATCCGGAGCCGGAGCTCGAGGGTCCGGGCGCGGGCGCGGCGTACATGGAGCGCCGGCGGCGGGACCGGGACCGCGTGGAAGAGGCGGCCCAGAGGCTCGAGCACGCCGCCGAGGAGATTCACGCCCGGCTGCGCGCGCTCGCCGACGACGGTCTCCTGACCCCGCCGCAGCGCCCTGAGGCGAGCGGCCACGCCGGCGAGATGATCCTGAACGGCGTCTACCTCGTCGCGGATGACACGCTCGAGGCGTTCCGGGGCGACGTCTCCGACCTCGCCGAAGCGTATGGCCCTGCCGGCCTGGAGCTCGAGCTGACCGGTCCCTGGCCCGCGTACAACTTCGTCCCGGGCACGATCGGAGCAGCCTGGTGAGCGACGCGAGAACCCTGTACAGCTCGGCCGGCGTGCACGTTCCCGCGGCGCGTCAGGTCACGCTGCTCGACCTGCTCGACCGGCTGCTCGCCGGTGGCGTGGTCGTGCACGGCCACATCACGCTGGCGGCGGCCGACATCGACCTCGTCGACCTCGACCTGGCGATCCTGGTCGCCGCGACGGACAAGGCGGCGGGACGGTGAGCGTCCTCATCTACGCCTTTACGCACGCCTCCGGGCTCGCCGCTCCGGAGCCTCTGCGGATACTCGACGAGCGTGAGCTGGCCGCCGTGGTCGGCGGCCACGATCAGCGCGCGCCTGGAGCGCACCGCCCCGAGCCTGTGGAGCTACGAGCGGATGATGGAGCGGCTGAGCGCAAGCCGCACGATCCTCCCGGCCCAGTTCGGCACCGTGCTCGGCGACGACGAACAGGTGCGCACGCTGATGCGCGAACGCTACGAGGAGCTCGCCGCCGGTCTCGAGCGAGTGCGCGGCGCAGTCGAGCTCGGCACCCGCGCGCGCTGGCGTCCAGACGCGCGTGCCGCCTCCGCCGGATACCAGCGCCGGCAAGGGAACCGCCTACCTCGAGGGCCGTGTGGCGGTCCATCGACGGGCGCGCGATCTCGCCCGCCGGCTCGATCCGCTGGGCGCGCTCGCGCGCGATGTGCGCCGCCGCATCGAGGCCGATCAGGACTTCCCGGTCCGCGAGGCGTACCTCATCGACCGCGAGCACGTGTCGAGCTTCGCTGACGCCGTCCGGAGCATCGATGAAGGCGATCCCGAGATCGAGATGGTGTGTACGGGACCGTGGCCGCCGTACAGCTTCGCGGGAGGGTCCGCGTAATGCGGGAAGAGCGCCTGCTCGACCCGGATCTCCTCGACCAGGAGCTCGAGCGGATCGAGCCGGGACTGTCGCGGCGCGTCAACAGCGATCCCGAGAACCTGGAGAAGGGGCTGGCCCAGCTCGTCCTGACGATCATCGAGCTGCTCCGCCAGCTCATGGAGCGTCAGGCGATTCGGCGGATCGAAGGCGGGACGCTGAGTGCTGAGGAGGTGGAGCGGCTCGGCCAGACCTTCCTCGGGCTGGCCGAGCGAATGGAGGAGCTGAAGGACGCCTTCGGTCTGAGTGCAGACGACCTGAATTTGAACCTGGGCCCTCTGGGGAACCTTATGTAGATAGGAGAGGAGTTAGAGATGCCACCACTACAACAGAGCTACATAGACATCCTGATGGAACGGTGCAGTACCGACCGGTATCCGAGCCACCAGCTGCTCGACCGGATCGAGGCTTCGATCTGGACCCCCCAGCAGATCGCCAACTACGTCGAGATGCTGATCGCGAAGTGCGACGAGTCGTGGTACCCGAGCCACCAGCTGCTGGCGAGGGTCGAGCGGATGCTCCAGCTCGTCGCGACGACGGCATGACCGTTCCCGGGATCAAGACAGCCGGCAAGGCAGTGGCAGAGCGGGTCGCCGGCCTGCAGCCCGGCCGGTGGGGTGCGTTCGTGGCGGCCGCCGCCACGGGCACGGCCACCGCGGTAATGACCTACCGCGCCCTGCGGAGCGCGGACGATTCTTAATCAAACCCAGGAGGAGGAAGCTTCATGTCAACCGCATTGATCGTTGTAATCGTCGTGGTCGTGGTGATACTCATCGCGCTACTCGTGTTCGTGTTACCCCGCGCCCGGCGGAAGGCGGCCGAGCGCCGTGAGCAACGCGAGCTGGAGGGCCGCCGCGAGGCCGCCGTCAGCGAGCACCGCGAGCACGCGCAGGTACGCGAGCAGCGCGCCGAGGTGGCGGAGTCCCAGGCGCGCATCGCCGAGCAGGAGGCCGCCCGCGCGCGCGCCGACGCCCGGTTGCACGAGGAGCGCGCGTCGCTCCACGAGCGCGGGCTCGCCGACCACGAGCTTCGCGATGACGCGGGCGAGGGCGACGTCGCCGGTCGCAACGGTTCCGCCGCCGGTCAGCGGGAGGAGAACGTCGGGGCGCGTCGGGTCGTTCCGGAAGAAGACGAGGAGCGGTGAGCCATGGGTGATCGTATGGAGCGGGCCAAGGGCAAGCTCGAAGAGACCAAGGGCCGGATGAAGAAGAACGCCGGGAGAGAGACCGGACGGCCTGGTACCGAGGCGCGCGGCGCCGGAGAGGAGCTCAAGGGCAAGGCGCGCAACACGCTCGGCAAAGCGCAGAGCGCGTTCAAGCGCGGGACCCGCTGAGAGGAAGAGTCCTGGCTGAGAAACCGGCCTATGTCTCCGGTTTCTCAGCCACCCCCGCGGAGGCGCAGGTGACGAGAGCGGCCGGAACGTCCGCCGGGTCGATGCCACGAAGGTCTGGGTGTTCGAGGTCGATCCGGACCCGCCCGCTCTCGTCCACTCCGAGGCTGCGCCGGCCGTCCCGCACGAGGTCGGCCCACAGGTCTCCGGAGCCGGCCAGCAGCCCCGAGCGCAGCTGACGCTCGCGCCGCGAGAGGGTCTCGAGCTCGCGCGCCTCCTCGAACGGGTCGATTCGCACCTGGGAATCGCTGCCGATCGCGATCGGCACGCCCGCGTCGCGGTACGCGAGGGCCGGGAAGTAGCCGTCGCCCAGGTTGCCCTCGGTCGTCGGACACGACACGACGCTGGCGCCGCTCCCGGCCAGCAGTCCCAGGTCACGGTCGGAGATGTGGATGCCATGGATGACGCTCGTGCGTGCCCCGAGGAATCCGGTGCGCTCGAGCAGCTCGATCGGCGAGCAACCATGCTCGGCCTGGCACTGCTCGAGCTCGCGGCGCTGCTCGTGGGCGTGCACGTGCGCCACCAGCCCATGCGCGTCGGCGTACCGGGCGATCTCGGCGAGCCAGTCGGCGGGAACGGCACGGACGCTGTGGGCGGCCACGCCCACCTCCACGCCCTCCGTGTGCGCCGCCCAGGAGCGCAGCGCGTCGACCCGGGCCAGGAAGCTCTCGACATCGGCATCGCAGAAGCGGCGCTGACCTGGGAGCGGCGGGACGTCGCCACCGTCCCAGCCGTTTCGGTGATACGCCGCCGGCAGCAGCACGATCGGCAGGCGCGCGGTGCGCGCCGCGTCCGCCACGGCGATCGCCATCTCGTTGGGCTCGCCGTACGGCGTGCCGTCGGCCTGGTGGTGGACATAGTGGAACTCCCCCACCACGCCGTAGCCGGCGCCGGCCATCTCGCCGTAGGCCTGCTCGGCGATCGTGCGCATGGAGTCGGGATCGAGCGCCTCCGCGGCACGGAACATCTCGGTCCGCCAGCTCCAGAAGTCGTCCGTCCCGGCCGGTCCCGGTCGCTCCGACCGGCCGCGCAGGAGTCGCTGGAAGGCGTGCGAGTGGGCGTTCGGCATCGCCGCGATCTCGAGCGTCGTCATTGGAGCGCTCGCACCACGACCTCTGCCGCCAGCGCGGCGTCGGCCAGGTCGATGTCCTCCTCGGGCGCGTGGCTCACACCGGTGGCGTTTCGGACGAAGACCATCGCGGCCGGGATCCTCTCCGCGAGCACGCCGGCGTCGTGACCGGCATAGCACAGGACCTCAGGCGGATCGTGGCCGATGAGCGAGCGTCCGGCGGCCGTGAGACTCGCCCGGAGCTGCGGGTCGAACTCGCGCCCGGCCGATCGTGACGCCACCTCCAGGTCGATCTCCACTCCGGTGCGCTCGGCCAGTTGCGCCGCCCGCTCGCCCAGGCGCGCGTGCCAGGCCTCGATGTCCTCGGGGCGCGGCGAGCGCGCGTCGATCCAGAGCCGCACGCGCGACGCGATCGTGGTGGGCGCGTTGGGCTTCGCGACGATCCGTGCCGTCGTCACGGTGAGCCGCTCGAAGCGTTCAGCCAGATCCTCGGCGGCGACGATCAACCGAGCTGCCGCGGCGAGCGCATCGCGGCGCTCCTCACGCGGAGTGGTGCCGGCGTGGTCGGCGCGTCCCCGCAACTCGGCCTGCAGCCGGATCCGGTCGACGAGCGCGCGGACCACGGCGACGGGCGCGCCGGCGCGGGCGAGATCGGTGGTCTGATCGATGTGGATCTCGACGAACGCGGCCAGCTTCGAGAGCCAACTCGGAGCCTGTGCGAGCCTTCCGGGATCGACGCCGGCCTGGTCGAGTGCGCTCGCGGAGCGTCAGGCCCTGGTCGTCGGGGCGCTCGAGGACCGAATCCAGGTCGAGCCGCGCGGCGAGCGCCTTGCTCCCGTAGGTCGGGGTGTTGAAGCGCGCGCCCTCCTCGTCGGCGAAATCGATCACGGCGACCGGGCGCGAGGCCGCGGCGGCGACCTCGAAGCCGCAGGCCACGCCCAACGGGCCGTCGAAGCGGCCACCGGAGCGGACGCTGTCCAGGTGAGAGCCCACTCCCCACCACGGGGGCTCGGCATCCGGGCACGCCCACAGGTTGCCGGCCGGATCCGTGGCCGGGCGCAGTCCGACCGACTGCGCCTGGGCCGAGAACCACTCCCGGCAGGCCGCGTCCTCCGCGGTCCAGGCGAGGCGGTCGACCGCGCCATCCGGGCCGACGCCGATGCCCTCGAGCCCGCGCAGGCGCGCGGTGAGATCGTCGGTCTTGATCACCGGGCTGAGCCTCCATGCGCAGTCCGGTCGAACGTGGGCGAGCTCGCCGCCCACGATCACGAACGCCACCGGGTTGTGGCCGAAGCGGTACGGGATGCGCTCGATCGGCCCGTCCAGCACCACCACGTCGGCGCGCTTGCCCGCCTCGAGCGAGCCGAGATCGTGCTCGTGGCGCATCACCCAGGCCGCGTTGAGCGTGCAGGCGAGCAACGCCTCGAGCACCGACCAGCGGTAGCGGCGGACGGCGAGACCGATGATGACCGGCAGCGACGCCACCGGTGAGGTGCCCGGGTTCAGATCGGTTCCGAGCACGCAGATGGCCCCCGCCTCCGCGAGCGCCCGGGCGGGCGGGATTCGCTCCGCCCCGAGAAACTCCGCGCCCGGCAGCAGTACCGCAGCGGTCTCAGACTGCGCGAGGAGCTCGACATCGTCCGGCTCGATGCAGGCCAGGTGATCGACCGAGCGCGCGCCGGCCGCGACCGCGACCGGAACCGAGTGGTTCGCACTGAACTGCTCGACATGAGCGCGCAGGTCGAGTCCGTACTCCCGCGCGAGCGCCCCCATCGTCCGCAGGTCATCGTTGCCGAAGGCGATCGTCTCCACGTAGATGTCGAGCGCGCTCGCCTCGACCGAGGGCATCATCGCCGCCACCTGCTCCATCCAGGTGGCGCGGTCATAGCCGTCGGGAACCGCGTGCGCGAGCAGGGCGGTCACCGTGGTCGTCTGCCGCACGGACAGCGCACCGGCGAGACGCAGCGCGCGCAGCTCGCCCTCGCACCGACAATCCGTAGCCGCTCTTGCACTCGAAGGCGGTGGTTCCGTGCTCGAGCATCTCGCTCGCCAGAGCGGAGGCCTGGGCGAGGACCTCCTCGTCGGCGGACTCGGCGAGCGCCCGCGCCGAGGCCCGGATCCCGCCGCCGGAGCGCGCGATGCTCTCGTACGACGCGCCCTCGATCTTGAGGGCGTACTCCCGCTCGCGCCATCCGGCGAACGGGAGGTGCGTATGGCAGTCGATCAGCCCCGGGATGATCGCGCACCCGCGCGCATCGATCCGGATCGGCGCGTCCACCGCCGGCTCGAAGCCGGCGATCCGCTCGCCGGCCGTGTGCAGCGACCCCGGCTCCACGATCAGCTCACCCGCCCGATCGTGGCGCAGATAGGGAAGGCCGTCCTCCGGCGGCCGCAGCACCTGCGCGGCGTCGTCGATGCTGATCACGCCGGCTCGGGATCGAGCATCGGCATCCTCAGCCCGTTGTCCTGCGCGAACGCGACGGCCTGGTCGTAGCCGGCGTCGGCGTGACGGACCACGCCGAGACCGGGATCGGCGGTGAGCACCCGGCGCACCCGCTCGGCGCCATCCTCGGTCCCGTCGGCGACGACCACCTGCCCGGCGTGGATCGACTTCCCCATGCCGACGCCCCCGCCTTGGTGGACCGAGACCCAGCTCGCGCCGCATGCGGTGTTCAGCAGCGCGTTGAGGATCGGCCAGTCGGCGATCGCGTCGGAGCCGTCGAGCATGTCCTCGGTCTCCCGCTGCGGGGAGGCCACGGAGCCCGTGTCGAGGTGATCGCGCCCGATCACGATCGGCCCGGCCAGCTCGCCGGCGGCGACCATTTCGTTGAAGCGCAGGCCCGCCACGTGCCGTTGTCCGTAGCCGAGCCAGCAGATGCGCGCCGGCAGCCCCTGAAAGTGGACCTTCTCGGAGGCCAGCCGGATCCAGCGAGCGACGCGCTCCTCCTCGCCGAACAGCTCGAGGATCGCCTCGTCGGTCTTGTGGATGTCCTCGGGATCGCCCGACAGCGCGACCCAGCGGAACGGTCCCTTGCCCTCGCAGAAGAGCGGCCGTATGTACGCGGGCACGAAGCCGGGATACTCGAACGCATGCTCGTCGCCGTGCTCGGCCGCCAGGCCGCGCAGCGCGTTGCCGTAGTCGAACGCCTCGGCGCCGGCGCGGGCGAGCTCGCGGATCGCGCCCACGTGCGCCAGCGCGCTCTCCCCCACCCGTCTCAGGTACTCGTCGGGATCGCCGTGGCGCAGCGCCTCCGCCTGCTCGAGCGTGAGGCCGGCCGGGATGTAGCCGTTCAGAGGGTCGTGGGCCGATGTCTGGTCGGTCACGACATCGATGGCGACTCCCCGGCGCACGAGCTCGGGCAGGATCTCGGCGGCGTTGCCGAGCAACCCGATCGACAGGGGCCGCCGCGACCGGGCGGCGTCGTCGAGCCTCCGGAGCGCGTCGTCGAGGTCGGCCGCGCGCTCGTCGAGGTAACCCGTCTGGAGACGGCGCTCGATCCGGGTCAGGTCGACCTCGATGCAGAGCGCGGTCCCGCCGCACATGGTGACCGCGAGCGGCTGCGCTCCGCCCATGCCGCCGAGGCCCGCGGTCACCACCAGGCGGCCCTCGAGCGTGCCGCCGAAGCGCTTGCGCGCCGCCGCCGCGAACGTCTCATAGGTCCCCTGGAGGATCCCCTGACTGCCGATGTAGATCCACGAGCCGGCGGTCATCTGGCCGTACATGATCAGCCCGGCCGCATCCAGCTCTCGGAAGTGCTGCCAGGTGGCCCATTCCGGCACCAGGTTGGTGTTGGCGATGAGGACCCGCGGCGCGCGCTCATGGGTCTCGAACACGGCCACCGGCTTGCCCGACTGCACGAGCAGCGTCTCGGCGTCGCCCAGGCGCGTCAGCTCACGCCGGATCGTCTCGTAGCACGAGTGGTTGCGCGCCGCCTTGCCGATCCCGCCGTACACGACCAGCTCCGAGGGCTTCTCGGCCACGTCCGGGATGGAGGTTGTTCTCGAGCATCCGAAGCGCCGCCTCCTGCTGCCAGCCGCGGCAACGCAGCCGCCCGTCGCCCATCGCTCACCTCCAGTCCGGCGTGTCAGTGGCGCCTATGTCTAGCCTGCCGGCGCCGTGAGCGCAAGCCATCGCGAGCGCGAGTGGCGATCCGCACCGCGGCGCGGGATCGCTACCCTGGCCCGCTTGGCCGCCGACCCCCCCACCTTCGACCTCCAGAGCCACTCCCAGCACTCCGACGGCGCGCTCACCCCGCGCGAAGTGGTGCGCGCGGGGGCCGACGCCGGCGTGGAGACTCCTCGCCCTGAGCGACCACGACACCGTCGGCGGCGTCGGCGAGGCGCGCGAGGCCGGCGCCGAGTTCGGGCTCCGGGTGGTGCCGTCGGTCGAGATCTCGACCATCGACAAGCGCGGCGCCGACCTGCACATCCTCGGCTATCTGATCGACGAGCGGGACCCTCGGCTGCTCGAGCGGCTCGAGGGCTACCGCGCTCAGCGCGAGGGACGCGCCGCCGCGATCGTCGACGCGATCAAGGAGCTCGGGTTCGAGGTCGACCAGGACGCGCTCGACGCGCGCTCGGCGAGGGGCGAGTCGATCGGGCGGCCCCACCTGGCGGAGGCGGTGGTGAGCCATCCGGCCAACGCCGAGCGCCTCGCGCGGGACGGCCACACCGAGCCGTCAGCCTTCCTCGTGGCGTATCTGATCGAGGGCAAGCCCGCCTTCGTGCCACGCAAGGGCCCGTCCGTTCCGGACGCGATCACCGCCATTCACGAGGCCGGAGGGGTCGCGGTCTGGGCCCATCCGTTCTGGGACGTCGAGGAGCCAGACCTGGTGCGCGAGACCGTCGAGCGCTTTCGCTCCTACGGGATCGACGGCGTCGAGTGCTTCTACCCGACGCACGGCGAGGAGCAGGCCGCGCTCCTGGCCGACCAGTGCGCCGAGCTCGGGCTGCTCAGCACCGGGTCCTCCGACTACCACGGACCCGAGCACCGGCAGTTCAACCGCTTCCGCGCCTTCAGCACGCACGGTCGCGAGCCGGTCCTGGGCCCGATCGCCGGCTGAGGCACGCCGGCGCGCGGCCCGCCGACCGGACCCGCCTCCCGAGCTCTCAGGGATGGCGCGGGGTGCGTGCGGTGACCCGTGCTTGCTTCAGGCCCTGCACCACCCTCACCCGCTGCCCCGGCTTGACTGCGCTGAGGCTCGCCTTCTTGCCGTCGACGCGCACGACCGCGTTTCCGGGCACGGTCAGGGTGACCGTCTTGTGCGTCCCGGAGCGGCTCCCCTCCACCAGGCTCAGCTGCTGACCCTGGACCGACTGCACCGTGCCCCGGTCGAAGGTGACGTTGACGAACCCGTTCTTGGTGGCGAGCACCAGGTTGCCGTGCACGGCGCGCGTCAGCACCGCGCGTGCGCCGCGACGGGAATGTGCCTTGCTCGTGCTCGACTTACCCGACGGCGTCGCGGCGCCGGCGGTGGCGATGGCGCTCGCCGCGGCGCCGACTGCGACACAGCTGATGGCGAGCACGACGAGCTTGGAGTGACTGCGGATAAATGACATCTCGTTGACCCCTTGAACTGGATTGGCGCGGCCGATGGTGGCGGACGTCGGCAAGGCGCGCGTCAGCCGAGTGTCAGCTGCGTGTAAAACCGGTTCGGAAGACACCGGGCCGCGACCTACGATCTGTGCATGAGCGCGACGATCATGGTGGTCGAGGACGAGCCCAACATCGGCGCGCTCGTGCGCACGTACCTGGAGCGCGAGGGCTACAGCGTGCTCTGGGTCCGCTCGGGCGAGGACGCGCTGGCGGAGCTCGGCCGCCGGAACGTGAGCCTGGTGGTCCTCGACATCGGGCTGCCCGGGATCGACGGCTTCGACGTCTGCCGTCGCATCGCGGGAGACGTGGCCGTGATCATCCTCACCGCGCGCGACGAGGAGACCGACCGCGTCGCCGGCCTCGAGCTCGGCGCCGACGACTACGTGGCCAAGCCGTTCTCGCCCCGCGAGCTCGCCGCCCGGGTCAAGGCGGTGCTCAGGCGCACGAGCGCCCCGGCCACGGCCGGCGACATCGTCGAGCTCGGTCCGGTCAGGCTTTCCCGGCCCGCCCGCGAGGTCGTGGTCGACGGCCAGGAGGTCGAGCTGACCCAGCGCGAGTTCGACCTGCTCGACTTCCTCCTGCGCCATGCCGGTCAGGTGGTGAGCCGGGATCAGCTGCTCGAATCGGTGTGGGGCTTCGTCTATCCCGGTGAGACCCGCACGGTCGAGGTCCACGTCGCCCAGTTGCGCAAGAAGCTCGGACGCCCGGAGCTGATCCGCACCGTGCGAGGCGTCGGCTACAAGGTTCCGGCGTGAGCCTGCGCGGCCGCGTGCTCGCCTACATGGCGCTCGCCGCGATCGCCTCGTGCGCTCTCACCGTGGGCGTGGCGGCGCTGCTCGTCCGCCACCGCATCGCGCAGCAGCGAACCACCGCGCTTCAGATCCAGGCCGATGAGCTCGCGGCGGCCGGCGCCGCGCCGGGGGATCAGGTCTACGGCGTCGGCAGCGGTCGCGCTCGCCGGCTCGGGGCACTGCGCACCCAGGCCATCCTGGCGGCGATCCCGGCGTCGGCCTCGGATGGCCAGGGCACGATCGACATCCGCGGCCGGTCGCTTCTCTACGTGATCCGCCCGAAGGCCACCGGCCGCGTCGTCCTCGTGCGCTCGGCCGCGATCGCGTTCGCGGAATGGCGCCCGTTCCTCGGCAGCCTGGGCCTCGCCGGCCTGGGAGGAGCTGCCCTCGCCGCGCTGCTCTCCTACCTCCTGGCTCGGCGCTTGATCCGGCCCATCACGGCGCTCTCCGCAGCCACGCGCCGGCTGGCGGGGGGCGAGCCGGGAGTGGCGGTGGCGGTGGAGGGCGATGACGAGCTGGCCGACCTGGGCAAGGCCTTCAACCACATGTCGGCGGAGCTCGGACGGGCGCGGGACGCCCAGCGCCAGTTCTTGGAGTCCGTGACGCACGAGCTGAAGACGCCGCTGACCTCGATCCGCGGGTACGCCGAGGCGCTCGAGGAGAGCGCGGTCGCACCGGGCGACGCGGCGCGTGTGATCGGGGCCGAGGCGGGGCGGCTCGAGCGCCTGGTCAGCGACCTGCTCGACCTGGCGCGCCTGGAGCGGGCCGGGTTCGCCGTGGCCAGCGAGCCGGTCGACGCGGCTCGCGTCGCGCGCGTGGCGGTGGAGCGCCACCTGCCACGGGCGCGGGAGCTGGCGGTGGAGCTGGAGAGCAGCGCGGCCGACGAGGCGTGGGTGCTCGGAGACGCCGATCGGATCCTCCAGGCCGTCTCGAACCTGATCGAGAACGCGATCCGGGTCACGCCGGGCGGCGGTGCCGTCACGGTGGCCGCCGAGCCGGGCCGGATCGCCGTGCGCGACACCGGCCCCGGGCTCACGCCCGAGGACCTCCCCCACGCGTTCGAACGCTTCTACCTGTACCGGCGCTACCGCAGCGAGCGCACGGTCGGGACGGGCCTGGGGCTGGCCATCGTCAAGGAGCTGGCCGCGGCCATGGCCGGCGACGTCGAGGTCGCGCCGCGTCCGGGCGGCGGCACGGAGTTCGCGATCCGGCTGCCGACCCCGGCCGGATCTCCGGCGCCGGCCGCGCCTACGCCGGAACGCTCCGCTCTGCCAGATGCTGCCCGACCTTCCGCTTGACGCGCTGGAGGGCGTTGTCCACCGTCTTGCAGTCGCAGCCGATGCGCTGGCCCATCTCCTCGTAGGAGTGGCCGTCGAGGTAGAGGGCGAGCACGCGGGACTCGAGCTCGGACAGCGCCGTGGAGATGCAAGCCACCAGCGCGCGAACCTCCTCCGAGGAGATCACCTGGTTGACCGGGTCGTGGATCGGAGATCCGGCCAGGACCTCGTCGAGCGTCGGCTCGATCTCGCTCGCGCCGCCCGACGGGCTGCTCGAGAACGACACGTACTGGTTCAGCGGCGTGTGCTTGTTGCGCGTGGCGGTCTTGACCGCGGTGATGATCTGGCGGGTGATGCACAGCTCGGCGAAGTTCCGGAAGCTCGACTCCCGGTCGGTCCGGTAGTCGCGGACCGCCTTGTAGAGGCCCACCAGACCCTCCTGGATCAGGTCGTCGGAGTCGCCCCCCGCGAGGAAGTAGGACGAGGCCTTGAGCCGGACGAAGCCGTAGTACCGGCGCACGATTCGGTCGTAGGCGTCGGAGTTGCCCTGCTTGGCGAGGGCGATCAAATACCCATCCTCAACCTGAAGTTGAGCATTAGCTGACGAGGCAGCAAGTCGAGCCACGAGGCATCCCTTCTCCACCCGGCGGTCGCCGGCTGGTCGGATTCGTGGCGCGCACCTCCCCTGGCGCCGCATTTTCAATTTCCGCTGACCTGAGGCTAAAGCTCGAGTTAACGGTTATCTGCCGGCGGGAGGTTTACACCACGACCCAGACCGTTGTCAAGCTTTGAAGCGTTTCAGCCGGTCCGGACGGTGGCGGCGTAAAGCAGCACCGCCGCCGCCGCACTCACGCTGAGCGACTCGATTCGCCCGTTCAGCGGGATCGACACCAGGGCGTCGCAGCTCGCGGCGACGCGGGGCCTGACCCCGCGGCCCTCGGCGCCGAGGACGATCGCCGCACCGCCGCGCCAGTCGACGTCGGCAAACGAGAGCCGGCCGCCGGCGTCGGCCCCGTAGCACCAGATCCCGTGGGCCTTGGCCTCGCCGATGTAGTCGGCGACGTTACGCACGCGCGCAATCGGGATGTGCTCGACGGCGCCGGCGGAGGCCTTGCACACCGCCGCGGTCACCTCGGCCGCGCGACGTTCGGGGATCACGAGGCCGCTCGCCCCGGCGCACTCGGCGGTCCGCGCGATCGCGCCCAGATTCTGGGGGTCCTGGATCTGGTCGAGCACGACGATCAGCGGCTCGGGCGCGGTCAAGAGGCCCTCGGGGTCGGCGTAGCGGAACGGCTCCACCTCGGCGCACACCCCCTGGTGGGCCGTCGCACCCGCGCGCCGCTCCACCTCCTCGGCGGAGCAGATCGTGACGCGCCGCCCGGGCAGCCACGGCTCGCGCGCGGTGTTCTTCGTGGCCCAGACGTGGTTGACGGCGCGGGGCCCGCGGAGCGCCTCGCGCACCGGGTTGCGCCCGTAGACGATCACGCCGCCGGCAGCAGCTCCGGCCCCTGCGGGCCGTCGCGGATCTCCCAGCCCCGCGCCCGGATCTCCTCACGCAGCCGGTCGGCCTCGGCGTAGTCGCGCGCCTGGCGGGCCCGCTCGCGCGCGTCGCGGAGCTCCATCAGCTCGGGTGGAGCCTCCTCATGCTCGGCTTCGAGCAGGCTCTCGAGCCCGAGCAAGCCGAGCATCTCGCGGAGATCGCCGTTGCCCACCGGCGCGTCGGAGCGGTTGGCCTCGCGCACCCACTCGGCCACCTCGGCGAGGGCCTTGGGCGTGTTGAAGTCGTGGGCCAGCGAGTCGAGGAAGCGCTCTCGCAGCGGGCCCGACCACTTCGGGGAAGGCCCGTCGGTGAGCCGCCTGCCCGCTTCGCGGATGCGCCGCACCCGCGCCGCCGCCTCCATCAGGCGCTCGTCGTCGAACTCGAGCGGCTGGTGGTAGTGGCCCCCGCAGAAGTACATGACGAGGGCCTCACGGCCGTAGGCCTCGAGCGCCTCGTGGAGGACGAAGATGTTGCCCACCGACTTGGACATCTTCGCGCTGTCCAGGCGGATCATCCCGTTGTGCACCCACAGGCGTGCGAGCCGCGCCCCGCGCGCGGCGCACGTCTGCGCTGCCTCGTTCTCGTGGTGGGGGAAGATCAGGTCCGAGCCGCCGCCGTGGATCTCGAAGTCCACGCCGAGAATCGTCTCCGCCATCGCCGAGCACTCGATGTGCCAGCCCGGCCGGCCCCGGCCCCATGGGGAGTCCCAAGCGGTGTCCTCCCCGGGCTTGTGGGCCTTCCAGAGCGCGAAATCGACCGGATCCTCCTTCAGATCGGCACCCTCGACGCCCTCCCCTTGGTCCATATCCTCGACGTCCCGATGGGATAACTCGCCGTAAGCAGGGTAATTACGTACTCGGAAGTAGACGTCGCCATCGACGGCATAGGCATGACCGCTCTGCACGAGACTCTCGATCAGCTCGATGATCTCCCCGATCGTCTCACTGGCCCGCGGCTCGTGGTCGGGGCGCCCCAGGCCCAGGCCGCCGGTGTCGGCGATGTACGCCTCGGTCATCTCCCGGGCCAACTGCGCGCTCTCCACCCCTGCCTCGGCCGCCGCCGCGTAAATCTTGTCGTTGACGTCCGTTATGTTTGCGACAAACGTAACTTGGTAGCCCTCATGCGCGAGGAATCTCTTCAGCAGCGAGAAGACGACGAACGGACGTGCGTTGCCCACGTGGATTCGGCCGTACACGGTGGGGCCGCATGCGTAGATTCCCACCCGTCCCGGCTCCCTCGGCTCGAGCTCCCGGACCCTTCCGGTGAGCGTGTCGTGCAGGGAGATCGTTCGCACAATCCGGCAACCCTAGCGCTGATGGGCGCATCCGCCCGGGGAGCCCGATAGGGTGCCGCGCGTGCCTGGGCAGGCTTGCAGCGACTGGAACCTGGCGGACGTCGAGGCCGCGTTCCGCTCGCTCCCGGATCGCTTCCTGGGGGCCGATCCCGGGTTCGACGCCACGTACCACATCAAGCTGTGCGACCTCGGCCACCTGTGGGAGGTTCGCTGCACGCCCCACGGCGCCCGCGTACGCAAGGGCGGCACCCGCCGGGAGCCCGACGTCTGCCTCTCGACCGACGCCGATACCTGGATGCGCCTGCGCCGCGGCGAGTTCTCGGGGATCGAGGCCTTCCAGAGCCGCCGGCTCGAGGTCAGCGGCAACCTCGACCACGCGATCGGCTTCGAGGGCATGTTCCGCCTCCCGGGCGGCCGTCCGCCGCTGCTCCAGATCCACGACATCCCCGTCGGCCGGCACCGGATCTCGACCCTCACCATGGGCCAGGGACCGGACGTTCTCCTGATCCACGGGCTCGGAGGCACACGCGCCTCGTTCCTGGAGACCGCGGCCGCGCTGAGCCGCCGCTACCGCGTCCACGCCCCCGACCTCCCCGGCTTCGGATCCTCCTCCAAGCCGGCGCTGGGTGCCTACAACGCGCGCTGGTTCGCGGAGATCATGATCGGGCTCCTCGACGAGCTCGACATCCCCGCCTGTCACGTCGTCGGGAACTCGATGGGCGGCCGGATCGGAATCGAGATGGGCATGACCGAACCCGAGCGGGTCTTGGGGCTCGGACTGCTGTGCCCGGCCGTGGCCTGGATCCGGCGCGGCTTCCACCCGGTCGTGCGTCTGCTCCGGCCCGAGTTCGGCCTCCTCCCCCACAGCATCCGGCGCTCGATGGTGGCCTCGCAGTTCCAGAGCATCTTCTATGACCGTGACCGGCTCGATCCGGCCATCGGCGACCTCATGGTCGACGAGTTCCGTCGCATCTACCACAGCGCCGGGGCCCGCTATGCATTCCTGTCGAGCGCCCGGAACATCTACCTGGAGGCGCCGTTCGGCCGTCACGGCTTCTACCCGCGGCTGAGCGAGCTGCGCCCGCCGGCGATGTTCATCTGGGGCAGCCACGACCCGCTGATTCCGGCGGCGTTCAGCCGCCACGTGAGCAAGTGGCTTCCCACCGCCGAGCAGGTGACGCTCGAGAGCTGCGGCCACGTCCCCCAGGTCGAGCGGCCAGAGGAGACGAACAGGCTGCTAATGGACTTCTTCGCGCGGGTCGAGCCGGCCGGGCTGCACGCGGGTCAGCAGTTGCGGCGCGGCATCCAGGCGGCCTAAGATTCGCCGCCAAATGGCGCAGGCGGACGTAGCCGATCGATCGGGTCGCAACGGCCATGTGAGCGAGCCGCCCGCAGAGCCGGAACGCCCACAGGGCCGGGCGTCGCTGGTGGCGCGCGCGATGCGCGAGCTGGCCGGCCAAGCCCAGCGGCGCATTCCCAAGGCCGACCTCGACGAGCGCGACCCCGACTACATC
Source organism: uncultured Solirubrobacterales bacterium (assembly GCA_963710305.1). GTDB lineage: Bacteria > Actinomycetota > Thermoleophilia > Solirubrobacterales > Solirubrobacteraceae > Palsa-465. The sequence goes on along the minus strand of CAVPZV010000006.1, from coordinate 279,986 downwards.
CGCGAGAACCTGCCGCGCCTGTGGCTGCTGGCGAGCCTCTGGTTCCGCGGAGAGGTGCGCGGCCTCGGGAACATCCCCGACTCGGGTCCGGTGCTGCTGGTCGGCAACCACTCGGGGGGCAACATGACCCCCGACACGATCGTGTTCACGCTGGCCTTCAGCACGTACTTCGGCGTGGAGCGGCACTTCTACCAACTGGCCCACAACCTCGTGCTGTCGCTGCCGATGCTCGGCTTCCTGCGGAAGTTCGGGACGGTGGCGGCGTCGCCCGAGAACGCCCACAAGGCGTTGCGCGACGGCTCGGCGCTGCTCGTATATCCGGGCGGCGACGTGGAGGTTCACCGTCCGAGCTGGGAGCGCAACCGCGTCGACTTCGACGGCCGCAAGGGCTTCATCAGGCTTGCCATCGAGGAGAACGTCCCGATCGTCCCGGTGGTGTCCATCGGCGGCCAGGAGACGGCGCTGTTCCTGAGTCGCGGCGAGCGGCTGGCGCGTCTGCTGGCGCTCGATCGGATCCTCCGCCTCAAGGTTCTCCCGATCTCGCTGGCGCTCCCGTGGGGGATCAACGTCGGCGACATGCTGGGCCACATTCCACTCCCGGCGAAGATCACGATCGAGGCCCTGCCGCCGATCGACCTCGCGGCCGAGTTCGGGCCCGATCCCGACCCCAGCGACGTCTACGACCACCTCCTGCGCGCGATGCAGGACACGCTCGACGCGCTCGCCTCTGAGCGCCGCTTTCCGGTGATCGGATGAGAGTCTCGGCCAGCCGTACCCTGGCGGCGCCCAAGGAGAAGATCTGGGCGATCATCACCGATCCCGAACACACCCTGAACTTCATGTCGGGCGTGACCCGCTGGGAGGTGGCGGGCGAGCAACCGGCCGGGCTGGGCGCCCGCTACCGGATGCTGTTCCGCGTCGGCTCAGCCGAGGTGGGCGGTCTGATCGAGGTCGTGGAGTGGCTCGCGCCGAGCGAGATGGCCTGGGTATCGATCACCGGCCTCGATCAGCGCGGCCGATGGCGGCTGCGCGACGCCCCGGGCGGCCGCACCCGCGTGGAGCTCCGCCTCGCGTACGGGGTGGCCGGGTCGGGACTGTTCGGCGGGCTCGCCGAGCGCGTGGCCGCGCCCACGGTGTCGGGCCATCTCCGCCGGAGCCTCGAGCAGCTCGAGCGCATGGTCGAGCACGAGCGCCTGCGCGAGCGGGCCGCCGGCCGGCGCGTGGCGCAGGCGCAGTAGCCCGCCGCAGATCAGACCGGCTTACGCGCCCGGAAGCGGAACGAGCGGTCGGCGCGGCCAACCTCCGCGTCGGGCAGACCGGCCGCGCTCAGTCGGGCCGGCAGACCGTCCGGATCGATCGGCAGCAGCGTGTCACCGACGTGGATCAACTTGAACAGCCAGCCCGTGCCGACACTGTCGGTGCCGGCGAACACACCGCCCGGCGCCAGCACGCGCGCCACCTCGGCAAACGCGCGGTCCTGGTCGCTCGCCACCGGGATGTGGTGGAGCATCGTGAAGCAGACGACCGCGGAGAAGCGGCCGTCCTCGTACGGCAGCGACGTGGCGTCGCCCTGATCCACGGTCAGCCTCCCGCCCAGCTCCCCGCGCAGGCGCGTGCAGTAGCGAGCGTCGAGCTCGACGACGGTCAGCCGGGGCACGCGCTCCACCAGCAGACGCGTCGTGGCCCCGAAGCCGGGACCGATCTCGAGCACGTCGTCGCCCAGCTCGACGCCGTCGACCCCGAAGGGGATCAGCTTCTGCTCGACCCGCTGCGCCCACCATTCCGACGAGCACAGCCGGTTGTGGATCGCGTTCACCGCTCGATTGTGGCAAGCGCCAGCGCCGCGGCGCCCTCTTCGCGCCCGACGAAGCCCATCCCCTCGCCACGGGTCGCCTTGACGCTCACGTGCTCGAGCGGGAGGCCCATCGCGTCGGCCAGCCGCGCGCGGATCTGCTCGCGGACCGGAGCGAGCTTGGGGCGCTCGATCACGACCGTGGCGTCGACGTGCCGCAGCGTGAAGCCGCTTTCGCGCAGGAGCTCGACCGCGGCCCGCAGAAGCGCGATCGAATCGGCGTCGCGGTAGCGCTCGTCGGTGTCCGGGAAGTGCTCTCCGATGTCGCCGAGCGCGGCGGCGCCCAGGAGGGCGTCGATGATCGCGTGGGTGAGCACGTCGGCGTCGGAGTGCCCGTCCAGGCCACGCTCGTGCTCGAGCTCGACCCCGCCGAGCACCAGGCGGCGGCCGTCCGCGAACCGGTGGCAGTCGTAGCCGAGGCCGGTCTGGACGCTCACCGCTCCCCCAGGAGGAGCTCGGCCAGCCGCAGATCATCGGGCGTGGTCACCTTGAAGTTCGGCTCGCCCGCCGGCATCACCCGCACGACGCCGCCCTGCTGCTCGATCAGCCACGCATCGTCGGTCGCCCGCGCCAGCAGCTCGTCGTCGGCCAGCCCCCGTTCGAGCGCGGCGCGGCGGAACACCTGCGGGGTCTGAATCGCCCACAGGCGTGTGCGATCGACGGTGCGCGTGACGACGGTCACCGTCCGTCTCCTTGACCGTGTCCGCGACGGGCGTGGCCGCGATCACCGCATCGGCCCCCGTTTGCTCGAGCTCCGCCACCGCGCGCTCGAACAGGCCCGGCGAGGCCAGCGGCCGAGCCGCGTCGTGCACGATCACGGGATCGCCGGAGCCGGTGGAGCCGGCGGCGGCGAGCGCCCGCCGGACCGAGTCCGAGCGCACTGCACCGCCCGCCACCGCGATCGTGCCGGCGGGTGCGGCGTCGAGCTCGTCCCCGGGCAGCGCGACCACGATCTCCTGCACGGCCGCCACGGCCCGCAGGGCGGCAACGCTCCATTCCAGCATCGGCTTGCCGGCCAGCGTGACAAGCGCCTTGGGCCTCGCGGACCCAAGACGCTCCCCACGACCTGCGGCCACGATCAACGCGACCGCCATGCGTTCGGCGGCCCTACTTGGCGGCTACGGCCACCTTGCCGCTGCCGTTCGCGGTCAACGGGTCGCTCAGCAGGCTGTAGATGTGCTGCTCGACCTCTTCCTCGTTCATCTCGAGCGCATACATCAGCTCCGAGGCGAGGATCTTCTTGGCGCGCGTGTACATCTGCTTCTCGCCAGTCGACAAGCCCTTCTCGGCCTCTCGGATGGCGAGATTGCGCACGACCTCGGCGAGCTCGTAGATGTCGCCGGTCTTGATCTTGTCGCGATTGTGCTTGAACCGGCGGTTCCAGTTCTTCGGCATCTCCGAGCACTCGTCCTGAAGTACGGCGAGCACCTTCTTCACCGTCTCCTCGTCGATCACGCGGCGCAGTCCGGCCAGGGCGGCGTTCTCGGTCGGGACCATGACGGTCATGTCGTTGTGCAGGATCTTGATCGTCAGGTACTCGCGACGCTCGCCGAGGACCTCCTTCTGCTCCTTGCGTATGACCCTGCCGGCGCCATGGTGCGGGTAGACCACGCTGTCGCCAATCTCGAACTCGACGTGCGCCACCGGCTCCGGACCGTCCAAGTCCGTCAGGTGCTCTTCCATTAGCTCAGTGATGGTGTCCTCCTCTTTCCGGCCGCGCGAGCGAGATGCCCGCAGGCGGTTTTGCACGACGGAGGTGGTGCTACGTCTGCAGGTAGCGGTCCACCAGATTGATCTCCTGCTGGCGGCGAAGGCCCTCTCGGATGTCCTTCGCCCGGATCTCGCCGACTCCGTCGACGGTCTCCAGCTCGCCATCAGTGGCGGCGAGCAGTTCCTCGAGTCCTCCGAACTCGTCGACGATCCGCTGCACTACGAGCTTGGGCAAGCGCGGTATGCGCCCCAGGATTCGGAAGCCGCGCGGAGATACGGGGTAGTCGAGGGTGTTCAGCTTGCGGTCGTGGCCCAGCAGCTCGGCCAGGCGACCGAAGTCGAGTAGGTCCTGATGCGGCAGGCGGACGAGCCCGTCGAACGCGGTGGCGAAGTTCGCGTCGTCGTCGTCGACCAGGTAGTCGTGCACCAGCGCCGCCTTGTCGGCCGACACGCCGACCATCGTCTCGTCGAGCTGCATCTCGATCAGCCGGCCTTCGGTGCCGAGCTCGACGATGTAGCGCTCGATCTCGACGGCCATCCGGGTCACGAGCTCGGCCCGCTGCAGCACTGTGAGGACGTCGTGCAGCGTGGCGCCGCCCTCGAACTCGAGCGCGGTCAGGCGGGTCGAGACCTGGTCGAGCCGGCTGCGGTACTTGTCGAGCGTGGCCAGGCCCTGATTGGCCTTGGCCAGCACCACCGGGATGTCCTCGAGGATGTACTTGATGCCGTCCACGTACAGCGAGACGACCTCGCGGCGCTCGGAGATCGCGACGACGAGCGCGTCGGTCTGCTTGGACACGCGCTCCGCAGTGCGGTGACGGGTCCCCGTCTCGAGCGTGAGGATCGTCGGGTCCGGCGTCAGCTGAACGTTGGCGTGCACGATCTTCGTGGCGTTGGCGCTCAGCGCGATCGCCCCGTCCATCTTCGCCAGCTCGTACAGCAGGGCCGGCGAGTACTCCAGCTCCAGCTTGATCCCGCCGGAGAACAGGAACGCCAGCTCGTCGAGGTCCCCGATCACGATCAGCCCGCCCGTATGGGCGTGCAAGATGTTGTCGATCCCCTCTCGCAGCGCCGTTCCCGGCGCCACCATCTCGAGTGCCCTGACCAACCGGGAGTCTTGTCGAGACTCGAGCTCTTCTTTGAGCTCTTCCCCGGATCGCGGCGGCATCGATACCGATTTTACCCGGTCTTGAGGGATAAAGGCCCGCCCCTGTGTGCTGAATAACGGACGGGATGCGCCATCGCCGGCGCCGGAGCGCCCGCCGTCGACGGCCTCGTCAGGCCGCGATCGCGCGCGCTCCGCTGCCTCTGTCGAGCGCCGCACCCAGCGCCGCCTGCAGTGTCCCATGGGCCTCGGGCTCGACCACCGGCGCGAGCCCGAACTTGTCCGCCTCGGCCAGGCGGCGATCGCCATGCGCCACCGCCCGCAGCTCCCCGGTGAGACCGAGCTCTCCGAAGCAGGCGAGCGGCCGATCTCCCCCGCCGGCGGTCAGCGCCACCCGCCTGACCGCGCTCGCCACCGCCATCGCGACGGCCAGATCGGCCGCCGGATCCTCGATCCGCACGCCACCGACCACGTTCACGAACACGTCGGCGGCGCCGAGGCCGATGCCGGCGTGGCGGCCCAGGACCGCGAGCACGAGCGCCAGCCGGTTGCGGTCGATTCCGCTGACCACCCGGCGCGGCGGCACCAGCTCCGAGGTGCTGACGAGCGCCTGGACCTCGACGAGCAGCGGCCGCGAGCCCTCCATCGCGCACAGCACGACGCTCCCCGGGCGCGCGGGTGGCCTGGCCCACGAACCGCGCCGAGGCGTCCAGCACCTCGACCAGGCCGTCGTCGCGCATCTCGAACACGCCGGCCTCGCTCGTCGAGCCGAACCGGTTCTTGATCGCCCGGACCGTGCGATACGTCCGCTCGCGCTCGCCCTCGAACTGGAGCACGCAGTCGACCAGATGCTCGAGCACGCGCGGCCCGGCCAGGGCGCCGTCCTTGGTGACGTGTCCCACGAGCAGGACCGCGATCCGCAGCGACTTGGCCACGCGCATGATCTCGCCGGCGACCTCGCGCACCTGCGCCACCGACCCCGCCGCGCTCGAGAGCTCGCCCGAGTGCAGGGTCTGCACGGAGTCGATCACGCACACCTCGGGTCGCTCGTGCTCGAGCGTGGCGATCACGCTGTCCAGGTCGGTCTCGGCGATCACCGGGATCGCCAGCGCCGCGGTCTGGGGCAGCCGCTCCGCGCGCAACCGGATCTGCGCCGCCGACTCCTCGGCCGAGACGTACAGGGTGCGCCGGCCCTGGGCGTGGAGGTTGGCCAGGGCCATCGTGGTCAGCGTCGACTTCCCGATTCCGGGCGCGCCACCGAGGAGCACCAGCGAGCCTGGGACGAGGCCGCCACCGAGCACGTTGTCGAGCTCGCCGATGCCGGTCCTCAGCCGGTCGTGCTCGGCCGCCGCGACGTCGCGCAGCGCCACCGGGCGGGCGGGCTTGGCGCGGGCGCCGCGCCGCGACCCGCCGGCGCTCGGCGCCCGGTCCGGCCGGACCTGTTCGACGAGCGTGTTCCACTCCCCGCAGCCCGGGCACTGCCCCGCCCAGCGGGGCGTCTCCTGCCCGCAGCCGGAGCAGACGTGGATGGAGGCGGCGCGAGGCATGGTGCGCCATCCAGGCTACGCCCGGGTCCCGACGGCAAACCGGAGTTCGAAGCAGGTTTGTTGCGATTGGCGCGTGAGTTGTGACACGTCGGTCGCGGGGGCGAGCATAAGTGCGTCCGCACGACGCGAAATCTCATCCCGCCGCCCTTCTGCTCGCTCAGCGGGCAGAAGTGCGGCGGGATCGGATTTCCTGTCACGGGGCCGTCGTTTTGCCCGGGGTTAGGGCTCATGCCGAAATCAGTGGTGGAATTTGGCGAGTGGCTGGGCGTGTCTGGCGTCGCCGGCTCGGCCCGAGCCTACTGGGGGTAAGTGAGGCCGAGCCGGTGGCGTCAGGCGCGTCCAGACGCCGTCAAAACCTTCAATAATTCCGGCATGAGCCCTTAGCGCCGAGATTCGCCCCGCCAGCGCCGGAACCGGCCGCTCAACCGGGAAGTTCGTTCCACTCGGCGCGCCCGGATCGCCGAGACCGAGGAAGTTCCCGTCCAGCGGGAAGAAGCTCGGTCTCGACGGGATTCGCGCGTCGAAAGGAACAATTTTCCCGGTCAGGCGCCGCCGGCGCGCGGACCCCGCCGGCGCGCGGACCCCGCCGGCGCACGGACCCCGCCGGCGCACGGACCCCGCCGGCGCACGGACCCCGCCGGCGCACGGACCCCGCCGGCGCACGGACCCGCCGGCGCCCCGGCCCCACGAGCGCCGGGCATGGATGCCCGGCGCCACCGGCCCCAGGGACGCCGGGCCGCGCTAGCGGACCGGCCCCAAGAGCCTTTCAGCCTCGAGCCCGTAGGTCAGCCCGAAGATCAACTCGGACCCCGTGCACCCGCACGTCCGCTCGTCGAGTATCTGGTCGGGCAGGAGCCCGAGGGGCGGCTGCCCGTCCGCCCGCGTCAGCGACGCCGCCAGCATCCGCCGCCCCAGCGCCGACCACTGGCCCGGCCGGACGCACACCCCCGGGAACGACCGGCACGCCGAGGCCAGATGCAGCAGGCCGGCGGCGGTGATCACGCCGGCGGACACGTCCACCGGCGCCCCGGCCGGCGCGTCGTAGTCCCACAGCGGAATCCCGCCCGCCGGCAACCGCCGCGCCACGTAGCCGGCCGTCCGCAGAGCCACCCGCAGCAACGCCGCGGAGTGCAGATCCACCGCCGCCGACAGAGAACCCGTACACCGCCCAGCCCTGCCCCCGCGACCAGGTGCTCGTGTTCGACAGCCCCTGGTGGGTCGAGACGAACCGCACCTGTCCGGTCGCGCGATCGAAGTTGACCGACTGCGCCGTCGATCCGTCCGGCCGGACCAGGAGCGAGGCCACCACCGACGCGTGCCGCAAAGCCACCCGCGCGTACACCGGATTCCCGGTCACGCGCGACGCCCACGGCAACAAGGCGATGTTCATCATGCTGTCGATGATCGTGTCCCCGCTCGTGGCGTTCGTGGGGATCGTGCCGGCGAGGGCGTTCGTGCGCTCCAAGGCGACCAGCTCCCCGGCGGCGGCCAGGACGCTCCGCTTCAACCGCGCGCACAGCGCCACCCGCCCCGCCGGAACACGCCGGGAGCACAGCGCCCGCCACGCCGCCAGCGACGACTCGCCGTACATGAACCCGACGTCGTGGGTCGGCCTGCGCTCCTGCCCGAAGTGATCCACCGTCGCCGCCACGGCCCACCGCGTGAACATCGCGCGCGCCGCCCGCCCCGGGCGCCAGCGCCGCCGCCTGCCACAGCGCCCCGGCATAGAACCCGCTCGTCCAGTACCGGTCGGCGTACGTGATCCGGTCGCCCAGCGTCGCCCCCAGCGGGAAGCGCCCCGCCGGCACCCGCGCATGAAGCTCGGCCACCCGGTGGAGCAGCAGCGCGCCCCGATCCGTCCCCGAGGAGATGATCAGCCCGGCCACGCTCGCCCGCCCACCGCTGAGGACAAAGGTGAGCGGCCCCCGCGCCCCGGAGGCCGTCCGCGACACCACGCGTCCGTCGACGCTCAGCGCGGTCGGGGTCGCCTCCACGTGCAGCCATCCGTTGTGCAGCCACCCCGGACGCGTCGCGCGCTGAATCTCCTGCCCGGCAACGATCAAGATCGGTCCCCCGGACCGGCGGCCGACGAAGCCCGCCAGCGCGCGGCCCGTGCCGGCCCCCACGGCCAGCCGGGCGCCCGGCGCCACCCGGACGTCGAACGACACCTTCCACGCGGCGCCCGGGAGCGGGCGTACGGCCGGCGCGGACCCGGAGCGCAGCGAGATCGCCGGGATCACCTGCAGCGGGGGCGCAGGCCCGGTGGCAAAGGTGCCACGGGGGGCGGCGCCCACTGCGGCGGCAGCAGGCGAATGGGACCCCCCACCACAGCCGAGGAGCACAACGGCGGCCGCACAAGCGACCGCCGTGGCTCTCAGCTTCTTACTCAGACTCGCGGGGAGCGTCCGGGCCTTCAGAGCCCTGCTCGTCCGGCTCGCCGCCCTCGCCACCGCCGACGCCGACCGGAGTGGGCTGCGGCTCCTTGGGCTCGATCACCGTGAGCCTGACCTCGCCGTCGCCGCCGGCGGTGCCGTCGCTGCCGTCCTCGCCCGGAGCGTCGACCATGACGGTCGAGCCCGACGGGACCTGCGAGCGGAGCACGAAGTCGGCCAGCGGATCCTCGATGTAGCGCTGGATCGCACGCCGTAGCGGACGGGCGCCCATCGCCGGATCCCAGCCCTTGTCGACGAGCAGGTCCTTGGCCGGCTCGGACAGCTCCAGCTGGAGCTCCCGCTCGGCCATCGACTGGCGGATCCGCCGCAGGAGCAGCTCGACGATCTCCTTGATCTCGTCCTTGGCCAGCTTGTGGAACACGATGACATCGTCGATCCGGTTCAGGAACTCGGGCCGGAAGACCTTCTTCAGCTCGCCCATGATCCGGTTCTTCATGTCCTCGTAGGTGATCCCGGTCTCGTCGTCGCTGACCGCAAAGCCCAGCGGCGTGTTCCGAGCGATCTCAGAGGCCCCGATGTTCGAGGTCATGATCACGATGCAGTGCCGGAAGTCCACCGTCCGCCCCTGCGCGTCGGTCAGGCGACCGTCCTCGAGGATCTGCAGGAGGATGTTGAACACATCCGGATGCGCCTTCTCGATCTCGTCGAGCAGGAGCACGCTGTAGGGCTTGCGGCGGACCGCCTCGGTGAGCTGGCCGCCCTCGTCGTAGCCGATGTAGCCCGGAGGCGACCCGACCAGGCGCGAGACCGCGTGCTTCTCCATGTACTCGGACATGTCGATCCGGATCATCGTGTCCTCGTCCCCGAACAGGAACTCGGCCAGGGTCCGCGCCAGCTCGGTCTTCCCCACGCCCGACGGGCCCAGGAAGATGAACGAGCCGGTCGGCCGCTTCGGGTCCTTGAGGCCGGCCCGCGAGCGCCGGATCGCCTTGGAGACGACCTCGATCGCCGGGTGCTGCCCGATGACGCGCTTGTGGAGCTCCTCCTCCATCCGCATCAGCTTCTGCGTCTCGGCCTCGGTGAGCTTGAACACCGGGATGCCGGTCCACATCGAGACGATGTCGGCGATCTCCTCCTCGCCGATGGAGGGGCGCTCGGTCGACTCGCCGGCGTCCCACTGCTCGGTGAGCTCGCGCTTCTTCTGCGTCAGCCGGCGCTCCTTGTCCCGCAGGTTCGCGGCCTTCTCGAACTCCTGGGACTCGATCGACTCCTCCTTGGCCCGGCGCGTCTCGTCGATCTCGTCCTCGAGCTCGCGGTACACGGGCGGGGAGGTCATCGACTTGATCCGCATCCGTGACGCGGCCTCGTCGATCAGGTCGATCGCCTTGTCGGGCAGGAACCGGTCGGAGATGTAGCGATCCGCGAGGTCCGCTGCGGCTTCGAGAGCCTCGTCGGTGATGTTCACCTTGTGGTGCTGCTCGTAGCGGTCGCGGAGGCCCTTCAGGATCTGAACGGTCTCCTCGGTCGTCGGCTGGTCGACGGTGATCTTCTGGAAGCGGCGCTCCAGGGCGGAGTCCCGCTCCAGGTACTTGCGGTACTCCTCGAGCGTCGTCGCGCCGATCGTCTGCAGCTCGCCCCGGGCCAGGGCCGGCTTCAAGATCGAAGCGGCGTCGATCGCGCCCTCGGCCGCACCCGCGCCGACCAGGTTGTGGAGCTCGTCGATGAACAGGATGATGTCGCCGCGCTGGGTGATCTCCTTCATCACCTTCTTGAGGCGCTCCTCGAACTCTCCGCGGTACTTCGAGCCCGCGACCAGGGCGGCCAGATCCAGCGTGTAGATCTGCTTGCCCTTGAGCAGCTCGGGGACGTCGGCGTTCGTGATGCGCTGGGCGAGGCCCTCGACCACGGCGGTCTTGCCCACGCCCGGCTCGCCCACCAGAACAGGGTTGTTCTTGGTCCGCCGGGACAGGATCTGCATGATCCGCTCGATCTCGGTCTCACGACCGACGACCGGATCCAGCTTGCCCTCGGCGGCGAGCTTGGTCAGGTTGCGCCCGAACTGGTCGAGCAGCTTCGAGGACTTCTTGCCTTCGCCGGGGGGCGCAGCGCCCGCGCCGGCCGCGCCACCGGAGCCGCGCTGGCGGCTGCCGGGGCCCGAAAGCATGCGGATGACCTCGTTGCGGATCTTCTCCGAGTCGGCATCGAAGTCGAGCAGGATGCGAGCGGCCACGCCCTCGTTCTCCCGCACCAGGCCGAGCAGGATGTGCTCGGTGCCGATGTAGTTGTGGCCGAGGCTCAGCGCCTCGCGCAGGGCGAGCTCGAGGACCTTCTTGGCCCGCGGGGTGAAGGGAATCTGGCCGGAGGTGACCTCCTCGCCGGAGCCGACGATGCGCACGACCTGAGCGCGCACGCGCTCGACCGTGATGTCAAGTGACTCCAGGACGCGTGCCGCCAGGCCCTCTTCCTCCCGCAGCAGGCCAAGCAGGATGTGCTCGGTGCCGATGTAGTTGTGCTTGAGCGTTCGCGCCTCTTCCTGCGCCAGGACGACGACCTGACGGGCTCGCTCTGTAAATCGCTCGAACATGATCCTTCTCTCTGATGCGACGGGTACTCGGGCGGTGTTCGGTCGAGGGTTTTCTTTCCTGGGCTCTCCTACCCTGCCAAAGTCATGGACGGCTCTGGGGACGCGAGAACTCCGCTGCACTCATTTAATCGGCCCCGGGCCGTAGATCGATGAGCGAAACGGTTCTCTCTCGGGCCACGTCCCAGTCTACCAGCAGGTCTGATGGCTCTTTTTCGTACCCCGATTCCGGTGTGCCCAACGACACACGGTGTTTCCGGTCAAGTTGAGTAGAGATTTCGAGGCCCGGATGCCCTCTCCTGGCAGCGGTTTCGCGTCCGCGCCGGAGCTCAGTCGCGCATCGCGGGGAACAGCACGACCTCGCGGATCGAGCGCCGGCCGCTCATCACCATCACCAGCCGGTCGATCCCGATCCCGATCCCCCCGGTGGGCGGCATGCCCTGCTCGAGCGCGCGCAGGAACGCCTCGTCGTAGGGCTGCGCCTCGGCGTCGCCGGCGCCGGCCAGCTCGCGCTGGGCGATGAATCGCCGGCGCTGCTCGTCGGGGTCGTTCAGCTCGGTGAACGCGTTCGCGACCTCCATCCCGTCGACATAGGCCTCGAAGCGCTCGACCAGCCTCGGGTCGGAGCGGTGGTTCTTGGCGAACGGGGACATCGCCACCGGGTAGTCGAGGATGAACGTCGGCTCGGTCAGGGTCGGCTCGACGTGCTTGGAGAGCAGCTCGTCGACGAGCTGGGGCCAGGTGTCGTCCGGGGGCACGTTCATCCCGCACGAGCGCATCGCGCCCCGCCAGCGCCTCCCGGTCCGGGTACTCGCCGATGTCGATCCCGGTCCGCGTCCGGATGGCCTCGGTGATCGTCTCCCGCTTCCACGGCGCCGAGAGATCGATCTCGCCGGAGTACCCGACCGCCGCCGCGACGTAGGCCACGAGCTGCTCGCACCGCTGCGCGATGTCGCTGTAGTCGGCGTACGCCTCGTAGAACTCGAGCATCGTGAACTCGGGGTTGTGGGTGGTGTCGACCCCCTCGTTGCGGAAGTCCTTGCCGAGCTCGTACACGCGCTCGAGCCCGCCCACGATCAGCCGCTTGAGGTAGAGCTCGGTGGCGATACGCAGGTAGAAATCGCGATCCAGCGCGTTGTGGTGGGTGGTGAAGGGACGCGCCGCCGCCCCGCCGTACAGGGGCTGGAGCACCGGCGTCTCGACCTCGACGAAGCCCTGCTCGTCGAGGAAGCGCCGGATGGCTGAGATCACCTTCGCGCGGAGGATGAACAGCTCGCGCGCCTCGGGGTTGGCGATCAGATCGAGCTCGCGGTAGCGGAACCGGGTCTCCACGTCCTTCAGGCCATGGTGCTTCTCGGGGGGCGGGCGCAGCGACTTGGCGAGCAGCGCGAAGCTGTCGACCCGCAGCGTGAGCTCGCCCCGGCGGGAGCGAAACGCGGTCCCGTCGACGCCGATCAGGTCGCCCAGGTCCAGCGACAGCAGCTGCTCCATCGCCTCCGTTCCGAGCACGTCCGAGCGCGCCTGCAGCTGGATCTGCCCCGAGCGATCGACCAGGTCGAGGAACGCCATCTTGCCCTGGCCGCGCCGGGCGGCGAGGCGCCCGGCCACGCGATGCGAGACCGTCGTCTCCTCCCCGTCGGCCAGCCGCTCGTGCAGCGCGCGCACGTCGGCGATCGGCTCGACCCCGGGAAACGCGTGCGGGAAAGGGATCGAGACCCGCGGCGCGCAGCGCCTCGAGCTTCCGGCGCCGCGCCGCCAGCAGGTCGGATTCGGGCTCCTCGGCCATGCCCGGCCCCGAGCCGCTACTGGACGTCGATCTTGGTGATCTTCAGCTTGCGCTCGCCCTTGGGGGTCGCGAACGCGACCTCCTCGCCGTTCTTGCGCCCGAGCAGCGCCTTCCCGACGGGCGACTCGTTGGACAGCTTGCGCTCAGCCGGCTTGGCCTCGGCCGACCCCACGATCGTGTACTTGGTGCTCTTGCCGGCCTCGTCCTTGACGTGCACGACCGAGCCGACCCGCACCACGTCGGTGCCGAGGTCGGAGGGGTCCATGACGGTGGCGGAGCGCAGCTTGTCCTCGAGCTGGGCGATCCGGGCCTCGAGCATCGCCTGCTCGTTCTTGGCGTCGTCGTACTCGGCGTTCTCGGAGATGTCGCCGAATTCGCGCGCCTCCTTGATCCGGGCCGCGATCTCGCGCCGGCGGCTCGTGGACAGCTCGTCGAGCTCGGCCTTCAGATTGACGAGGCCTTCGGGGGTGAGGATGACGTCCTTGGGCATAGGAAAGACCTGTAATTGGAGCGTTCTTGGACGAAGAAAACCCGCCACGTGAGCGGGAGAATTCACGCTTCCGGGAGGCGTGGGCGGATGAGTATAGACAGCGCGTTTCGGGGCCTTTGGGGCCCGGCCTGCGGCCGGTCATCCGTGGGGCCGGTTGCGCGCGGCATCCGTGCCGCGCGCGCAGCCACTTGCCCGGATGGCGGGCGGGATTACGGGCAGGTCGCGCCCGTCCGGCGGTGTACCGCTTTCACGGCAGCGATCACCGGTGCGACGTCTGGCTTGGACCCGGGCCCCGCGTCGCCTGCGAACAGCGAGCAGCGCCCATAACCCAGTAGACATTGACGGAATATCCCGAGTGGGAGGACCCTTCGAACGCCCACCCGGCGGCAGACGCGACGCCTGGCACCTCGAGCCGCGTATATCGGCCCTTCCCCTGGGACTTCAGCTTCGCCACCTCGTGCGCGGTGAAAGCGCGAGCTCCCGCGGCGTTGGCCAGTTCGACGACATCAGTGCCGCCCACCGCCTTGTGCGGCCCGGACAGCTGCTCTTCGATCGCCTCGACGAAACCGAGCTTCTTGAGCTTCACGGCATCGCGCTTGGCGTTCGGGTCGCCCTTGTCGAACGCCTTGATGGTCTTGATCACCTCGGGCTTCGTTCGAACGGTGAACCCGGTCTCCTCGCCGGATCGAACCAGGAACCGCGTCAGGCTGGCCGTTGCGCCGAGGGCGGTCGCGGCAAGCGCGGTAACCAGCACGGCGGCACAAAGTCCAGCCGTCAAGACGCGCCGCGACAGCGCGCGTCCAGTGCAATCCATCCTGCCTTCTCCTCTGTAGGTGGTGGCCTGAGGCACCCGGACGCACCGCATTCGGCGCTCCGCCCCCGCCCAGGAACGAACGGCCGGATTGTCCCAGATCCAGGGTCCGCTGAAGCCGTAGTCCTGACCGCCTTGCTGCGCGCGGTCCCGTCTAGACCAACGCCTAACCCGCCCCGTGGCCCAGGATCGAGTCCGCCTGCTGGAACGTCGGCCGGTTGACCCACTCGATCAGCGGCTGGGTGATCGCGCCGATCGCCCGGAACTGGATCGAGTCCGAGCACATCTGATCGCCGGCCTTGCACACGCCATCGGCGGGGTACACGCTCGTCGCCGGCACCCCCACCGCGGCCGCCAGCGAGCTATCGAGCGCGGCCCGGCACTTGCCGAGCGAGCCGCCACCGCAGTACTCGCGGTTCAGCGGCCCCGCCACCTTGGCGCCCGAGACCGAGCGCAGGTCCTTCTGCACGATCCCGTAGAAGCCGACGTCGAACGCGGACCCGAGGTGGGGCCCGGAGGTGCCGTGGCCGGGCTCGTCGTTGATCGGGAAGTCGCCCTCGACCTGGTTCAGGAGCGAGGACCCCAGCGTGGGGCCGAACTCCGCCTTGACCAGCAGCGGCCACCAGGCGTCGATGATCCGGACCGCGTCGCTCTGGTCGTAATTGCCCGAGGCGCCGGGATGCTCGCGGTTGATCCGGTGCGAGCCGCTCGCCACCCAGGTGCGCAGCTCGTTCACCGCGGTGCCCAACGCGCCCTTGGGGTGGCCCATGATCTGGAGCGCGTAGGGCAGCACCTCGACCCCGCGGAGATCCTGGGTGCCGGCGTTGCCCATGGCGTTGATCAGGTCGGCCAGCGTCATCTTGTTGTGGCTGGCCGCCATGTAGTGGTTGATGTTGTTGTCGAGCAGCTGCGAGCGGTAGATCGAGGCGTACTCCTGGCCGGTGGCGGTGTCGTTGTAGCCCGGCGCCTGCTTGTTGTTCCAGCTCGTGAAGAACGACTGGTCGGTGGCGTGCGGGTGGGCGTTCTCGCCGGTGTCCTGCTCGACGGAGGAGGCGGGCGTCGACTGAGCCGCGCCCTTCCACCCCTGCCAGGCGTCCGTCGACCAGCTCGGGAACAGCGGGTCGGTGTGCGGCGCGCGCACCGGGTTCTGCCCCGAGTTGAAGTACGCGATGTGCTTGTTGTCGGTGTAGAACCAGTTGAACGTGTAGCCGATCTTGCTCGCGGCGTTGAAGAAGTCCTGCGGGGAGCGCATCGCGGCCGGGTCGTTGAAGACGTCGAAGCCCTGCGGCCGAGTCGAGCTCGTGCATGTAGGTCGAGCGCAGGTTCGTGTAGGCGACCGGGCGCCCGCCGATGCGCGCGCGGGCGATGACCAGCCCGTACGCGGTCCGGTCGGTCTCGAGCGTGATCGAGCCCGGCGGGCGTCGAGTCGGCCAGGTTGGGGTGCCAGGACTCGGTGCGGACCAGCTTCTCCATGGCCACGCACTGGCCGTGGAGCAGGTAGTAGTCGGACGAGGTCGAGACCGTGCCGCCGCTCGGGTTGCACAGCGGCACCGCGAACGTGTCGACGATGTTCTGTCCCGCCGAGGTCGCCGACCACGCGTAGTCCCGGCCGTGGCCCGAGCTCGACGTACAGGTTGACCCCCGGGAAGGCGGCGCCGTCGGCGTCGATCCCCGGCCCGTGGATGTCCTCCTCCATCAGGATCTCGGGCGTGAAGTAGCTGACCTGCGGGCCCATCACCGCCAGCGGATGGCCGTTGGCGCTGTCCTTGGCGCTGACCAGGAGCGCGTTCGAGTCCGTCTTGGGCAGCGAGAGCAGGCCAGGGCCGGCGTTGGCGCTGCGGGCCGAGCGCCGTGCCGATGCTGCGCGGCGAGTGCTTGTCGGCGACGGTCAGGGGCCGAGCGGCAAGCCCGGGCGGAGTCGCAGCCCGCGGTCGACGTGGTTGACGAGCGACACCGAGCCGCGGATCGGGCAGGGCGATCGTCTTCAGCTCCGCCTTGCTCGGCAGGTGGAGCGTCTGGTACGGGAACGACTGGCCCGCGCACCGTGGTCGGAGCCTCGGGGTCGGAGGGATCGACCAGGCTGCGGAACGTGGCAAAGCCCGCGTGGTCGACAGGCGTGGTGGCTTCTTCTTCTTGGCCGCGGCCGGGCGAAGGTCGGGCCGCCGGTGAACGACGGTGCCGGAGCGGTGCGGTGGGGCGCCGGCTTCGCCTTCTTCTTGGGCGCACGCGGCGGCGGCCACGAGCTCGGGCGAGCCGAGCACGTTGTACGTGCTCGCGCCCGAACTTCTGCTTGAGGTTCTCGTACAGGATCGCGTTCGAGAGCTGGTCGCCGCCGCCCTTGCCGAAGATGCCGCCCACCAGCGTCGCGATCGAGACCACGTCCTCGACCGTGAACGGCTGCGGGCCCTGCGGCTGGCCGATCGCGAAGTACTCGCCGGGGACCATCAGCGGGTTGAGCTGCGCCTTGGCGATGTAGGCGTTGATGCCGTCGACGTAGTTCTGCGCGTCGGAGAAGATCTGCGGCCCGTATGGCTGCTGGGCGCGACCCCAGTTGACCTGGTTGACGAGGTCCTGCTGGGTATAGGGCTCGTCCGACCACACCTGCTCGTCCATCCCCACGTTGGCGCCGCCGGCGAACGACGCCAGGTCGCCCTGGCCGGCGTGGCGGAGCACGTCGATGAAGAACAGCCGGTCCTCGGCCGTGGCGTAGCCGATCCCGAACATCAGCTCGGGACGGGTGTCCCCGTAGATGTGGGGGACGCCGAACCCCTTGTCGCGGACGATGGTCACGCCCGCCTCGGGGTTCTCCGCTGCTCTCGACGTCGCTCGCGGGCACCCCGAAGGTGGCGTCCTTGTAGAACTGCGGGATCGTCGCGGCCGTGATGCCGGGCGCGGCGGTCGTCAGGTTGGAGTACATCGCCAGCTGGTCGTTGGCGTGCGGCGGATAGGTCTTGTTCGCCTCGAACGCGAGCAGCTGCGGCAGGTTGTCGAACCCGTTCGCGCCCGGAGGCAGGATGTTGCGAAAGCCCCCGAAGTCGTTCGTGCCGTACGGCGCGACGGTGGCGCCCGGGGGCGAGGTGCCCGGCAGCGGCGGCAGCGGCGGCACCACCTGCGCGCCGGCGGGCGCGGCCGCGGCCATCGCGACGACGAACACCAGCGCACTCGCACGCACGAACCTCAGCATCTGCCCTCCCAGGCCTCGAACGGGCCGGGACCCTACTACTACGCGGCCGCGGGTTGCGCCGTTTCCCAGAGCAACGCGCGCGCGTGCTCGAGCGTGGGCGCGGTCTGGAGCGCCGCCTGGAGCGCCTTGCCCCCGCCGAGCCGCTCCACGTACCAGGGATAGAACTTGCGCAGGTAGCGGGTGGCGCGCTCGGCGCCCAGGTGCTCGACGCGCGCGCTCGATCACCCAGTCGAGCTCGGTGAGGATCTCGTCCGCGTCGGGCTCGCCGTCGCGCCGGCCGAGCACCTGCTCGAACAGCCAGGGGTTCCCGAGCGACCCGCGCGCGAGCAGCACGCCGGCCGCGCCCGTCCGCTCGAACGCGTCGAGGACCGCCTCGGGCGTCTGCAGTCCGCCGGAGACGAGCACGGGCACGGGCAGCTCATCGACGAGCTCGCGCACGAGCTCGTAGTCGGGCGCCCCCTTGTGGCGCTGCGTGGCGTGCCGGGGGTGGATGCACAAGCCGGCCACGCTCCCGGACTCCGCCAGCGCGCGCGCCATCGCGACGCCGCCGAGGTCGCCCGGCCGCTGTCCGGAGCGCAGCTTGACCGTGACCGGCAGCCCGCTGCCGCGCGCCGCCGCCCGCGCCACCGCCACCGCCCGCGCCGGATCGGCCAGGAGCGCCGCGCCGGCGCCGGTCTTGCACACCTTGGGCACCGGGCAGCCCATGTTGATGTCGATCAGGTCGGCGCCCGCGGCGGCCACGGTCTCCGCCGCCGAGGCCATCACGTCGGGATCGTGCCCGAACAGCTGCACCGATACCGGATGCTCCTCGGGATGGATGCGCAGGAGCTCGCGGCAGGTGCGCTCGTTGCGGTAGTGCACGGCGAAGCTCGAGACCATCTCCGACACCACCAGCCCGGCGCCGAACCGCCTGGCCTGCAGGCGCACGAACCAGTTGCCGATCCCGGCCAGCGGCGCGAGCACGACCCGGTTGGGGATCGAGACGCCGCCCAGCGTCCAGTGGTCGGTGAGGGTTCGCGGCACGGCTTCATGGTACGAATCAGGAGATGGACTACCTCGCCGAGCTTCAGCCGTGGGTCGACGTCGTGCTCGCCCAGGTGCCCGACCTGACCCTGTTCGACGCCCACACGCACCTCGGCGAGAACGACCCCGACGGCATGCGCCAGGACGCCGGCGAGCTGTTGGAGACGCTCGAGCACGCGCGGGCGCGGGGCGCGTTCGTGTTCCCGTTCCACGAGCCCGACGGCTACCGGGCGGCCAACGACGCGGTGATCGACGCGGCGCGGGAGTCCGACGGCCACCTCGTGCCCTTCTGCCGCGTGAACCCCCACGACACCCCGGTGCCCGAGGCCGAGCGCGCCCTCGGCGCCGGCGCCCGCGGGATCAAGCTCCACCCGCGCGCCGAGCAGTTCACGCTCGACCATCCCGCGGTTGCCGATGTGGTGGCGCTCGCCCACGAGCGCTCGCTGCCCGTCCTGATCCACGCCGGCCGCGGCATCCCCGCGCTGGGCCTGCACGCGGTTCAGCTGGCCGAGCGCTTCCCGGACGCGCGGCTGATCCTGGCCCACGCCGGGATCTGCGACTTGAGCTGGATCTGGCGCGTGGCGGGCGACCATCCCAACCTCCTGTTCGACACCGCCTGGTGGATGCCGGCGGACCTCCAGGCCCTGTTCTCGCTCGTGCCGCCCGGGCAGATCGTGTTCGCCTCAGACGCGCCGTACGGCAACACCGCGTTCTCGGCCGCGTTCCAGCTCCGGACCGCGCTCCAGGTCGGGCTCTCCGCCGAGCAGATCCGCTCGATCGGCTCGGGCCAGTCGCTGCAACTGGCCGCGGCCGAGCCGCTCCAGCCCGCGGGACCGCCGGTCGGCGAGCGCGAGCGGGCGCCGCACATCCTGCTCGACCGGGTGGCCGAGTTCCTCCTCCTGGCCGCGATCGCCACCTTCCGGGGCGGCGACGCCACCGAGATGCTGGCCCTGGCCCGGCTGGCCTGCGACGTACCCGAGGAGATCGACGACGCGCCCGTGTTCGCCGCGGTGCGCAAGCTGCTCGACACCTACGACGCGGCCGAGCAGGAGGAGCCCGGCGCTCGCCGCAGCCGCACCTTCCTGATCCTCGCCGCCACGGTGGCGCGGACGCCCGAGGTGGCGCTCCCCCCGGTCTGACCGGAGCGCCCGGCCCGGCCCCTACTCAGCCTGGTTGCGCTCCCAGATCAGGCGCAGCCCGGTCAGCGTCAGCAGGTCGTCGACGTCGTCGATCGTCTCGCGGATGAAGGGCACGAGCACGCCGGCCAGCCCGCCCGTGGCGATCACGGTCGTGTCCGAGCCGAGCTCGCGCCGGAGCCGGCCGACGATGCCGTCGACCTGACCGGCGAAGCCGTGCACGATCCCGCTGCGGATCGCGTCGACGGTCGACTTGCCGATCAGCGAGCGCGGCTCGCGCAGCTCGACCTTGGGAAGCTTGGCGGCGCGGTCGTACAGGGCGTCGATCGAGATCTCGGCGCCCGGCGTGATGATCCCGCCCAGGTACTCGCCGGCCGCCGACACGATGTCGTAGGTGATCGCGGTGCCGAAGTCGACGACCACGCAGGCGTCCTGGATTCGCTCGTAGGCCGCCACCGCGTTGGCCAGCCGGTCTGCGCCGACCTCGTACGGATTGTCGTAGCGAATCGGCATCCCGGTGCGCAGCGTGGGTCCGACCACCATCATCGGATGGTCCAGGTAGCGGTCCGCGGTCAGCGCCCATTGCTCGGAGAGCTGCGGCACGGTCGAGGAGACGATCGAGGCGTCGACGTCGCGGAACGAGTAGCCGCGCAGCCCGAGCAGGTTCGACAGCGCCGCGCCGAGCTCGTCGCCCGTGGACTCGCGCACGGTGGCGAAGCGCCAGTGCTCGATGATCGACCCGTCCTCGGGCCGGATCAGCCCGAAATGCGTCTGGGTGTTGCCGACGTCGACGACGAGGAGCATCGTGCGCGGGAATCTAGATCAGCGGAGGGCCGACGCGCCGGACGGCCTGGCCGCCGTCGCCGAACGCGGCGAGGGCGTCGGCGAGCGGGCGGCTCTCCGGATCGAGCTCGAGCAGCGGGACGAGCACGAAGCGCCGCGAGCGAACCTCCGGGTGGGGCAGCGTGAGCCGTTCGGACTCGTACTCGATCCCGTCCAGCAGCAGCAGGTCGACGTCGATCACCCGCGGTCCGTGGCGCGGGCCCCCGGCGGCGCGGCCGAGCTCGCGCTCCACCGCCTTGCACGCATCGAGCAGCTCCTCCGGTCCGAGCGCGGTCTCGATCCGCACGCACGCCGTTGAGGAAGTCGCGCTGGTCGAGCACCAGGCCGACCGGTTCGGTCTCGTAGACCGATGAAGACGCGACGATCTGGACGCCGCGCGCCGGCAGCTCGCGCACCGCCGCCTCCAGATGAGCGCGGCGGTCCCCGATGTTCGACCCCAGGCCCAAGAAGCCAGGCGTCATTCCGCCTCGCGCCACACCTCGACCGACACCTCGCTGACCGGAAGCGGGATCGGCGGCTCGGGCTTGGCCGCCTTGACCCACACCGCGTGTGCCTTGTACTGCTCGAGCAGGCGGTCGGTGATCGCCGAGCACAGCCGCTCGAGCGTCTTGTAGGAGCGCAGCTGCGCCACCAGGTTGGCCGACTCGCACACCTCGGCGTAGTCGATCGTGTCCTCGATGCGGTCGGTGACGGTGGCGTCGCAGTCGCCCACGTCGATCCGCAGGTCCAGCACGAGCCGCTGCCCGACCTCGCGCTCGGCGGCGGTCACACCGACGTGCGTGAACAGCGACAGCCCGCTGATCTCGATCGTCACCTCGGGCTCGGGATGTCCCTCCTCGCCCTCCTCGTCTACGTCGTCGAACTCTTCGGCGTCGTCGTCGTCCATGGCGCCGTGACCGTAGCAGCAGCCACCAGCAGGGCGTCCCGCGTGGCCTGCACGTCGTGGACCCGGAACACGCGCGCGCCACGCGCGTACGCGAGCACGTTCGACGCGATCGACGCGGGGAGGCGATCGTCCACCTCGCGGCCGGTGATCCCGCCCAGGAACGACTTGCGCGACGTGCCGATCACCACCGGCCGGCCGATCGCCACCAGCTCGTCGAGCCGCCTGAGCAGCTCGAGGTTGTGCTCGCGCGTCTTGCCGAACCCGATCCCGGGGTCGAGCAGGATCCGCTCCTCGTCGACCCCCTCCGCGATCGCGAACGCCATCCGCTCCTCGAGGAACGCCTTGACGTCCGACACCACATCGTCGTAGCGCGGGTCCTCCTGCATCGTGCGCGGGCTCCCGAGCATGTGCATCAGGCAGCAGTCGACCTGGCGCTCGGCGACCAGCGCCGCCATCTGCGGATCGCCCCGGAAGGCCGTGACGTCGTTGACGAGCGTGGCGCCGGCGTCGAGGGCGTCCCGCGCCACCGCCGCCTTCGAGGTGTCGATCGAGATCTCCGCGGAGGCGCCGGCGCCGATCAGCCCCTCGATCACCGGCAGCACCCGCCGGCTCTCCTCGGCCGCCGAGACGCCCTCCGACCAGGGACGGGTGGACTCGCCGCCGATGTCGAGGATGTCCGCCCCCTCGCGCTCGAGCTCGAGCCCGTGGGCGATCGCCGCGCCGGGGTCCAGGTAGCGGCCGCCATCGGCGAACGAGTCCGGCGTCACGTTGATGACGCCCATGATCCGGAAGTCCGGGCCCGCGGAGCTCATCGGGGGTTCACCGCTCGTCGGGCCAGTGCCCGGTCCGGTCGAAGTAGTCGCGCGCCTCCTCCTCGCGGTCGCGGTCGCGGTTGCTGGACACGCTCATCCGGAACAGCCAGTTGATCATCCACACGATCAACGCCACGATCACCAGCCCCACGCCGGCGCCGGCCGCGCCGGTGCGGCCGTGGCCGAGGACGATCCCGACCACGCCCGCGATGGCGATCAGCACCGGGACCCAGATGCGGGTGGCGGAGAGGAGGACGCGACCCATTTAAGGCCACGTTACCCGGGGACGTGCTCGATTTGGTCCGCGTCGCGCCCCAAATCGAGCACGAGCCCGGTTCAGCGCACGCTGACGAGCTGACGGCGGATGACGCGTCCCCCGCGCTTCACCGTGAGCACGTAGCGCCCCGCCGGGATCGCCCGCCGCGGGATGAGCTCGCCCAGGACGTTCTGCGCACCGACGGCGATCCGGCCGGTGGCGTAGATCCGCCCCGCCCGCGACAGCGTCGCCGCGGCCGTCGCCTGCGCGGTCCGGAACTTGACCGTGCTCGACACGACCTTCGCGGTGCAGGTCTGGACCTTGACCCTCTTGGTCTTGCCCGCGACGTGCTTGGTCCTCGTCGTCGTGGCGCAGGTGACGAGCTCGACCTGTCCCGCCGCCCCCGGCTTGCCGTTGGCGCCCGCCGGCCCCTGAGGCCCGGCCGGCCCCGCCGGACCCGCCGGACCGGCTGGCCCGGTGATGAGCTGCGCGCTCTGGGTCGCGGTGGGCGCGCCGTTCGCACCGTTGCCGAACACCGCGTTGCCCACGCCGATCTCGACGATCTGGCCGCCGTTCAGCGTGGCCAGGCCGGTGGCATCGGCGGTCAACGTGCTCCCCGCGATCTCGGCCTGAGCGCCCGATCCATTGACCAGCAGGCCGATGCCGGCGTTCTGCGACATCGTCACGCCGGACGCATCGACGGCGACCGGCCGCGTGTTCCCGCTGGCGGCGGTCCCGCAGGTCGCCGTGCCGAACGGCGCCGTTCCCGGTCCGACCGCGACGCCGCAGCCGTTGCCGTCGAAGCTGTCGGTCTCGAGCGTCACCGAATCCGAGCCGCTGCTCGGCGCGGTCGTGAGCAGCCCGTCCTGCCCGTTGTCGTGGATCACGCTGTTGATGACCTCGAGCGATCCCCCGGCGCTCGGCGTGAACGAGATGCCGTTGTCGGCGAAGCCGAAGATCTCGCTGTTCTCGATCAGCACGTGGCCGGAGCCGGTGATCGACACGCCGTTCAGACCGGTGCCCTGACCGTTGAGGTGCAGGTCGTTCAGCACAACGGTCTGCCCCGCGGGAACGATGATGTTGACGCCGTTCGTCCCGGAGGCGAGGATCGCCGCGTCGGTCCCGACCCCCGAGATCGTCACCGGATTGGCGATCGTCACCGTGCCGTATCCGGCGGGGTCGATCGCGTCGATCTCCCCACCGTTGTTCGTCTTGGAGAGGGCGCCGGCGAACGTCTTGCACGGCGCCGTGCGGCTGCACGGATTGGCGTCGTCTCCGGTTCCGGAGACCCACGTGCGCGTCGCTCCGCCGGCGATCGCCAGTGCCGACGCGGGCATGGCCATGAACACCGCTGCGGCGAGCAGCGGAACAAACCTGCGAATCATTCGTACCTCTTCGGTCGTCCGTCCTTGAACTACCGATCAACGGCCGGGCGCGACGGGAACATCCGCGCCGGTCGCCGGTCGCCGGACGTCCGGAGACCGTCAGGGAGCTATTCGGCGGTGCCGCCGGCCAGACCCGGGCGCGGCAGCGGCCGCGGGCCCTCGGGACGGCGCTCGCCGGCCGGCGCCGGCGGGATCGGCAGCTCGGGCGGCGGCGGCGCCTCGGCACCGAACACCTGCTCCTCGGTCTGGTCGTCGAGCAGGGCCTCGAACTGCTCCTTCTCGATCGTCTCGCGCTTGACCAGGATCTCCGAGAGCTTCTCGAGCGAGGCGCGGTGGTTGTTCAGGATGTCCTTGGCCTGCAGGTGCGCCGCCTCGACGATCCGTCGGATCTCGTCGTCGATCTCCCGCGCGATCTCGTCGCTGTAGTCCGGCTCGGCGGAGAACTCGCGCCCGAGGAACGGCTGGCCGTGGTCGTGGCCGAACACGCGCGGTCCGAGCTTCTCCGACATGCCGAAGCGCATCACCATCTGCTTGGCGGTCGCGGTGACCTTCTCCAGGTCGTTGGAGGCGCCGGTGGTGACCTCGCCGAAGACGATCTCCTCGGCGGCGCGGCCCCCGAGCGTCATCGCCATCGTGTCCTGGAGCTCGGCGCGGGTGGTGAGGAACTTGTCCTCGCCGGGCAGGGAGATCGTGTAGCCGAGCGCCTGGCCGCGCGAGATCACGGAGATCTTGTGGATCGGGTCGGAGTTCGGCAGGTAGTGGCCGACGATCGCGTGGCCCATCTCGTGGTAGGCCGTGATCTTCCGCTCCTTGCCCGACATCACCCGGGTCTTCTTCTCGGGGCCGGCGATCACGCGCATGATCCCTTCCTCGAGCTCCACCTGGGTGATCTCCCGCTTGCCGTTGCGCGCGGCGAGGAGCGCGGCCTCGTTGACCAGGTTCGACAGGTCCGCGCCGGTGAAGCCGGGCGTCTGGCCGGCCAGCGCATCGACGTCGATCTCCCGGGCCAGTGGCTTGCCGCGCGTGTGGACCTCGAGGATCTTCTTTCGGCCGAGCCGGTCGGGGCGGTCGACGACGATCTGGCGGTCGAAGCGGCCCGGCCGCAGCAGCGCCGGATCGAGGATGTCCGGCCGGTTGGTGGCCGCGATCAAGATGATGTTGTCCTTCATCTCGAAGCCGTCCATCTCGACGAGCAGCTGGTTGAGCGTCTGCTCCCGCTCGTCGTGGCCGCCGCCGAGCCCGGCGCCGCGGTGGCGACCGACGGCGTCGATCTCGTCCATGAAGATGATGCAGGGCGAGTTCTGCTTGGCCTGCTCGAACAGATCACGCACGCGCGAGGCGCCGACGCCGACGAACATCTCGACGAAGTCCGAGCCGGAGATCGAGAAGAACGGAACGCCCGCCTCGCCGGCGACCGCGCGCGCCAGCAGCGTCTTGCCGGTGCCGGGCGGCCCGTACAGGAGCACGCCCTTCGGGATCCGCGCCCCCAGAGCTTGGAATTTCTTGGGGTTCTCTAAGAACTCCTTGATCTCGTGCAACTCTTCGACGGCTTCGTCGACCCCCGCGACGTCACGGAAGGTGATCTTGGGCGAGTCGACCGACATCCGCTTCGCTCGGGACTTGCCGAACGACATGACCTTCGAGCCTCCGCCCTGGACCTGATTCATCAGGAAGATCCAGAACCCGATGAAGATCACGAACGGCAGGATGTAGGTCAGCAGCGAGAGCCAGCCGCTCGACGCCTTGCCCTGGATGTCGAAGTTCTGCGGCGCGAGCTTGTTGCGGGACGCGCTGATCAGCTGCGAGACGTAGCCATCGGGGTAGCCGACCGTGGCCTTGGTCCCGTTGGCGAGCGTGAAGTTGGCGGTGTTGTCCTTCTCGTGCAGCGACAGGCTCTGGACCTGGCCACCGTTGAGCTCGGTGACCAGCTCGCCGAACGTCTGCTTCTGCGTGTGGCCGGAGTTCCCGATGAGCTTCTGGGCGAAGAACGCCAGCACCACCACGATCAGAATCGGGAAAGCGGCGCTCTTGAAAAACCTGCTCATGAAGGGGTTCCGCGCATTCTGGTCATGGTCCCGGGCGCAGACGGCCTAGCGTAGCAGTTAGGTTTACCCATCTGGCCAGGCCTTCTACTGCCGGAGCGCCGCCACGTACGGAAGGTTCCGGTAGCGCTCCGCATGGTCCAGTCCGTAGCCGATCGCGAACCGGTTGGGGATCTCGAAGCCGACATACCTGGCCTTGAGATCGACCTTTTGGCGCTCGGGCTTGATCAGCAGGGCGCAGACCTCGAGCGACCGCGGGTTCCGTCCTGCCAGGTTGCGCAGCAGGTACTGGAGCGTGAGGCCGGAATCGACGATGTCCTCGACGATCAGCACGTCGCGACCCTCGATCACGGCGTCGAGGTCCTTGAGGATCCGGACCACGCCCGACGATTTCGTCGCCGAGCCGTAGGACGCCACCGCCATGAAATCGACCTCGCACGAGATGTCCAGGCTCCGCATCAGGTCCGAGAGGAAAAAGACCGCACCCTTAAGAACGCCCACAAGCACGAGATCTTTTCCCGCGTAGTCGCGTGAGACCTCGGCGGCCAGCTCGCGGACCCGGCGCTCGAGGTCCTCAGCAGGCACGAGGATCTCGCCAATCGCATCGTCGCCCTCCACGTGGGATCAGTTTAAGTGGGTGCGTCCCCGCTGGGCGGCACCGTCGCCTCGGCGCTCAGATAAATCGCCTCGCGCGTGGACTCGGTGACCTTGAATCGCTCCGAGGTGGCCACGCCGGCCACCCACGCGATCTCCCCCCCGGCGGCCTCCACCACCGCCACCGACGCCCGCCGGCGTCGGGGGACGCGCCGCGCCGTGAACAGGTCCTGGAGGCTCTTGGACCCGCCCAGCCCCAGCGGGCACATCCGATCCCCCTGGCGCCACGAGCGTACGACCAGCTCGGAGCCGAGCGACGCGCGGTCGAGCACGCCCGGCCGGCGCGTTGGCGCCACCAGCTCGCAGCTGACCTCCTGCTCGCCGAAGGAGACGCGGCCCGGGACCGGCAGCCGCACCGGGTCCAGTGTCGCCGGCGCATCGCCCAGAGGCTCGAACCGGACGACGCCGTACTCGGCCACCGCCCGCACGCCGGCCCCGACGTGCAGCTCGGCCGTCCCCCGCTCGCTCAACCCCGCGACCTCCGCCGCCCGCCGGCCCGCTCCGGGGGCGAGGCCACCCGCGGCATCGTCGGCCAGCCGCTGCACAACGAGCGCCTGGAGCGCCGCCGGCAGCTCGCGGAGCCTCGTCAGCTCCACGGCCCGGCGACGGCCGAGGATCTCGGCCACGAGCGCGTCGAGCACCGCTGCCTCGCCCCGTAGGAGCTCGGCCAGCGCCAGCACGTTCCGCTCCGCCCCCGGATGCACATCCCGCAGCGCCGGCACCAGCCCGTGCCGGATGCGCCCGCGTGCGTACGCGTCAGACTGGTTGGCCTCGTCCTCGCGCCAGTCGAGGCCGCGCTCGCGGCAGTAGGCCGCGGTCTCCTCGCGCGTGAAGCCGAGCAGGGGCCGGACGAGCAGCCCCTCGCGCGCCGGCATCCCCAGCAGCGCCCGCCGGCTCGGCGAGGACGCGAGGCGGTAGAGGATCGTCTCCACCTGGTCGGTGGCGGTGTGCCCTGCGGCCACGTCGGCGCCGCGCGCGAGCGCGATCTGCGCCGCCGCGCCGTAGCGGGCGTCGCGCGCCCAGGCCTGGACGTTTCCCGACTCCGGGCGACGGGGCCGCCGGACCTCCGTCTCCACCCCGAGCCGGGCGCACGTCTGGACGCAGTGACGCTCGTCGCCGTCCGCCGTGTCCCGCAAGCCGTAGTTGACGTGGAGCGCGATCACGGCGCCGGCGCCGGCGATACGCACGGCCAGGTCGAGCAGGCACGTGGAGTCGCGGCCGCCGGAGTAG
Organism: uncultured Solirubrobacterales bacterium; assembly: GCA_963710305.1. Lineage (GTDB taxonomy): Bacteria > Actinomycetota > Thermoleophilia > Solirubrobacterales > Solirubrobacteraceae > Palsa-465. Next base: position 252,260 of record CAVPZV010000006.1, on the reverse strand, counting down.
AGCACCACCACCGGCTTCGCGGGCGCCAGCAGGCCGTCCGCCTGGACGCGGGCGAGCGTCACTCCTCCTCGCGCTGCTTGGCCAGGAAGATCTCGGTCGACTGGCTGAAGCCCTTCAACCGGACCTCGCCGATGCGCTCGAACTCGAGGTATGAGCTCCCCTGCTCGACCACGGGCCGGGTGACGAGGACCTCGCCGCCCGCCGAGCGCGCAGCGATCCGCGCCGCGATGTTGACGTCGCGCCCGAAGTAGTCGCCGTCGCGATACAGCGCAACCCCGGAGTGGAGCCCGATGCGCGGCAGCGGCCGCTCGTCGTGCAGCCGCTGGAAGCCCACCGCCCAATCGGTCAGCGCGCCGGGATCGGAGCCGGCGATCATCACCTCGTCCCCGATCGTCTTGATCACGCGCGCGTCGTCCGGGAGCGTCATCTCGACGGCCTCGACGAACCGCTCGACCGCGTCGACGGCCTCGAGCTCGCCCGCCTCCTCGGTCAGCCGCGTGTAGCCGGCCAGATCTGCGAACGCGATCACGACGCGCATCCGCCCGAGGTCGAGCGAGGCGCCGTCGAGGTCGGACTCCATGTGACCGACCACGTCCTGCTCGATGAAGTGCTGCAGGTAGCGCTGGTGGACCTGGTCCATGACCGGCGAGGCGATCGGCAGCAGCGTCTGCGTGAGCGTCATCATCTCCTCGGCGGTCTCGAGCCCGCCGGCTCCGGAGCGCATCAGGGGCTCGTGCACGTACAGGTGAAACAGCCGCACCTCGGCATCGGCGACCCGCGCCAGCGCCTGCCCGTACACGCGCGTGAGCTGGAGCATGGCCACCAGGGGCAGCCCCGCCGACAGCACCGCGGCGACGTAGCGCAGCAGCTGCAGGTCGTCCTCGGTCAGGGTCTCGACGTGCATCGGGCTGATCCCGAGCGTCGCGATGACCCGTTCGATCAGCGCGGGATCGAGCCCGGTCTCCCGCGCCGCCTCCTTGTAGGTGTAGCGCCTGGCGTCCTCGTCGTGGAACAGCTCTTCCACGTAGCCGAAGGCCAATCGGCCCTCCTCGGTGGCGCGGCGGATCTCGGCCAGCGAGTGACCCCGGTTGCGCAGCCGCGAGACCATCCGCGCCTGGCTGATCGCGCGCACGCTCCATTCGCCGTCGAAACCCGGGATGACCCCCTCGCGGGCCCACCGCCTGAGCGTGGCCGCGGACACGCCGGCGCGCTCGGCGGCCTCCGCGCTTGTCAGCCCGCCGTTGCTGGTGCCGTTTACGTCATCGCTCGGCATGTCGCTCCGCGAATACCCCGTGACATAAACAGTCGGCGGCGAGGTCCCGATGGTGACGAGGCCCCGCCGCCCGCGGGCGAGACGGCCCGCTGCGAAGGCCGTAGGCGCTCGTCACGTTTCCGGCGGCGCCTCGCGCGCGCACTCCCGGCTTGACGCCAGGACCGCACGCACGATCCGGCCTGCTGCCTATGTCGATGCAATACATGTACTCGCACTCGACCGGTATGTCAATGCAAACGGTTGGAAACCGGTGGTTTCCGCGGCCTGATTTATCCCCGAGGCGCACGCGTCACGGATTGCCGCACGAGAAGCGAGCTGGCGCCGGGAGCGCTCAAACTTCCAGATGGCGGTAATCGGTCTCGATCATCGTCCGGTAGCGCGCAAACAGGGGCTTGGTGATCGGGATGATCGCGAGCGCCGCCTTCACGTCCCCGCCCGCCTTGATCCGTCGCCGCGCAATCGCGATCGCGAGGTTCTCCTTGCCCTGGAAGTAACGATTCGCGGTCTCCGAGCTCATCGTCATCTTGACCCTGGGCTCCCAGGCCACCTCGTCCGACCACTCCCACACCAGGTTCGGCTCCTGGGGTGCGCCGGAGCGGATGTTGACCACGAGTCCGTAGTCGGGGAAGTCGTAGCGCTGGGGGGTGTCGACGTCGCGTAGCTTCGGCCCGATGTCCGGGTCATCGCTCATCAACTGGAAGGTCCGGTCCATCACCTCGCGGAACTCCTGCGGGGACTTGAACGCCGTCGCGCTGTCAGATCCTTGACGCGGCATGGCCCGCGAGTGTAGATGTCCGGATGCCCTAGGCTCGCCCGCGTGCCCGGGCCCATCCACCTGCAGCCAACCGCCCCGCTCGCCGAGCGCGTCCTCCTGCCGGGCGATCCCGGCCGTGCGCTGCTCCTGGCGCAGGCGCTGATGGCCGAGCCGAAGATGTTCAACCACAACCGGGGCCTGTGGGGCTACACCGGCACGGCGCCGGACGGCGAGCTGCTGACGATCCAGAGCACGGGCATGGGCGGCCCGAGTGCCGCGATCGTGGCCGCCGAGCTGGCCGATCTCGGCGCCCGGAGGCTGCTGCGCGTCGGGACCTGCGGCGCCCTGGACGGAGCGCTCGAGCTGGGCGAGCTCGTGATCGTGGCCGAGGCGCTCTGCGCCGACGGGACGAGCCGCGCGCTCGGGGCCGGCGACACGATCGCGGCCGACCCGGACCTCGTGGGCGCCCTGACCGCGGCGGCCCCGGAGGCGCCCAGCGCTCGGGTCGTCTCCACCGACCTGTTCTACGACTCGCCGGCCGGTCAGGAGCAGGAGTGGCTCGCCGCGGGGGCCAGAGCCGTCGAGATGGAGGCCGCCACCCTGTTCGCGCTCGCCGGCCGGCGCGAGTTCCAGGCCGGCGCGCTGCTGATCGTCTCCGACCTGGTGCTTCCCGACCGCCGGCGGATCGAGCCCGAGGCGCTCCGCGCCGCCGAGCACCGCGCCGGAGAGACGGCGCTCAGGTCGCTGGGCTCTCGGCCGGCGCCGACGACCTAGGGCGGTTCCGCGTGCGCGGCTGCGCCACCCCCGCCTCGATGCGCTCGAGCGCCTGCTCGATCCCGGTCAGGCGCTGCTCCAGCGCAGCGCTGCCGCCCAGGCTCTGAATCCGCTCTTCGACCCGGTCCAGGACGTCTTCGATGCCCTCGAGTCGCTGGGAGACCGACCGCAGCCGCCGGGTCAGGCGCTCCAGGTCGCTCGCGGAGGGGAGATTGAGTGCCCCCATCGCGACCTCCTGGGCACGCGTCGCCCGCTCGCGGGTCTCGAAGGCCGCGGCCAGCGCGCGGCCGACCATCGGGTTCTCGAGCAGCTCCTGCGCGAACTTCCCGATCGCCTCCTCGCCCTGACGGGTGACCCGCTCTTTGAACCCCTTCTCGTCGCTCATGTGCTCCTCGCTTCGCTCAGGTGCTCGCGCTCTACCCTCCGACCCGGCCCGCGAACCGACCTTAACTCTCTAGTTGAGGGTTAGGTTGCTCTCTGGAGCCCGGCCTGAGGTTTAGAACAGCCGTCCCACGTCTACAGTGCCTATCGAGGCCTGCCGATTGGGTGAGAGAAGACCCCGCTGGGGACTTCACGGTACGTACCAGTTCCAAGATTCCACAACTCTGCATCCACCCGACGGTTCCGCGTTGAAAACCTCAGTAGCCCCTAGTAGCTTGATCCCGCAGTCCACCGCTCGTCCGGAGCGGGGACCGTTGCCGCCGATGGCATCGCGGGAGGAAACAGCGCCACTGTGTTGATACGTCGGAAGCTCAAGGTTGCCCTGGCATCAGCCGGCACGGCTCTGGTCGTGTCGCTGATCGTCGCGCTGCCCAGCGCCTCCGCGGCGGATTGCACGGTGACCGTGACCCTGCTCAGCGGCCAGGTCCTCACCTTCCAGCTGCCCCCGGGCGCGCCCGTCTCGTCGCTGAACCTGCCAGGGCCGGTCCAGAACGTGAAGGAGTCCTGCCCGTCGCCGAACAGCTCGCCGACGGTTACCACTCCGAGCACGACCACGACCTCCTCTACCACGCCCGCGCGCACGACGCCGAGCACGCCGACGACGACCGCCCCGAAGACGACGACCAAGCCGAAGACGACGCCCAAGCCGAGCAAGCCGTCGTCGAAGCCCAAGACCAATAAGTCCTCGAAGCCGTCGCCGAAGCAGCAGAAGCCGGGCGCCAAGCCCGGTAAGCCGTCCGGCAAGCCGAAGGCACCCGCGACCAAGACGCCGGGCGGGGCACCCACCCCGGCCAACCCCTCGTTCTCGCTCGCCACGCCCGGGCCCGCGGCCATCGGCGTCCCCAACTTCTTCATCGAGTCCTTCCAGATCCCGCCCTTCCTGCTGCCGATCTACCAGGCCGCGGGCATCCAGTACAACGTGCCGTGGCAGGTCCTGGCCGCGATCAACGAGATCGAGACCGACTACGGCCGCAACCTCTCGGTCTCCACCGCCGGCGCCGTGGGCTGGATGCAGTTCCTGCCCTCGACCTGGAAGCTCTGGGCGGTCGACGCCAACGGCGACGGCAAGGCCGACCCGTACAACCCGGTCGACGCGATCTTCACCGCCGCGCGCTACCTGCACGCCGCCGGCGCATCGAAGAGCCTCTGGAACGCGATCTTCTCCTACAACCACGCCGGCTGGTACGTGCAGTCGGTGCTGCTCCGCGCGAAGCTGATCGGCGGCATGCCGGGCAACCTGGTCGGCGCCCTCACCGGCCTCGTCCAAGGTCACTTCCCCGTCGCCGCCAAGGCCAAGTACGCCGACGACGCGGTCGTCAAGCTGGCGGGCAAGAAGGTCACCGGCTCGAACGCCGCCATCCCGGTCAGCTCGGATCCGAACTCGACCAAGACCGCGATCTACGCCGACAAGAACTCTCCGGCGATCGCCGTCAACGACGGCAAGATCGTCGCCATCGGCCACAGCTCGAAGCTCGGTAACTACATCTCGCTCCAGGACGCCACCGGCAACGTCTACACCTACGCCCAGCTGGGATCGATCCCGAAGGAGTATCCGGTCCCCAAGCCGATCAAGCTGAGCGCGAGCCAGATCGCCAAGGAGCTCTCGACGCTTCCGGCCACCAAGGCCAAGACGCCGAAGGTGAGCGGCCCGGCCACCGCCGGAACGCAGCAGGCGCCCGCGACGCCCTCGTCCGCCAAGGCGACCACGGAGGCCAAGTCCTCCGCGAAGTCCTCGGCCCCGATCAGCCTGGCCGTGGCTCCGCAGCCGGTGAGCCAGGCGACGATCGCCTCCCCGATGGCCAAGGAGCGCCTGTTCGCCTACCCGACGCGTCCCGCCTCGTTCGCGGCCGGCGGCAAGCAGCAAGTCGCCCCGGCCGCGCAGGAGATCGGCAACTTCCAGAACTACTTCTCCGACGTCCTGCACCTGGACAAGAACCAGTACACGCTCAAGCCGCTCAAGCCCGGCGCGCTCGTGGTGGCGGGCACGATCCTCGGACGGATCGGCGCGGGCACCCGGACGACCGCCGCGCACGTCGACTTCATGATCCGCCCGGCGGGCAAGAACGCGCCGTACATCGACCCGAAGCCGATCCTCGATGGCTGGAAGCTGCTCGAGGCAACCGCCGTCTACCGCGCGGCCGGCGTCGATCCGTTCTACGGCCCCGGCGCCAAGAACCCCACCACCGGCCAGGTGCTGCTGATGTCCAAGGAGCAGCTGACCACCCGCGTGCTCAATGACCCGCGCGTCTCGATCTACGCCTGCGGCCGCCGGGACATCCAGTCCGGCGTGATCGATCGCCGCGTCCTGGCGGTAATCGAGTTCCTCTCCACCTCCGGCCTCGACCCGACGGTCAGCGGGCTCGACTGCGGCCACACCCTGAACGGCTCCAGCGGCGTGGACGCCGCCGGCGCCACGGGCGAATCGCTCGACATCTCCGCCGATCAACAACATCCCGATCAAGGGGCACCAGGGCTCCGGCTCGATCACCGACGTGACCATCCGGCGGCTGCTGACCCTCCAGGGCGCGATGAAGCCGAACGCGATCGCCTCGCTGATGAGCTACAAGGGTCAGGACAACACCGTCTCCCTGCCCGACCACACCAACCGCATCCAGGTGAGCTACGCCGCGCTCTACGGGCAGAACAAGCAGCTCTCGAATGAGATCAAGAGCATCCTCCAGCCCGGCCAATGGATCCAGCTGATCAACCGCATCAGCCAGATCCCGGAGCCGGTGGTGCCGATCGCGCCGAGCAAGTACGCGATCAAGGTTCCGGGCAGCGGCTAGCCGCCCGCCTGTTCCGCTTCAGTCAGCTGGAGTTCCCGTGGGCCCTCGGGCCGCCGGACGGCCGCTACGTCCTGCGCGACGCCGCCGGTGAGGCCTCGCACGTCGTCGTGCTGACCACGCTCGGGGCGGTGGAGCGCCGGCGCCTGCGCCGCCGGGGTCGAGCCCGCAAGGTGGACCCCGAGCCCGAGCCGGCCCCGGTGGCCACCGCCCGGGCGACGGTCATCGACACCGCCACAACGCTGGGCGATCCCGCCGAGGCCACACGCTGGCTGCGGCGGGCGGGCGAGGAGGAGCTCACCGAGGGCGTGGGCGTCCTCAACGACGTCCTGCATGCCTACGGCGTGGTGGCCGCCGACCCCAGGGTGCATCCGGTCAGCCGCGCCCAGGCGCTGGTGGCGCGGGTCGGGTTCGGCGACGGCGAACAGGTCGCCGACGGGCGCTGGACCGAGGCGCGGGAGCTGGTCGCGCGTGACCGGCGCCAGCGGCGGCTGGCCGCGCTCGCCCCGCAGGAGCGTCTCGCCGCGGTCCTCGGGCGCCACGAGCAACCGCTGGTGTCGGAGGAGCTGGCCCTCCGGGCCCGGCTCGATCTCGACCACGGCCGCGCCCGGGCCGCGGCGCTCCAGCTGCGGGTGGCCCTCGACGCCGCCGTGGCGGAGCTGGCCGACGATCCCGGGCTGGCCCAGCGAGTGGACGAGCTGCGCGACTGGCAGGAGGCGATCGCGGGCGCGGCCGAGACGGCTCTGACCGTCCCGCTCTCCGAGGAGGAGCACGAGGCGGTGGCGTACGCGCTCGGGCGGATCGAGGCGGCGTTCAGGGCGCGGACGGCAGCGCGCCCGACGGGTCGCTGACGAGCGCCGCGCTCCCGAGCGGCGGTCAGCTGACGCCCGTCACGCTCGCCCCGGGGATGGCGCGGATGAGCTCCTCGGTGGCGATCCCGAACACGTCGTGCGGCGTTCCCGCCGCCGCCCACACGACCTCGAAGCGCCGGAGCGACTCGTCGACGATCGTCTCGAGCTCGACGGCGTGCCCCAGCGGGGGGACCCCGCCGATCGAGAAGCCGGTCACCGCGCGCACGCGCTCGGCGGGGGCCTGGGCGAGCCCGAGCCGCGCTGCGTCGACGCGCCGGTCGCCGGCGCACAGGACGAGAACCGGATCGTCGTCGCGCACGAACACGAGCGATTTCACGATCTGACCTACTTCAACGCCCAGAGCCACCGCGGCCAGCGCCGCCGTGCGCGCCGAGTCGCTCAGCGTCCGGACCTCGATGTGGAGGCCCCGGTCCCGGAGCCGCTCGGCCAGGCGTGCCGCGGTCGGGTGCATGCCGTCGGTCAACCTACCGTGTCGACTGAAGCCATCTTTGCTCGCTCAGCGAGCACAAATGGCTTCACCCGTGCGTGGGCGTCAGCTCGAGCTCCGCCAGCACCGACTCGAGCTCCTCGACCACGTCGCCATTCATGACCACCGCGGCCTGGCGGTCGAACGGCGTGCGGCTCTGGGTGATGATCGCGACCTGGCCGCCGGCGGCGAGCGTCGTGTCGGGCAGCCCCGCCACCGGATGGACCTCGAGCGAGGAGCCGATGCACAGCATCAGGTCCGCCGCCGCGGCGAGGGCCTCCGCCCGCGCGAACGCCGCCACCGGCAGGTACTCGCCGAACAGCACCACATCCGGCTTGAGCGCCTCGCCGCAATCGCACCTCGGCACCCCCCGCGGGTCCCCCTCATGACGCGCGCGCACGTCTTCCAATTCGTATCGTGCCCTACAGACAAGACACGACGACGACGCGATCGACCCGTGCACCTCGATCAGGTGCTCGGTGCCGGCCGCGGCGTGGAGGCGGTCGATGTTCTGGGTGATCACGGCGTCGAGCAGCCCCGCCCGCTCGAGCGTGGCCAGCGCCAGATGCGCGCGGTTCGGCCGCTTCTCGCCCAGGCTCTGAAAGCGCGTCGCGTAGTAGCCCCAGAAGCGCTCCGGATCGCGGCGGAACACGTCGATGTGCGCCACCTCCATCGGATTGACCTTGGTCCACAGGCCCGTCCCCGGCGAGCGGAAGTCCGGGATGCCCGACGGAACCGACACGCCGGCGCCGGTCAGCGCGACGACCGACCGCGCGCCGCGGATCAGCTCCGCCAGGCGGGCGGCGGCGGGTGCGTCGGCTCGGCGACCTCGCTCACCGGCCCTTGAACTGCGGCGTGCGCTTCTGCAGGAAGGCGCTGATCCCCTCGCGTGCGTCCTCGGAGACGAAGATCGACCCGAAGCGCTCCTTCTCGGCCTCGATCCCGGCCTCGAGATCGCCCACCGGCGAGACCTCCTTGATCGAGCGGACCGCCACCGGCGCCTGACCGGCGAGCTTGCGCGCCCACGCCACCGCGGTGTCGAGCAGCTCGTGGTCGGGGACGACGCGCGTGGCCAGCCCGTACTCGTACGCCTCGGCGGCGGAGATCGGCTCGCCGACGAGGTTCATCTCGAGCGCCTTGGCCTCGCCGACGAGGCGCGGCAGCCGCTGGGTCCCGCCGAAGCCGGGGATGATGCCCAGGTTGATCTCGGGCTGGCCGAAGGTGGCCGAGTCGGCGGCGATCCGGAAGTCGCAGCCCATGGCCAGCTCGCACCCGCCGCCGAGCGCCACCGCGTTCACGGCGGCGATCGTGGCGATGCTCGAGGTCTCCATGGCGCGCAGGAGGCCGTGCATCTGGTCGAGCAGATCGCGGCCCGCGGACTCGTCCATCGTGGTGAACGCCTTGATGTCCGCGCCGGCGCAGAACACCATCGGGTTGGCCGACGCGAAGATCAGCGCCCGGATGCCGCCAGCGTCTGTGACCGCATCCCAGACCTTCCGAAGCCCCTGCACCATCTCGGGCGCGATCGAGTTCATCGGTGGACGGTCGAGCCACGCGATCGCGATGTCGCCGCGCGTCTCGAGCTTGACCGGCGAGTCGTCCCAGCCCGCGTCGGGCCGGGAGTAGGGGAAGAACCCCTGGCCGGTCTTGACTCCCAGCCGCCCCTGCGCCACCAGCCGGCGGAGGATCGTCGGCGGCTCGAACGACTCACCCCACTCGGCGCGCCGCGCCGCTCGAGCTTGCCCAGGACCTCATCCAGCCCCATCTGGTCGGCGCGCGCGAACGGCGGCGGGATGATGCCGGCGCCGGCCATCATCCCCAGGTCGATCTCGCGCATCGAGGAGATGCCCTCTTCGAGCACCAGGCAGCACTCGACGAGCGCCTTGAGCGTGAAGCGGTCGACCAGCGCGCCCGTGTCGATGTCAGCTTGAGTGGTCATAGAAGCCCTTTCCGGTCTTGGCGCCGAGCTCGCCGGCGGCGACCAGCCCCTGCATCTGCTTGTGGACGTAGAACCGGTCGCCGTAGCACTCCTTGAGGTGCTCGGCGACGTGCACCACCGTGTCGAGCCCGAGCAGGTCGGCGAGGAAGAACGGCCCCATCGGCGCCGCCTTCGACTCGGAGACGACCTTGTCGATCTCCTTGACGTCGACCCCCGACTCCTCCTGGAAGCGCCACAGCTCCGACACGCTCGAGTTCAGGATCCGGTTGACCACGAAGCCCGGCGCCTCGCCGCAGCGGATCGGCATCTTGCGGATCGTCTGGGCGAACGTGAACGCGGCCTGGGAGGTCTCCGGAGAGGTGTCATCCCCCTCGATGACCTCGATCAGCCGCATCACCGAGGCGGGATAGAAGAAGTGGAACCCGACGACCTTGTCCGGGCGGCTCGTCGCCTCCCCCATCTCGGTGATCGACAGCGACGAGGTGTTGGAGGACAGGATCGCGTGCCCCGGCGTGACCTCGTCGAGCTCGGAGAACACCGCCTGCTTGATCTCCATCCGCTCCGGCACGGCCTCGATCACGAAGTCGACGTCGCCGAACGCGTCGTAGTCGGTCGTGCCGGTGATCAGGCCGAGCTTGCGCTCGAGCTCCTCGCCGTCCATCTTCCCGGCGTCGACGCGTCCCTGCCACAGCGACCGCGCCTTCTCGAGTCCCTGGTCGACGAACTTCTGATCGACGTCCTTGAGCGCCACCGGGATGTCGGCGTTGGCGATCGCTTGCGCGATCTCGCCGCCCATCGTCCCGGCGCCGACGACGCCGGCTTTGAAGACGAACATGTGCCTCTTCTCTGGATCGGGGTCTGGCCGGCGATCGAGTCTATCCGCGGCCGGTTCGTTGCACCGAGATCCGTGGATTAGGCTCGCGTGCGACGTCGAGCCATGTCTGCGACGCGCTTCCGGATAGCGTCGAGCCGTATCCCGGGATCTCCGCCCGGGCCTACGAGCACCCGGCCGACCGGGCCGCCACCGCCGCGCTCTCGGCCGTCCCGATGCTCGACACGGTCGTGCGCAAGCTGATCGAGTGGGGCTACGAGCGGGCGCTGCGGCAGTCCTACCTCGGCAGCTCGGTGCGCGTGAGCGAGGCCCAGCTTCCGGACCTGTGGGCCTCGCACACCGGCGTGTGCCGGATCCTCGACATGCCCGACGTCTACGACCTGTACGTGTCGTGGGGCGTGATGGGCGCCGCCCAGACGATCGGCTCGGGCAAGCCGATGATCGTGATCGACTCTCGGTTCCTGGAGAGGCTCGGGCCCGGCGAGCAGCGCGTCGTGCTCGCCCACGAGGTGGGCCACATCCTGGCCGACCACGTCCTGTACATGACCGCGCTCAACATCCTGCTCCGCGGCACCGGCGGGATGCCGTTCCCGATCGGCCTCCCGCTGCGCGCCGTGCGGGCGGTGCTGCTCGAGTGGTATCGCGCCGCCGAGCTCAGCTGCGATCGCGCCTCGACGCTCGCCGTGCGCGATCCGCAGATCGTCTGCCGCGCGCTGATGGTGCTCGCCGCGGGCCTCCCGGCCGAACGGCTCAACCTGGACGCGTTCATGACCCAGGCGATGGAGTACGAGAACTGGGACGACCCCAGCGACCGGGTCCGGCGCTTCTTCGAGGAGATCGGCCGCACCCACCCCCACGCCGTGCGCCGCGTGTCCGAGGTCATGCGCTGGGTCCAGAGCGGCGAGTACGACCGCATCCAGCGCGGCGAGTACCGCACCCGCGACCAGAAGGCGAACGTGCGCGATGAGGCGGGCGACGCCATGAACTTCTACGCCGAGCGCTTCCGCACCATCTTCAAGGAGATGGGCGAGAACGTCACCACGCTCGGCTCCCAGGCCGCCGGGGTCGCCGACCAGGTGGCCGACTGGATCCGCACCCGCGGTGGCGGGGGCGGATCCGCGCCGCCGGAGTAGCGATTTTGGGGGCCGGGCCTGCGGCCCGGCGTCCAGCTGGACGACACGGCGCGGGCCCGGTCCGGGCGAGGCTGGACGCCGAGCGGGCCCAGACCCGTGGGCCGGTTGCGCCGGATCCATGCCGGCGCCGGCGGGGCGGGCGCGCCGGCGGGATGGTGCGCCGGCCGGGAAGAATGTTCCTCTCGGCGCGCGCGCATCGGCGAAGCCGAGGAAGTTCCCGTCCAGCGGGAAGAAAGTCGGCTTCGGCGAACCGGCCGCGTCGAGAGGAACGGAATGCCCGGTCGACGGCGCCGGCGGGGCGGGCGCGACTGCCCCGCGGGCGTGCAGAACGACGGCCGCACGGCAAGAAATCCTGCCCGGCCGCACTTCTGCCCGCTCCGCGAGCACAACCGTCGCGCGCTCGCCCCTGCCGGCGCCTGCCCCGCCGGCGCGTCGCCCCGCCGACGTCGTCCTATCGCCGGCGCGCCCGCCCCGCCGGCGCGTCCGCCCCTTGACAACCGACACTCTGCGATATATCGTTATACATCGTCGTAAGAACTACAAGTAGGGAGAAGCACATGACACATGCAGAATCCGGCGCCTTCGACTGGCGCTGGCAACGGATGAACAAGGGCGACCGCCCGGGTGAGCACTTCGAGCGCGCGATGCACCGCAAGCGCGACCGCGTCGAGCGGGCGATGGCGATGCGCGAGATGCGCAACACGCCGTTCGGAGGCGGCCCGATGCCGCCCTTCGGAGGCGGCGTGGCCGCGGCCGTGGGCGAAAGCGCCGCGGCGATGTCCGCGCCGCACTCCTGCTCGCCCTCTCCGAGGAGCCGCGTAACGGCTACCAGCTGATGCAGCTGATGGAGGAGCGAAGCGGCGGACGGTGGCGCCCGAGCCCCGGCTCGGTCTACCCGGCGCTCGCCCAGCTCGAGGACCAGGGGCTGATCCGCTCGATCGAGCAGGATGAGACCAAGCTGTTCGAGATCACCGACCTCGGTCGCGAGCACCTGGAGCAGCGCCCCCGCCACGCGCCACCGTGGGAGTTCGACGCCGAGCCGGAGTCCTTCGAGGAGCTCATGTCCCTGACCCGGCAGATCCACCTCGCCGCCCTCCAGGTCACCCAGGCCGGCGACGAGGACCAGGTCGCGCGCGCGGCACAGACCCTGGCCGAGGCCCGGCGAGCGCTGTACCGGATCCTGGCCGAGGACCCGACGGCCGATGGGGACCCCGCGGACACGAAGGAGTGATCGCGTAACGTTGTCTCGGACATGGCGGTGAGCTCGAATGGCAGGTCGGCCACCGGTCCGGCGATCGTCGTACAGCGCCTGACCAAGACCTTCGGAGAGGTCGAGGCGGTGCGCGGCGTCGACTTCGAGGTGGCGACCGGCGAGGTGTTCGGCTTCCTCGGACCCAACGGGGCCGGGAAGACGACGACGATCAACATGTTGTGCACGCTGATGAAGCCGACCGCCGGCGTCGCCACCGTGGCGGGCCACGACGTGGTCTCCGAGCGCGACGACGTCCGGCGGAACATCGGCCTGGTCTTCCAGGACCCGACGCTCGACAACTACCTGACCGCGGTGCAGAACCTGCGCCTGCACGCCGAGCTCTACGGCCTCCAGCGCGACGTCGTCGCGCCGCGGATGCAGCAGGTGCTCGAGATGGTCGGCCTGTGGGAGCGGCGCAGCGTGCCGGTGGGAACGTTCTCGGGTGGGATGCGACGCCGGCTCGAGATCGCGCGGGGCATGATGCACTCGCCCCGCGTGCTGTTCCTCGACGAGCCGACGATCGGCCTCGACCCCCAGACGCGCCGCTCGATCTGGGCCTACATCGCCGAGCTCAAGGAGCGCGAGGAGATCACGATCTTCATGACCACTCACTACATGGACGAAGCGGAGTGGTGCAACCGGATCGCGATCATGGACCACGGCGAGATCGTCGCCCTGGACGCCCCCGACAGGCTCAAGGCCGGCGTGGGCAAGGACCGCATCACGATCCAGACCGACGATGACGAGGCGGCGATCGCCGCCCTCAAGGAGCGCTTCGACATCGAAGCCGGCATGGCCGAGGGCCAGGTCACGTTCGGGGTGCCGGGCGGCGAGCAGTTCGTGCCGCGGCTGTTCGCGGAGCTCGGCGTGCCGATCCAGGGGGTGAGCGTCTCGCGGCCCACGCTGGATGACGTGTTCATGTCGTTCACCGGCACGACGATCCGGGACGCCGAGGAGGACGCGGGCAAGAACCGCAACCGGATGATGATGCAGATGATGCACGGAGGCCGGCGATGAGCACGACCACGGCCCAGCCGACCGAGCAGCCGCCGCGTCCCGATACCCCGGTCGTCGAGGTCCGGGTTCCCCCACACAGCATCTTCTCCGAGCTGCGCGCGATCCGCATCGTCTGGCGGCGCGACCTGATCCGCTTCGTCAACGACCGGATCCGGATCGCCGCGACGCTTATTCAGCCGCTCCTCTTCCTGTTCGTGCTCGGGTCGGGGCTCCAGCAGCTCTCGAGCGCGGGCACGCACGGCGTCGATCTGAAGACGTTCATCTACCCCGGCATCCTCTGCATCGCGGTGATGTTCACCGCGATGTTCTCGGCCGCCTCGATCGTGTGGGACCGCGAGTTCGGGTTCCTGCGCGAGATGATGGTGGCGCCGGTTCGGCGCAGCTCGATCGTGATCGGCAAGTGCCTCGGCGGCGCCACCGTGGCCTGCACCCAGGGGATCATCATGATCCTGCTCGCGCCGCTGGTGCACGTCCCCTACAACGTGGTGCTGATCCTCGGGATCTTCGGGCTCCAGCTGCTGCTGGCGTTCGCGATCACCGCGTTCGGGGTCATGGTCGCGGCGCGCATCAAGCAGATGCAGGCCTTCTTCGGCGTGATGCAGATGATCGTGATGCCGATGTTCTTCATCTCGGGTGCGCTGTTCCCCGCCTCGGGGCTTCCCGGCTGGCTCACCGTGCTCAACCGCATCGATCCCCTGACCTACGCCGTCGACCCGATGCGCCGGCTCGTGTTCAGCCACCTGACGATTTCCCCGGCCGCCCGCCGGGCGCTAGATCCGGGCGTGAGCTGGTGGGGCTGGCACGTTCCCGCCGGCATCGAGGCGTGCGTCATCCTGGTGCTCGGGCTGGCCATGCTCGGCGTGGCGATCTGGGAGTTCAGCACCAGCGAGTAGCACCGGGGCCCCGGCCTCCGGATCCGGCCCCAATTCGAACTAGGGGCCCCCCGGATGCGCCGCCGGGCGGCCCGCGTGTCGAGGCTGCTCGCATGGCCACCGCCAATGGGACCGGTTGCGGGCTGGTCCGATCGACGACTCGATGCGCCGAGGACCGCGTCCCGCAGATGATCGAGTAGCTTCAAAACGGGGGGTGGCCCATGGCTGGTTGGACCCAAGAGCGCGGTTCGTCACGGCGCGATTTCTTGAAGGGTGCCGGTGCGGGGATCGTCGCCGCCGGGGCCCTGGGCGCGCCGGCGGCCGCCGGCGCCGAGTCGCCCAGCCCGGTCTCCCCCGGTAGCTACGCCCATGGCGCCGGGGCGCCGGCGAGCAGCGTCGACTTCGGGCGGATCTTTCCCGATCTGCCGCCCTTCGCGACGCGACCGACACGCGTCCGCGCCGCGCTCCTCGAAGTGGGCCAGACCAGGCGGGATCATGGACGCGCAGGACGACCTGGCGCGCCGGCCCGAAGGCCCTGATCGTCGATCCCGACGGTCAACGGCAACCCGACCGCGACGAACCCGTACGGGACCAACCCGGACAACCCGACGATGACCGCGGGCTCGACGTTCGTCGGGCAGTTCACCGATCACGACATCACCTTCGACCAGACCTCGCAGCTGGGGGTGCCGCAGAACCCGCTCGTCTCGCCGAACACGCGCACCCCGGCGCTCGATCTCGACTCGGTGTTCGGCGGCGGCCCCGGCCGCAGGCCGGACCTGTACGTCGCCAACCCGCGACGGCTCGGTCGGGCCGAAGCTCAAGATCGGCACCGGCGGCGTGCACGAGGACGTCCCACGGGTGGCCAACGGAGACGGGACCTACTCAGCGCGCTGCTCGGAGACCCGCGCAACGACGAGAACGTCATGATCGCCGGCCTGCACTGCGCGCACATCCTGTTCTACAACCGCGTCCTCGACGAGCTGTCGAGCCTCGACGCTACGGCGCTTCCCGGCGGCGCGCGCGGGCGACACCGACCAACCGCTTACGTGCAGTTCCTGATCGCCCGCGAGGTGACACTGTGGCATTACCAGTGGCTCACTGGTCAACGAGCACCTGCCGCAGATCGCCGGCCAGGCCGTGGTCAACGACGTCCTCCGTCACGGCAACCGCTTCTACAACCCGCCCGCGGGCGACGCGTTCATGCCGATCGAGTTCGGCGCCGCCGCCTACCGGTTCGGACACAGCATGGTCCGCCCGTCCTACCGCGCCAACTTCACCAGCGGCACCGGCGACAGCACGACCCGGCCGCCGACCCGTTCTTCGCGCTCGTCTTCGACGCCACCCAGCCCGGCGTTCAGCGGACCGGTCACCAGCGACCGCGACGACCTGCTCGGCGGCTTTCCGGCCCCGCGGCGCTATGTCGGCTGGCAGACGTTCTTCGACCTCGGCGACGGTCAGGTGAAGAACAACAAGAAGATCGACACCACGATCTCGAGCGTCCTGTTCACGCTCCCGGTGCCGGCGATCGCTCCGCACACCCAGACCGCGCCGACGGTGCTCCCCCAGCGCAACCTGCTGCGCCAGCTCACCTGGGGCCTGCCGTCGGGCCAAGCCGTCGCGCAGGCCATGGGTGTGTCACCGCCTCGGCCCCTCCGACCTGAGTGACATCGCCGGGGTGTACGCGCCGTTCGGGCGCAGCACACCGCTGTGGTACTACATCCTGGCCGAGGCCAAGGAGACGGCCGGCGGCCTCAACCTGGGGCCGGTCGGGGGCGGATCGTCGCCGAGACGCTGATCGGGCTGCTGCGCGCCGACCCGACGAGCTACCTCAGCGTGTATCCGCGCTTCAAGCCGTTCCTCGGGCACCGACCTCATCCTCGGCTCCGACGCCGAACCCGAACATCACCGGCAACCGGAGCTACACGCGGGCGCACTTCCTCCACTACGCGGGAGTGGTGAGCCCGGGCGTCTACCGCTGAGCCGGCGGGCGACCGCGTCGGCCGCCCGCCGCGAAACCGCGGTTACGCGTGCGCCGGCGCCGGCTCCTCGATGCGCCGCGGGAGCAGCGTCTCGCGGGCGATCACGAGCCGCTGGATCTGCGCGGTGCCCTCGTAGAGCTGGAGGATCTTGGCGTCACGCATCAGCTTCTCGACCGGGTACTCCTTGATGAACCCGTAGCCGCCGTACACCTGCACGGCGTCGGTGGTGACCTCCATCGCCGAATCGGCGGCGAAGCGCTTGGCGTGGGAGGACTCGAGCGTGTTGCGCTTGCCCTGGTCGAGCAGGACGGCCGAGTTGTAGGTGGCCAGCCGCGCGAGGTGAACCTTGGTCGCCATGTCGGCGATGATGAACTGGATCGCCTGATGCATGGCGATCGGCACGCCGAACTGGACGCGCTCCTTGGAGTAGTCGATCGCGAACTCCATGGCCGCGCGGGCCACCCCGACGCCCATCGCCGCGACGCCCGGACGCGTGCGGTCGAGGGTCATCATCGCGATCTTGAAGCCCTTGTTCTCCTCGCCGACGAGGTGGTCGAGGGGGATCTCGACGTCGTTGAAGGAGATCGTGGCCGTGTTCGACGCGCGCTGACCCATCTTGTCCTCGTGCTTGTCGACGACGACGCCGGCGTCGCGCGGGACGATGAAGCACGAGATCCCGCGATGGCCCGCCTCCTTGTCGGTCTTGGCGTAGACCGTGTACCAGTTGGCGTACTCCCCGTTGGTGATGAAGCACTTGGAGCCGTTGATGACCCACTTGTCGCCCTTGCGGACGGCGTTGGTCTTCATGCCCGAGACGTCGGAGCCGGCGTCGGGCTCGGTCAGGCAGAAGGAGGCGAACAGCGGGGCCTCGGTGAGGCGGCCCAGGTACTCCTTCTTGAGCTCCTCAGAGGCGGCGAGGATGACCGGCGCGGTGGCCAGGCCGTTACAGGAGAGCGAGGTGCCGATGCCCGAGCATCCCCACGCGATCTCCTCCTCGATGACGCAGCCGTCGAGGAAGCCGAGGCCGGGGCCGCCGTACTCCTCGGGGAGATGGTTGTTCATCAGGCCGAGCTCCCAGGCCTTCTCGAGGATCTTCCCCGGCCAGGTGCCCTCCCTGTCGTACTCCCAGGCCACGGGCCGGATCTCCTTCTCGGCGAACTCATGCGCCATCTCGCGCATGCTCTTCTGTTCATCGGTGAGCGTGAAATCAACCACGGTCGGTTTCTCCTTCGACAGCGGACCAGCCCGGGTCCGCGGAATAGATTGACTGGTCAGTCAACGCTTAAGGGTACCCAATCGCTTCCGCTTCGCATCGCCGGGTTTTACGGGCCGGGCCTTCGGCCCGGCATCCATGGGGCCGGGCCTCGGTACCCTCGTCGTCCCTGAATGCCGGGCATCCGGCCCGGCGCCCGAGCGCTCGAGCGCCCGCGCCACCTCCGAGGCCCCAGTGCCACCGGGAAAAACGTTCCACTCGGCGCCACCTGATCGCCGAAGCCGAGGAAGCTCCCATTCAGCGGGAACAAAGTCGGCTTCGGCGAACGGCGCGCGCCGAGAGGAACGAAGTTCCCGCCGCCAGGCCTGTACTGCGTCAAAATCAGGGGATGCAGCACGCGTTCGTCACCGTGATCGTGATCGTGGTCGCGGTGAGCGTGGTGGGGGCGATCGTCGCTCTGCTCTCGATGGGTCGGACGTGGCGGGAGGTGGGGAAGAACAGCCTGCTGCTCGACCGCGATATGCCCCGCGGGCCCGGCGGCGCGGCGCCGGCGCACGAGCGCGATGCCGAGATCCGAGAGATGCTCCAGGCCCGGAATGCCCGCCGGCTGCGCCGCGGCGAGGCGCCGATCGACGTCGAAAGCGAGCTGGCGCGGCTGACCGCTCCGCTGGTCGATCCGGAGCTCCGCCAGGAGATACGCGACCTGGTCATCGCCCGCAACAACCGGCGCCTGCGGAAGGGCCAGCCGGCGCTCGACGTGGAGGCCGAGATCGAGCGCGAAGTCGCGCGGCTCAGCGAGATGTGAGGTAGGCTGCGCGCCGATGGCGGATGGGCGCAAGTTCGAACTGGATGAGCTGGTAAACCGGCCGGGGACCTACTTCAATCCCCAGACAGAGGTGCTGCTCACGGTCGACGACTCGCCCGAGCTCGACGCCGAGATCTTCAACATGGAGGAGTACGAGGGAGCCGATTGGGTCCTGATCTCCGACGAGCTGGCGATCGACGAGCACCGCCGCGATGAGCTGCTCGAGGCCTTCCAGGTCAATGCTCACCCCGCTGCCATCCGTTCGGATGACGACGAGGAGGAGGTCGACGAGCTCGACGAAGACGACATCGAGTACGAGCGGGAGTGACGCCCCCCGCCGCTCCCGGCGCCGACGCCCGCCGGCTAACGCGCCGGCGTCACTGCGAGTTCAGCAGCGCCCCGCACTGCTGCATCTTGGTCACGTCGCCGCCGGCGTTCTGGACGCACTGGCTGTAAGCGGCCTGCCCCCAGTCGCGCCGGTAGAGCCGGTCGCGCCAGTAGATCCGGTCGCGCCAGTCGATCCCGTCGCACCCGCGGACCCCGCCGCGCCCGTCGACCCCGTCGACCCGCGGAGCCCGCCGTGCCGCCGCTGCCGGACGCCGTCGAACTCGCGGCGCTGGTGCCCCCCAGCAGCGCCTGGACGAACGACTGCAGCTTGGTGACGAACTGGCTGTAGGGCTGGACGCTCGTCGGCGCGGAGATCGTCTGGGGCTGGTTGAGGTTCGTGTACTGGACCTTCAAACCGAGGGTGGCGGAGGTCACGCCGCCGAACGAGGACGAGACCTTCCCGGTCACCGGGACCGTCAGCCCGAGCTGGAGCCGGCGCATCGTCTTGTCGTCGCTCCCGGTCCACAGGTCGAAGCTGGGGCTCTGAATCTCGCTGACGAGTTGGCTCTTGCTCGAGGCGGACAGCCCCGACGGGAACTGCGTGGCTCCGCTCACGCCGAGCTTCGCGGCCTTCTGCAGGAACTGGCTCATGCCGTCCACCAGCGCGGGGACGTTGACGCCGGCGCGGATGTGCGTGGTCGCGGATCCGCCGACGTTCTCGGTGCCCACGATCGTCGGGTTCCTGAGCCAGTTGAGCGGCTGGATCCCGAACTGGCTCAGCGTTCCCGTCGAAGAGCCGCTGTCCGTGGGCGAGGCGACCTGAGAGAAGTTCGACTCGAGCTTCTGGAAAGTCGCCTTCGGGAGCTGATAGCTCTGGCCGTCGAGCGACACGTATCCGGCGGTCCCGGTCGAGAGGATTCCGAGCGAGGCGTTCCTGCCCTCGGCGCTCACGCTGATGCTGAAGTTCGACTGCGGCAGCTTGCCCTTGCCGCGGCTCTGGAACGGGCCGCCGAAGTCGAGCGTGATCGGGCCGCGCAGGGTGCTCGAGCCGGACGGCACGATCGTCAGCTTGAAGTCCAGATTGCCGCTGGTGATCTTGTGCGACCCGCTGAACGTCTGCTTGAGCAGCGTGTTCGGGTTGCCCGAGGTGCCGCTGGAACCACAGGCGGCGATCAACAGCGAGCCAAAGGCGACCAGCGCTGCGCGCAACCCATAGCGCCACCCCGTGTTACGAACCTGCATGAACTGGCCTCCTCGACACGGCGCTAGATCGGGCCCGAATGTAGCATCGGCGTCCGTGGGCAGGCGCAGCTTGATTCTGCTGGCCGTGCTGTTCGCCGCGCTGGCCCCGAATGCCGCGGCCGCGCCCGTGTTGGAGCTCGGTCCCGGCGGCCACGCCCAGGTGCGCAACGATCCGTTCCTGACGACGCCGGCGCAGACGCCCGCGCCGGCAGCGGTGGGTCACGCTGAGGCACCCGCAGGCATCCGCGCCGCCGGCCACGCGCCCACGGTGACCGGAACGCTCGGTCAACTGCTCAGGACGCGAGCGATCACAAGCTCTGCCTTCCGCGGCTACATGGCGAGCGTGCGCTCAGCGGTCGCCGCGGCGCGACGGCTGCACGGCACCCGCAACCGCGAGCTCACCGCGGTGCTCGACAACCTGCGCGCGATCGCCGCGGCGCGGCAGCTCACCGCGTCGAGGCTGCCGGCGCTGTTCCTCACCCTGGACCGGAACCGCCAGTGGTGGACGACCGGGCCGCTCCTCGGCGCAGTCCCAGCGCGTGCAATTCAAGGGCTCGGAGATCGTCTGGCAGTACTACGCCGGGCAGGGAATCGAGCTCCAGGTGCTGGGGACCTTCGGCGAGGCGGACGGCATGTACACCGCCGGTCCGAGCGAGTACGGGCAGCTCACGGAGCTTCTCGGCGAGATGATCCCGCTCGCGGTCCAGCGCGGCGGGGGCCTGACCTGGGAGTACTACTTCCAGTTCGACGGAGGGACGCCGCCCTGGACGAGCGCGATGTCGCAGGGTACGGCGATCGAGGCGCTCACGCGCGGGTATCGCGCCACGCACCAGAGCTCGTACCTGTCGCTGGCTCATCGCGCGCTGCCGATCTTCCTCCTCGCTCCGCCCACCGGCGTGGCCGAGCCCACCAGGAACGGCACGCGGTACCTCCAGTACTCGTTCGCCTCCCACACCTTCATCATCAACGCGTTCCTGCAGTCGCTGATCGGGCTCTACGACTACGCGCAGGCGAGCGGCGATGCGCTGGCCAAGCGCCTGTTCGCCGCCGGCGACGCCGAGGCCCGCGCCGAGGTGCCGAGCTATGACACGGGCGCGTGGTCGCTGTACCAGCCCGGCATCGAGGACTCGCTGGACTACCACACGCTCGTCACCGGGTTCCTCCAGGAGCTCTGCTCGCGCACGCACGCGTCGGTGTACTGCACCACGGCGCAGCACTTCCAGACCTACCTGAAGACCGCGCCGGTGCTGAGCCTGCTCACCCACACCGCGCGTCGCCGGACGCCGTTCACGGTCGCTTTCCGGCTGTCCAAGGACTCGCACGTGGGGATCGTGGTCACCCTCGGATCGCACACCGTGTTTGAAACCAGTGCCGAGTTCCCCTACGGCACGCACTCCTTCCGGGTCCCGGCGCTCAAGGCAGGGGCGTATAGCGTGCGTCTCGCCGCGACCGATCTCGCCGGGAACTTCAGCCGGATCGCCGGCAGCGTCCGCGTGGGCTGATTCCGTGCGGTGGCGCAAACCGCGTCTAGACTCGAACGAGTGCGGCCGCGGACGATTCTGTACACGGGCAAGGGCGGCGTCGGCAAGACCTCGGTGGCGGCGGGCACGGCTCGGCGCTGCGCAGCCGTCGGGCCTGCGCACCCTGGTGATCTCGACCGATCCGGCCCACAGCCTCTCGGACTCCCTGGGTGCCGACCGGCCGTTTCCGTCCGAGCCCGAGCCGGTCAGCGAGAACCTGTGGGCCCAAGAGGTGAAGGCCCAGCAGGAGATGGAGCGCCACTGGGCCGGCGTACAGGATTGGCTCGGCGAGATCTTGATGGAGCGAGGGGTCGACCGGATCTCGGCCGAGGAGCTCACCGTGCCGCCGGGCATGGATGAGCTGTTCGCGCTGTTACGGCTCCAGGCGGCCCAGGAAGCTGGGGAGTGGGATGCGATCGTCGTCGACTGCGCGCCCACGGGCGAGACGCTGCGCCTCCTGGCCTTCCCCGACGTCGCCCGCTGGTGGATCGAGAAGGTGTTCCCAATCGAGCGCCAACTGCTGGCCGCGGCGCGGCCGATAGCGCGCTCGCTGCTCGATATCTCACTGCCGGGTCAGGCCGTGTTCGCGGACATACAGCGCCTGTCCGAGAACCTGATCGCCATGAACGACACCCTGCGTGACCGCACGCGCTCGACGATCCGCCTCGTGATGAACCCGGACAAGATGGTGATCGGGGAGGCCATGCGGACCTTCACCTACCTGAACCTGTACGGGTACCTGACCGACGCGGTCATCGTCAACCGGATCTTCCCCGGTGATGTGGGCGAGTACTTCGCGGCCTGGCGCGGCGTGCAGGAGGAGCACCTCGCGCTCGTGCGCTCGGCGTTCGCGCCCGTGCCCGTGCTGTGTGCGCCGTACTTCTCGGAGGAGGTCGTCGGGCCGGCCATGCTCGACCGCCTCGCCGATGCGCTGTTCGATTCCGCCGGCCTCGATCCGGCGGCGGTCCTCTACGACAGGCTGACCCAGGAGCTTCACGTCTCGGACGGAGGGGCACGCCTCAGGGTTGCGCTGCCGTTCGCGGAGAAGGGCCAGATCTCGCTCAAGAAGATCGGGGCCGAGCTGGTCGTCGGCGTCGACGGTCACAAGCGCACGATCATGCTCCCGGCCGCGATGGCCACCTACCAACCCCGCGCCGCCACCTTCGAGGAGGGGGCGCTGGAGGTCACGTTCGATGGCGCGCGGCGAAACTGAGGACCGCACCGGCGTGCCTCCGCCCGATGACGAGGAGCGCGGGGGCACCCCGCCCCCGGACGACCCCCTCAAGCGACTCGGCGAGCGCTTGGAGGCGGCTTCGGACGCCGCCGAGCGATTGATGGACGAAGCGGCGGCGCGGATCAGCGATCGCGTCAAGCCCCCGACGAGCGGCTGGCAGACGCAGGAGCAGGCCGACGCCCCGGCGCGCCCTCCCGGGCGCCGAGTTCGCGCTCGTCTGGCAATCGCTGCGGGAGCTCATGCCCGACGACCTTCAGCGCCGCTTCTCGGAGGCCATCCGCGAGCTGCTGCTGGCGCTCCGCGCGCTGATCGACTGGTATCTCGAGCGCGTCGAGCAGCGGCGAGCCGAGCCCGTTCAAGTTCAGGACATTCCGGTTCTTTAGGAGTCCAAGTGGGCGGCGAAAGCCGTCACGACGCCTACAATCGAGCGGTGGCCCGGACCTGGATCCTCACCGGCTCGCCCGAGAACTACGCGGCGACCGAAGACCACGGGTTCAGCGTGATCGGGCACGACGCCGCCGTCCTGAGACCGGCTGGCAGCGCGGCGACCGCCCGGCGGCCACATGAGCTCGGACGCCACCAGCTCCTTCGACCGGTTCGTCCTCGCGGCGATCCACGGCGGCGAGCGCCTGGTGCGGGCCTGGAAGACGCTGTCGGCCAAGCGGCGCCTCGCCGCCTACGCGGCCTTCGGGCTGTTCGTGGGGCTGTTCCTACCCTGGTACTCGCAGACGGTCGTCGCGGGCCGTCCGGCCCAGCCCCGGAGCGTGTCGCTCGACGGCTTCGACGCGTTCTCGCTCGTGCCGACGGTGGTGCTGCTCGTGTCGATCGGGGTGCTCGTGCTGCTCTACGAACGCGGGAACGGCCGCACGTTCAGGCTTCCCGGCGGAGACGGCGGTGCGATCCTCGCCGTCGGCTGCATCACGTTCGTCCTGATCGTGATCGGCATGTTCGACCGCCCCGGCGCGAGTGGTCCCGGTCAGATCACGACGGCGACGGGCGTCGAGTGGGGCATCTTCATCGTCCTCGCGCTGTCAGCGCTGCTCGCCTACGCCGGGTCGCAGATCCGGCTGGCGCCGTACCGCGAGCCGCAGACGCCGGACGCGCGGAGGTCCCGCCTCGACATCGCCCGGCACCGGCCGCGGCGACGACGCCACGCGCGTGGCCAAGCGGCCGCCCTACGACCAGCCGACGCCCGCCTCGAACCGGCGCGCACCCGTCGACACGCCCACGCGCGTCTCCACCCGGCGCCGGCCTCGTCCGGCCGACGACGACACCAAGGAGTCGCCGACGCGGATCGGCCCTCAGATCGTGCCCGAGGATCCCCCCACCATGCAACTCCGACGCACCAAGCCGCCCAAGCCTTTCCGGGCCGAGGAACCTCAGGACGGCTGGAGCACGAACGAGAAGTAGACGACCACCAGCGTGATCACCAGCAGGCCGGTGATCACGAGCATCCGCGAGTGGAACAGTTGGCCCCCCGCCGCAAGCAGAACGCCGAGCGCGAGCGCGGCGACGAACCCGCCCACATGGGGCGCCTGAGTCGCCAGGAGCAGCAAGGCCATCCGCGAACCCTATATTTGATCGCATGGCCGTACAGGATCCGAGCTCGGTGCAGGAGGTCTCCGCCGGCCTGCGCCGGGTCGGGTACCTGCCCGGTGAATCGACCGCCCTGGTCTCCTTCCTGGCCACCAAGCTCGGTAAGCCGGTCCTCGTCGAGGGGCCGGCCGGCGTAGGCAAGACCGAGCTGGCCAAGGCACTCTCGCGGTACCTCGAGCGCCGGCTGGTCCGTCTTCAGTGCTACGAGGGCCTCGACGAGGCCAAGGCGCTGTACGAGTGGAACTACCGCAAGCAACTGCTGCGGATCCAGACGGAGTCAAAGCAAGCCGGCTGGGAGGACGTCCAGGACGACATCTTCGGGCCCGAGTTCCTCCTCCAGCGACCGCTGATGACCGCGATCGCCTCGACCGAGCCCGTCGTCCTGCTGATCGACGAGATCGACAAGACCGACCAGGAGTTCGAGGCGATGCTGCTCGAGCTGCTCTCCGACTTCCAGATCAGCATCCCGGAGTTGGGCCGGATCGAGGCTACGACGATGCCGGTCGTGCTGCTGACCTCGCAACAACACGCGCGAGCTGACCGAGGCGCTCAAGCGCCGGTGCCTGTACCTGTGGCTGGATTACCCGGAGCTCGAGCACGAGCTCCAGATCGTCCGGCTGCACTCCCCTGAGCTCGACGAGACGGTGGCGCGCAAGCTGGTCGAGATCGTCCACCAGGTCAGGGAGCTCGACCTGAAGAAGCCGCCGAGCATCGCCGAGTCGATCGACTGGGCCCGCGCACTGATGCTGCTCGGCGCCGGCGACATCGACCAGACCACGTTCGCGGAGACGATGAGCGTGATCGTCAAGCACCGCACCGATCTGGACACGGTGGCCGCCCGCGTGGGCGTCAAGCTCGAGCGCAGTCCCAGCGCGGACGCGGCGTGAGCGCGCCGCATCTCCCCGGGCGGATCGGCTACACGGCGGTCCCGGAGGAGCAGCCGCACAACTTCGACGGGCAGCTGCTCGCATTCGCCGAGGACCTTCGGTCCGAGGGCCTGGCCGTCGGCACCTCGGAGATCCTCGACGCCTTCGAGGCTCTGGGCCACGTCGCCTGGACCGAGCGCGAGGACTTCAAGGAGGCTTTGGCCGCCACATTGGCCAAGTCGCCTGAGGACCGCCGGTTGTTCGAGCTGGTGTTCGATCGGTTCTTCTTTCGCGCGGCCGAGAGCGAGGCCGCGCGGCGGCGGATCAGCGAGGCGCCGGGCGGCGACGGCGAGCGGCGATCCCGGCGAGATCAACCTCGACACGCTGCGCCAGCAGATCGCCGCCGCGCTGAGAGACGGCTCCGACCCGGCGCTGCGCGATCTGGCCCGCCTGGCAATCGCCGCCTTCGGGCGCGGCGAGGGCTCGGGAGTGCTCGGCGTCGACGTTCAGCGGATCCGCCGGGCGCTCGGCCTCCGGGTCGAGCCCCAGCCCGAGCTTCCCGAGGACGACCCTCGCCGGCGAGGGCCTCCCGCGCGACCAGCTTCGCCGCTTCGAGCAGCACCTGCGCCGCGAGCTCGAGCGGGACCTGATCGAGCGCACGGCCAGCCTCCCGCCCAAGCGCCCGCTCAACGAGCTCGACCGCGCGCTACCGACCGGCCCGATCCAGGACCTGGCCGCCGTGCACCGCGTCGTCGCCCAGCTCAAGCGACGGCTGGCCACGCAGGGGCACGAGCTGCGGGGGCGCAAGCGCCACGCCCACGTCGACGTCCGGCGCACGATGCGCGCCTCGCTCGAGACCGGTGGCGTGCCGATCACCTTGAAGTACCGACCGCAGCGTCCGCGCCGGCCGGAGATCTTCGTCCTGTGCGACGTCTCCACGAGCGTCACCAGCGCCAGCACCTTCTTCCTGTCCGTGCTCCACGCCCTCCACGACGCGTTCCGCAAGCTGCGCTCGTTCGTGTTCATCGAGCGGATCTCCGAGGTGACCGACGTGTTCGAGCGCGAGCGCGACTTCCGCGCCGCGAGCGAGGCCGTGTCCAAGGACGCGGGCGTGGCCGACATCTCGGGCTACACCGACTACGGCCGGGTGTGGGAGGAGTTCCTGGCGCTGGTCGAGGACGAGCTCCATCCCCGCGCCACCGTGATCGTGCTCGGCGACGCCCGCACCAACGGCCGGCCGCCCCGCGACGACGTGTTCGCCGCGATCACCGCCCGCGCGGGCCGGACCTTCTGGCTGAACCCCGAGCCGCGGCTGTACTGGAACTACGGCGACAGCGTGATCGCCGCCTACGAGAAGCACTGCGTCGCGTTCGAGTGCTGGCGCACCGATCAGCTCGAGGAGTTCGTGAAGGCGCTGACGAAGCCGATCGTGGCCTGAGCCGCCGGCGCCGGCGCGGGCTGCCCCTTCGTCTTGACGACGAAACCGATTACCCGACGGGTTCGCCCGGCTGCGCCACCGCCTCCAGATACAGGTTGGCCAGGCCGCCGGCCTCGCCCTGGCGCGCCTCGGCCAGCGTCAGCCCCTCGCCGTTCAGCAGGCCGTCGGCCTCCCACCGGTCGGGGTCGAGGCTCACCGCGTACGGGTTGATCTTCTCGTCCTCGCCGGGCGCGGCGTCTCCGAGGTTCTGGGCGGCGCGATGGAAGGCCATCACCGCGAAGCCCTCCATCAGCTCCGCGGTCGAGCGCAGCCGCTCGCGCAGTCCCTCATCGTCGAAGTCCCCGGCCATGTCGAGGTGGCGCTGGTACATCCCCGGGAAGTCCGCGGTCGGAACGATCGCCCGCCGCCACTCGCGGTTCTCGAGCGCGTTCCACTCGCGGTACATCTTCTCGAGCTGCCGGGTGATCGCCCAGATGCGTTCCACGTCCGGGCGGACCGACTCCATGAACTCGAGGTCGGTGTACTTGTCGTGGAAGAACAGCAGGCACTCGGTGCCCCAGTAGAGGATGTTGTTGGCGCAGATCTTGACCGTCATCACCATCGGGTTGCCCCAGAACTCGTACTGGTCCTCGTACTGGGTCAGGTTGACCCGGTAGGTGTTCAGGTACAGCTCGTCGTGCGTCCTGGCCCGCTCGGTCACGTCCTCGCCGTCGAGGTCGCGCGTGATCAGGTCGGCCGAGAGCGTGTTGCCGATGGCGATGAAGTCAGAGCCGGGCGAGTAGAACGGGTCGAGAAACGCGCCCGCCTCGCCGACCAGCGTCCACCGGCCCTCGCCCGAGTAGCACTGCTTGCATCCGTAGGAGAAGTCCTCGACCTTGAGGAAGTCCTCGACCTGCTCGCGCCGGCTGTCGAGCGACTCGCCCAGCTGCGGCTCGTGGCGGCGGATCCAGTCGATCGACTTCTCGAGCGTGTCCATCTCGTCCATCGGGTGGAAGCGAGCGTCGGCCACGATGCCGATCGAGATCGGACCCGAGGACAGCGGGATCATCCAAACCCAGTAGCCCTTGCCGCACAGGTGGTTGGTGCTGTACTTGCGCAGGCCGCGCTCTGACATCCGCCCGAAGAACTCCTCGTCGTCGGGGTCGGCCCAGTCCTCGATGTCGAGGCCGCCGGCGAGGCGCCACCAGGAGGAGTTGACGTTGTGGCCGTTGTCCTCGAGCAGCCCCAAGCGCTTCTTGAGCAGCCAGGAGCGGCCGCTCGCGTCCACGACCCACTTCGCCTTCACCTTGTGCTCGGTGCCGCCGATCCCGCCGCGGACGATCGTGACGACGTGCGGATCCTCCGAGACGTCGACGTCGGTGATGAACGAGCCGCCGAACAGGTCGACGCCGAGCTCCAGCGCCAGCTCCCCGAGGTAGTTCTCGAACCGGCCACGGTCGAGCTGGTAGCTCGGGTGCTCGAGCGGGCGGTTGATCCCGCGCTCGATCCGCTCCGCGATCTGGCCGTTGTCCCCAGCGGGGAACCACCACCGCAAACCGAACTTGTGCAGCTCGTCGGTGTCCATGTGCTCGCGCGCGCCGACCACGTCCGCGAAGTAGTGCGCCGAGACCTCGACGGTCGACTCCCCGACCTTGAAGGCGGCCTCCGGGGCTGGGCCCGGACGCTTCTCTGCGATGAAGACGCTCGTCTCGGGACGCTGGCGCTTCAGCTGGATCCCCAGGGTCAAGCCGGCCAGGCCGCCCCCGAGGATCGCGACGTCGTAGCTCTCTGCCGGCTGCTTGTCAGTTCCCATCGATGTCACCTTTCCGGGACGCGGCTAGGCCGCGGCCACCGCTCCGCTCGCCTCCAGATCAATCTCCTCGATTCCAGGCAACATCTCGCGCGCCTGAGCCAGGCTGATGCCCTCCTCGGCGTACAGCCCGTCCTGCTCCCAGCGCTCGGGATCGAGGCTGATCGCCTTCAGGTTGATCGGGCGGTTCTCGTCGGGCGGATTTGGCAGGTTCCGCGCCGCCCGATGGAAGATCCACACGGCCAGTGCCTTGACGTACGGAACGGCTTGGCGCGAGATCTCGAACACCTCATCGCCGTCGGCCGGTCGCGACATTCCGCGCTGCGCCTCGATGTAGGGCCTCAGCTGCTTGCTCATGACCGACACGCCCTCGAACTGGCGCTGCTCGAGCTCGTTCCAGTCGCGGAACAGCTGCTCCATGGTCGGGATCAGCTCGATGAGCTCGCCGATCGTGGCGATGAGCTTCTCGAGGTCCTCACGCTTGCGCATCCTGTCGTGGCAGAACGCGTTGCCGATGCCCGCGAAGTAGATCGAGCTGTTGAGCACGAACTTCGCCACCATCACCTGCGGATTTCCGAACAGCTGGTAGTTGTCGCGGTACAGATGAGCGGTGGTGTTGAACAGGTTCAGGAAGGTCTCGTTGTAGAACTCGACCAGCTCGGTGACGTCCTCGCCATCGAGGTCGCGCTCGATCAGCTCGGCGCTGAAGGTATTGGTGAAGCCGATGAAGTCCGACCCGGGCGAGTACAGCGCGTCGAGGAACCCGGCCGCCTCGCCGAGCAGCGTCCACCGCGGCTTGGCGGAGAACACGCGCGAGGAGGCGTAGGAGAAGTCACGAACGCGCAGGAAGTCCATGATGTCCTCCCGCCGGCCGTCGATCTCGGCGTGAAGCTGCGGCTCGTTGCGCTTCATCCACTCGAGGAATGCCTCGAGCGTGTTGATCTCCTCGTAGGGATAGAAGCGAGGGTCGACGCAGGCGCCGATGCTGATCGGTCCGGACGCGAGCTGGATCAGCCACAGCCAGTAGCCGGGCTTGATCAGGTGCGAGGTGGAGTACTTGCGCAGACCGCGCTCGGGCATGCGGTCGAGCCACTCCTCGTCGTCCGTGAAGTCCTCGATGTCGAGGCCGCCGGCGAGGCGGAACCAGGCCGCGTTGCAGTGGTGGCCGCTGTCGACGTGGAGGTCGAGCTTGCGGCGCAGGAAGTTCCCGCGGCCGGTGGCGTCGACCACCCAGCGGGCGGTGACGCTCGCGGTCTCGTCATCCTGGGTGCTCATCGTGAGCTTGCTCTCGTCGTCGCCCAGCTCGACGTCGGTGACCCGCCAGCCGCGGTAGGCGTCGGCACCGGCCTTGCGGGCGCGCCGGAACAGCTCGTTCTCGAACCGGCCGCGATCGATCTGGTGCGTGAACGCGTCGAGGTGGCCGGGCGTGCAGAACTCCACGCGCTTGGTGATGTCGCTGTTGTCGCCGGCCGGGAGGAAGAAGCGCAGGCCGAGCTTGCGGATCTGCTGCTGCTCGAGATGGTCGCGCATCCCCACCACGTCGCGGTAGTAGTGCGCCCCGATCTCGACGGAGGACTCGCCGACCTTGAACGCCGCCTCGGGCGCCGGCTCGGCGCGCCGGTCGACCACGAGGACCCGAGTCTCCGGCCGGTCGCGCTTGAGATGGAGCGCCATCGTCAGGCCGGCCAGCCCGCCGCCGAGGATCGCCACGTCGTAGCTCCCCTGCGGGATGTCGACCGTCTTCAGCTCCAGCATCGACGCCGAACGCTCGTCTGCCATTTAGGTGTCCTCCTTGGTCAAGGTCATGAGGTGCTGCTCGAAGGGCAAGCGCGCGCGCACGGTCCAGCCGAAGGTGACACGTCACCTCGCTGCGCCCCGACATCCATTGAAGCTACTGAGCCCGCTGACAACCCCCTAGTCAGAACTTCCGAAGCCATCATGACGCACGGGCGGCGGCGCGTGCAAGTTTTTGACCCGGGGGCGCGAGCGTGCCCGCCGCACCTGATCAGAAGAGCTGGTTCTCTCCTCCGAACACCGCGCTCACTGATCCGTCCGTGAAGATCTGGCGGATCGTGTGGGCCAGCAGCGAGGCGCAGGACAGCACCACGACGTTGTCCGGCGCGCCGCCGCGGAGCGGGATCGTGTCGGTGACGACCACCTGCTCGAACGGCGCGCCGGCCAGCCGCTCGTAGGCCGGGCCGGAGAACACCGCGTGGGTGCAGGCGGCGTACACCCGCGCCGCGCCCTCGTCGGCCACCGTTTGCCCGGCGGCGACGAGCGTGCCCGCGGTGTCGATGATGTCGTCGAGGATCACGGCGTTCTTGCCGCGCACGTCGCCGATCACGTAGCCGACCTCGGCCACCTGCTGGGCCGGACGCTCCTTGGTCATGATCGCCAGGTCGGCCCCGATCATCTCGGCGAACTTGTGGTTGAGCTTGACCCGTCCGACGTCGGGCGAGACCACGACGAGGTCGTCGAGCTCGAGGCTCTTGAAGTAGTCGGCGATCATCAGCAGCGCGGTCATGTGGTCGACCGGCTTGCGGAAGAAGCCCTGCACCTGGCCGGCGTGGAGATCCACGGTGAGGATCCGGTCGGCGCCGGCCGTCTCGAGCAGGTGGGCGATCAGGCGCGCGCTGATCGGCTCGCGCAGCGCCGACTTCTTGTCCTGCCGGGCGTAGCCGTACCACGGCATGACCGCGATCACGCGATGCGCCGATGCGCCCACCGCGGCGTCGATCATCACCAGCAGCTCCATCATCGCCTCGGCGGCGCTGAGCCCGACGGCCGCGTTCGCGCAGGTGGGCTGGACGATGAACACGTCCGCGCCGCGCACCGACTCGTCGTACCGGCAGTACACCTCGCCGGCGGAAAACGTCTTCAGCGTGATGTGCCCGAGCTCGATCCCGAGCTTCTCGGCGATCGCGCCGGCCAGCTCCGGATTGGCGCGCCCCGAGAACAGCATCAGCTTCTTACCGGTGACGATCGGGAGGCTTCCCGAGATCGCCCGCCCCTCGCTGGTGTCCATTGCGGGGTGAGTCTATACAGGCCCGAACCACCCCTGACAAGGAAATTCCCTCGCCTTGACGCGCGCGCCGCGGGCCGCTTACGCTGGCGCGATGGCCCGTAACGTGACCCTGGGCGGCAGCCGCCTGTTCGAAGGACTGACCGAGGACGAGCTCGATGTCGTCGCCTCGCGGATGCGCCCGCGCCAGTTCGCGCCGGGCGAGCAGGTGTGCGCCGCGGGTGAGCCGAGCAACCGGATCTGGCTGATCACGGGCGGGCTCGTCAACTGGACGGCGGGAACCACCGCCGGCGGCGGAGAGATCGAGTTCCGCATGCGCAAGGGCGACGTGATCGGCGCCCAGGACGCCATCACGGGCGCCGAGCGCACCGCCACCGTGTTCGCCAGCACGATCACGCAGACGCTCGAGCTCGACGCGCCAGACCTGCTGGAGCTGGCCGAGCGATTCCCGCGGATCCTGATCAACGTCGTCCACACGCAGCGCGAGCGTCTGCTCCGGGCCTCGGCGCAGAACGCCGCGCTGTTCAGCGCCACCGCCCGCTCGAGCTCCAACCGCGGCGAGGAGATCGGCGTGATCGCCGGGCCCTCGCTCAAGGGGGTGGTGAGCCAGTTGGTCGCGGCGGCGCGGATGGCCAGCCCCCGGCCGGTGAAGGTCCTCGAGCGCGGACTGTCGTTCGCCGGCGCGCTCACCGCCTCTGACGAGGCCGCCACGCAGAACGACACGGTGCTGATCCCCTCGGAGCTCGATCCGGACACGCTCGGCGTGCTGCTCGACGAGGTGGACCGCGTGGTCGCCCTGGTCGGCAACGCCGAGGAAGCCGCGGGGCTGGGGCGTGTGGCGGCGGCCGCGGAGGGCCGGCGGCTGGAGATCGTGCTCGTATCCGACGAGGCGCGCGAGGCCAGCCAGATGTGGGACATGCGCACGCTCGAGCTGATCGTCCGCGACTGCCCGCGCCAGGAGGGATTCCCGCTCGCCGACGCCGACCTGGCCTGGATCGCGCGCCACCTCACGCGCACCAAGCTGGGTGTGGCCCTGGGCGCCGGAGGGGCCAAGGGCTACGCGCACGTCGGCTTCCTCCAGACGCTCGAGGAGGCCGGTTACGCGGTCGACTTCGCGGGGGGGTCGAGCATCGGCGGGTTCGTGGCCACGCAGCTCGCGCTGGGCTACAGCGCGGCCGAGATCAACGAGCGCTTCCGCAACGCGTTCAGCGCCGAGAACACCGCCAAGCTCTTCTCCTCACCGCTGGTCGGTTCGGCGGGGCTCGAGGCGCTTACCGGCCTGCTCAAGCAGGCAACCGAAGAGCGCTTCTTCTCGCACACCACGATTCCGCTCTCGATCATGGCCGTCGACCTGACCGACCGCGTTCCCGTGGTCCAGCGCCGCGGTCCGCTGTGGCAGGCGCTGCTGGCCGCGCTGTCGGTGGCGGGGGTGTTTCCGACGCAGGAGCGCGACGGGCACCGGTTGATCGACGCGATCGCGCTCGTGCCGGTGCCCACCGCCGCCGTGATCGAGGACGGCGCCGACATCGTCGTGTCGGTCAACCTCCTCGGCGCGGAGACGCTCGAGCGCTGGCCGAACGAGCCCGTGGAGCCCGAACCCGAGCCCGGGGCCGAGCCGCGCAAGCGCCGGCGCGGACCGCTCGACACGATCCTCGAAGCGATGGACCTGAGCCAGCTCGACACGAGCGCGCGGCACGCCGCGCTCGCCGATGTCGTGGTCACCCCCCGCTTCGGTCCGTCCGAGTGGCGCGACTTCCAACGCCCGGACCTGTTCCTCGAGGCCGGGCGTCAGGCGGCGCTCGAGCAGCTTCCCGCGTTGCGCGCGCTGTCGCGCCCGCTCGATCTCGACGTGGCCCGCCGCGAGGCCAGCATCGCCTGAGCCGGAGCCGGAGCCGGCGGCGGCGGCGCCGCCGCGGGCGACCGCTCAAGCGGGCTGCGCGATCGCCTCCATGAACAGGTTCTCCATCCCGCCCGCCGGCGACTGCCGCGCCTCGGCAACCGTGAGACCCTCGCCGCCGAGCATCCCATCGGACTCCCACCGGTCGGGATCGAGGCCCACCGCGTAGGGGTTGATCTTCTCGTCCTCCCCGGGCGCGGCATCGCCCAGGTTCTGGGCGGCCCGGTTGAAGGCGAGCACGGCGAACGCCTCGAGCAGGTCCGCGTTGTCCTTCATCCGCTGCTTCAAGCTCTCGTCGTCGAAGCCGGCGATCATGTCGCGGTGGCGGTCGAACATGGCCGGGAACGCGGCCGTGGGGACCATCGCTCGGTGCCACTCGCGCTGCTCGAGCTCGTTCCACTCGCGGTACATGGCCTCGAGGCGCGTGATGATGCGCCACATCCGCTCCACGTCCGGACGTACCGCCGCCATCAGATCGAGGTCGGTGAGCTTGCGGTGGAAGAACAGCAGTCCCAGGCAACCCCAGTAGTAGATGTTGTTGCCGCTGATCTTCACGTTCATGACGGCCGGGTTGTCCCAGAACACGTACTGGCCCTCGTACTCGCTGAGGTGGACCCGGTAGGCGTGCAGGAAGAAGTCGTTGTGGGCCTCAGCCCGCTTCACGACGTCCTCGCCGTCGAGCCCGCGCGTGATCAGGTCGGTGCTGAACGTGTTGGAGAGCGCGATGTAGTCCGAGCCGGGTGAATAGAACGGATCCAGGAACGGCCCGGCCTCGCCCACCAGGCACCAGCGGTCGCTGCCCGAGAAGCACTGCTTGCACCCGTAGGAGAAGTTCTCGATCCTCGAGGAAGTCCTGCACCTGGTCGCGCCGGGCGTCGATCGACTCGCCGAGCTGGGGCTCGTGCTCCCGGATCCACTCGATCGCCTTCTCCAGCGTGTCCATCCGGTCCATGGAGTGGAAGTTGGAGTCGGCGACGATCCCGATCGAGATCGAGCCGGAGGAGAGCTGGATCATCCACATCCAGTAGCCCTTGCCGCACAGGTGGTTGGTGCTGAACTGGCGAAGGCCCCGCTCGGACATGCGACCGAAGAACTCCTCGTCGTCGGAGTCGGCCCAGTCCTCGATGTCGAGGCCGCCGGCCAGGCGGAACCACGCCGAGTTGACCATGTGCCCGTTGTCCTCCAGCAGGCCCAGCTTCTTCTTGAGGATGAAGGCACGGCCGCTGGCGTCGACGAGCCAGCGCGCCTGGACCGTCGACTCCTCGCCGCCGGGGCCGCCGCGGACGATCGTCACCCGGTGGGGATCGCCGACCTCGACCTGCGTGATGAAGCTGCCCCCGAACAGATCGATCCCCGCCTCGAGGTTCTGCTCGCCGAGATAGTTCTCGAATCGTCCCGCGGTCGAACTGCCAGCTCGGCACCGGGGCATGCGCCTTCGGGCCACGCTCGATCCGCTCGGCGATCTGGCTGTTGTCGCCGGCGGGAAACCAGAAGCGCAGTCCGCATTTGCGGACCTGGTCACGCTCCATGTGATCCATCAGGCCGAGCACCTCGCCGAAGTAGTTGCAGGCGATCTCCTGGGTTGACTCCCCGACCTTGAACGCCGCCTCGGGCGCGCGCCCAGGGCGCTTCTCGGCGATGAAGATGCTCGTGTCGGGACGCGCCATGCTTGAGCTGCAGGCCGAGGGTCAAGCCGGCGAGACCGCCACCGAGAATCGCCACGTCGTAGGCCTCAGCGGGATGCCTGTCGTTACTCAACTTTCCCCTCCTGTCGCGTTACCCCTCGATGCAGCCGAGCCGCCGGTCGGGCCGACTCTTATCCGTGCAGCTAGAACGTTGGCCCTGGTCGCGGGGCTTCGTTCCCGAGCGCACTACGAGGAGACCGGCGCGCTGGGAGCGACGCCGCCCTTCGGGGCCCCGTTGCCGGCGCCGTGGCCCCGGGCCAACTCGAGCACCTCGTCGACCGTCCACTGGTCGTAGGCGTGCGCGCCGTACTTGCTCGCGATGACGCGGCCGTCCGAGTCGATCAGGAAGTCTCCGGGCAGCCCGAGCGAGCCGTTCTCGTGCACGATCGGCGGAGCCTTCTCCTTGCGCCGGATCACCTCGCCCATCGTGTGACCGAGGGCGCGGAAGATCGCCGGCCACACGCGCGGGTTGAGGACGGCCCGCGTCGATTTCTCGACGCCGAACTCGGCATAGAGCTTCTTCTCGGGGTCGGCGATGACCGCGAACGGCAGTTCCGCTTGGTACTTGCGCAGCTCCTGATCGGTGGAATGGAACACGACCACCTCCTTGATGCCGGCCGCGGCGAGCTCATCCTTGCGCTGCACCACCGACCGCAGATGCAGGTTGCAGATCGGGCAGCCGGCGAAGCGGCGCAGCTCGAGGTGGACGAGCTGCCCCGGGTCGGGGACGCTGACGGATTCGCCGTCGATCGCTACGAGTTGCCGGGGTGCGACCGTGGAGCCGGGCGCCAGGTGCTGAGCGGCAGTCGGATCAGCCATTTGAGAGGACCCTCCCTCGTTGGGAACAGGATGTCGTCCGGTTTGAACCGGCTTTGCGCAGTCCGTCGTCCCCAGGGCGTGCGCGTGGCGATCCTACACCCGCCGTAGCGCCTCTGGCTGTGACATTCGTACGTCTCGGCAAGGGCACGCGCGCGCCGCAACAGCCGTCGCACGCGACGAACTCTGTCCCATCGGTGGCTCAGATGCGGTAGCCTGCCGCGCCGTAACGGGCGCAAGGCCGGGCGCATATAACTAACGGAGGGCTATATGAGAAGGAATGCCGTGAGGGCTGCGCGGTGGGTCGGGCTTGTTGCTGGCTGTCGCCGCGTTGGTCGTACCCGCGGTCACCTTGGCCGCGAGTAAGCCGGCCAAGAAGAAGAAGACGCCGGGCGTACCGCACCGGGTCTACACCGCAACCAACGATCCGTCGGGGAACCACGTGATCATGTACACCCGCCGGACGAACGGCACGCTCGCGCGGCTCGGATCCGTGGCCACGGGCGGCAAGGGCAGCAAGTCGGAGCCGCCGTTCGGGTTCCCGATCGTCGACACGTCCGGCTCGATCGACATCACCAAGGACGGCAAGCTGCTGTTCGTCGTGAACGCCGGGAGCAACACCGTCACCTCGTTCCTGGTCACGGCGAACGGGCTCAAGCGCGAGTCGGTCGCGAGCTCCCACGGGAAGCTCCCGACGACCTCGCCCACAGCGGCAACGTGCTCTACGTGGCCAACGGGATCAGCAACAACATCTACGGCTGGCACTTCTCGTCGACCGGCAAGCTGACCCCGATCGCCGGCTCGAACCGGAAGCTCACGGCGGTGACGCCGCAGGGCAAGAAGGACAAGGACGGCGTGGTCGCCGGGACCGCGTTCACCACCGACGGCGGCGTGCTTCGTCGTCACCGAGCGCGGGCTTCCGCGTAAGTACGGCGAGATCGACACGTTCCTGATCAGCCGCAACGGCGCGGCCGGACCGGCGCACGCGACCGCCACCCCGAGCGTCGACAACCCGTTCGGGCTCACGGCCGTCAACAAGGACATCCTGGTGAGCAACGCCGGGCTACGTGAAGACGGCGTCCGGCGTCGAGCCGAATCCGGCGGACTTCACGCAGTTCACCGGGTCGGCGGCCACGTACAAGGTGTCGCCCACGGGCAAGCTACGCTCGTCAAGGACACGAAGACGGGCGGCCGCGCTGCCTGCTGGGTCATCGTCGGCAAGAACGGCAAGCACGGCGTACGTGACGAACACGCTGTCGACGGGCACGCCGCCTCCGGGGACCCACGAGCGGCAAGGAGCCGTGTCGAGCCTGCCATGTGGCGCCGAACGGCACGATGACGCTGCAGAAGCAGGCCAACACCGGCCCCGGCTTCCCCAGTCGACGATGGCATCAGCCACGACGGCAAGTACCTGTACGTGATCGATCCGAGCATCGTCCTCGCGGCGCCGCCGCCGCAGGGACGCAGGTCTCCTGAGCCACATCGACATCTACCGGCTCGGCCCCGGTGGGAGCATGACGCACGTCGGCGCCACGCCGAACAACCTGCCTCCGAGCGATCTCGGGGATCGGCGTCTACTAGGCGCAAGTCTACGCGACGGCGGCGGCCCGCTGGGGTCGCCGCCGTCGTTTGCGTTGAGAAGGGGTTGCGCCCGGCGATCCCTTCTAGTTAAAGTCGGGCCTCAGGGCGACGGCTGGCGCCTATAGTCGGCTGTTGCCGCACAATCACAAAGGGGGACGGTTTTTCGTGGCCTTGCTGAGCGGGAGCCACTCGGGGCAAGCAAGCCGCGACCGGGCGCATCTGCGTGAAGGTATGCGGGATCGTCGAGCCGGACGAGCTCGCCACGCTGGCCGCGGCGCAGGTCGATCTCGTGGGTCTGTGGCTGGCCGTGCCCGGCGGGCCGCACGACCTGCCGGCGGACCAGTGGCGCTCGCTCGCCGAGCGCGCCGTCCAGATCGAGGATGGACCCGCGCCGGTGCTGGTCACGTTCACCAAGGACGCCGAGCTCCTGCGCGAGGCGCTCACGAGCGCCCCCGTCGAATGGGTCCAGCTCCACGGCTACCCCACTCCCGGCTTCGTGCGCAAGGTCAAGGCGATCGGGCCGGACGTGAAGGTGATAAAGGTCCTGCACGTCCGCGGCGGCGAGTGCGTGGAGGCCTCGCTGATCGGCTCCTACGAGAAGGCCGGAGTGGACGTGTTCCTGTTCGACACCGTCAGCGAGGACGGGCGGGTCGGGAGCACGGGGCTCTCGCTCGACGCCGGCGTTGTGGCCGGGCTCGTCGACCGGCTGTCACGGCCGTTCCTGCTCGCCGGCGGGATCTCGGCCGAGAACCGCGAGCGCTACGAGCAGCTCACGTCGCACCCACTGTTCTTGGGCATCGACGTCGACACCAACGCGCGCGGGTCGGACGGCCGGATCGACGGGGGTAACGTCGAGGCGATCACGCGCGCGTGGAGAATCCAAGGAGAAGCTCATGCCTAGCGTCTTCACGGACGCGCTCCTGGCCGGGCGCCTGCCGATCGTCATGGAGGTCAAGCGCCAGGATGCCGACGGCAAGCAGCTGATGGGCGAGCGCACGATCCCGGAGATCGTCTCCGAGTACCTCGCCGTCGGTGCCCCGTGCATCTCCGTGGTGACCGGCCGGTGGTTCGGCGGCGACGACGACATGCTGCGCGAGGTCAGAGAGCTCACCGACCTGCCGCTGCTCAAGAAGGACTTCATCACGCGCGAGAAGCAGCTCGTGGCGGCCAAGGAGATGGGGGCCTCGGCGATCCTCCTGACGGCGCGGATCATGCCCAAGAAGCCCTTCCAGCACCTGATCGAGCTCGCGCTCAGCCACGGTCTGACTCCGTTCGTCGAGATCGCCGACCACGCCGAGCTCGAAACGGTGGTGCACGCCGAGGACTGCATCGTCGCCGTCAACAACAAGGACATCCGCACGCAGGAGCGCGAGCCCGGCGACATCGACTCCAGCCGGTCGCTGCTCGAGGCGATCGTCCAGACCGGCACCCCCTGCCCCGTCAGCGCGAGCGCGATCACCGACCCGCGCGTCGGCGCCGAGCTGGTGGCTTCGGGGTTCAAGGGGTTGCTGATCGGGACCGGGCTGCTGCTCGCCGACAGCGTGCGCGGCTGGGTCGAGGAGTTCGAGCGCCACCGGGCCGAGCTGGCGGCGGAGGTAGGCCGATGAGCACGACCACGAAGTCCCTCGCCGACCACTTCGCCGAGCAGGCCGAGCGCGAGCCGGATGCTCCCGCGCTGATCTGGGACGGCGAGGCGATCAGCTACGGCGAGCTCCGTTCCATGTCCGAGAGCGCGGAGGGCGAGCTGGAGGGCCTTCCCTCGGACCGGCCGGTCGGACTCCGCGCGAAGAAGTCGCCCGAGGCGATCGCTCTGATCCTCGCGTGCCTGCGGACCCGCCGCCCGTTCCTGCTGCCCTCGGTCGAGCTCGCCTCGGACACGCTGGCCAAGCTGTTCGCGCAGGCGGGGGTGAGCCAGGTCGTCTCGCCGCACGGGCCGCGCAGCGCGAGCGCCGCCAGCCTGCGCGCGCTCGTCGACGAGTCGCGTACCGACGACTCGGAGGCCTCCGAGTGGCCCCCGCAGGGTGGAGCGGACGACGTGACGTTCATGCTCACCACGTCAGGGTCGACGGGGCTGCCCAAGATCGTGCCGCTGCGCGGCGCCGGCGTCGACGCCTTCACCGACTGGGCGGCCGAGGCATTCGAGATCCGCCCGGGCACGGTCGTCGCCAACTACGCGCCACTCAACTTCGACCTGACGCTGCTCGACATCTGGACCACGCTCAAGCACGGCGGCTGCGTGGTCGTGATCGACCAGGACCGTGCCACCCAGGGCGCATACCTGGCCGAGCTGGTCACCGACAACGAGGTCAACGTCCTGCAGGCCGTGCCGATGCTCTACCGGCTGCTGATCGACGTGAACCGCGAGGACGGACGGACGTTCCCGAGCGTCCGCCACGTGATCTCCACCGGCGACAAGATCCCCGCCAGCTCGCTCGCGGAGCTGCCCAAGCTGTTCCCGAACGCGCGCTTCTACAACGTGTACGGCTGCACCGAGACCAACGACAGCCTGATGCACGAGTTCACCGGGCTCGCCGAGGGCAACATCCCGAGCAACGTCCCGGTCGGGCAGCCGCTGCCCGGGGTGATCGCGCGGGTCCAGGGCGAGGGTGGCGCCGCTTTGCAGGGCACCGGCACGGGCGAGCTGATGGTGTGGACGCCGTTCCAGACGCGCGGCTACCTGCGCGCCTCTCTGAACGAGGGTAAGTTCGTGCAGATCGACGACGGCGCGGGTAACGGCGAGCGGACCTACATGCGGACGGGCGACATCGTGCGCCGCCACGACGACGGCACGATCACGCTCGAGGGCCGCGCCGACTTCTACGTGAAGGTCCGCGGCGTCCGCGTCTCGACGCAGGTCGTCGAGCAGGCCATCCAGGAGCATCCGGCTGTCGTCGAGGTCGCGGTGATCGCCGTGCCCGACGAGATGGCGGGGGCGCGCCTGCACGCGGTGGTGCGACGCGAAGCCGACCAGAAGCTCAACAGCCTGATCCTGCGCCAGCACTGCGCCAGCCGGCTGGCCCGCACCGAGATGCCGTCGACGATCGAGATCGTCACCGACCCGCTGCCCAAGACCTCAACCGGAAAAGTCGACCGAAAGAGCATCACCGCTCAACTCGAGAGGAGCCGCGCAGATGGATGAGACCACGCAGAAGATCAAGGAATTCATCGTCGAGGAATTCATGCCCGACGTTCCCGTCGAGGAGCTCGAGGACGACTTCGACCTGCTCACGGGCGGCGTAGTCGACAGCCTGGGCCTGCTCAAGGTCGTCGCCTGGCTCGAGGACGAGTTCGACATCGCCGTCGACGACTCCGAGCTCGGCCCCGACAGCTTCCGCACCGTCGCGGCGATCAAGGCCTACGTCGACCAGGCGCGCGAAGCATCGCATGCCGAGTAAGCCTCGGCGGCCCCTTCGGAGGTACTGGCGGCGCTGGTCACCCAGCGCTACCCGATTCCCACCGAGGTCTGGGGCGACTTCTGGGACCGGCTGGGTTCCAAGGCGCTGCACCCCGGCGAGGCGCTGTCGGTCTTGTCGTCGTTGACGACGCGCATGCCGGACGGCGTGTCCGTTTCCAATTGCCTCGCGTCGCTGCGCGAGCGCAACCCTCGGCCGGAGCCGCCGGCGCGCACGACCGTGAACATCGTGGGCACCGGCGGTGGTCCCAGCACCTTCAACCTGTCCACCGCGTCGGCCTTCGTGGCCGCCGCGATCGGGACGCGGGTGATCAAGACCGGCTCGCGCGCGTATGCGAGCCGTACCGGGTCGGTAGACCTGCTCGACCGGTTGGGCGTGAAGCAGACCTCGAGCTACGAGCAGACCGAGGAGATGCTCGACACGTTCGGGATCGCGTGCGCCGGTCCGTTCGTCTACCCGCGCGAGCTCCGGCTGCTGGCGCGCCAGATCCTGCCCTTCGACATGAAGACGGTGGGACGGTTCTTCAACCTGATCGGGCCGTTTCTGGCCGCCGTGCCCGTGACCATGCAGATCACCGGCGTGTCCGATCACAGCGTGCTGCCGACGTTCCGCCAGCTCGTCTCCGAGGACACGAGCAAGCGCTACTGGATCACCTGGAACGACATGGGCGTGGACGAGCTGCTCAGCGTGTGCGAGAGCCACGTATACGACAGCGAATTGGGCGAGGAACTCGTCGTGCGGCCGGCCGAGATCGTCGGCGCCGGCGCCGGATCGTTCGACGACCTGCTTCCCGTCACCGACCTCGAGGCGACCGTGCCGCACTTCCTGCGACTGATCAGCGGCGAAGGTCCGGCGGGCGCGCTCGAGAGCATTCGCCTGAACGCGGCCGCGCTGGCGATGAACTGCGGGGTCGTGCAGGACTGGCGAGAGGGAATGTCGCTCGCGGCTCAGGCCATGGCCGACGGCGAGCCGGCGCGGCTCATCGAGCGGATCCGCAGCGCGGGCGGGACCACCCCGGCGACTGCGCCGGCTGCCGCGCCCAAGCCGGCGGCGACGGCATGAGCGCGGGCTTCTTCGCGGACCGCGCGCCCGGCCGCCCTGGCCTGGCGCTGTTCCTCAACGCCGGCGATCCACCGCTCGACGTGTTCCGCGAGCTCGTACTGATGCTCGATGCGGCGCGCGTCGATTGCCTCGAACTGGCGGTTCCGTTCCCGAATTCGGCCAGCGATGGTCCGGTGATCCGCGAATCCGCCTCGCGTGCGCTGGCGGACGGGATCGACACCGACGCCGTGCTCGGCTTCGTCGAGCAGATCCGTCCCTCGCTCTCGCATCTGAAGATCGCGCTGCTCGCCGACTGGAGCTATTCGATCAAGCGCACGCCGATGCCGGAGTTCCTTGCGCGCGTTCGTGGCTCTGGGGCCGACGGACTGCTCGTGCACGGACTGCCGCCACGACTCCGGCACAGCTACTACGAGGCGGCCGAGCAGGCCGGCATGCCGATCGTCACCACCTGCTACTCGAGCTCCGAGCCGCCGGTGCTGGATGAGGCCGCCGAGCACGGGTCGGCGTACATCTACCTCGTGGCGGCGTACGGGCGCAGCGGGACGGTCGGACCGCCGGACCACAGCGTGCTCGTGCCCGTGATCGAGCGGCTCCGCGCGCGTGCCCAGGTGCCCGTCGCGGTCGGTTTCGGGGTCAAGAACCGCAGCCACATCGAAGGGCTGGGCGAAGTCGGAGCCGACGCGGCAATCGTCGGCAGCACCTGCGTGGCGCGCGTGGCCGCCGCGCGCGAGGCAGGGCGCGACGTCGTGGAGGACTTCCACGGGCTACTGGTCGAACTCGGCCAGGTGTCCGAATCGGCTCCGGCGAGCACGCCGGAGCCTCAGTAACACACATCAACTGAAAGGGGCGCATCGCATGATCGTTCGGAAACTGGACGAAGTGAAGACGGTCGAATGGGGCAACGGCCTGAGCCGTCGCTTCCTGCTCGAGGCGGACGGGCTGGGCTACACCGTCACCGACACGATCGTCTGGAAGGGGACCACCTCGCGTCTGGAGTACAAGAACCACCTCGAGTCCTGCTACTGCATCGAGGGCAAGGGCAAGGTGATCGAGTTGGACGGCACCGAGCACGACATCGTCCCCGGGACCATCTACTCGCTCAACGAACACGACTGTCACGACCTGCTCGCCTCGGCCGACACCGACCTGCGGCTCGTCTGCGTGTTCACCCCGCCGCTGGAGGGTGACGAGGCGCACCGTCTCACCCAGTCCGGCGTCCACTCGTCGGTCTACTAGGAGCGGACATGGCGCTGGCGACCGCACCGGGAACCTGGACCGACGAGCAGAAGGGTCTGCGCAAGTCGCTGAACCAGTACTTCGACGGTCTCAACGACGGCGTGTCGGAGGACGACAAGGCGGAGCGGTTCAATCGCGACAAATGGAATCTGATCCGCGAGTCGGGCGTCCTGCGCATGCCGTTCGATCCGGAGTACGGGGGACACGGTCATGACGTGATGACGCTCGTGTACGTGCTCGAGCACCTGGGTTATGGCTGCCGCGACAACGGACTGCTGTTCGCGGCCGCGACGCAGGTCGTCAGCGCCGCCGTCCCGCTCCAGAAGTTCGGCTCCGACGAGCTCAAGGACCGCTATCTGTCGAAGCTGATCGACGGAGAGATCATCAGCGCGCACGCCATCTCCGAGCCCACCGCGGGCTCGGATGCGATGGCCATGATCACCACCGCCACCGCGGACGGGGATGACTACATCATCGACGGCAAGAAGATCTGGATCACCAATGGCCCGATCGCCGACGTGGTCACCGTCTACGCCAAGGCGGACACGGAGGCCGGCGCCACCGGCATCACCGCATTCCTCGTCCCGGCCGACACGCCCGGCTTCCACAAGGGCGAGCCGATCGAGAAGCTGGGCCTGAACACGTGCGGCTTCTGCGAGCTCGAGTTCCGCGAGATGCGCGTGCCCAAGACGAGCATCGTCGGCAAGCCCGGCGCCGGCTTCTTCATCCTCGAGCACGTCATGAACTACGAGATCCTCTGCATCTTCATGATGATGGCCGGCGAGATGCAGGAGCGGATGGAGCGCTGCATCAAGTGGGCCAAGACGCGGCGCGCCTTCGACCGCACGATCGGCTCCAACCAGTACGTCGCCGGCAAGATCGTCGACATGAAGATCGGGCTGGAGAACTCGCGCAAGCACCTGTACGACACCGCCGCCAAGTTCGCCAAGGGCCGCAGCGTCACGACCGAGATCTCGATGGCCAAGCTGATCACGAGCGAGGCCAACGTGGCCTCGGCGCTGTCGGCGATCCAGATCTTCGGCGCGCGCGGCTACACGCGCGAGTTCGGGATGGAGAAGGGCTTGCGCGACGCGATCGGCGCCCCGATCTACTCGGGCACGAACGAGACGCAGCGCGTCCGCATCGCCTCGATGCTCGGGTTGTAATCAGGGTCCTGCTCGTCTCCGGGAGCCTGCGCGAGGGCTCGACGAACACGGCGGTGCTGAGAACCGCCGAGCAGGTGGCGCCACCGGGCGTGGCGACGACGATGTACCGGGGCATGGCGGCCCTGCCGCACTTCAATCCGGACGACGATCGGGAGGGAGCGTCGGTTCATCCGGCGGTGGCGGAGCTGCGCGCCGCGATCGCCGATTGCGACGGGGTGTTGATCTGCACACCCGA
This sequence comes from uncultured Solirubrobacterales bacterium, assembly GCA_963710305.1. Classification (GTDB taxonomy): domain Bacteria; phylum Actinomycetota; class Thermoleophilia; order Solirubrobacterales; family Solirubrobacteraceae; genus Palsa-465. Next base: position 207,727 of record CAVPZV010000006.1, on the reverse strand, counting down.
GTACGCCGGCGCACTCCCCGGCGCCTTGAAGAACCTCCTGGAGTGGACGGTGGGCGACGGCGGCACGTACCGCAAGCCGATCGCGTGGATCAACGCCTCGGGGCCGGCGGCGCCGACCGGTGGCGCCGACGCGCACGAGTCGCTGCGCAAGGTGCTGGGCTACGTGCACGCCGACATCGTCGAGGAGGCCTGCGCGCGCATCCCGCTCACCCGGGACGCGGTCGGCCCCGACGGTACGGTGTCCGACGCGCCGGCTCGCCGGAGGATCGGCGCCGTCCTGGACGCGCTGGCTCGATATGTCGAGGCCGGCGTCGAGCGGCACTGACCAGGTTTTACTGAGACCGCCCTGTCGCCCCTCGGGCGGGAAGTTCGTTCCACTCGAGGGGCCGGTCTCGCCGAGGCCGACGTTATTCCCGGTCAGCGGGAACTTCCTCGGCGTCGACGATCTCGGCTCGCCGAGCGGAACATCGTTCCCGCACCGGACGCTACGCCGGACCCCGGCCCGCATCCGCTCACCGCGGACGCCCGCGCCGACCGCGCCCCCTGCGCCACCCCCCGGAGCAACTTTGCGGGGTTTTACGGAGGCATCTGGATGGCGGCTGCCGGATGTCGGCATAACGCCCTTGAAATACGGTTCTCGAGCTAGGGCACGGAGCGTCTACAGCAGGGGCGGGCGCTCATCAACTTCTCCGTATAGCAAGCCACAGAGGGGGCTTCCACATGCATGGTGAGCCGGGTGAGCCGAAGGCAATTCCGGGCGGGCGGCTGGCGCGTCGCCTGACGTTGTTTTATGTCTTGATCGCCGCGATCACGGTCGCGGTGGTCGTGGTCGTGGTCAACAAGGGCCACAACGAGAAGGCACTCGCCTCGATTGCCGGCGGGTACAGCACGAGCGCGCCGAACGCGTGCTTGGGTCCGGCTCCGGCCAAGCCGGCTGGGGTCGCACTGCCGGCGACAGCGCCGGCGCAGCCGACCAACCCGGGGCCGCTGTTCAACCTGCTCCAGTCTGGGCAGTTCGTCAACCTGACGAACAACCAGAGCACGCTCGGAGGCGAGCTGCGGCTCGCTTACAACAGCGTCGCGGGTGGCGGCCATCAGCTCACCGGGGACGTCAAATGCGTGAACGGAACGTCGCAGAAGCTCGACGCCGTCGCGATCCCGGGTCTCAAGGGCTCGATCAAGGGCACGCTCGGCGGCACGCCGCTCGCGGCGACGTTCAAGACCGCTCCCCCAGCTGCCGGCGCGGCCGCACCGCGCACCCCGCCAGGGATCGGCGGCAAGTACGCGATCTCGCCCACCTCGACCTGCTTCGGCAGCTCGTTGGCCCTGGCCGGCGACGGCCCGGTCTACGGGATCAGTGCCGGGACGACAAACCTCGGCACCGTCACCTACTCCAAGAAGACCGGCGGCATCTTCGGCGACATCGCCTGCGTGCGGGGCGGCACCGCCCGGCTGACGGCGACGGCCAACGATCTCCAGCTTCAGAACGTGCAGGTCATCCCGCTGAACATCGCGGCGCCGTCGAAGACCGCGGCGAGCGCGAGCCTCAAGCCGGTCCTGACCACGCCGTCCGGGCTGTCCCCGGCGGGTGAGAAGTTCACCGCCGTCAAGCAGCGCGCGGACGCCAACAAGCTCATTGCCGCGGTGTTCCTGGCCATCGCGATCGTGCTCGTCGTGGCTCGCCTGTTCGGAATCGTCGCGGTCAAGATCGGGCAGCCGCGGGTCATCGGCGAGGTCATCGCCGGGCTCATCCTCGGCCCGTCGCTGTTGGGCGCCATCTCGGCCAACCTCCAGGCCAAGCTGTTCCCCAGCGACACGCTCAGCGCGCTCGCCGTGGTGGCCAACCTCGGCCTGATCTTCTACATGTTCCTGGTCGGGCTCGAGGTCGACCGCGGCACGCTGAAGGGCAAGGTTGCCCAGGCGGCGGCGATCTCCAACGCGAGCGTGGCGCTCCCGATGCTGCTGGGAATCGCGGTCGCGCTCCCGCTCTACAAGCTGGTCGGGCCGAACAAGAAGTTCGTGGCGTTCGCGATCTTCATGGGCGTGTCGATGTCGATCACGGCCTTCCCGGTACTGGCCCGGATCCTGGCCGAACGGCGAATGATCAAACGACCGGTCGGGTCACTCGCCATCGCGTGCGCGGCTATCGACGACGTCAGCGCGTGGTTCCTGATCGCGCTGGCCACGACGATCGCGGTGTCGGGCACGTTCGGCGACGTCGCCAAGACGATCGGCGAGGCCGTCGGCTTCACGCTGATCATGGCGCTCGTGGTGCGCCGCATCCTCGGCCGCATGGCGACCGCGTTCGACGAGGTCGGCCGCATGTCGAGCGGGTGGTTCGCCGCGATCGTCATCCTGGTCCTCCTCTCGGCCTATATCACCGAGACGATCAACATCGCGTTCATCTTCGGCGGCTTCATCATGGGCATGATCATGCCCCGCCACGCGCGGATGAACGAGGAGGTCACACGCCGGATCGAGGACTTCGTCGTCACGCTCCTGCTGCCCGTGTTCTTCGTGTACACCGGCCTGCGGACCAACATCGGGCTGCTCGACCGGCCCGAGCTGTGGCTGATCACGCTCGCGTTGATCGCGGTGGCGATCCTCGGGAAGCTCGCCGGTGCGGCGATCGCCGCCAGGGTGGCGGGCTACGACGGGCGCGCATCGTTGGTGATCGGCACGCTGATGAACACCCGAGGCCTGACCGAGCTGATCGTGCTCAACCTGGCCCTCGACGCCGGAGCCATCTCGAACACCCTGTTCGCGATGCTGGTGATCATGGCGGTTGTCACGACCATGATGGCCGGGCCGCTGCTGAAGCTGCTCGACCCGAAGAACGAGTACGGACGGGCGGTCGAGGACGAGTTCGCGGATGCCGCGGCGGCCGCGGTTCGGGCGCATCCCGAAGTGCCGGTACCGGAGCGCTCGATTCTCGTCGCACCGCAGACCGACGGCGCGATCGCGCAGCTGGTCGCCCTCGCCGAGCCGCTGGCCCGGACCACACCGCCCCGCGAGCTCATCATCGCTCGCCTGGTGCGGCCGTCCCGCGGTGCGGGCGCGGGCGTGCGCAGCGGCCTGTCGACGGAGAACCTGATGCTCGAGCGCGCCTCGAAGGAGATCAACGAGGTACGCACTCGGCTCGCCGACGAGGGCGTCTTCGCCCGCGGCGTCGCGCTGACGAGCAGCAGCCCGGGCTCGGACCTGGTTCACATCGTCGAGCGCGAGCCCGTCGATCTGATCCTGGCCGATGGCCGGAGGCCGCTGCTTGGCGAGGGCGTGCCGACCGGCGAGGTGGGCGAGCTCCTCGAGAACGCCCCGAGCGACATGGCCGTGCTCGTGGCCCGAGAGACCGATCAGATCAAGATCGGTCCCACGGGTCCGGTGCTCGTCCCGTTCGGCGGCGCCGAGCACGACTGGGCCGCGCTCGAGCTCGGGTCGTGGATCGCGGCGGCGCACGGAGCGCCGCTGAAGCTGCTCGGCGCCGCAGGTCAGACGGACGAGGGCAAGTCGGTCACCCGCATGCTCGCGGACGCCGGCCTGCTCGTTCAACAGGCGACGGGCATCGCGACCGAGCCGCTGGTCGTCGCGGGCGGGCGAGAGGGCATCGTGGAGGCGGCGGGCAACGCCGGCCTGCTGGTGCTCGGTCTCTCAGACCGGTGGCGCAAGGAAGGCCTTGGACCGACACGGTCGGCCATCGCGAAGGCCGCCCCCGCCCCTGTCCTGTTCGTCCGCCGCGGCCAGCGGCCGGGACTGTTCGCACCGAAGGAGAACGTCACCCAGTTCAAGTGGTCGATGGCGGGCATGCCGTCGGGCCTGATGTTCGGTGGCAACGGAGAGAAGTCGCCCGAGCAGGGTGACGTCCCGCCGCTGCAGATCTCCTGACCGGGGGATTCTGACCCCGCCGGGGCTCAGAGCGCAACAGGAAGGACGGCGGTCACCAATGTGGGGCCGCCGTCCTTCGACGTTATGGTCAGCCTGCCGCCGGCGAGCACGGCCCGCTCACGCATCCCGGGCAGGCCAAATCCCTCCTTGCTCTCTTCGGGGTCGAACCCACGTCCATCGTCGGTCACCTCGACCTCGACCGCGTCGCCACGATGGGCGACATGCAGACGCACACGGCGCGCCTCGGCGTGCTTCACGGCGTTGCTGAGCGCCTCCTGGACGATGCGATAGATCGCGGTCTCGGTGTCGGGGGCAGCCGCTCGTGCCCGTCGAGGTCCAACTCGACCGCGGTGGCAAAGCCGCCGATCGTGGCCTGCCGTGTCGCCAGCGAGTCGATCGCCGGACCGAGACCGAGGTCGTCGAGCGCGGCCGGCCGCAGCTCGGCGATCAGGTCGCGGAGCTTGCGCATCTCGTCCCCGAGGTGCGCGTCGACCGTGTCCGCGGCGCTCCGAAGCGTCTCGGGGTCGTTCCGCGCCCGGGCCGCCGAAAGGACCATGCGCGCACCGGTCAGGCCCTGCAGCGTTTCGTCGTGGAGCTCGCGCGCCCACCGAGCTCGCGCCTGATCGGCTGCATCGAGGCTCAGGCGCAGGCGCGCCGCCGCGACCGACCGCGCGGTGGCCACGGCGGTGGCGGCGCTGGCCGCGACCGAGGCCAGCAACTGCTCGTCCTCGTCGGCGAGCGCGCGATCGTCGCGGTCGTCGATGCCGGCGAGCACGCCGAGCGTCTCTCCCCGGAAGGCGAGCGGCACCAGGATCGCCGAGCGTGCCCCCGGCCCAAGCTGCTCGAGGCGCGCGGCGTGCTGACGTGCGTTGACCCGATACGGTCGCCGGGTACGCAGAACGTCGCCAGGCAGCGAGCCTTCGATGGGCAGCCGCACGCGCGATCCGTCCCCGGCACCGACCACAGCAAGCTCGTCGCCCTCCGGTAGGTACACCACCAGCCGACGAACGCCGAGCACGCCGCGGCCGTGCTCGAGGATCAGCGAGAGCACACGCTCCAGGTCGGTCTCGCCCCCGACCGCGCGTGCGATGTCCGCGAACGCCTCGAGTTGCTCAACCGTACGAGCCAGGTTCAGGTTGGCCCGCTCGAGTTGGTCGGCGTACAGCGTCAGGTCACGTTGGGCGCGCTGGCGCTCGGCGATGTCCACGCGCAGGCGCTCTGAGAAGCGGCCCACCACGGTGCCGGCGATGAGCACGACCGCGGCCCGCGAGACATAGCCCAGGGGGGCTACGTGAACGGCATCGATCACTCCCCAGGCGAACACCAGCCCGACTGAGATTGCCGTGGCGATCAACCCGCCGCGAACTCCGAACTCGATGGCAAGGACCACCGCGGGCACGACGTAGAAGTTGGCCAGCAGGGCGTCCGGATCGGGGATCACCACCCGTGCGGTGAAGGTGGCCGCAAACAGGAGCCCCGCCACCCCGACCACCGCCGCCCGCCACGTGGCCGACGCACCGGTTCCCGGCCGCCTGAGCTGCTCGACCACCCGCCACTCCGCCGCCTCGAGCTCGAAACGCCGGGCCCGAGCGGGCGTGCTCATCGGTGGATGACCCCGTGCTCGAGCGCGTAGCGGACAAGCTCAGGACGACCGCTCAGCCGCAGCTTGGTCTGGAGGTTCGAGCGATGGGTCTCGACCGTGCGCGGGCTGATGTACATGCGCTTGGCGATCTCGTTGTTGGTGTACCCGAGGGCGACCAGACGGAGCACCTCGAGCTCGCGCTCGGAAAGGACCGCGTCCCCGGCGCCCGAGAGTGCCCACCCACCGATCGCGGGATCGAGGTATCGCCCTCCGCGTCCCACCGTCCGGATCGCCCGGACGAGTTCGGTGCGCGACGCTTCCTTGAGCACATAGCCGGCGGCGCCGGCGGCCCACGCCGGTTGCACGAACGCCGGATCGTCATCCATGGTCAGGATCACCACCGCGGTCTCCGGAGAGCCCGCGCGTAGTTCGGACAATGTCGAGAGACTCAGGTCGGGTCCCATGTGCAGATCGAGCACGAGCACATCCGGCGTCGTGCTCCCGCAACCAGGGCCTGAGCCTCGCGCACTTGACTGGCCTCGCCGACAACGGCTAGATCGTCCTCCGCCTCGAGCAGCAGCCGTAGCCCCTGGCGCACGACAGCGTGGTCGTCGGCAATCACGACCGTGATCGGCGTCGAGCTCACGACGCGGTCGCGAGGTAGGTGTGGCCGGCATGGACGAGGACCGTCTTGCCCAGCCGCAGATCCCGCACCGCGACGGTTCCACTTCGGACGACGGTCAGCGTGCCGTCGCATCGATCTCGCACGCCCCAGTCCGTGCCCCGAACGGTCGCCGCCGCGAACCGGCCGGTCGTGCGGAAGCGGCCCATCGCATTGCCGCGCAACAGGCCCAGGAGGCGCTGACTCAGGTGGGCGCGGGCGGAGCACGCCGCCCGCCGCGAGAGGTTGTCGCGGAGCACCAGGTTCGTCAGTCCGGCCAGCGCCCTGTCCTGGCGAATCTCGAAGACGCCCCCGTGGAACCGACCGGTCTGCAAGCTGCCTCCCGGCAGAGCCGAGGTCAAGGCGACCGTGCCGGCCTCGGTGTCGACCAGCGTGCCGACGGGCACCAGCCGGGCGCTGGCGAGCGGCACGAAGCCCGCGGGGCGCACCGCCACACGCACCTTGCCGCTAACCGGCTTCAGCAGGACACTCTGCGCGAACACCGGTGCCGTGGCGACGGCGACGGGCGCCTGCGGCGCTCCGCCGCTGGTCGAGCCGGCACTGCCGCAACCCGCCTGCGCGAGCAGGAGGAGCGTCCCGATCGCACCGCGCCGGAAGGCTCCGCCCCGTGATCTTCCTGATCGCTCCATCCCAGTGCCCGGGCGCACGCTAGTGGCGCGTCCGTCGCGCGTCAACTCATCCGGGTCTTGTCCTGGCCCCGGTTTGTCCATAGACTCGCGGTTTCGGCGGATCGTCGTGGCGGGGCCCGGACGTGCGCGACGCCGCGGGACAGCTACGGTCGTCAGGCCGGCGACGTACGTGAGGGGTGACATGACATGAAGGGCTTGGGGCGGTTCAGGATCTCGAGCAACCGGCGTCTGCGCGTCCTGCTCCTGCTGCTGGTGGCGACGTTCGCCACGGCGTTCGGGATCGTCGCGTACGGCACGCATCTGCTGCGCAGCCTGGAGCTGAGCACCGTCGACACGCGCTTCTCCATCCGCGGCAAGGAGAAGAAGCCAAGCGACATAGTGATCGTCGGCGTGGACAGCACGACGTTCAGCACGATCAACAAGCAATGGCCGTTCCCCCGCGCCATCGAGGGCAAGGTATTCAGCCGGATCGCCGCCGGCCATCCCAAGGCGATCTCCTACGACATCGTGTTCAGCCAGCCCAGCAGCGCCGGCCAGAATGACGACATCGCGCTCCTCACCGCGGTCAACAACTACCCGAAGCACAGCGTCTTCTCGATCCAGGAAACCGCCAACGGTGGCAACTTCGAGTTCGTCGGATCGAGCCAGGGCGCCAAGCTGATGCAGGAGGTGGGCACTCGTCCCGGCTCGACGTTCTTCCCGTTCGACCCCGGGGGCGTGATCCGGCGCTTCTCCTTCACGGCCAACCTGCTGCCGACGTTCCCCGTCGCCACGGCGGAGACAGCGACCAACAAGCGCGTCAGCCGTTCGCACTTCGGTGGCGGCAGCGCGTGGATCGACTACGTCGGTCCAGCCGGCACCTTCCCGATGGTCTCCTTCGGCGACGTTTACTCCGGGCGCATCCCTGCGAGCTTCTTCAAGAACAAGATAGTGCTGGTCGGCGCCACGGCGCCATCGCTGCAGGACTTCCACGCAACCGCCACCGACCCGCAGATGTCGGGGGTGGAGATCCAGGCCAACGCGGTCGACACGATCCTGCGCGGCTTCCCGCTCTCGACGGTGCCCGGCTGGCTCAACATCCTCCTGATCGTGGTGCTCGGCCTGGCCGTGCCGCTGGCCGGCCTGCGGCTCGCCGCACTTCCGACCCTCGGACTCGCCGTGCTACTCGGCGCAGTGTTCGCGGTCGTCGTCCAGCTCGCGTTCGACAGCGGCTCGATCGTGTCGTTCGTCTATCCGCTCGGGGCGCTGATCCTGGCCGGCGTCGGATCGCTCGCGGTGCACCTCGTCACAGAGGCGTTCGAGCGCATCCGCACGCGTGACCTGTTCTCGCGCTTCGTCCCCGAGAACGTGGTCGACGAGTTGCTGGCGAGCTCGGATGGGCTGCGCCTCGGCGGCGTCCAGCGCTCGGGCACGGTCATGTTCACCGACCTGCGCGGCTTCACCTCGTTCGCCGAGTCGCTTCAGCCGGCGCAGGTGATCGATGTCCTCAACCATTACCTGAGCGAGATGAGCGACGCCATCCTGAACCACGGCGGCACGCTCGTCGCCTACATGGGCGACGGGATCTTCGCCGTGTTCGGCGCCCCGCTCGAGATGGACGACCACGCCGACCGGGCGCTCGCCACGGCGCGCGAGATGCTCGAGGTGCGCCTGCTCCGCTTCAACCAGTGGATCCGCGACCAGGGCCTGGGCGACGGGTTCCGGATGGGGATCGGCCTCAACAGCGGCAACGTCATGTCAGGCCACGTCGGCTCCGAGCGCCGGGTGGAGTATGCAGCGGTGGGCGACACCACCAACACCGCCTCGCGCCTGGAGTCGATGACCAAGGGAACACCGCACCAGCTGTTCCTATCGGACTCCGTTCGCGAGGCGCTCACCCACGACCAGGAAGATCTGGTGTTCGTAGACGAGGTCGACATCCGCGGCAGGGTGGCGCGCATGAAGATCTGGTCGGTGAAGGAACCCTCCGCCGACGAGCAGCCGTCCGAGGTCGCAGTCGGCGAGCCGGTGTCATAGCCGGTCAGGGAGCGACCTAGACGGTCACACGCGGATCGGCTCGCTCCGCGCGAGGCTGGTGCCGGAGGTGTCGAGGGCTGTCACGGCCGCATATCGCTGATCGCCGGGGAGTGGGATCGCGGTCTCGAACCCCTGCCGGGGCGCCACGCCTACCGTGACCAACCGCTCGGGGCGCAGCCCCCCGTGAAGTTGCCAGTGGCTCACCTCGGTCGCGCCGTTCCAGCTCGCGTAGACGACGCTCTGGCCGGTGCGCGGGTCGTAACGCGCCGCGACGGCGGGGGCGTGAGCGGGAGCGCCGGTCCAGGGCGAGATGAGCGCGCGGTAGGAGTACTTGCCCTTGGGCATGCGCAGGTCGGTGATCAGCGAGCCGTCGGCCGCGAACTGACTGACGCAGGATGCCGTGCCCCAGCCGACCAAGACCCTCCCGTCGTCCAGGAGCTGGACATTCCCCATCGCCGATGCCAGGAGCGGTTGCGGATGTGTATACGAGCGCGCGACCGCCACGGTCCGGCGATCGGGGTCGACCTCGAGCACGATCGCGCGGGATTGCGACCCCGTGGTGATCGGCCCGTCGCACTCATCGTCGAAGACCGTGATCCTGTTCTCCCCCGCCGCGCGTGCGTCGTGCTGCCAGGCGAACGTCGCGTCCTTGCTCATCGCGAAGTCGCTGCGCTTGCCGCCGAGCCGCGACATCACCCGGCCGGTTCGACGATCGAGCTTGTACAGAGCGTGGGTGTTGCGAGCTGAGATGAGCAGGTTCCCGTCCGGCGCGACGTCGATCGAGTTCACGTGCAGATAGTCGTAGGGTTCCGCCACCGGCAAGTAGGACTCCGACACGTCGATGTGGTCGAGGCTCCTCCACTCGAGCAGCACGCGGCCGGATTGAAGATCGACCTCCTGGAATACCGATTCGAGGATGGTCCCGTTCCGGTGCCCGCCGATGCTCCTCAGGTCCGCCGCGGTGCTCTGCGGATAGCACGTGATCAGCGCGGTGCCCTGGGGAGTGAGCCGCAACTCGTGCAGGTCGACCTGACGCCCGTTCCCGGCGCGCACTCGACGCACCTCGCGATAGGAGCTGTCGAGGATCACGCCCTCCCCGCGGCCGAAGCCCGGGAAGATGACCTCGCCCTCCCACCACACCAGCGCCGGCTCGCTTCGGTATTCCTGGACGCCGACGTTCGAGACCCACCGGTGGTTCCGTCCGGTCGGCCGGAACCACACGACCTCTCCGGCCTGGTCGACGATCAGGGGGCCTGCCTGCGCCCCGCGCGTCGGCCACGGTCCGAGGAACAGATATTCAGGCGCCGACGCGACGGGCGCGGCCGTCACGGACGGGGGACGCAGGTCCGCGCGCGAGTGGAACGTGAGCACCGATCCGGTGGAGCCGCTTGCGAACGAGCGCAGCGTCTTGGGGCGACCGATGGAGCAGCAGCGATCGATCCCCGTGCCCGCACCTCCCAACGCCGCCACCGCCGCCACACCGGTCGCGCGCCTCAACAGCTGGCGTCGCGAGAGATGCTCGTGGCGCGCCATCGCGTACCCGTTCTATCGCGCGCGCCGTAAGCTCCGCGTAACGCGGCGGCCCGGCGATGACGGGTGGAGCTCCTACTCGCTGTCGGTCGGCTCGTCACCGCCCGGCGGCCCCGCCTGGGGCAGCCGCATGCGGCTGATCGACCGGCTGAAGCTACGGCTGAAATCACGCGCGCCGACGCTGGCACCCGGCGTGGACCAGGCGAACCGGGTGGTGTCGGTGGCGGGCGCCAGCGCGCCGGGCCGCTCGCCGCGCCGGACGAACACGATCGGCGCTGGAGCCGAGCGTGCGATCGCGCGTCGCGTCTCCCCCAGCCCCTCCTTGGCCCAGCGCTCGGATAGGCCGATCACGAGCAGCTGAGCACGCGACGCCGCGTCGGCGATCCCCGACCGACCGGGCTCGGCCACGGTTCCCTTGGCGGACACGCCGGCGAACTGCTGTACGAGCAGGGCGGCGTTGGCGAGCATGTGGGTCGCGTCCTTGCCGTCGGCCGTCTGACCGCCCGGCCCGAGCAGCTCGAGCGAGGCACCCGTGGAGGCGCACAGCCACGAGGCGAGCTCGAGCGCGGCCCAGTCGTGCTCGGCGCCACCGAACGGCACCATCACGGTGCTGCCGGGCTCGGGTGCGACCTGGAGACCCTCGCGCGCCACCAGAACCGCGACGTCGCACGGTGCGTCGTTCAGGACCGTGGCCACGTCGCCGCGCGGGACGCCGTCGCCGAGGAGCGGGCGCCGCCCGTCGAGCAGCACCAGGTCCACGTCGGGATTCTGCGCGAGCCGGGCCAGGTCCCGACCCGGCTCAGCCGAGGTGAGCGCCACGGCGCGCGACGCCGCGCCGCGATCGAGCAGGTCCAGGTGCGTGCGCTCGAGGAGCTCGCGCGACGCGCGGACCTCGAACTCCTCGGTCTGGAGGCCTCCCCGGATCGCCGAGCCGCGGGGCGGAGCCACCAAGCGCAGGAGGATCAGCTCGCGGGGCGGCTCCGAGTAGGCCAGTGGCAGGGCGAGCGACAGGAGCGGCTCGAGCGCGGCGTCGGTCTGCGGGGCGACCAGGATCGAGCGCGTCGGCCTCGGCGCCTCCTCGACCGTGAGGGGCACGGCCGCGGCGAGTTCGTCTTCGGGCGCTTCGCCAAAGCGGTTCTGTGGATCGATCAGCCGCATCAGCGGTCCCGTCATCAGGGTAGTCACCAGCGCCATCACCACCAGTGCCGTGAACAGAGCCGGCGTGATCACGCCGGCGTCGAGCGCGAGGTTGAGCACGATCAGCTCGGTCAGGCCGCGCGTGTTCATCATCGCCCCGAGCGCGGCCGAGTTTCGCCACGGTAGGTTCATCGTCCGCGCCGCGACGAACGTTCCGCCGAACTTGCCGACGACCGCCACCACGATCAAACCGAGCGTGATCAGGATCAGCGACGGACGGCCCAGCAGCCCGATGTTGGTGCGAAGGCCGGTGTAGGCGAAGAACAGTGGGAGCAGCAGCGTCAGCACGAAGTCCTCGACGCGCTGCGTGACCTCATGCGTCAGCCCGGCGTGGCGCGGCATGACGATGCCCATCATGAACCCGCCGAGGATCACGGCAATGCCGATCTTGTCCGTCACCACTGCCGATAACAGAACGCCGGCGAAGATGATCGTGATCCACGTGCCGGGAACGCGGCCCGCCTCGTCGGTGGCGACCGCCGCCCGCCCAAGCACCCGCCGGACCAGCGTCAGCATCACCACCCCATAGAGCAACGCCTCGCCGACCGTCCGCAGGACGTCGATGCCCGTGCCGGCGCCCGCGACCGCCGTGGCCAGCGCGATCAGGAACCACGCCGACACGTCGTTGAGCGCGGCAGCGGACAGGGCGAGCGTGCCCAGCGGCCGCCGGATCATCCGACGCTCGGAGATGATCCGGGCCAGCACCGGGAACGCCGTCACCGACATCGAAACCGCGATGAACAGCGCGAAGGCCAGGAACCGCGTATCCGGCCCGAGCACCGTGAACAGCGGCAGCGCCGCTCCGAGGCCGAGCATCAGCGGGAACAGCAGGCTCGTGTTGGAGATCGCGAGCGTCATCCCGATACGTCCGCGTAGCTGCGAGAAGTCGACCTCGAGCCCGATGAGGAACATGTAGAAGATCAGGCCAAGGTTCGAGGCCACACCGATGTAGGGCACGATGTCGCTCGCGAACAGGTTGCCTTGAAGCGTGGGCAGGAGGGCGCCGAACACCGTCGGGCCGAGGATGATCCCCGCGAGCACCTCGCCCATCACCTGCGGCTGGCGGATCTTCGGCATGATCGCGCCGCACAGCCGCGCGAACAGCATCACCACGAGCAGTGCGATGAAGAACGCGACCACCGTCTGGTCGGAGGTCCGCGTCTTGGTGGCCGCCACGTGCTCGCTGGCCGCGCCGCCGGCGGCGGCGATCAACATCGTGTCGATCTGCAGGTTGATCGCTGTGCCCGCAAACCGCCGGGTGCCCCCGTGGTTACAGACGATCGATCCGGTGAGCGCGCCGGTGCCCTTCTGGTAGCTGAGCGTCCCGCGCGGCTTGTTGGCGCTCGAGAGCGCGTAGCGCGAGCCCGAGCCCTTCAGGGTGAACTTGGAGCCGAGGCACGCCGAGGTGGGCGCGAGCGCGTACACGCCGGCGACCGAGCCGGGGACTCGCGGCTTAGGCGTACCCGCCGCCGGCGGATCGCGCTTCTGTTCGGCCGACAGGGTCTGGCCGCCGATCCCGCCCGTCAACAGCCCGGACGAGAAGCGGGCCGCGATCCGCGCCGAGCTGTGGTTGACGCAGTGCACGGTCCCGCTCAGCACGCCGCGCTTGAACGTGAGATCGCCGCCCAGCGTCCCCTTGGTGTTGGAGATCGAGACGAACTGACCCGACTGGGTCAGGTCGGCCTTCGGGCCCAGGCAGGCCGCGCCGGCGGACACGTCGTAGCCCCCGGCCAGCGACGTCTGGCCGTGCTTGCCGCGGCCGGCCACGATCACGATCACGACCACCGCGGTCGTGAGCAGGATCAGGCCCGCGTAGTAGATCGCCACGCGCGAGCGCGGCGGCGGCTCCGGCTGATCGACTTCCGGTGAGACCCCTGCGCCGCTCACTGCTCAGGTCCGGGCGCCCGCGCGCGGAGCGACGACACCGACTCTCATGCGGGAGGCTTGCCGCCTCCGGTCGGCGCGTTCCGGAGCTCGTCGGGAATCCGGATGACGCCCGACGGGCTGGGCGCACGCCGAAGCTCCTCGGGAATCTCGATCACCGCAGCCGAGAACTGCCGAGCCAGCGCCGGGGGTCCGGAGCCCTGCTGCGCCGGGGTGAACGCGGTCACCGGAAGCGGCACGTACTCGGGCGGGATCGACCAACCGGTCGAGCGGAACTCGCCGGCGTCCTCGACCCAGCTCAGCGAGATCAGCGGCAGGATCACGACCTTGGTCCAGATCGCGATCCACCAGGCGACCCAGAACGCGATGATCGGCAGCCAGAAGTAGGCGAAGTGGATCCCGACGATCTGGCCGTTGCCGACGTGTGCGGTGCAGCACGAGCGCCGCGATGTACGTGAGCACGAACTCGCCGCACGCGCCAGCACGAACGTCAGCCACGGTGGCTGCCAGCGGATGACGAACGGGTAGAAGCCGATGTCGAGGGCGACGCCGATCATGAAGTAGACGCCGATCAGCGACGATCCAGCTCGGGTTGTGAGTGATCAGCGAGATGATCGTGGCGATGATCGCCGGGATGATCAGGATCGCCCAGCGAGTCTGCACACGGCCGTAGATCGTGGGACACATACTGGCCTCCCCTAGGCGAGCTGCTGAGTCGGAGACACGTTGCGCAGCGCGTGGGCAACCTCACGGCCCATCGAGTACTGGAGCGCGAGGCGCGACGGGAACGAACGTTTCCTCAGACGCTCCGCGCGGGCGACGTCGGCCACGAAGCGGCGTGAGATGAACTTCGTTCCGGCGATCGTGTCGCCGTGCGGGATCACGTTGTTGGCGATCAGCCCGTTGCAGCACAGCCGCGACTCGGGACGGTCGAGCCCGGGGACGCCGCAGTTGGACTGGAGCCGCAGCTTCCCGTTCGACGACCGGGATCTTGTAGAAGTCGACCAGCCGGCGCAGCAGTGGGATCGTGAGCACGGACTTGTTGAATCCGGTGCCGGCGACGACGCCGGTGACGTCGAGCCAGCCCGGATCCTCGCCGTGCGCGCTGACCACGTGCACGCGCAGGCCGGCGCGTCCGGGCTCGACCTTGTCGATCTCGCCGATCGCCGCATCAAAGCGCCCGTCCTTCTGACCGTCCTGGATACGAGCCAACCACTCGCGGCGCTCGGGACGGGTTCCCTTCAGCACCTCGCCGAGGAACTCGATCCGCTCGTCGAACGGGAGCGCAGCCGTAGGCGTCGATGCCGATCGACTCGAACAGGCACCGGGGCACGTTGAGGTCCTGGGTCTCGGGTTGCGGGCTGCGGGTGAGGGCCAGCGCCGAGGCTCCGGCGTCGAGGATGTTGGCCCACTCGTTGACCGACGCGATCCCCGCCCCGAGGACGATGTAGCGCCCACCCTTGGCGTAGGTCTTGGGCTCATAGGCCTGCACGATCCGGTCGCCGATCGCGGGATCCTTGCGTGCCCGCGCGAGCACGGGCGGGAACGACAGCGGTCCGTGCCCGGGCGCGAGCATCACGTGCTTGGCGCGACCGATGAAGTTGGCCTGCTCGTCGTACATCACGAAGTGCGGCATCGGGTGCATCTCCCGCTGCAGCCAGCCCACCTTCAGCGGGATCCTCGACTGGTCCCACCCCGTGCGCTTCGCCACCACCTCGAGCTCGGTCAGGATCTCGGGCACGCCGGGGTTGTACTTGCGCGTTGTCGAACGCCACAGGGGCTTGAGCGACCTGTGAGACCACGCGTCGAGCTGAGCGAACGTCGGCCAGTCCGGCGCGAGGAAATGCGACTCGGACTCTGAGCGCAACACGGTCTGCCCGAGGTTGTAGGCGTATTGCTGGTAGGCCCCGGCCGGCGAGTCGGTGGGACCGTAGATCGTGATCTCGTTTCTGTCGAACCCGAGGTACAGGGCGATGCAGTGGACGAGCAGCGAACTGAAGCCGCTGCCGACGACTGCGAGCGTAGAGTCACGTGGAGGCGTCGTAGGCATGGGCACGAGACTATCTCGGGCGGGTTGCGGCGTTGCAACCGGATGCCGCCGAATATCCGACGGAACCGGGCTTGACAGGACACCCTCGCCCCGCGATATGCTCGCGGCCGTGGCGGGCGATCTGACACTCGAAATCATCGAAGGACCGGGCGCGGGCAAGCAGCTGGCCCTCAGTGGGCCGGCCACGATCGGACGCGCCGAAGACTCCGACCTCGTGCTCGAGGACGGCGAGGCCTCGCGCCACCACGCGCGTCTCACGCCGCAACCGGACGGCTCCGCGCTGATCGAGGATCTCGGCTCGGCCAACGGGACGTTCATCAACCACAACGAGTTGATCGGACCATCACGCGTCGATCCCGGCGACGAGCTGGTGATGGGCGTGACGGTCCTTCAGGTGCGCGGACAGCAGGACTTCCTGTCGCGCGGTTCTGGCGTGATCCAGATCCCACCCGGGCTGGCGACGGCGGAGCGGACCCCGACGTACGTGAACCCCGAGGTCGTGCGCACCGACGCTGTGCAGGCGCAGGCGGCCGTCGCCGCTCCCGCCGGACACCCCACCGTCGACAAGTACCTCGACGTCGCGTGTCCGGCGCCGCGCGCAGCTCGCGCCGCTCGCGCTCCTGCTGCTGGTCGCGATCGTCCTGATCGTCTACTTCGCGCTGCACGGCTAGACCGCGCCGACGCGAGCGGTCGGACCGGGCTTACCAGGGCTCCGGCTAGCCCAGAGGGCTACTTAGCCCGACGTCGCGAAGAAGATGACCAGCGCGATCGCCACCGCGAGCGCGGTGCCGAACGACAACGCGACCGCGACCCAGGAGCGAGTGGCGACACCGCCACGATGTGCGCGCTGCGGCGGGCGGAACTCGCCGAGCGGGCCCGAGGGTGTCGGGCCCTGAGGTCCCGCCGGAGCCGGACGGGACGGCGCAGATGGCGCAGGCGGGCTGCTCGGCGGCGACGCGGGTGCCGACGCGCTGTTCGGGGCGACGGATACCGCGGGCGGAGCGCTGGACGCCGCCGCGCCGGCCGGCACGGCGGCCTCCTGCCCGGGAGGCGGCGGTGGGGCCGAATGGATCCGGGTCTCCTGCCGCGCCAGGCCGGGGGCGATCGTGTCCACGCCGGAGCGCTCGATGGCCTCGGTCGACTGCACCGGGAGCACGCCTTCGACGACGAGCACCGTCGCGCCGATGCGGATCTTCGCTCCGCCTCCGAGGAGCGTCGGCTCCTCGATGCGCGCGCCGTCGACGTAGGTTCCGTTCGACGAGCCCAGGTCCTCGACCTGGAGCCGGTTGGCGTGCCTGCGCACGACGACGTGGCGGCGTGAGAGCTCCAGATCGTCGATCGTGACGTCGCTCCCCTGACGACCGATCACCAACTCATCCTCGACTTCGATCGTCTGGCCGGCAAGCGGCCCGCTAATAGCCCTCAGTTTCGCCATCGCGCCCCCTTCGGTTTTGCCATCGCGCGCGGCAGCCTACACATGGGCGTTTCCGGCTGCAACGGCGTGCCCGAATCCCGGTTTCCGCGATGACCGGGACGGGGGTGCGCGATACAGTCGGAGCGTGTCCAGGCCCATCGCCCGCTTGGAAGTCGTCGCCGGCAAGGCGCTCGGCATGTCGATCCTCGTCGATGACGAGCTGTTGATCGGCCGCCACGCCGAGGGCGCGGGACGCTTGGCCGACGACGAGGAGATCTCGCGCTCACACGCGCGGTTGTCGCTCGACCGAAGCGGCTTCTGCGCAATCGAGGACCTCGGCTCGACCAACGGGACTTATGTCAACGGCCTGCGCATCAAGGGGCCGCAGACCCTGTCCGAGGGCGACACGGTGGAGGTCGGCGGGACGACGCTCGTGGTGCGCGACCTGCCCGCGCTGAGAAGCGCGCAGCTCGGTGACGCCCCGGCCCGGCACCCGCACTACCGGCCGGCTCACGGCCTCCGCCACGGATTCGCAGCTGACGCCGACGACCGTCGGGCCGCGGCTGCATGCGCCCGCCGACGACGAGGCCGAGGAGGCGTCGCAGCTTTCGGTTCAGTTCGACGTGGACTTCGAGGCGCGCGAGGCGCGCATCGCCTTCATGGATGGCGCCGACCCGCTCCGGTTCGTGTTCAAGGACGGAAGCTGGCGCCCGGTCTCCTAGGTTCGCGCGGCCGGACTGCTCGTGTTCGATTCCGGCTAGACCGCCGCCGGCGGCGCCTGGATCTGCCGGTAGCCGCCACCATGGAACACCAGCGGTGGCCCCCCGTCGGTCCGCACCTCGAGCTCCAGGACCTCGCCGATGAAGATCAGGTGGTCGCCCGCCTCGTGGCTCGCGTGCAGCCGGCAGTCCAGATACGCGGCCACGCCCTCGAGGATGGGCGCGCCGCTCGTGCCGATCCGGTGGGGGACGTCGCGGAAGGCGTCGCGTCCGCGCGGGCGGTCGCGCGATGCGAAGTAGCGCGAGAGCGGCTCCTGCGCCTCGGACAGGATGTTGACGGCGAACACGCCGTTGGAGGTGATGTGGGTCGCGCCCTCGGAGGGGCTGATCACGCACACGAGGATCAGTGGCGGGTCCAGGGAGACGGACGTGAACGCGTTGGCGGTCATGCCGTACGCGTGCTGCTCGCCCCGGGTGGTGACGACGGTGACCCCGGTGGCGAAGGCTCCGACGGCGAAGCGGAAGTCCCTGGCGCTGAAGTCTTGCAACCGACCCTCCCCGCTAGGCCGTGCCGCGGAGGTTCTGCAGGCGCTCGCGGAGCACCTGGTCGAACCCGGAGCTGGTTCCGAGCGACTGCGCGAGCAGGTCGCGCCACGTGTCGCCGTCGATGCTCAGCAGCGTCGTCGGCTTGAGCGCGCGCACGCTGGCTGCGCGCGGCTTGTCCACGAGCACCGACATCTCGCCGAACAGCTCACCGGGACCCACCGTCGTGAGGGTCTCCGGGGCGCCTTCGGCCTCCCGGCGGACCTCCACCTCGCCGTCGACGACGATGAAGAACTTGTTCGCGGGCCCACCCGCCCGTGCGATCGACCTCGTCGGGACCGACGTTGACCCGTTGAAGCGTCGCGGAGATCGTCTCGCTCGCCTTCGGCGGAAGCACGCCGAACATGCTGTAGGAGTTCTCCCGGTGGAAGTCGGCACCGAACTGGCCCGCCTGCGAGAGCCCCCTCGTAGCGGTGTTGTCGATGAACTGGACCTCGGTCGGCGCGATCTGGAAGAACGCGATGCTCATCGTCGCGCCCGGCGAGAGCGAAGGGAACTTCTGTCCGAACAGGTCGGCCACCCGCGCGATCTGCTCGCCGCTGAGCAGGGGCCTGCACTCACCCGAGCCCTGGATGCCCCGCGTCTGACTGAGGTCCGTCGTGTATTCGTCGATCGTGAACGACACGAACGGGTTCTGCTCGATGTTGCGCCCGATCACCGTCGAGGTCCGCGTCCAGAAATACAGCGAGGGCCCTTCGTTCACGTACAGGAACGTGGCGGCGCGTGGGATTCCGGCCGACGACGCGGTCGCCAGCGTGAGCGTGCTTTGGCTCTGCAGAAACTCGACAACGGGACCCGGCAACTGGTCCTGCTGGCCGATGGTGCTCATCTGACGCGTCTCCTTGATCCAGGTAGCTGGCGCGATCCTATCGTCGCTTGGGCCCGCGCCCCGTGGCATGACCTGGAGTCGAGGTCCCCCAAGATCCTCCACGCCGGAGTGCCGACGCCCGCCGCGAATCTATACGAACGCCGTCGGCGCCGTCAATGCATCATTTCGAGGCGAGCACCGCGGTGGATGCGAGCAGTGCGGTGAGGAACAGCGCGATCAGATGGAAGCTCTGGTCGAGCGCCGCGCTGAGGGACAGATTCCTGGTGATGTCCGCCTTCTTGACGGTCATCGAGTAACGCGCCAGCAGCCGCCCGTCGTCCTGGATCAGGTGCGGTACGGCGATCAGCGCCGCGATGGCGAACACCCAGCCGTGCAGGCTGTCCCACAGCCAGATCAGCGACGGCACATAGGCCAGCGTGTAGGTCGCGATGTGGGAGAGCAGCGCACGCCGCTGCACCGGCGTACCGGTCAGGCCGCCGCGCTTGTTGATCGCCTGCCACTCGGTCTGCAGCAGGTAGTCGCCGAGCAGGTGCGAGACGACGAACACCTCGAAGATCTCGGCCCAGGGCATCGGCTGAACTTATCCCAAACGCCCGCGTCGGTCCGCGGCGCGCGGTTTCATAGCGCGCTGCCGAGGCGCACGCGCTCGTGGTCCTGCGGAAGCTGGCGCATCTCCAGCTGCTGCTCAGCGCGGATCACGTGGACGACCGCGTTGATGAGCGCGAGGTGCGTGAACGCCTGAGGGAAGTTGCCCAGATGCCGGCCGGTCGGGGCGTCGATCTCCTCGGCGTATAGCTGGAGTGGGCTCGCGAACGAGAGCAGCCTCTCGCACATATCCCGGGCCCGCGCGATCTCCCCGATCTCCGCGAGCGCGGACACGAGCCAGAAGGAGCAGATCGTGAACGTGCCCTCCTCGCTGGCGAAGCCGTCGTCCGTTTGCCCGACGCGGTAGCGCAGGACCAGTCCGTTCTCGGTCAGCTCGTCCGCGATCGCCAGGACGGTGGCGCGGATCCGGGGGTCGTCGAGCGGGAGGAAGCGGACCAGCGGCATCATCAGCAGCGACGCGTCCAGCGCGTCGGTCTCGTAGTGCTGGACGAACACGCCGCGTTTGTCGACGCCGTGCTCGCAGATGTCGGCGTGGATCTCCTCGGCCGCCGCACGCCAGCGCGCGGCCGTGGCCTCGTCGTCGCGCAGAAGCGCCAGGCGCGCGCCGCGATCGGCCGCCACCCAGCACATCATCTTGGAGGACGTGAAGTGCTTCGGGTCGCCGCGGACCTCCCAGATCCCGCGGTCGGGCTCGCGCCAGCGCTTCAGCGCGGTCTCGACCTGGCGCTTGATGATCGGCCACAGGCGGTCGGGCAGCTGGTCGCGGGAGCGGGTGTGGAGGTAGATCGAGTCGAGCACCGCGCCCCACACGTCGTGCTGGGCCTGGTTGTAGGCGCCGTTGCCGATGCGGACGGGCTTCGAGTGGTCGTAGCCCGACAGGTGGTCGAGCTCCTGCTCGTCGAGGCGGCTCTCCCCCCCGATGCCGTACATGATCTGAAGCTGTCCCTCCTCGGCTTCGGCCATGTCCTCGACGAAGTAGAAGAAGTCGTTCGCCTCCTCGTCGAAGCCGAGCGTGTAGAGCGCCCACAGCATGAAGGTCGAGTCGCGGATCCAGGTGTAGCGGTAGTCCCAGTTGCGATCCCCGCCGGGGGCCTCGGGCAGGGAGGTCGTCGCCGCCGCGACCATCGCCCCCGATGGGGCGTACGTGAGGCCCTTGAGCGTGAGCGCGCTGCGCTGGAGGTAGGTGCGCCACGGATGGTCGGGGAAGGTCCCCCGCTTGAGCCACTCCTGCCAGAAGCGGGCCGTGCGCGCCACCCACTTTTCGGCCTCGTCGTAGTCCTGCGGCAGAGGATGGGTGCTCCAGCCGAGGGCGACAAAAGCCTTCTCGCCCTCGCGGAGCGTGGTCCGCGCCCGCGCCCGCGGGCCCTCGAAGCCGAGGCGCAGGTCGGTCTGCAGGCGCAATTGCAGGTTCATCCCCTCGGAGCGGGCGATCGCCTCGCTGTAGCCGGAGCCCGCGTATTCCCAGTCGGCGGTGAGTCCGCCGTAGTCGAAGGCGGGCTCGCACTCGAGCTTGATCTCAGCCGAGCCCTGCACGCACTCGATCAGCCGCAGCATCACGTGGTCGGCGTCGTGGTCGGTGGGCGAGCGCCGGTGTGAATGCGACCGTTCGCTCTCGTGATGCCACGGACCGATGCCGAGGACGTCGCGCACGATGACCCAGCCCATTCGGGTCTCCCAGCTCGTCTCCAGCACCATCGTCCCGGGGATGTAGCGCCGCCCCGCCGGAACGTTCACGTCCGAGGGAGCGAGGCGAAAGCCGCCGGCATCGCGGTCGAGGATCGCGCCGAACACGCTCGGCGAGTCCATTCGCGGCAGGCACAGCCATTCCACGTTGCCGTTCGGCGCAACCAGTGCGCTCGTCTCACAATCGGAGAGGAACGCATAGTCGCCGATGGGGGGAAACGCGCTGATGCGTATCCCATGATCGGATGCCCCCTTCATGGTGGCGTGCGATTCTGCTGAGAGGCGGGAGACCTGTCAAGGTATCGCCCGCCAGACCCCCTGGATCGCACCGTAATCGTGGAACCTCGGATACAGCTCACCTCGATCGACGTGATCGCCTCCGCGCTCGAGCCGGTGCTTCCCGACCTGGGCAGCCGCCTCTCCTCGCCCGACGGCGCCGTGACCCTGATGCTCAGCGACATCGCCGATGCGGCCGCGGCCGCGGAGCAGCTCGGACCGGACCGCTGGTCGGCGCTGCTGCGCGACCACCACGCGCTCGTCGAGCAGCTCCTCACCCACCACGACGGTCAGATCGTTCGCCGAGAGTCAGACGGGTTCTTCGCCTCGTTCAACAGCGCCCATGGAGCGCTGCACGGCGCGGTCGAGCTCCAGCGCACGTTCACCGGCACGGTGTCGGGCGGCGAGGGGCCGCTGGCGCTCCGCGTCGGCTTGCACTCCGGATTCGTGATCGCCAACCCCGAGCAGCTCATGGGCCGCAACGTGGTGCTGGCCGCGCGCGTCGCGGGTCAGGCCAAGCCGGGCGAGATCCTCGTCTCCTCGAACGTCAAGCAGTACACGGAGAGCGACCCCAGCTTCCGCTTCGAGGACCGGGGGGAGTTCCACTTCAAGGGCGTGCTCGGCGAGCACACGGTCTACGCGGTCGCCTGGCGCTGAGGCCGATTCCGCTTGCCGCGCGCCGCGTCCGCGCGCCGGCGGGATCCCGTGATCCTCAGCTGGCTGAGCCCGACTTGGCGGCCTCGTCCAGCATCCGCGCGTACTCGCCGGCGGTCGCCGGCCGCTGCTGGGGGTCCTTGGCCATCGCCACCATCAGGGTCCGAGCGAAGGCAGACGGCAGATCGCTGCGGAGCGTGGTCGGATCCGGCGGCTCGTCCTGGAGATGCGCCCACAGGATCCGCATGCCCTGGACGTCGGCGAACGGCGGGCGCCCGCACATGCACTCGTACATCACGCACCCGAGCGCGTAGATGTCGCTGGCGGCATTGACGGCCTCGCCCCGAATCTGCTCGGGAGCCATGTAGTCCATCGACCCGAGCGCCTGCCCCGGAAGGGTCAGGAGGCTGCCCTGCGTGTCCTTGGCCAGGCCGAAGTCGGTGATGTAGCCCTGGCCGCCCTCGTCGAGCAGGATGTTGGCCGGCTTGACGTCGCGATGGACCATGCCGGCCGCCCAGAGCGCCTCCAGCCCGGCCGCCACGTCCGTGCACACCTGCACGGCCGTGGGCACATCGAGCGGCCCGTCGCGCTTGAGCTTCTCGTCCAGCGACTCGCCCTTGATGAACCGCTGGGCCATGTAGGGCAGCCCGTCGTGCTCACCCGTGTCGAGCACCGGCACGACGTTGGGGTGCTTGACCATCTGGGCGATCCGCGCCTCGCGATAGAAGCGCCGCCGGAAGGTCTCGTCGCGCGCGTAGTCCTCCTTGACCAGCTTGAGCGCGACGGACGTGCCGTCGGGAGCGGTGGCCCGGTAGACCTTGCCCATCCCGCCCATGCCGAGCAGGCCGTCGATGGCGTAGTCGCCGAAGTTGGTGCCGACCAGGGGATCGTCGCTCATCGCTCGCTCGCCTTCATGCATGGACCGTAGCCGCGGAGGGCATGCTGAAGCTTTGCAGAGTCCCCCAAGCCCGGTCCTGGTTCGGACGCCCGCGACTGAAGTATCCTCGAAACCCGATCCGCGGAGGATAAGAGATTTGAGCCGGCCAACGAAGCGCTCCTCCTCCGTCCCCGCAGTCCTCCCCGTGCGGGGGGACGACCGGCGATGACCGTCACGCTGCCGTCGCCGGCCCGGATGGCGGTGGCACTGGTGCTGATCGCCGCCGTGTTCGTCGCCGGTCTCAGGTACGGCCATTCCCACCGGCCTGCCGCCCACTCGGTGCCGGCGCCTCCCGGACCGGTCCTCCTGAGCCGGAGCGCGGCGACCACGCCGGCTCCCTCGGTCACGGGACCCCCGGCCACCCCTGCCGTCCCGACGCTGGAGGCCTCCGGGCCAGGGGCCTCTCCAGTGCGCTCTGCCCGCCGCTGAGGTGGTATCCAGCCTGCGCTGGCCGCCGGGGGGCGCCAGTAGAATCGCCGCACTTTGCTAGAGAGGGGCACGATCGTCGCCGGATATCGCATCGACGGCGTGCTCGGGGACGGGGGCATGGGCGTGGTCTACCGGGCGACCCAGCTGTCGCTCGATCGCGAGGTCGCGCTCAAGCTGCTCTCCAGCGACCTGGGCGACGACTCCGGCTTCCGCACCCGCTTCCAGCGCGAGGGACAGCTCCAGGCGGCGCTCGACCACGACCACATCGTCCCCGTGTACGAGGCCGGGCAGTCCGAGCACGGGCTGTTCCTGGCCATGCGGATGATCGACGGACCCACGCTCAAGGACCTGATCCTGGGCGGCGAGCTCGACCCGCGCCGGGCCCTGAGGCTGCTGGCGCAGACGGCCAGCGCACTCGATACCGCGCACGCGGCCGGCCTGATCCATCGCGACATCAAGCCTCAGAACATCCTGATCGACCGGGGGGACCACGCCTACCTCGCCGACTTCGGCCTGATCAAGGCGCCAGATGAGGCGGCACGGCTGACCGGGACCGGGCAGTTCATCGGCACGATCGATTACGTCGCCCCCGAGCAGATCCAGGGCGATCCGGCCAGCGCCGCCAGTGACATCTACGCCCTGGCCGGCGTCCTCTACGAGACGTTGACGGGCGAGGTCCCGTTCCCCCGGCCGAACGAGGCGGCGACGCTGCACTCACACGTGATCGCGCCACCGCCGAAGGTCACCGATCGCCGGCCGGACCTGCCCGAGGCGATCGACGACATCATCACGCGCGGGATGGCCAAGGATCCGGCGGGCCGCCCTCCATCCGCCACCGAGCTGATCACGTCGGCCTCTCGGGCGCTGTCCTCCTCCTCGGTGTTCGCGGCCGGCCCCGCCGCCGCGGCGGGCGGACCGGCGAACGTCCAGGCCACGGTGGTGCGGGATCGGCCGGTGCTTCCGTCGTGGGCCTCGACGCCGGCGCTCGAGCGCGCCGAAGACGGGACGGCGAGCGTGATTGCCGAGCCGCCCGAATCGGCGGCCGCTCCCGAGGCGCCGGTGGCGGAGCCCGTCGCCGAGCCCGGGCCTGTCACCGAGCCCGAGCTCCCGGAGCCCCCCGCGCCGCCGGCCCCCGCGCCACTTGCGCCCGCCCCGCTCGCGCCGGAGGAGCTCGCCCCGGAGCCGCGCCAGCCGGAGGAGCCGGAGCCCGAGCCCGAGGTCGAGGAACCGGAAGCCGACGCGCCCGCGGAGCCTGTGGCCGAACCCGAAGCGCTGCCCCCGCCGCCGCAGCGTGCCCGCATGCCCGAGCGCGAGCCCGTGGCCGCGGCGGAGCCCGCGTCCGCGCCCCGGCCCCGGCGCGCCCGCGGGGCTCCTCGGTGCACTCGTGCTCATCGCCCTGCTCGCGGCGGCCGGCGTGGTCGGATACCTCGTCGGTCACAAGCGTCCCAAGACCACCTCGGTCGCCTTCACGAACTCGGCGGCGATCAACCACCTCCAGCTTCGTTACCCGCCGCCGTGGCAGCTTTCCGCCGCTCCGGCCGTTGTTCCCGGCATGAGCTTTGACGCGCCACTGGTTCTCAGCCGGCCCGGACGGGAAGGCCGCCTGGTCGCCGGGACGGTCTCCGGAGCCCTTGGCCCGAGCCTTCTCAGCCAGTCATTCCGCTCGCAGGTGACGGGCGATCTGCCCCGGCCCGACACGGTCCAGCTGGGCACGACCGCCGCGTACCGCTACAGCGATATCAGCGTCCGCGGGGAGAGCGGGAAGCTCAACGTCTACGCCGCACCCACCACCGCCGGCGTCGCGACGATCGCCTGCGAGGCACCGGCGGCGCCCGACCGGTCGTTTGACGCCGACTGCGCCCGGATCGCCGCGACCCTTCGCCTGATCGGCGTCAGCACGTATCCGCTCGGCGCCAGTCCCGCCTTCGCCTCCCTCCTCTCGACGAACTTCGATCGGCTGCGCTCGGACATCCGGGATCCCGAAGCCGCGCTCGCGGCGGCGAGGACCGCGTCGACCCAGGCCGCCGCGGCGCAGCAGCTCTCCGCCGCCTATGGCGCGGCCGCCGACCGGCTGAGCGGGGCCACGGTGCCGCCGTTCGCCACCGGCCAGCGGGACACGATCGTGGCCGCGCTGCGCCAGTGCGCCAGCGCGTATACAGCGGCGGCTTCGGCGGCGCGCACGGAGGCCGCAGTGCCGGGCGTGAACGCCACGTCCTACAACATCCAGAGAGCGCGGGCAGCCGCGGCTTACCGCGGCGCCCAGAAGGCCGTCGGGACGGCCGCGGGGGCCCTGTCCCAGGCGTTGCGGGGCCTTAGTGCGCTCGGCTACACTCTTGTCGGGCAGCGATGACGGGGCACGGCCGCCATAGTGCAATCGCAACGCTCGATCGCTCGAGCGAGCCGCGGACGGCATCACAGGTGCTCGGACGAACACTCAAGGGGCGATATCGCGTAATCGAGCCGATCTCAGCCGGCGCGATGGGCGCTGTCTACCGCGCCGAGGACCTCGAGAACGGCGACCACGTCGCGCTCAAGCAGTGCATCAACCCGCTTCACGACCAGCGGTTCGAGGCCGAGGCGCGCCTGCTGTCGAGCCTCCGCCATCCGCGAGTGGTGCGGATCCTCGACCACTTCAGCGCGCTGAGCGGCCAGTACCTGGTCATGGACCTCGTCCGCGGCATCGATCTCGGCGTGCTGATCAAGCAGCGCGGCGGCCCGGGCCTCCCGGTCGACCAATCGGTCGAGTACGTCCGCCAGGCCTGCGAAGCGCTTCAGTACGTCCACGATCAGCAGATCGTGCATCGCGACGTCAAGCCACAGAACATGATCCTGGGCGAGAAGGGCGTCGTGCTCGTCGACTTCGGCATCGCGCGGCTCCTCGATGACGAGAACGAGTCGCAGGCCACGGTCGGGATCGGGACGCCGCGGTTCATGGCGCCGGAGGTGTTCGCCGGCGGCCGCGTCTCGCCGCGGACCGACGTGTTCAGCATCGCCGCCACGCTGTGGACGCTGATCGCCGGGCGTCCCCCGGTCTACGCCGATCCCACCAAGCTCTCGAGCGTCAACCCGGAGGTGACGCCCGAGCTCGAGCGCACGCTCTCGGCCGGGCTCGAGATGATCCCCGAGCGCCGGGTCGCCTCCGTGTCCGCGTTCGCAGCGGCGCTCGGCGCGCCCCTGCGGACCGAGACCGGCGAGTCGCTTGCCGTCTCGATCGAAGACCCGAACGCGTCGCGCAGCCTCCTGGAGGCGGTCGTGCACACGGCCGCGGGCGTGTTCGGCGCCGCCGCGGCGTCGATCGCCCTGACCGACGAGACCACCGGCGAGCTCGTCTACCAGTCCGCCTGGGGCGCGGGCGCCCGCGAGGTCGTCGGCGTCCGGCTCCCGCCCAGCACGGGCATCGCGGGGGCCGTCGTGGACCTGGGCGTCGGCGAGGCCGTGCCCGACTGCCGCACCGATCCTCGGTTCGCGGCGCGGATCGCGTCCGGTACCGGCTACGTGCCGTACACCATGATCGTGGTCCCGCTGAAGCGGAAGGACCATACGATCGGCGCTCTCTCGATCCTCGATCGCCGCGACGGCAAGCCCTACCAGCAGGCCGACCTCGAGCCCGCCGGGCTGTTCGCCGACCTCGCGGTGAAGGCGCTCGACGTCACGCCGAACTCGTTCACCAGCCTCGGCATGACCAGCCTCGGCCGGTAGGCTGCCCCGCAGGGCAGCATCCGTCAGCGGCTGCTTGCTACTGCCCTTGACAGCCGGGTATAGTCGCTTTTCGTAGGTTTTAGGGGTCATGGGCGGCCGGCCGTGACGGGATGTCGGGCTACGGGGGTTCACTGTGGGCTTTGCGCATGCGTGCTTGATCCGTCGAACGGCGGCGCTCTTCGGCGTCGTCGCGGGCTTGGCGCTGGTGACGGCACCGGGCGCGCTGGCGAACGGCGACACGATCAACACCGGTCACGGCGAGCAGTTCTCCGGGGTCGTCGATAACGCGACCGTCGTGCAGCGACGCCACCACGTCACGATCAACTGGGGCGACGGCTCATCTTCGCCGGGCCCGTCGACACGAACGGCAACGTCACGGGCAGCCACGCCTACGGCACGGCCGGAAAGTACAGCGGGCACGGTCGACCTCACGCGGCGGCAGCTGCGCCTCCGGAACCGACGGACACGTTCACCGCCGTCGTCGCCCAGTTCACGCAGTGCCCGCCCGTCGATGCCGACGGCGGCTGCCAGTTCCTGGTCGTCGTCTCCAACAGTGGCACGACGATCTTCAACGACGCGAACGAGGGACCGTACGAGAGCTCCGAGGATGCGCTGATCGGCGTCGTCAACAACGGCTCCGGCCCGATCTCCTCTATCCCGTTCTCCGCGTCTGGCTCCGACCTGTTCGCGTTCGACGGCGACGGGATCTGCCAGCCCGGCGCGCTGCCGATCCCGAGCGGCTGTGTCCCGCCCGCCGGGCAGCACGTGCGACGGGAGCAGCTTCTGCGCGTTCCCGCCGCCACCGGGTGAGCCCGCCGGCTATACCGAGCCGGGCGCCCCGTCTGCGGCATCAGCAGAACGGCTACGAGGGTCCGACGAGCTGGTATTCGAGCGTCTCCCCGGACTTCTCGAGCGGCGTGGTCAACTTCTCGCCCGCGCTCCAGCCCGGGCAGTCGACCTACTTCAGCCTGGAGGAGCCACCGGTTAACACGCTGGCGGCCGGCTCGACGCCGAGCGGCATCAACTCCGCGCCGCCGACGGTGAGCGCGACCGGCGCGAACTTCAGCGGTCATGTGAATCCCGAACGGATCGGCGACCACGGTCTTCTTCCAGTACGGGCTGAGCTCGAAGTACGGATCGCCGAACGCGGGACCGTTCACGCAGTCGACCCAGCCGCAGAGCGTCGGCGGCGACTTCTCTGATCACTTCGTGCGGGGAGCGCCGGCGGCCTCGACTCCGAACGCGGTGTACGAGGTACGTCTCGTGGCGCAGAACAAGAACGGCACGAGCTTCGGGCCAACGCTGTTCTTCACCACCAAGAAGGCGGCGGCGCCCGGCGCACCCACGCTCGGGAAGACGTTCAACATCTCGGTGGTCAACGGCGTCGTACTAATCGAGGTCAACGGGAAATTCGTCCCCGTGACGCAGGTGCGCCAGATCCCTGCCAACACCGTGATCGACGCTCTCCACGGCACCCTCGCGCTGACCTCCTCAACCGGCGGATTGGCGCCGGCGAGCGACGCCAAGGCGAAGAAAAAGTCCAAGAAGGCCGAAGACGTCCACCGGCAACGTTCGGCGGCGCGGTGTTCAAGGTGACCCAGGGCCGGGCCGGTGCCAACAAGGGCTTCACGACGCTGACGCTCGCGTACGGCGCATTCAAGGGCGCACCCACGACGAACGTATGCAAGGCCAAGGGGGCCGCGGACGCCCACGCCGCGCTCTCGAGCCGCGTCCTCCAGACGCTCCGTTCGAGCGGAAGCGGTCGCTACAGGAGCCGCGGGCGCTACGCCGCCGGCACCGTCCGCGGCACGAAGTGGACGACGACCGACCGCTGCGACGGCACCCTGATCAAGGTGCAGCAGCACAGCGTCGCAGGTCACCGACCTCGTCAGGCACAAGACGATCCTGGTCAGGGCCGGGCACCAGTACCTCGCCAAGGCACCGGGAGCAAAGAAAAAGCACTAGCGGCCGGGATTCGTTCTTGGGCTAGGACGCAAGGAGGGAACGAGCCTGCGGCCATAGGCGAGCAAGATCGGTAGGTGACGTAGATGGGGGCTTTGAAGCACACTAGGCTGAGCGGCGCCGCGGTCGCGCTGGGATCGCGGCGTGGACGCGCGGCGGCGGCGACCTTCATCGCACTTCTCGCCTGCGTGGCCTTCGCGGCGCAGGCGCAGGCGGCGACGTACACGGTCGGCACCACCAGCGACACGACCGGCACGTGCGCAAATCCGGCCGCCGGCACGTGCTCGCTGCGCCAGCTCATCAACTACGAGAACGCGCACGCACCGAGCCCGCCGGACACGATTGTCGTGCCCGCCGGCTTCTACGGGCTGAACAGTTCACGGCGGGGCTCTGACCGTCTCCGCGAGCATGACGATCGCGGGAGCGGGCGCCGGATCGACGACGATCGTCCAGGAGTCCCAGACCCCGGATCCGCGTGTTCGACGTACAGGTCCCGGAGGGTGGCGCCACCCCCACGGTGACGATCAGCGGGCTCGACATCTTCGGCGGATTCGCGAACTCGAACAACGGCTCCTTCGGGGGAGACGTCCGCAACCAGGCGACCCTCACGCTGACCGAGGACTCGATCGAGGACGGCGAGACCCAGAACGGGTCGGGTGCCGGCGTCTCGAACGACGCGGGCACGCTCACCGTCGTGCGCTCGCTGATATCAGACAACGGCAGACAGCAACACCAACGATTCCGGCGGCATCCAGAACTTCGGCACTGGCACTCAACCCGGCAACCTGACCGTGATCGACTCGACGATCACCGGGAACACGTCGGGCCAGGGCGGAGGCATCTTCAGCTGGTGCTTCGCTACCCCCTGTACCAACACCACGACGATCGTCAACTCGACGATCGTTGACAACGACGGCGGCAGTCGAAATGCCGCCGGAGGCGGCCTGCTGGAAGGCGCTGCCAACGGGACGATGACCGTGCAGAACTCGATCGTCGCGTCCAATACCGTCGACACCCCGAGCTCGGGCACACCATCGAACTGCGGCGGTGCTGGGCCCATCACCTCCGCCGGGTACAACATCGAGAACCACAGCGACTGCGGGTTCACCTCGACGGGCGACCGGCAGAACACAGACCCGGGCCTCAGTTCGTCGTCGCTGGCAGGACTGGGGCGGCAACACTGACACGTTCGGGCTCGACGCGGCCAGCCCGGCCGTCGACGCGATCCCACCGGGCGCGCCGAACTGCGGCGCTACCGACCAGCGCGATGTCCAACGGCCGCAGGGTCAGGGCTGCGACGTCGGCGCGTTTGAGCTGTTCCAGCCGGTCGAGGGCCATCAGGCGGACATCCGGGTCCTGGGTGACCTGTGTGGAGTGTTCGGGTCTGCGACGATCAACTGGGGTGACGGGACGAGCTCGCAGAGTCAGGCAGGCACCTTCGTCGGGACGCACACTTACGCGGTGGCTAAGACGTATGACGGAACGGTGACGTATACGAACGACTGCGGCACCGGCACCCACACAAACGTTCCATTCGACGTAAAGGTGCAGCACGGTGTCGTCGCCACCGGATCGGCGATCACGGCCACTGCAGGTTCGCCTTTCGGCGGGAAGGTCGCGTCCTTCACCGACGCCACATCCGGGCGTGGTCCGGCTGACTTCGCCGCCACGATCAACTGGGGCGACGGGAGCAGCTCGGCCGGAACGATCAGCGGCAGCACCGGCAGCTTCGCGGTCAACGGTAGCCATACCTACTCCACGCCCGGTACATACCAGACCACGATCGCGGTGTCGGATGTCGGCGGCGCCAGCGCGAGCACCAATGGGAGCGCGACAGTAAACCGCACCCCGGTTGCGAATCCTTCCGCGCCGTCGGTTAAGAGCAGCTCCATCGCCGGCTTCTCGGGAGCCGTCAACCCCGAGGGAAGCGCGACAGCCGTCCATTGGGAGTACGGGCTCGATCCGAGCGAGCGCGGCCCAGGCTTCTCCGGCAACGTCTTCGACCAGTCGACTCCGTCGCAGTCGCTCGGATCCGGCTTCTCCAGCCGGCCCGTCTCGGCCACGGTTTCGAGCCTGATGCCAAATGCGCTCTATCACGTGCGGCTCGTCGCCACGAATACCGCCGGAACGACACTGGGCCCGGATCAAACGTTCAGCACGCCGAAGGCCTCATCCCCGCCGCCGCCGGTCATCGGCCAGACGGAGAACTTCACGCCGAGCGGCACCGTCTTCGTCCTCCTGCACGGACAGTTCGTCAAGCTGACCCAGACGCTCCAGCTGCCAACAGGCACGGTGGTCGACACGCTGCACGGATCGCTGACGCTCGCAGCGGCGACCGGTGGCGTCGGCCCGGCGACCGATGCCAAGGCCAAGAAGGGCAAGAAGAAGGCCAAGCCTTTCACCGGCACGTTCAGCGGCGCGGTGTTCAAGGTCACCCAGGCGAAGTCGGGTCCAAACAAGGGCCAGACGACGCTTTCACTCGTAGAAGGTGGCGTCAAGGGTGCCCCCAGCTACGCCAGCTGCAAGGCGAAGGGCGCTGCGGACGCCCACGCCGCGCTCTCCAGCCGAGTTCTTCAGACGCTCCGGTCGCGCTCCAGCGGACGCTTCCGCTCGCGGGGGCGCTACGCCGCGGGCACGGTGCGCGGCACCAAGTGGACGACCAGCGATCGCTGCGACGGCACGCTGATCGCGGTCCAGCTCCACAGCGTCCTCGTCACCGACCTCGTCAGACATAAGACCATCCTGGTCAGGGCCGGGCACCACTACCTGGCGAAGGCACCGACCGGGAAGAAGAAGCACTGAAGCCCCCCGGGGGGATCTGGAGGCTCGATCCTCCGGCGCTACGCACCCGGCGGCCTTGACATCAGGGTATAGTCGGTTTGCGTAGGTTTTGGGGTCATGGGCGGCCGGCCGTGACAGGATGTATGGGCAACGGGGGTTTCACGTGCAGACCGTAGGAGCACTACCTGTCCGCCGCGCGGCGGCGGCGATCGTCGCCGTCGCTCTCCTGCTCTGGCTGGCTCCGGCCGCGCTGGCGGACCCGGTCGACATCCAGTCCGCCGGGCCCCTGAGCAACATCTGGATCGGCGACAACCTCACCTGCCAAGCAGTTCACGCGGGCGTGCAGGTCGACAACGAGCCGGTCGGCGATTTCTACGGTGGCGAAACCGGCGGCCCTGCGTCGTGCGGAACGATCCTCGCCTTGACAACCGATACCACCGGCGCGGGGGTATACGGCATCGAGGGGGGAGGCGGCGATTTCACGCCCGTGACAGCGCCGACGCTGACCGGATCGGGCACGGCGCAAGACCCATACGTGGTGACCACAAGCGTGACCGCGGGCGACAGCGACGTGAACATCACCGAGAAAGACAGCTACGTCGTCGGTAATGAGTTCTACCGGACCGACATCACAGTCATCAACAACTCGACGGATACGAGCTGGTCCGGTGGCGTCTACCACGCCGGCGACTGCTACCTCGACGGCGACGACGACGGATTCGGTGTCGTCGACACGTCGAACAACGGCGTCGCCTGCGCCCAGAACTCCGCCAACACCCCGCCCGGCCCCCTCATGGAGTTCGCGCCGCTCACTGGCGGAAGCCACTACTTCGAGGGCGATTTCAGTAGTGCATTCAACGCTCCTTCGGACGACCAGGACTACCCGGACACGTGTGCCTGCGCTGGCGACAGCAACGGTGCTGCAATCGACAACGGCGAGGGCATCAACTGGGACTTCACGTCGCTCGCGCCAGGTCAGCAGACGACGTTCTCGATGCTTTCCAACTTCTCGGAGTCAGGGACACTTGTCTCCGGGCAGCACACGATCACGGCCACCGGTGGCAGGTCGTTTGCGGGCAACGCGCCCTTCAGCCTGAGCAACGCCACTGTGGCGACGTTCACCGACTCCGCGACGACGACCACGAGCCCCAGCGACTACGCG
This sequence comes from uncultured Solirubrobacterales bacterium, assembly GCA_963710305.1. Taxonomy (GTDB): domain Bacteria; phylum Actinomycetota; class Thermoleophilia; order Solirubrobacterales; family Solirubrobacteraceae; genus Palsa-465. The sequence goes on along the minus strand of CAVPZV010000006.1, from coordinate 174,521 downwards.
GCGACGATCAACTGGGGCGACGGTTCGAGCTCCAACGGGACCGTCAGCGGCGGAAACGGTAGCTTCACCGTGACCGGAAGCCACACTTACGGCACACCCGACAATTACCCGATCAACGTCACCATCAGCGACGTCAGCAACACCGGGAACAACGCGACCGCCGCCGACTCCGCCGCTGTCGACTCGGCGCCGTCTCCCGTTGTGACCGACACGCCCGTGGTCAAGAGCAGTTCCGCCGTGGTCCTGACCGGCTCGGCGAATCCGGACGGACTTCCGACGACCGGCCACTGGATATACGGACTCGACGCGAGCCAGCGAGGACCTGGATTCTCCGGCAACGTTTTCGACCAGAGCACGCCATCTCAGACGATCGGGTCGGACTTCTCCAATCACACGATCTCGTTCCCGCTGTCAGGGCTCATGCCGAACTCGATCTACCACGTGGAGTTCGTGGCCTCGAACAGTGCTGGCACGACGACGGGACCTGATCGCACGTTCACGACCCCGAAGCTTCCTGTGTCGAACACGACGCCGCCACCGCTCGGCAAGGAGAACTTCACGCCCAGCGGCACCGTGTTCATACTCGTAAACGGGAAGTTCGTGAAGCTGACCCAGACCCTCCAGCTGCCGTCGGGCACCGTGGTCGACGCGGTGCACGGATCCCTCACCCTCGTGTCCTCGAGCGCCGGGAGCGCGCCGGCCAGCGACGCTAAGGCGAAGAAGGGCAAGAAGGTCAAGAAGCCCAAGACCTTCACCGGGACGTTCGGCGGGGCCGTCTTCAAGGTGACCCAGACCACGCGCGGAGCGAACAAGGGCCTGACGACCCTCACGCTCATGGATGGCGCATACAAGGGCGCGCCGAGCTACGCGAGCTGCAAGGCCAAGGGAGCCGCCGACGCGCACGCTGCGCTGTCGAGCCGCGCGCTTCAGACGCTCCGCTCACGCTCGAGCGGCCGCTACACGACCCGTGGGCGCTACGCCGCCGGCACCGTCCGCGGTACGGCGTGGACGACCACGGACCGCTGCGACGGCACTCTGATCGCTGTGCAGCAGCACAGCGTCGATGTCACCGACCTCGTCAAGCACAAGACGATCCTGGTCAAGGCCGGACACCACTACCTGGCCAAGGCGCCCAGCCCGAGAAAGCGCAAGTAGCCGGGAGACGTTGATGGATGAGAGTGGGCGCGTCGGCTCGGGGTCCCGCACACGCTGTCGGCGTGGATGTATAGCGAGCAGGAAGGGGTACGCAATGGGAGCTCCCAGATCCGCAGAGTCGAGCATCGGCGCGACGGTCATTCGCCCGCTTCGCCTTCCCCTGGTTGCGGTCTGCGTCTTCCTGGTCATGGGAGCGGTTCCCGCTCTCGCGCGGGCGTCATCCGTCAGCGGCGTCACGGCGACCGACACACCACCTTCGGCAGGCACAAGCGCCAAGACCGTCTACATGGTTGGCTTCACGACCTCCGCCTCCGGCGCGCTGTCGGCCGGCAATCAAATCACTCTCACCTTCCCGACGCTTACGAGCACCGCGTCGATGGTCGGAACGTCGGTGACCGACACGACGACCAACAAGCAGGTCGGCAACTGTTCCAGCTCGTCGGCAACGGTCGCGACGTGCACCATCTTCAGCGGCGACTCAGTCGCTGCCGGCGATCACGTCAACGTCGAACTCGATGGCGTGGTCAATCCGAGCAGGGCTTCCGCTTCCTTCTCCGCCCAGGTGTCCACAACCGCCGACACGACCGCGGCATCGGGCACGTACGCCGTTGTCACGGGCCAGCAGGTCTCGGCGCCATCGGTGACTGTGGCGCCACCGTCCAACGGGGCGGGAGCACGCACGGTGTATACGATCGGCTTCACGACCTCATCCACCGGTGGGCTGTCCGGGGTGGCGGGCAGCCAGATCAAGATCACCCTGCCATCGGGGAGCAGCACGAGCACGATCGTCGGGACCTCGGTCACCGACACCACGACGAGCAGTCCGGTCGGCAACTGCTTCGCGTCCTCGACCACCGTGGAGACCTGCGCCATCTTCAACGGCGACTCCGTGGGCGCCGGCGACCACGTCAGCGTAGAGCTCGACGGGGTCACCAACCCGGCGGCCGGGAGCCAGACCCTGAGCGTCTCCACCACCTCCGACACCCCAACCGTCACCAGCAGCAGCTACACCATCGCCACCGGCCAGCAGGTCTCGGCGCCCTCGGTGACTGTGGCGCCACCGTCCAACGGGGCGGGAGCACGCACGGTGTATACGATCGGCTTCACGACCTCATCCACCGGCGGGCTGTCCGGGGTGGCGGGCAGCCAGATCAAGATCACCCTGCCATCGGGGAGCAGCACGAGCACGATCGTCGGGACCTCGGTCACCGACACCACGACGAGCAGTCCGGTCGGCAACTGCTTCGCGTCCTCGACCACCGTGGAGACCTGCGCCATCTTCAACGGCGACTCCGTGGGCGCCGGCGACCACGTCACCGTAGAGCTCGACGGGGTCACCAACCCGGCGGCCGGGAGCCAGACCCTGAGCGTCTCCACCACCTCCGACACCCCAACCGTCACCAGCAGCAGCTACACCATCGCCACCGGCCAGCAGGTCTCGGCGCCCTCGGTGACCGTCGCGCCACCGTCCAACGGGGCGGGAGCACGCACGGTGTACACGATCGGCTTCACGACCTCATCCACCGGTGGGCTGTCCGGAGTGGCTGGCAGCCAGATCAAGATCACCCTGCCGTCGGGGAGCAGCACGAGCACGATCGTCGGGACCTCGGTCACCGACACCACGACGAGCAGTCCGGTCGGCAACTGCTTCGCGTCCTCGACCACCGTGGAGACCTGCGGCATCTTCAACGGCGACTCCGTGGGCGCCGGCGACCACGTCACCGTAGAGCTCGACGGGGTCACCAACCCGGCGGCCGGGAGCCAGACCCTGAGCGTCTCCACCACCTCCGACACCCCAACCGTCACCAGCAGCAGCTACACCATCGCCACCGGCCAGCAGATCACCCAGCCGTCCGTGACCCTGAGCAGCTTCAACGCCGGCGCAACGAACGTCACGTATACGATCAGCTTTAACACCTCCTCGACCGGAGGCCTCGCCGGGGTGGCGGGCAGCCAGATCAGGATTACCCTGCCCGCCGGCAGCAGCACGAGCACCATCGTCAGCACCTCGGTCACCGACACCACGAGCGCCAAACAGGTCGGCAACTGCTTCGCGTCCTCCACCACCGCGGAGACCTGCGCCATCTTCAACGGCAGCTCAGTCTTGGGCGTGGATCAGCTCAGGATCGTTCTCAACGGCGTCACCAATCCCTCGCCCGTCTCCTCGTCAACGACGCTCACCGTGTCGACGACCTCAGACACACCGCCGGTGACCTCCAGCGGATACTCGTCTGGCGCCTCGGCCCCTAGCGCGCACATCTCCTCGCCGGCCGACAACCAGACCTACACCGTCGGGCAGGTCGTCAGCACGAGTTTCTCCTGCACCGAGGCGTCCGGCGGCCCAGGGCTCCAGAGCTGCGTGGACTCCAACGGCGCCAGCAGCGGCACCGGCACGCTGAACACCTCCACGACTGGCGCGCACACCTACACGGTGACCGCCACCAGCCAAGACGGCCAGACCGGCACCGCCACGATCGACTACACGGTCCTCGCGGCCACGGCGCCATCGTCTCAAGCGAAGCCCACGGTGACGCCGAGCTCGGCCGCCGCCAAGAGCAGCAGCGCCGCCGCTTTCTCAGGAGCGGCTAACGCAAATGGACTGCCGACAACCGTCTACTGGCAGTACGGACTTGATCTCGCTTATCGAGGACCCGGCTTCTCGGGAAGCGTGTACGACCAACGAACGCCGGCACAGAGCATCGGCTCCGGCTCGTCCCCTCAGACGATCTCCACATCCGTGTCCAACCTGGTGCCTAACGCGCTCTACCACGTGCAACTTGTGGCGACCAACAGCGCAGGCACGACCACGTCGAACGACCAGACGTTCAAGACGCCCGCTGCCCCGCCCCGCCGGCGCCCATGCTCGGCAAGACGGAGAACCTGACGCCGAGTGGGGCGGTGTTCGTGCTCCAGAACGGCAAGCTGGTGAAGCTGACCCAGACGCGACAGCTGCCCACGGGCACGGTAGTGGACGCGCTCCGCGGGTCGGTTTCCCTCGCTGCCTCGAGCGGCGGCGTGCCGCCGGCGAGTGACGCCAAAGCGAAGAAGGTCAAGAAGACCAAGAACTTCACCGGCACGTTCGGCGGCGCGGTGTTCAAGATCGCCCAGACGGCATCTGGCCCGAACAAGGGCCTCACCACCTTGACGCTCGTGGAGGGCGCGTTCAAGGGCGATCCGAGCTACGCCAGCTGCAAGGCCAAGGGCGCCGCCGACGCCCACGCCGCGCTCTCCAGCCGCGTCCTCCAGACGCTCCGCTCACGCGGCAGCGGTCGCTTCCGCAGCCGCGGACGCTTCGCGGCGGGCACCGTCCGAGGGCACCGCCTGGACCACCACCGACCGCTGCGACGGCACCCTCATCGCCGTCCAGCAGCACAGCGTCAGGTCACCGACCTCGTCAGGCACAAGACCGTGCTCGTCCGTGCCGGCCACCACTATCTCGCCAGAGCGCCGAAGTAGGGCGGCAGGAAGTTGGTCGTATGCAGGCGCGTTTTATCCGAATGCGCTCAATGAACGACGCTCTCGTACGGGATCGTGACGAACATCACAACCATCCCCCGCGTTCCCAGGCCTTGCCTCTGACGCGGCGAGGCGGCGCGTCTCAGCCGGTCACCCCGTATCGTGGGTTCTGGGACCGCGGGCAACGTAAAAATCGGCGGGCGCGGGGGCAATGATCGGGGGTAAAGACGTGATGACGGTTTCGGTAGTCGGGCATGGGGCGTCGGCTGGCGCGTCGAACGATCGTCGTGGCGATGGCGGCGCTGCTGCTCGTGCTGGCCTCAGCCGCGGTGGCGCGGGCCACGACGATCAACGTCACCACGACAGGCGATCCGAGTGGAACGGACGATTGCCTGACCACCGATCAGCTCGTGCTCTCTGCGCCAGGCGGTGAACGCCGAGAACGGCACATGGGCGGCGACACGATCGAGCTGGGCGGCGAACACGTACAGCCTCACCCAGGGAACCGACATCATCGCAACCGAGCCGTTCGTCCTCGAAGGACAGGGCGTCGGCGCGACGACGATCAGTGGGTCCACGAACTCGCGGCACCAGAACCCGTTCGGCGAGCTGGCCCGGATCCTCCGGGTCGACAGCGGCGCCGGCGTGACGATTCGCAGGACCTGACCTTCACCGGCGGCCTAGACGAGCGGGACGAGAACTGCAGCAGCGGCTGCAACGCGATCGACGCCAGCGGCGGCAGCGACCTTCAACAACGGCGGCACCGTGACGCTCGACAACGTGGCCTTCACCAACAATGGCGGAAGCGGTACCACGCTGGGGGCGCGGTGAGCAACGGTCGGGATCGCTGACGTGACCGACGTCTCGTTCACGAACGATGACGCCGGGGTCGGCGGGGCCCTGTTCACGCGGAACGGGGAAGTCCAGGGCGACGGCGTCACCTTCGAGAACGATCGACACCACGTGCTGCGACGGCGGCGCGATATACACGCTCGGCGGCTCGGTCACGCTCACCAACACCACCGTCGTCGAACTCGGCCGCGCTCGACGGCAATGCCGCGATCGCCAATGGCGGCGGCGTTCCTGACGCTCGAAAACGACACGCTGTCCGACAACGGCAACGGATCACTCAAGACCGACAACGGGGCCAGCACGACCGTCCAGAACACGATCCTCGCCACCGGCTTCGCGGAGGCGCGGCGATGCACCGCGCCTGGCCGGCCGACGAGCTCGACGAACGGCGACAGCGGCAACGCGATCACGAACGACGATCGGAAACAACCTCGACCAGGACAGCTCCTGCGGTCTGTCTGCGACAGCGCCGATCAGTCGAGAGCCGATCCGAAGCTCGTCGCCGATCGCGGACAACACCGGTCCGACCCGGACCGAGGCGCTGCTCGCACGGGAGCCGCGGCGCTCGATAACGCGGCCTGCGCGGACTTCCGCCGCACCGATCAGCGCGGCGTCTCGCGCCCCAGGGCGCCGGCTGCGACATCGGCGCGTTCGAGGCCGAGAGCTTCGGCAACCCGACCACCGCCAGCACCGTGGCCGCCAACGCACGGCGACGACGACGGCGAACCTCGAGCGGGAACATCAACCTCGACCGGAGAGGCCGGCGGATTCCACTTCGTCTACGGAACCCATCCGAACGCCGCTCGACGAGACCTCGCCCGAGGTCGGCGCCGGCGTCGTCTCGACCGACAGCACTCGAGCAGAGCAGATCTCCGGCCTGACGGCGGGCACGACCTACTACTACAAGATCGTCGCCGACAACGCGTCTGGATCCCTTACCGACCCGGGCAGCCCCCAGAGCTTCACCACGGAGCTCAACTCCCCGACGATCTCGAACGTCAACGCCCAGAACGACGACACGAGCGCCACCATCAGCTTCACCTTGGACGACGGTGGCGCGGACACGACGTACGACGTGGAGTACGGGACCGACCAGACCTACGGTTCAGACGCACCGAACCCGCAGGGGAGCCAGCCCGGAGGATCGGGTCCGCAGTCGCAGCAGGTCACGCTCACCAACCTCGCGCCGAACACGACCTACCACTTCAACGTTCGCGCCTCGAACACCGCTGGCGAGAACGCCAGCGGCGACATGACGTTCACGACCGCGCCGCAGATCACCGGCACGGCCGGCAGTCCGGTCACGCTGACCGACAGCGGAAGCTCGGACGGTTGCCCGTCGCAGGCATCGATCGACTGGGCCGACGACACGGGGTCGGACACCAGCGGCCAGATCGACTGCCAGAACGGCGGCGATTACACGCTCACCGCGCAGCACACCTACGCGTCGCCCGGCCACTACACGATCACGATCTCGTACGACAACGGCCAGACCTCGACCCAGTACGCGCAGATCAGCAGCGCTCCGGCGCCGACGGTCACGAGCGTGAGCCCGACTCAGGGCCCGGGCGCCGGCGGGAACACGGTCACGGTCAACGGCAGCGGGTTCACGGGCGCCACCGACGTGGAGTTCGGAGCCGGGAACCCGGCGACGAACTTCAACGTCGTGAGCGACAGCCAGATCACCGCGACCGCGCCGGCGGGCTCAGGCACACAGGACATAACCGTCGCCACCCCGAGCGGCACCAGCGCCACGAGCAGCTCCGATCAGTACACGTACGTGTGCGGCGCCGAGCATCACCGGCGTGAGCCCGAATCAGGGTTCCACCACCGGCGGTACCTCGGTCACGATTACCGGCAGCGGGTTCACCAACGTCACCGACGTCGGCTTCGGGTCCAATGCGGCCGCCAGCTTCCACGTCGACAGCGACACCCAGATCACGGCCACCTCCCCCGCCGGCCAGGCCGGCTCGGTCGACGTCACCGCCACCGTCCCCGTGGGCGGCACCAGCCCCAGGACGGTCGCCGACCAGTTCACCTACGCAGCACCGCCACCGCCACCGCCGGCACCGACAGTCACGACCGTGAGCCCGAGCCAAGGCTCTACCGACGGCGGCACCGTCGTCACGGTCACGGGCACAGGTTCATCTCAGGCAGCACGTCGGTCCACTTCGGCGCCAACCAGGCGACCAGCGTGAACGTGGCAAGCGCTACACAGCTCACGGCCACCAGCCCACAGGGAAGCGCGGGCTCGGTCGACATCACCGTCACCACGCCGGACGGCACGAGCGCCACCGGCCCCGGCGACCAGTTCACCTACGTGACGCCACCGCCGCCGGCGTCCCCGCCGACCGTGACCGGCGTCAGCCCGCGCAGCGGTTCGACCGGTGGCAACGACCCAGGTGACGATCAGCGGCGAGAACCTCACCGGCGCCAGCGCGGTCGACTTCGGTTCTGCGGCGGCGCAGAGCTTCCAGGTCAATCAGGACGGCACGATCACCGCGGTCTCGCCGTCCGGCAGCGCCGGTTCGGTCGACGTCACCGTCACGACCCCGGGCGGCCAGAGCGCCACCACCAACGCCGACCAGTTCACCTACTACGCCACCCCCCAGCATCACCAGCATCAGCCCGACCTCCGGACCGAGCGGCGGCGGGACGCAGGTGACCATCAGCGGCTCGGGCTTCACGGGCGCCACCGCGGTCAAGTTCGGCGCCAACGACGCCACGATCACGAGGGCGACGGACACGCAGCTCGTCGTCGATCGCCGCCTGGCAGCCCGAGCACCGTCAACGTGACGGTTGTGAACCCGATCGCCACGAGTAACGCCGTCCAGTTCACCTACACCCAGACCACGCCGGCGCCCCAGACCAGCGTGCCCACCGTCGAGGCGTTCACGCCGATCCTGAACGGCAAGGACGCGGCCGGTCTGACCGGGGAGGTCAATCCGGAGGGCCTGCGCCACGACCGCCTACTACGTCTACGGCCTCGATGCGAAGTATCAGCCGTTCGGCATCACGACCTACGACCTGTCCAGTCCCAAGACCACGCTGCCGGGCGACTTCTCGAGCCATTCGGTGTCGGCCTCGATCTCGGGCCTGCTGCCAGGCGCGATCTACCACGTACGGCTGATCGCGACCAACGCGAACGGGCAGATGATCGGACCCGATCAGACGTTCAAGGTGGCGACGGGCGCCGCCCCCGCGGCACCGACCCTCGGCGTCAACCAGAACGTCAAAACGACGAGCGGCAGTGTGTTCGTGCTCAGGAACGGCGAGCTCGTCCCGCTCACCCGTGACACGCATCTCCCAGCCGGAACGGTGATCGACACGCTGCACGGCTCGGTCTCACTCGTCGCCGCCAGCGGGGTCAAGGGCACGCGCTACACCGGCACGTTCGGTGGCGCGATCTTCAAGGTCACCCAGATCACGAGCGGGCTCGACAAGGGATTGACGACGCTGGCGATCGTGGAGAACGCATTCGCGGGCGCCCCGACGTACGCCGCCTGCACCGCGAGCTCGACACGTGCTGCCTCCGCCCACGTCGCGCTCAGCTCGAGCGTCCTCCAGACCCTCCGTTCCCGCGCCAGCGGACGGTTCCGCAGCCGCGGCCGCTACGCCGCGGGGACCGTGCGCGGGACGCAGTGGTCGACCACCGACCGCTGCGACGGCACGCTGATCGCGGTCCAGATCCACGCCGTCGAGGTCACCGACCTGGTCAGGCACATCACGATCCTGGTCCACGCCGGCCATCACTATCTGGCTCTCGCGCACCCGCCGAAGACGAACAAGGACAAGAAAGTCAAGAAGGTCAAGAAGCACAAGTAGCGCGCGACGAGGCGGGTGCCGGTCGACTGGGCGCGTCGCCGGCCGGGACCGCGACTCCCCCCGGATTCCCGGTAGATCCGGGGAGGCGTGTCGAGATATCGCTGATATAGGCCGATTTCTCGACACGGCCGCCGCCGGCCGTGATCCTGGCCGGCGCCGGCGCGCTAGCATCCGGCGGGCAAATGTGAAAACCAGGGGGGCTGGCGGGAAAGCCGGCTGAGATAGCGCCCTGCGCCACGCGGCGACCCGGCGCTGACCCTTCGAACCTGTGGGGTAATGCCCGCGAAGGGAGCGATGCAAGACATGGTCCAGGCTCCCGTGAAGGAGCCTCGCGATCTTCACGAACCGGCCGGTGTGCGGCTCGAGAACGTCGTCCGCAGCTTTGCGACCAGGCGCGGCCAGGTCACCGCGCTCGCCGGCATGTCGCTGCACGCCGACCCCAGCGAGATCGTGGCGGTGGTCGGACCGAGCGGCTGCGGCAAGACGACGCTGCTCGAGCTGATCTGCGGCCTCCAGCAGCCCGATCAAGGCACGGTGCGCTCCGCTCCCGCCGCGCTGATGCCCCAGCGCGATCTGCTGCTGCCGTGGCTCAGCGCGATCGACAACGCCGGCCTCGCGCTCCGCGCGCGCGGAGCCTCGCGCCAGGAGGCCCGCGCCGCCGCCGCGCCGTGGCTCGAGCGCTTTGGCCTCGCCGGCTTTGAGGCGACCCGTCCGGCGGGTCTGTCGGGCGGGATGCGCCAGCGCGTGTCGTTCCTGCGCTCTCTGCTCGCCGGCAAGCCGGTCCTCGCCCTCGACGAGCCGTTTGCCGCGCTCGACGCCATCACGCGCTACGAGATGCAGGGCTGGCTCGGGCACATGCTCGAGGAGGAGCCGCGCACCGTCGTTTTCGTCACGCACGACGTCGAGGAAGCGGTCGTGCTCGGCGACCGCGTCGTCGTCATGTCGCCCCGCCCCGGACGCGCGGTGGCGGAGCTCGAGGTGGCGCTGCCCCGGCCTCGCCACCGCACCGACCCGGCCCTCATCGAGCTCCGCGAGCAGGCGCTCCACGCGCTGGGGATGAGCGTGTGAGACGGCCGCGACTGGACTCGGCGATGCGCCTCGCGAACATCGTCCCGGCGCTGCTGATGCTGCTCGCGCTGATCGGCGCCTGGGAGCTGTACGTCGATCTCGGCGGGGTCGACCCGTCGATCCTGCCCGCCCCGCACGCGGTCGCCAAAGCGCTGTTCGAGGACCGCTCGCTGCTGTGGAGCAACTTCCTCGTCACCGGGCGCGAGGTGCTGCTGGGCGGCTTGATCGCGACGGTGGTGGGGCTGGTGCTGGCCATCGGGATCCACTTCTCGCACGCGCTGCGGCTGGCGCTGTATCCGTTGATCGTCGCCTCCCAGGCGGTGCCGGTCGTGATCCTCGCCCCGATCCTCACCCTGTGGCTCGGGTTCGGGATCGCGCCCAAGCTCGTCGTGGTCGCGCTCGTGTCGTTCTTCTCGATCGTCGTGACGACGCTCGATGGCCTCGCCGGCGTGGACCCCGACCTGCTCAAGCTGATGCGCACGTTCGACGCGTCGCGCGTGCGCACGTTCCGCCACGTCGAGCTGCCGGCGGTCCTTCCGGGCGTGTTCACCGGAGCCAAGATCGCGGTGGCGGTCTCGGTCATCGGAGCCGTGTTCGCCGAATGGAACGGCTCGAGCTCCGGCCTCGGGTACACGCTCATCCAATCGATCCCGCAGCTCCTCGCCGCCCGCGCGGTCGCCGCGGTGGTGATCCTCGCGTTGTTCGCGATCGTGCTGTTCGGACTGCTCACGCTCGCCGAACGGGCGGTCGTCCCGTGGGCGTACCAACCCCGCGGAGAAAGGACGTCATGAAACGACTCGTCCCCATTCTGATCCTGCTCGCGCTCGGCCTGGCCGGCTGCGGCGAGAAGAACGAGGGCGCCAACCCCTCGGGCTCGCATCTCCAGAACGTCTCGCTGATGCTCGACTGGTTCCCCAACCCCGACCACGTCGGGATCTACCAGGCGATGGCCGAGGGGGACTTCAAGCACGTCGGGCTGAACGTGCACATCCAGACCCCGTCGGATCCCGCGCTCCCGCTGAAGCTCGTGGCCGCGGGCAAGATCGACGCGGCGATCTCGTATGAGCCGGAGCTGCTGCTCGCCCGCGACAAGGGGCTGCCGCTCGTGTCCGTGGCGGCGCTCGTCCAGGAGCCGCTCACCTCGATCGTCTCGATCGGGTCGAAGCACATCACCTCGCCGGCGCAGCTGAAGGGCAAGACGGTCGGCGATGCGGGCATCGCCTACCAGCACGCGTACCTGACGACGATCCTGTCCCGCGCCGGCGTGCCGGCCAGCTCGGTCAAGGAGGTCAACGTGGGTGCGAACCTGGTGCCGGCGATGCTCTCGGGCCGGGTCGACGCGACCCTCGGCGCCTACTGGAACGTCGAGGCGATCCAGCTCGCGCGGATGCACAAGCACCCGAACGTGATCCGCATGAACCAGGTCGGGGTGCCCAACTACGACGAGCTCGTGCTCGTGGTGCGCGCCAGCGAGATCAACGAGCGCATCGACCTGGTCCGCCGGCTCGTGCAGGCGATGGCTCGGGGATATCAAGCGGCGCGACGCGACCCGCAGGCCGCCGTCCAGAACCTGGTCAAGGCCAATCCATCGCTGGATTCGAAGTTCACCCTGGCCAGCGTGCGCGCCACGCTCCCCGCGTTCTTCCCCTCCAATCGCAACAACCCGTGGGGGTGGATGGATCCGACGCAGTGGAACAGCTACGGCCAGTGGATGCTGAGCCAACACCTGATCACGAGCGTCAACGCCATCACCGACGCGTCGACGAACGAATTGCTCCCCGGTCAAGGGGTGTAGACAGCGTCTGATGCCATTTGGACTCGCTCAGCGAGCAAAGATGGATTCAGACGCACGCGGAGGCTCCCGTCACGCCCTCCGCAGACCTTGTACGACACCCGCCGTACCATCCTGGTAGAGTACGGCGGGCATCGTACAAACGCCTCCTGGAACGGAGTACCGATGTCCGAGAAGTCCGTGCCCCCCGGTCCGCGCATCCGCCGCCACGCCGACGCGGTGATGTTCAACTACATCCACGAGCTGTCCCCGGGCCTGCCGCACTGGATCGTAGACCCGGCGCCTGAGCCCGATCCCGCCCGGGCGCCCGCCGCCTAGCCGGCGAGCCGCGCGCTGAACGACCTCGGCGCCACCCGGAGCGCGTGCAGGCCGGCGAGCCCGGCCCACGGGTCGTAGCGCGAGAAGAACTCGCCGACCTCGGCCTCGGTGGCGCGGGCGTAGGGTTCGCCCGTGCGCAAGCGCCCGACGAGGCGCAGGAACGCGACGTCGCCGGCGGGAAGCTGATCGAGCCGGCCCTGGCCGGTCAGCGCGAGCATCTGCAGGGTCCAGCTGCCGATCCCCCTGATCGCGCGCAGCCGGCGCCACCCGAGCTCGTGATCGGCGCCATGCAGGTCCACCCGGCCGCCCGCCACCTCGGCCGCCGCGCGCACGAGCGCCACCGCCCTCCCGTCCGTCAGACCGAGCGAGGCCAGCCGCGCCGGCGCCTGGGCGGCCACGACATCCGCCGGCGGGGAGTCGCGCAGGAAGGTGAAGCTGCAGCGCCGGCCGAGCCGGGCCACGATCCGGCGCTGGATCGCCGCCGCGCGCTCGAACTCGATCAGCTGCTCGCAGATCGCCCAGGCCAGTGCCTCGAACGGCTCCGGCCGCCCGGGCGGTCGCAAGCCCGGATTGGCGCGGACGGAGCGCCCGATCAGCGGGTCGAAGCGAAAGCGCTCGTAGAACAGCGCGCAGATCGTGGTCGACTCCCAGGGCCAGCCGCATCCGCTCGATCGCGAGCGCCGCGCTCGCCTCGTCGCCACCCTGCGCGACGAACACGACCCGCTCTCGCGCGGGCTGCCCGACGCGGACCAGAACCGGCTCCTCCCCCACGTGCACCAGCCGGTGAAGCACGCCGCCCCGGACGCGGGTCAGCCCGTCCAGGCCGCCCCGGACCGGGAGCGTGAACGGCGACCGGGGGCGGACCTCTACCCGGACCGGCGCCGCGGTGGCGCTCACTCCTGCGGCTTGGCGATCAGATGGACGTCCACCAGGAACGTCCGGGAGCCCACGATCGGCAGCAGGTCGACGGCGCGGCGGGGACCCGTGCGGGTGGCGCGGGCGAGCTTCCGGGCGTTGTGGCGCTTGACCAGGGCGATCGTGGCGGCGCCCGCCATGAATCCGGTGGCGGCTACCGCGGCGGCCTGCACGGCGGGCAGGGCGGCCGGGTATGCCGGCTCGACCGGCCGCGCCTCGGCCAGCACCGGGACGGCGTCGACCGTCTCCTCGGGCAGCTCCTCGAGCGCGGGATCGAGGTCCTCCGGCATGGCCGGCGTGACCTCGTCCTGGCCGGGGTGGTTGATGGTCGTGGGCACGTCGTCGGGCATCGAATGGAACATGGTGACAGCGCGGACGGTCAGATAGAAGGAATGCCGACGGGAAATGCCGCGCCAGGCTGCGTAGCCGGCGGTCCCCCAGGGCGCTCATTACGATACCGCCATGCCCACCCGGATCGACGTCTTCGCCAAAGCCCGCGAGCACGAGCGCCTGGAGCAGCTCAAGCTCGCGCGCGAGCTCGATGCGTTGCCCTTCTTCCGCATCCTCGAAGGCCCGACGATGCCGGTCGTGGAGATGGAGGGCCGCCGGCGGATCATGCTCGGCTCCAACAACTACCTGGGCCTCACGGGCGATGACCGGGTCAAGCAGGGCGCGCGCGAGGCGCTGGAGCGATACGGCACCGGCCTCACCGGCTCCAGGTTCCTGAACGGGACGACGGGTCTGCACCTGGCGCTCGAGCAGGAGCTGGCCGAGTGGTTCGGCACCGAGGCGGCGCTCGTGTTCACCACCGGGCACCAGGCGAACATCGGGGCGCTGGGGACGATCCTCGCGCCGGGCGACACGGTCGTCGCGGACTCCGGCGACCACGCCTCGATCCTCGACGGCTGCGTGCTGTCGCGCGCCAAGCTGAGGCCCTTCAAGCACAACCGCATGGACAGCCTGGAGCGGAGGCTCGAGCGGGCCGAGACCGACGGCGGCGGGATCCTGGTCGTCGTAGACGGCGTGTTCTCGATGGAGGGAGACGTGGCGCCGCTCCCCGATGTCGCCGATCTCTGCCAGCGCTTCGGAGCGCGCCTGATGGTCGACGAGGCGCACGCCCTGGGCGTCCTCGGCGCCCGCGGAGCCGGCACGAGCGAGCTGCTCGGGGTCGAGGATCGCGTGGACCTCCGGATGGCCACGTTCTCCAAGTCGCTCGCCTCCTGCGGCGGGGTGATCGCCGGGCCGGCCGACGTGATCGAGTTCCTGCGGATTCAGTCGCGGCCGTTCATGTTCACCGCCTCGGCCGTGCCCGCCGCGCTCGGCGCCGCGCTCACGGCGGTGCGCATCTGTCGCTCCGAGGAAGGGCCGGCCCTGTTCGCCCGCGTGCTCGACAACGCCCGCTACCTGCACGACGGGCTGAGCGAGCTCGGCTTCCAAGTGGTCCCGCCGACCCGGCTCGCCGACGGCACCGAGGTCCTCACCCCCGTCGTGCCCGTGGTCGTCGGCGACGACTGGAAGGCCGTGTTCCTGTGGAAGGCCCTGTATGAGGCCGGCGTGTACGTCAACGTCGCGATCCATCCAGCCGTGCCGCCGGCCGGAGCGCTCCTGCGTACGAGCGTCATGGCTACCCACGATCACGCGACGCTCGACGCCGCCCTCGAGGCTTTCGGCGAGGCCAAGCGCGCCTTCGAGGCCGAGCACGGCCCGCTTCCTAGCCATCTCTAGGGCCAATCCAGGCCCCGGGACTTGTCCATTCCCGCACAAGTGTTCGGTGCGAGAAAAAGTCCGCTCTGAGCGCACCCCCAGCCAGTTGTGTCATTGCTGTTACCAGACCGTTGTCGTAGCTTTGCCATGCGGTTGATGGGCCGGCATGAGGACGTCAGCGGGATCGGGATAGCGGCAGGGGCTTGAGCAGCAAGGCCGCGAGCGGAGAGATAGGCAGGACCGTGGGGCCGGCTGCGGGACGGCAGCTTTCCCCTGGGCAAGTGACCAGCGTTCGCCTCGGCGGACCAGACGCAGGGAGTAGAGATCAGTTGACGACGCAAACCGCCACGACGACCCCAGCGCCCCAGCGGCTACGCGCGCTGGAGCGAGCGAATGAGGTGCGGCTCGCGCGGGCGGAGCTCAAACGACGGATCGCCGAAGGTGGCGCATCCGTTGTCGAAGTGCTCCAGGACCCGCCCCACGAGGCACTGACCTGGGAGGTCGGTGAGCTGCTGACGAGCCAGCGGCGGTGGGGCAGCACGAGGTGCCGGAAGTTCCTGAACCGGCACCAGATCAACGAGACCAAGCAGGTCGGTGCGCTGACCGCGCGCCAGCGGCGGATGCTCGCCGAGCAGCTCGAGACCTGCGCCCCGAGAGTGCTCGAGTTCGCCTGAGCGGCTGACTCGGCGCCTCCCCCGCCGGTTGCCGGACGCCCCCGGTAACGCCCCCGCTCCCGCGCCGCCGGCCCGTCGCCGGCGGCGCGGGATGCTCCTCGGAAGCAGCTCGCCCGGCCCGCCACCCGCCAGGCCACGGACCAAACCGAAGTCGGCTGTTTCACGGCCGCACCGCCCGGGAACCGAAGATCCGCCGCTACCGTTTCGCTCAGCCGTGCCGCCGCCGACCTCGTCCTGGATGCGTATCAGCGAGTTGACCCGCCGGGTCGACGTGAGTTCGGACACGCTGAGGGTCTGGGAGCGACGCTACGGCCTGCTGACGCCGCGACGCACCCCCGGCAACATCCGCCTCTATTCGGCGCTGGATGAAGCTCGTGTCCGGCTGATGACGCGCTACCTGAGCGAGGGGTTGCCCGCCGCGCAGGCGGCCGAGCTCGCCAAGGCCGCGCGGCTGAGGTTGCAGCCGGGACGCACCGTTCAGCTGACCGAGCTCGACACGGCTCGAAGCGCCCGGCAGATGCGAGACGCGCTCGATGCCTTCGATGAGTCCTCGGCCGATCAGGCTCTGCAGCAGCTGCTGAGCGAGTACTCGGCGCTCGCGGTCATCCGCGACTTCCTCATGCCGTACCTCCACGAGGTCGGGGAGCGCTGGGCCGCGAACCACATGACGGTGGCCCAGGAGCATTTCGCCAGCAACTTCCTTCATGCTCGGCTGCTGGCGCTGGCACGGGGATGGGATCGGGGACTCGGACCCCACGCGCTGCTCGCCTGCGCTCCGAACGAGTCGCACACCCTCGGACTGATCGCCTTCGGCATCGCCCTGCACGCTCAGGGCTGGAAGATCACCTACCTCGGAGCCGCGACGCCGGTGGCGATGGTGGAGTCGGTAGCGAGCCAGCTCGGGCCCGACCTGATCACGGTGACGACGTCGGTGGCCGGAGCGCTGAATCCCTTCCTTCCCCAGCTGCGCGAACTCGCCCGTCGGTGGCCCCTGACGATCGCGGGACCGGCGTCGGAGGCAAGACTTGCCGCCGCGTGCGAGGCCAACCACCTGGCCGCGGATCCGGTCACCGCGGCCGCCGAGATCGCGGCGGCACCGCCCGAGTCGGCGCGCGCCGGCCCGGCGATGGGGCGCTGACGATGCTCGCGGGCGGCGCAGCCTCCGCCCGCACCGGGCCCGAGGGCGGGGTCGAGTTCGTGGGTCCAGGCCCTCGGTAGGTAGTTGCCCAGGCGGGTCTGTCCACCGGCGAGCGGTGGACAGACCCGGATTCGGGGTCCCTAGCGCGTCTGGTCGTCGGCGTCGATCCGCTCCTTGCGGACCTCGTCGTCGATCTGGCGCTCCTCGGTCACGGTGTCCTTCTCAAGCCGCACGCGCTCCTTCGGCACCGTGCGCTTCTCGACCACGGGCTGCTCCTCGTGAAGCACGACCTCGTGCTCTTCCTCGGAGATCTCGGGGCCGTCGAGGGCCTGGTCGACGTTCGCGTCGGTGATCGGCTCGCGCTCGATGCGCACCTGCTCGCGCTGCACGGGGACCGTGGTCTGCACGTGCTCGGTCTCGATGTACTTACGAAGCCGGACGCGGCCGCGCTCCTGTTGCGTGGTGCCGACACGAAGCTCCTCCTCGGAGCGGGTCATCGCGTCATCGGTGTTCGGGCCGCTCACGTCGTGGCCATTCGACTGCTGGGATGACCCGTTGGCGGGCTCGCCTTCGGCGGTCACCGAGCCGGCGTTCGTGTACGGGACGCCGTAGTGCTCGAACAGCATCCGCTCGTCGGCCTCGGACAGCTCGCCGTCGCCTTCGATGCTGGGGGCGTCAGCCACCTGATCCTTGGTCGCGTTCACCCGCACGTCCTCACCGGCCGGCGAGGCGCCGGCAAGCGGCACGAAGTGCGAGCGCATCCCGAACAGTCCGCTCGCGACGAGCGCCCACTCGGGCTTTCCGGTCTGCCCGTCCTCGTAGATCTCCTTGACGGCACCGATCTTCTCGCCGTCAGAGCCGTAGACGTCGCGGCCCTTCCAGGCGTAGGCGTCGGTCATGGTTGTCATGTCGTGCTCCTTGATTCGTGGGTTAGAGACTGGGCCGGGCACCGGTTGCGCCCTGGCAGACGTAGTGGGCTGCACGCGCCGGGGCGATGCGCAGCTGCGTGGACGGCGGCGGTGGGCAAGGGCCCCCTCCTCTGTAGCGAAACGGCCGGCGGCGAGTCTCGGAGTGCGCCGCCGGCCGCCTACTTGGACGCCCTTCTGCTACCCGTGTCCCACTTGAACAAAAGAGATGTCCAAGTTCTGTCCAAGTCGCTGTCTCACTTGTGGCATCCGCAGGCGTCGGACTTTCGTCCTCAGACGCCCATCGTCACGCGGCCCGGCCAGAATCTTCAGTCGATCGCCATGACGACGACGGTCGCGTCGTCCTCGAGCGGCTCGCGCCAGCAGTCGGTCACCGCTCGCTGGATCGCCATCGCGGTGTAGGCGGCGGTGGGACTCTCGGCGCGCTCGAGGGCGTCCCGTAGGCCGTCGACTCCGAAGGTTCCGCCACCTTCCATCTTGCGGCCGATGACGCCGTCGGTCACGAGGATCACGCGCTCGCCGGAATGCAGCTGCCGGCTGGCCGGCGTGTACTTCGGCACGGCCTTGCCAACGCCGAGCGCGGGATGCTCGGGTGCGTACAGCTCGATGAGGCCGCCGTCGGAATCGACCAGGTACGCGGGTGTATGGCCGCAGTTGATCCAGGTCAGCATCGCGGTGGCGCCCCGCCAGCGCGCGACGATCGCGGGGACGTAGAAGTCGTCGTTGTCCAGCCGCCGCACCGTTTCGTGCACGGCCAGGACCGCCTGCTCCAAATCCTGGCCGCTGCGGCGGGCGGCACGCAGTGCGCCCAGCGCCGCCGCGCCCAAACCCGCTGCGGTGGGTCCGGTACCCGAAGCGTCGGCGATCGCCAGCCAGGCGCCGTCGCGGTTCTCGACGAAGTCGAACCAGTCGCCGCCGACCTCGTAGCTCGGGAGCAGCCCGCCGGCGAGTTGCGCGCCGCCGATCCGGGCGATCCGCGGCGGGAACAGCTGCTGCTGCACCTCGGCGGCCGGCGTCGTCGGCTTACGGCGTCTCGCCGCCTCGATGAAGTCGGTGTAGTCGTTCGCGAGCTCGAGCGCCGCGGCGCCCTGCTTGGCGATGTCGGCTAGGTCGGCCACCGGCGAACCCATGCAGAGCAACAGGCCGATGACCCGGCCGCGCAGCCACAGCGGCTCGGCCACGCAGCCGGGAAGCTGCCGTTGCAGGCGCTCCACGAATCCCGGCACGCCCTCCGGCACCATCTCCGGTCCGAGCGCCGGGGGCGCTTCCAGGTGCGCCGGAAACTCCTCGGATCCCGCTAGACGCAGGAGGTTCGAACCGTCGATGTCGACCACGTAGAGCGCGACCGCGACGCCCGCGGCGCGCCGAGCCTCCGCCACGAGTTGATCGGCGACCAGGTGCGGCGGCACCTCGTCGAGCACGCGCGTGACCTCGAGCGCGAGCGGAGCCTCGTGTCCGAGCTGCCCGGGCGCACGGAACGGCATCGTCGCCACACGACCGCTGATGGGCGCTGGCGGCGCAGGCTCCGGCGGCTCCGATTCGCTCAGCGCGCGATCGAGAGCCTGTCGCGTGGGAAAGTGGCGGTACAGCGTCGATCGACCGACGTTGGCGGCCGCGGCGAGCTGGGCCATCGTCATGTGTCGACCACCACCGAGCATGCGCGCAGCACGGAGAATGCGCTGGCGGCTAGCCAGCGCGTCGGCGCGCATGGATGGCGCTTCGTGGTCCGCCTGCGGATCAGGTACGGGTGTCGAGGCCGATTCAGCCATCGCCGCACTTGTACCACCTCCGGCAAACGACCTTCCCGTCGCCAAGCGGATATGTGTCCTTGTTTGTCCCAGCTTGTCCAAGTTCTGTCCAGGTATCTGGTTATTCCTCCGGAGCACGGGTAGTCCGGAGGTGGCTCCCGGCCCCCGCGGCACGTGGAGTCAACCCACTGTGGAAGGCGCCACCCGCGCATGCGGGGTCGGCGCGCGCACGACGAGGAGGGTTTGAATGGCAGGCGCAAGCAATCCCCGAGAGGCTCCCGGCGCGGACGCCGCGCTCGCGGATCTGGTCAAGCAGCTCTCCGAGCAGACGAGCCGCCTGGCCCGCCAGGAGGTCGAGCTGGCCAAGGCGGAGCTCACGGCCAAGGGCAAGCGCGCCGGGCTCGGCGCCGGCATGTTCGGCGGCGCCGCGATGTTCGCGTTGTACGCGGTCGGAGCGCTCACCGCAGCCGCGATCCTCGGCTTGTCCAAGGCGGTGGCCGCGTGGCTGGCGGCGCTGATCGTAACCGCGGTTCTGGCCGCGGTCGCCGGCGTGCTCGCTCTGACCGGCAAGAAGGAGATCGAGCAGGCCACGCCACCCGTGCCTGAGCAGACGACCGACAGCGTGAAGGAGGACGTGCAATGGGCCAAGAGCCGAGCACAGGCAGCGCGGCAGTGAGCGCCGCGGAGCAGCCGCCGGAGGCGTCGGGCTCACGCGAGCCCGAGGAGATCCAGCGCGAGATCGAGCAGACGCGCGAGGAGCTGGGCGAGACGGTCGGGGCGCTGGCTCAGAAGACCGACGTCAAGGCGCAGGCCAAGCACAAGCTCGAGGACACCAAGGCGTCGATATCCGGGAAGAAGGATCGGGTGCTCGGCAGCGTCAAGGAGGCCTCGCCCGACAGTGCCACGACAGCCGCCGCGCAAGCCTCGCAGAAGGCGCGTGAGAACCCGCTGCCGCTGGCCGTCGCCGGAGCGCTCGCCGCCGGGTTCCTGCTCGGGCGAACGAGGCGACGGTAGGAGCGGTCATGGCTACGGATACATCTCAGCGCGGCGGGGCTGGATCGCCGCGTTCAGGCGCCCCCGATAAGCCCAGCCGTCTGGCCGGAGGATCGTGGGTCGGCGTGCTCAAGCGCACGGGCCGGGAGTTCCGCGCCGACAACGTGACCGACTGGGCGGCCGCGCTCACCTACTACGGCGTGCTGGCGATCTTCCCGGCGATCCTCGCGCTGGTGTCGGTCCTGGGTCTGATCGGACCCTCGGTCACGCAGCCGCTGATCTCCAATATCGGCAAGCTCGCCCCGGGGTCGGCGCACAAGATCATCACCAGCGCGGTCACAGGCCTCCAGCACAGCCGCGGGGCAGCCGGCATCCTGTTCATCGTCGGCATCGCCGCCGCGGTCTGGTCGGCGTCCGGATACATCGCGGCGTTCATGCGCGCCTCCAACGCGATCTACGACATCGAGGAGGGCCGGCCGATCTGGATGACCCTGCCCGTGCGGCTGGGCGTGACGGTCGTGATGCTGACGCTGCTGGCGATCAGCGCCGTCGCGGTGGTGGTGACGGGCGGGCTCGCGTCGCAGGTCGGCAAGGTGCTCGGCATCGGAAGCACCGCGGTGACGATCTGGGACATCGCCAAGTGGCCGGTGCTGCTGCTGATCGTCAGCTTCATGTTCTCGATCCTCTACTGGGCAGCGCCCAACGTGAAGCACGCCGGCTTCCGCTGGCTGAGCCCGGGCGGGCTGTTCGCGGTGGCCGTCTGGGTGATCGCCTCCGGCCTGTTCGCGTTCTACGTGGCGAACTTCTCGTCCTACAACAAGACCTACGGCGCGCTGGCGGGCGTGATCATCTTCCTCGTCTGGCTCTGGATCTCCAACATCGCCGTGCTTCTCGGCGCCGAGTGGAACGCGGAGATCGAGCGTGCCCGAGTGATGGAAGCGGGCCATCCCGCCGAGCACGAGCCGTTCGTCGAGCCCCGTCGAGCAGCGAAGGACTAAGCGGATAGGAGACGCATGACCAAGGTTCTGTTCCTGCCCTTCAGCGTCATCGGCGGCTTTCTGGCCGGCAAGGTGGCGACGATGATCTTCGAGCGCCTGTGGCGTGTGGTCGACGACCAGGCGTCCCCCGAGCCCGATCAGCGCTGGGCGCAGTGGCCGAAGCTGGTCCTCGCGCTCGCGCTCGAAGGCGCCATCTTCCGCACTGTCCGGGGCGGCTTCGACCGCGGCTCCAGAGAGCTGTTCACCCGGTTGACCGGGGCCTGGCCGGGCAAGGACGCTCCTAAGGGCTCGACGCCGAAGTTAGTGAGGAGGCGTGGGCCCTAAGCGGGGCTGAGCGGCCCCGCGGCGGAGTCCTGCCTCAGATCTGCATCCCCAACGGGATCGGATCGGCGCCGGCGAAGAGGAAGAACCACACCGCGAACACCACGAGCGTGATCCCGGCGCTCACCACGAGCACGCCTTCGAGCACGACGTGGCCCGGATCGTCGAATCCCCGCGACTGCCGATTGGCGCGGTAGGTGTTGCTGAGCTTGGACAGCAGCGCGGCGAGCACCGCGATCGTCGTGAGCACCCCCAGGGCCATGGCGCCCAGCGCGGTGCTGAGCGAGTCCGTGGCGCCGTCGATCTGCGACCCGATCCACAGCCACATCAGCGGCGTGCCGACCCACAGGCCGAGACTGCCGATGAACATGATGAGCAGGACGAGTCCCGTGCCCACGCCGGTTCGCAGCGTGCCGCGCAACGTCACCGTCCTCGGCTTGTCGGGCTCAGGGCCGCGGCACCGCGCCGCGGCCCCCGGCTAACGGACAGCCGGAGGAGAGCTTGACCTGCCACCATCCCATCAGCATCCCGATCAGACCGAGGCGCGGCCGGACCTCCCAGGCGCCGCAGCCCGGCTCGCCGAGTGCCTCGCGTGAGACGCGGACGAACCGGTACCGGGCAGGATCGAGCAGCATGCGCTCGAGGACCAGGCGACTGCGTTCCTGCGCGTCGGCACGCTCGGTGATTCTCACCCGCGCGGCGCGCACGCGCTCGGCGAGCTCGTCGCGGACCTGCTCGAGCTCGCCCAGGTCCAGCAGGCGCGGCCGCGTCGCAATGCCCATGGTGGGATGGTCGAGACCGCCCATCCGGTACGCGGTGACGAAGGCGTCGGAAAGCTCCTTCTCGAGCTGCGCGATCTGACGGCGCAGCGTGCGTCGGGCGCCGCGCTCGGCGTCCTCGACGACGGGCGGGGCAACCAGAGGCGCGGCGTGCCGCGCGCGGTTGTCCTGTTCCAGCAGCTCCATCAGTGCCTCCTCACGCTAAGCGAGCTTAGCACCGGCTTACCCCCACGCTCGCCGCTACAACCCGGTCAGGGCCCGGAGCGCAGCAGCTCGACCGTGGTCCAAAGCGCCTCCTCGACGTGGACCTGAGGCACCCCCGCGACGCCCACCGAGAACAGGGCGATCCGCGTGGTGTGGGGCCCGGGTGCGTGTCCCGGCGCGGTCTCACCGAACAGAACCGCGTGCACGCGGCGGCTGTCGGCGACCACGAGCTGGCCCTCGGCCAGTGGCGCGCCGTCCTCGCCCCCCAGACGCTCGCCGCCGGCACTCGCGCGGAGACCGAGGCCGCCCGCGTCCACCACATCGGCGTCGAGCGCCCACACCGGCACCCCCGTCTCGACCACCGAGATGAGGAGCGCGTCCGCGATCGCGTCGCGCGACTCGAGTTGGCCGTGGAGCAGAC
Organism: uncultured Solirubrobacterales bacterium; assembly: GCA_963710305.1. Lineage (GTDB taxonomy): Bacteria > Actinomycetota > Thermoleophilia > Solirubrobacterales > Solirubrobacteraceae > Palsa-465. Next base: position 151,234 of record CAVPZV010000006.1, on the reverse strand, counting down.
GCGAGACGGCGGCCTGCTCGCTCGGGACCCTGGTCACGTCCGGGTCGAGGCCGATCTGGCGAAAGAACACGCGGTAGGCCCGCGGGATCGGTTGGGTGCGCATCGTCACCACGCTCTCGCCGCGGATGCGGTTGGAGAGCGACCGGAGACGTGCCTTGAGCTCGCCCGTGCTCCGGCCTGGCCGGAAGTCGAGGGTGAGCCAGCGCAGAGTGAGTCCGGGCAGCTCGTCGCGCAGCTCCGCTCCGAGGAAGCCCTCGGCTGCGTCCAGCTCGGTCTCGCCGCTCACACCGGACAGGCTTACCCGGCCAGCAGAGCGCGCACGCGGCCGGCCAGCGCGGTGCTCGACAGCCAGTGGTTGCCGATCAGGACCCCGCTGACCACGCCGCCGCGCCGGGCCAGCTCGACCACCGGACAGACCTGTACGTCGTAGGCCGCGCCGACCGCCCCGTCGGCGTCATAGGCAACCGGGATCGTCCAGTGGTGCGCCCGGACCGCCGCCCGGGTGTCGGAATGGCTGCTCGCCACGGCCACGGCCGCCACCGCGACCCGGCCCGCCGGTAGCTGTGCGGCCACCTTCTGGAGCGCCGAGACCTCGCGCTCGCACGTCTTCGATCCCGTGGCAAAGAAGGCGAGCACGAGCGGCGTGCGCTTCGCGATCAGGCACACGTTCAGCGCGCGCGGATCGTGGTGGTGAACCGTGCAGGGCGGGTTCAGGTTCGCGTCGCCGTTGAGCGTCGAGGTGGCCAGCGGCGCCGAGAAGTATTCGAGCCGGTGGCCGACCGCCACGGCCGGGCTCCGCGCGTGGCGCGTCGTGAGCTCGTACACCGTGAAGGCGACGACCAGGACGACCGCGAACAGCCCGATCACCGCCCGGTAGGGGCGGGTGTTGATGGCCGGTGGCGGCGGTCGAAGCTCCGGTCGGCCCTCGCGCGGCGCGGTCGGTCGTCCGGGTGCCGGGCGGCGCCCGGGCGGAGCCGGTTCGGACGGGCGCGGGGGTCCCTCCTCCGGACGGCGCCCGCTCCGGGGCGCCCCCGGATCGCTCGGGGGATCGCTCACGCGACGCGGGCGCGCCGGCGGCGCGGCAGGACGCTCCGGGCCCGGCGCAGGAACTCCTGCGCCCCGTCCGCCAGATCCCGGCGCTCAGCGATGGCGAGCACCGACGGGAGCACCAGGAGCACGCCGGCGAGCGACACGGTCAGGTCGATCAGCGTGACCAGGCCGAAGTCGCGCAGCATCGTGATGTTCGACACGACGAGAATCCCGAAGCCGGCGATCGCGGTGATGCCGGATGCGAGGACCGCGGCCCCTGTGGAGCGATAGGTGCGGCGCAGGGCAACGATCATCTCGTGCCCGGCCGCCCGCTCCTGGCGGAAGCGCTCGGACAGCAGCACGCTGAACTCGGTCGAGATCGCGATCACGAGCGCGCCGAGGGTCGCCGACATCGGGTTGAGCGGGATGCCGATCGCGAACACGATCAACGCCGACCACCCGGTCGCCAGCGCGATCGGGATCAACGGGACCAGCGCGCGCTCGACGCGCCGGAACACGCCCAGCAACACGGCGCCGACCAGCACCAGGCCCACTACGAGGGTGAGCAGCCTCCGTCCCGAGGAGGACAGGGCACCGTCGGCCTCGGAGGCCAGCACCGGCAGACCGGCGAGCTGAGCGCTGACCCCCGGCGGCGGGTGCAGCTGCGAGCGCATGTAGTCGATCACCCGCTGCTGACGGGCCAGCGGCATCAGGCGGATTCCGAAGGCCAGGGCGGCCTCCCGATGATCGGGGCTGATCACGGCCTGGGAGAAATAGGCCGGCACTGCGGACAGGAAGCCGTTGATAGAGGACTCGGTCTGGCTCGATCCGCTCGGGAACAGGTCGGGCAGCGACAGGGCCGGACACAGCGTCGCGCGGGCGCACCCGCGTGCCTCGACGTAGCCGTAGTGGGCGAGCAGCGACTGCTCGTACTGCGTCATCCAAGTGATGGCCTGCGGCGTCGCCACGTTGGAGGCGCGCACGGTCACGTCGATTTCACCGGAGACGCCGGTGACGTGCTCGAGCGTCCGCAGGTTGCGTAGCGCGGGCATGCCCGACGGCACCAGCTTGGTTATGTCCGACTGGACCGAGGTCTGGGTGTCGGCCACCCAGCCGAGCAGCGCCAGCAGGAGCCCGATCAGGATGACCCGCCGGGGGGCTGCCACCGCGCGCGTGAGAACGTAGTCGAGAGCGCCCGCCATCGACCGCCCGGAACCCGAGGCGGCGGTGATCGGGCGGCGCCGGCGGGGCCGCAGCCGCGCGAGCGCTCGCGCGACACCGCTCGTCACGCCGGATGCGCGAGCCGCTGCGTCGCGGATGATCTCACTCGCGCCGCGCAGCGAGGCCTCCAGGAATCCCGGCGGGCGGACCCGCCCGCTGAGCACGATCACCGCCGAGCCGGCGCTGAGCGCGCAGGCCAGCGCGATCGCGATGCCGACGACCAGAAGCAGCCCGAAGCCGCGCACCATCGGCACCGGCGAGAGCTGGAGCACGAGGAAGCCCACGGCCGTGGCCAGCGCCGCGGTGGCGATCGTCGGAGCTCCGGCGGCCGCGGCTCGTCGCACCACCCCGGCGTCCTCGGTCGAGCGCGCCTCTTCGGTCTGGCGGGCCTCCTCGACACGGGACTGGAACTGGACCGCGTAGTCGACGGCCAGTCCGATCAGGATCGGCAGCACCGCGATCGACGCCATCGTCAAGGTCGCGCCGGCCACCGTGGTCAGCCCGAAGGTGATTCCGGCCGCCATCAGCGCGATCGCGAGCGGCAGCAGACGCAGCCGGCTGCGGAAGACGATCAGCAAGGCGGCCGCCATCACCAGCACGGCGGCGATGAGGAGCTTCAAGATCGACGCGGACAGGGAGGACGCGAGGTCCGTGACGACGACGGGCTCGCCCGTGACCGAGTACGTCCCCCCGTTGGCGAGCGCGAACATCGGCATCCGAATGACCTGGCGGATCTCGCGAGATAGCCGCTGCCTGCTGGCTCGAGCTGAGCGAGGACTTCAGGCGGACCTGGATGATCGCCGAGTTGGCCGTCGGGAACAGATACGAGAAGCGCGCCTTGGGCTGATCCACGCCGCGCGTCTGATCGAACACGATCTGACTGATGAACTGCTTGTCGTCGATGCCGAGGCTCGTGCCCGTGATCCCCGAGTCCAGATACATCCGGGCCAGGTTCTCGCTCTGCTCCTGCTGCGCCAGCTGACCGGCCGCCTTGGCCGCGTTCGTTGCCTGCGCCTTGGTCATGTGCTTGGACAGGGCCACCTGATAGGCGCCCGCCTCGGCGGTGGTGACGGCCTGCTGCGCGCCGGACTCGATCGTGTGGACTTCCGTCTGCACGGCCGCGACGGCCTGGTTGAGGAAGGTGCCCGGCCCGTAGACGACCTTGACCGGCTTGGCCTGCATCAACTTCGCGCACGGGCTACCCGAGCCCCCGTAGGGCGCCTGCGTACCGGGCGCGGCCGGCGTGAAGGACAGGAGCGTGGGATTGGCCACGACCACCTGGCCGGCGAGACACGCCTCGAGCTGGGTGACCCGCGCCAGATCGGCGGTCTCGACCAGGTACGACAGCGGCTCACGGATCAGGATCACCACCGCGTCGGCCCCGAAGTGGCGCTGCTCGTCGGCCGTCGCCTGGTAGCTCGACGACGAGCTGCTCACGAACGTGCCGGCGGAGGTGTCGGGCCTGAGGCCGAGCGCGAGTGCGGCACCCGCCACCGCCAACGTCACGACGATCGCGATCGTCAGCGCGGGTCGGGCGGCGCTCGCGCTGACAAATCGCTGCAAACGCTCCCTCGCCCTCATGGTCGGCTCAGGCTAGCGCCCGTCCAGCCGGCGCGCGCCGATGCAGCGCGCGGAGACTCCAGTAACCGCGTCCAGCTCCGGGCCGGCCTGCGCTCCGCTCCTCGAGTCCAGAAGACCGCTTCGCTCGGCCGGCAGTACCACCGCCGGACATCCAGTCCGGCGTCAGTCCATTGCGAGCGGACCCTGCGACTCCCCGGCGAGGAACTGGCGGATGAACGGGTTGTCGGAATTGAGCATGTCCTCGGCCGGGCCCGCCTCGACGATCCGGCCCCGCCACAGCACGTTGATGTAGTCCGCCACCCGGCGCGCGCTCATGATGTCGTGGGTGATGACCGCGAAGGTGGGGAGATGCTCCTTCTCCTTCTCCTTGGCGTCGTCCATCATGTCGCGGTGGATCTCGAGGATCAGCTCGCCCAGGAGCGCGGTCCGCACCGGGTCCAGCCCCGAGTCGGGCTCGTCGAACAGCACGATGTCCGGCTCGAGCACGAGCGCGCGGGCGAACCCGGCGCGCTTGCGCATCCCGCCCGACAGCTCGTTGGGCGCCTTGTCCCGAGCCTCGCTCAGGCCGACCTCATCGAGGCGGCGCATGACGATGTCCTCGACCTCGTCCTCGCTCTTCTCGGTGTGCTGGCGGAGCGGGAACGCGACGTTGTCGTACAGGTTCATCGAGCCGAACAGCGCGCCGTCCTGGAACAGGAGGCCGAACTTCTTGCGCATCTCGAACATGTCGTCGTCGGACATGTTCGGCACCGACTCGCCGTGCACGAGCACGTCGCCCTCGTCGGGATACAGCAAGCCCACCATGTGCTTGATGCACACGGACTTGCCCGTCCCGGAAGGCCCGAGGATCATCGACACCATCCCCTCGGGGAGGCCCATGTTCAGGCCGCGCAGGATCTTCGCGCGACCGAAGCCCTTGTACAGGTCGATGAACTCGACGGCGTCGGGACGGCCGGAGGGATAGACCTTGTAGGTGTGGTACTGGTACTCGTCCTCGTCGGCGCCGGGCGGGGGCGCCGGGCGCGGCGGCTGCTCGTCGACCACCGAGACGCGCGAACCGGACTTTTCCCCGTCCTTGTCCTGCTGATCCTGGTAGGCCTGCGTGTGGACCTCCGGGTCCACGTGCGTCGGCTGCTCGGCGCTCTGAGGATTCCAGGCGGGGACAGCCGTCTCGGCCCGTGCACGATCGCCGTCCCCGCCGCTCTCGCTCGCACCCGCGCGATCCTCCTCCGCGCCGGAGCGCTCGTCCTCCTCGTCCCAGTCAGGGTCACGCATGCTCAGCCTCCGATTGGTGCCCGCGGGTTGGCGCCCCAGAAGATCTGGGTGCAGATCATCCCGATCAAGTGTATGCCCACGAGGTTGAGCACCATCGACTTCGCGGTCGCGACTCCGACGCCGACCGGACCTCCGCCGGCGTTGTAGCCGTAATAGCAGCCGACGAGGACCACCAACGTGGCCATCAGCATCGCCTTTATGAAGCTGAATAAGAGGTCAGGCGGGTTCTGGAATTGCCAGAAGATCAAGAAGAACCCACCCGACGAGACGTAGCTGAGCTGCTGGACGACCGCGAGGTAGCTGGCGAAGAAGCCGGCGCCGATCGCGGTCAGGTACACGAACGGCAGCACCAGCCACGCCGCGAGCAACCGGGTGGCGCACAGGAACGTGACGCCGCTGATCCCCATCACCTCGAGCGCGTCGATCTCATCGGAGATCCGCATCGCGCCGAGCTCGGCCACGAGTCCGGTGCCCACCTTGGCGGCCATCATGTAGCCGAAGGCGTAGGGAACGAGCTCCCGCAGGTCGCACCAGGCCGCGAACACGCCGGAGTACGCGGGCACGCCGTTGGCCTGGTTGAAGTACGCGCCCTCGATCCCGCACGTGAGGCCGGTGATGAACACCAGGGTCCAGATCGTGAGCGCCGAACCCACGATCAGGACGCCGGCCTGGCGCAGCGTCTCCCCGAAGTACCTGAAGACCCGCAGGCGGAAGATCTCGCCGAGGATCTTCGACATGAACTTGACGATCTCCCCGAAGGACTCGAGCCATCCTCGGGGTGCAGCGATTAGTCCGTCCATCGGCTCACTTTACGATCGAGGTGATCTCGGGATGGGTCGCCAGCAGGGTCTGGGTGAAGGCGTAGTTGAACGCGAAGATCCCCAGGAACGCGATCACGACCGCCTCGTTCACCGCGCGGCCCACCCCCTCGGCACCGCCCGAGGCGGTCATGCCCTTGTAGCAGCAGACGATCGCGATGATCGCGCCGTAGCAGGTCGTCTTCACCACCGATCCCCACAGGTCGGTGGTCTCGGCGTTGTTGAACAGGGTGACGAAGAACGGGCCGATCGGGGCGTGATTGGCGAGGCTGGCCAGGATCCCGCCGACGATGCCGAAGATCAGCGCGTAGATGTCGAACAGGGCGGTCACGATCATCAGCGCCAGGAACCGCGGGACCACCAGGTTCTTGACCGGGTCGACGCCGAGGACCTGGAGCGCGTCGAGCTCCTCGCGGATCTTGCGCGCGCCGAGATCGGCGGTGATCGCGGTACCCGCGGCGCCGGCGAGGATGATCGCGTCCACGAACGGCGCGAACTCGCGGATCGAAGACAGCACGAAGAACCCGCCGAGCCGGTCGAGCGCGCCGAACAGGGTCAGGAAGTCGCCCGCCTGAAGGCCCGGGCACGGCGTAGCCGAACACGACCGTCGTGAGCATGAGCGGGAACCAGCAGATCTTCAGCGCGAACATGAACTGCGCCGCGAACTCCGACCCGTACGGGTACGGCGGCCTGACCGCCGAGACGACCGTCTTCCCGGTCAGGATCATCATGTTGCCGACCTCTTCGAGGAAGCCCTTGATCGGCAGGAATGATTTATCCGCAGCTGCTCGGATCACCTGATCTACAGTCCTCCCATGAGTTCTCGGCCGGCGCGGCGGCCGGCGCGCATAAGCCTACGCCAGCGCTGACGCAAAGACCAAGTGGGAACCGTCGTGCGCGGCAATTGCAGGTGGTATTTTCCGCCCGGCGGTGAGGAGGTGGAACACCATCAACCGAACGGCGCTCTGCGCGCTGCTGGCGATCCTGGGCGCGCTCGTCCTCGCGGCCTGCGGTGGCGAGCGCACCGACGTCAACGAGCCGCGTGCGAGCTTCACCGTCGACATCCCCAAGCAGGTGTTCCCGTCCTCGCAGTCGCTGTCCGAGCACACGCATCTCGTGCTCGCCGTCCACAACGACTCCAACCGGACGATCCCCGACGTCGCGGTCACGATCTGCAACGTGACCTGCAAGTTCCCCGCGCCGGCGGGCGAGGGAACGAGCGTCTCCGCCTTCGCCAACGCGCTCAACGAGCAGTCGGTGGCCAACCCCTCGCGTCAGATCTGGATCATCGACAAGCCACCTGATCCCGCCGGCTGCAAGGGTCCCGGCGGCTATAGCTGCGCCGGCGGCAGCTACGGCGGCGCTACCACCGACGACGCCAACACCTGGGCCCTGGGCCCGCTCAAGCCGGGCCACACCGCGACCTTCGACTGGTCCGTGACCGCCATCATCCCCGGCCACCACGTGGTCGCCTGGGAGGTCTCGGCCGGGCTGAGCGGCAAGGCCAAGGCGGTGCTCTCGGATGGGACGGCCCCGCGCGGGACCTTCCCGGTCACCGTGAGGCCGACGCCCGGCCAGTCGTACGTCAACCAGAGCGGCCAGATCGTCTCGAGCCCCAACGGGCGCTAAGCACGAGGCCGGCCCGAAGCCGGTTGCGGTCACGCCTCGCTCGAAGGCTCCCAGAGGTTGAGGGCGCCGTCGACGGCGTACTGCTCGATCTCCTCGAGCTCCCCGGGATCGAAGTCGAGACGCTCGAGCGCGGCCACGTTCTGCTCGAGCTGGCGGACGCTGCTGGCGCCCAGGAGCGCCGAGGTCACGCGGGGATCGCGGAGCACCCAGGCGATCGCCAGCTGCGCCAGCGACTGACCCCGTCGCTGAGCGATCTCGTTCAGCCCGCGCACGCGCGCGACGTTCTCCTCGGTGATCAGCTTCTCGGAGAAGTAGTTGCCGCGCCGCACACGCGAGTCCTCGGGCACGCCCTCCAGATACTTGTCGGTGAGCAGGCCCTGAGCCAGCGGTGAGAACACGATCGCGCCGAGGCCCTCCCGCTCGAGCACGTCGAGGAGCTCGGGCTCGATCCAGCGGTTGAACATGGAGTAGGAGGGCTGGTGGATGAGCGCCGGCGTGCCGAGCTGGCGCAGCAGCCGGGCCGCCTCCTCGGTCCGGCGCGGACCGTAGGAGGAGATGCCGACGTAGCGGGCCTTGCCGGCGCGGACGGCGGCGTCGAGTGCGCCCATCGTCTCCTCGAGCGGCGTGTCGGGATCGAAGCGGTGCGAGTAGAAGATGTCGACGTAGTCGAGACGCATCCGCTGGAGGCTCTGGTCGAGGCTTCCCAGCAGGTACTTGCGCGAGCCCCATTCGCCGTAGGGACCGGGCCACATGTCGTAGCCGGCCTTGGTCGAGATGATGAGCTCGTCGCGGTAGAGCTTGAAGTCCTCGGCGAAGATCCGCCCGAAGTTGATCTCCGCGCTCCCGTATGGCGGGCCGTAATTGTTGGCGAGGTCGAAGTGGGTGATCCCCAGGTCGAACGCGCGGCGCAGCATCGCCCGGCTGTTGGCGATCGGGAAGTCGTCGCCGAAGTTCTGCCACAGCCCCAGGCTGATCGCGGGCAACTTGACCCCGCTGCGCCCGCACCGCCGGTAGAGCGTCCGCTCGTAGCGCTCGTCCGCCGCGACGTACTGCTTGGGCGCGAGCTCACGGTTGAACGGCACGCCGCGAGTATCGCATTTGGGGCTGGTCGTAATTATTCCGACCACCTGCAGATGCACCGCGGACTTTGGCCACGTGGATAATGCCGCGCGCGAGAGACCGCGCTAATCTCGCCGCAGCGTCTCGTGACGAGGGCCGAATGTGCCTGGGGCAAAGGCACATGGACCCGCTCCGTAGCCATAGGAAGGAACGACACCCGCATGCCTCGAATCCGCCAGCAGAACGTGCTTGCCGCTCGGTGGGCACCCAACGGCTCCGCCCTCGGCGCCTCGGACCTGACCGCCTCCGACAACCAGCCCTTCGGACTCAACGTCTTCAGTCCCGCGGTCCAGCGCCAGCGCCTCCCCAAGGAGGTCTACAACCGCCTCCAGCAGACGCTCGCCCGCGGCGAGCCCCTCGACACCACGCTCGCCGACTCGGTGGCACAGGCCATGAAGGCGTGGGCGCTCGAGCGCGGCGCCACCCACTACACCCACTGGTTCCAGCCCCTGACCGGCATGACGGCCGAGAAGCACGACAGCTTCTACAGCCCCACCGGCGAGGGCACGGCGCTGGCGGAGTTCTCGGGCAAGGAGCTGATCCAGGGCGAGCCGGACGCCTCGAGCTTCCCCACCGGCGGGATCCGCGCCACGTTCGAGGCGCGCGGCTACACCGCGTGGGACCCGACCTCGCCGGCCTTCCTGCTCGAGAACCCCAACGGCGCGCTCCTCTGCATCCCCACGGCGTTCGCGTCGTGGACGGGTGAGGCGCTCGATCACAAGATTCCGCTGCTGCGCTCGATGGACGCTCTGTCGAAGTCGGCCATCCGCGCGCTGCGGCTGTTCGGCGACCAGGCCCCGCAGCGGGTGTTCACCACGGTCGGACCCGAGCAGGAGTACTTCCTGATCGACGAGCAGTTCTACTTCGAGCGTCCCGACCTGGTGACCACCGGGCGGACGCTGTTCGGGGCCAAGCCGCCCAAGGGCCACGAGCTCGACGACCACTACTTCGGGTCGATCCCCGAGCGGATCCTGGCCTACATGCTCGACACCGAGCGCGAGCTGGCCAAGCTCGGCGTCCCGGTCAAGACGCGCCACAACGAGGTCGCGCCCAACCAGTACGAGCTCGCCCCGGTGTTCGAGAACTCGAACGTGGGCTCCGACCATCAGCAGCTGACGATGCAGATCATGCAGAACGTCGCCCGCCGGTATGGCCTGATCTGCCTGCTGCACGAGAAGCCGTTCGCCGGCGTCAACGGCAGCGGCAAGCACAACAACTGGTCGATGGGGACCGACACCGGTCACAACCTGCTCGAGCCGGGCGATACGCCGCACTCGAACCTGGTGTTCCTGTTCTTCTGCGCCGCCGTGATCCAGGCCGTGAACGAGCATCAGGGGCTCCTCCGGGCCTCGATCGCCTCCCCCGGGCAGGACCACCGCCTCGGCGCCAACGAGGCGCCGCCGGCGATCATCTCGATCTTCCTCGGCGCCGAGCTCGAGCGTGTATTCGATGCGATCGAGCGCGGGGAGGCGGGCGAATCGCGCGAGCAATCGTTCCTCGGCCTGGGCACCCCGGTGCTGCCGCGGCTGCCCAAGCACGGCGGCGACCGCAACCGCACGAGCCCGTTCGCCTTCACCGGCAACAAGTTCGAGTTCCGCGCGCTGGGCTCGAGCCAGTCGCTGTCGCTGCCCAATACGGTCCTGAACACGATCGTCGCGGAGGCGATCGACGACCTGGCGGCCGAGCTCGAGGCCAAGCTCGGCGAGGGGGTCGGCATCGAGGCGGCGCTGCCACCGATCCTCCAGAAGAGCTACGGCGAGAACAAGCGGATCATCTTCGGCGGCGACAACTACGACGAGGAGTGGCACGCCGAGGCCGAGCAGCGCGGTCTGCTCAACCTGCGCACCACCCCGGACGCGCTCCCCTACCTCATCTCCGATGAGACCGTGAAGCTGCTCTCGAGCCATGGCGTGCTCTCGCAGCGCGAGCTCGAGTCCCGCCACGAGGTCTTCCTCGAGCAGTACATCACCAAGCTCAACATCGAGTCCGAGACCGCGGTGTCGATCGCCCGGACGATGTTGCTGCCCGCCGCGGCGCGGCACCTGGCGATGCTGCTGGAGGCGCAGCTGAGCGACCTGGCCACGGAGAGCTCGGACCTGATCGCCGAGTTCACCGCGACGATCCACGCGCTCGAGGACGCCAACCTCGCCGAGAACCAGCCTGAGGACCCGGAGGAGCACGCGAGGTACATGCGCGACACGGGTGATCCCGGCCATGGATGCGATGCGCGAGACCGCCGACAAGCTGGAGCACATCGTGGCCGACGACGTGTGGCCGCTGCCGCGCTACTCGGAGATCCTGTTCATCAAGTAGGGCCTCCCGCCCACGCAAGGCGCGCCTGCAGCGCGCCTTGCACAGCTTCAAACGCCCCCGTCGTCGTGCCGAGACATCAGGTAGCGGATGCGACGACAGGGGCGCTTCATTTCCTCCCGCTGCAACGAAACTTGCAGGGTTGCAGCGGGTTCCTACGCTACGGTGACGCACCGTATGCAGCGTGGCCGCGTGGCGAGCGGCCGACGGGCAGGGGGGCTTCGTCGGCTTGGCATTCATTGGTTGGTGGCGCTGGTCGCTGCGCTGGCGGCGTCGGCTGCGCCGGCGGCTCGGCTGCGCCGGCGCTCGCGTCCTCCGGTGGCACGGCGCCGAACGGCGGCGCCAAGGCTCCGGCCAAGGCGCCCGCGAAGACGCAGGCGAAGGCCAAGCCAAAGGCCAACAGCCACGGAACGGCCGCCTTCAACCCGTGGGGCGGGCGCGGGATGTGGATCTGGTACGTGTCGCGCTCCAGCGGCGGCAGCCTGAGCTCGATCATCGCCACCGCCCACAGGTACGGGGTCACGACGTTGACGATCAAGGCGGGCGACGGCTCGAGCGCGTGGTCGCAGTTCAGCCGCGCACTCGTCTCCAGCCTCCACGCCGCCGGCATCCACGTCTGTGCGTGGCAGTACGTGTACGGCAACTATCCGCTCGTCGAGGCGCAGATCGGCGCCGCCGCGGTGCGCAACGGTGCCGATTGCCTGGTGATCGACGCCGAGTCCGAGTACCAGGGCAAGTACGTCTCCGCCCAGACCTACATGACCGACCTGCGCTCGCTCGTCGGCGCGAGCTTCCCGGTGGCGCTGGCGAGCTTCCCCTACGTCGACTACCACCCGTCGTTCCCGTACTCCGTGTTCCTCGGCGCCGGCGGCGCCCAGTACAACACGCCGCAGATGTACTGGAAGGACATCGGCACGAGCGTCGACAACGTGTACGCGCACACCTACGAGTACAACCGTGTCTACGGCCGTCCGCTCGCGCCCCTCGGTCAGGTCTATAACAACCCTTCGAGCCAGCAGATCATCCGCTTCCGGGCGATGTCGCGCACCTACGGCTTCGCCGGCGCGAGCTGGTGGGACTGGCAGGAGGCCACGAGCGCCAACTGGCGCGCCCTCATTCAACCGACCGCCTCGATCGCTGGATATACCGTCACTACGGCGATGCCCTTGCTGAAGAAGGGTTCGCTGGGCGATCTCGTCGTCTGGGCCCAGGAGCACCTCGTCACCGCCGGCTATACGACGACCGTCGACGGCGGCTTCGGCCCGCAGACGCAGTCCGCGGTGCAGGCGTTCCAGACCGCGCACGGCCTGACCGCCGACGGCGTCATCGGGCCGGCCACGTGGAGCGTCCTGCTCCGCTACGCCCCCGCCACCGTGCTGTGGACCAAGAGCGGCGCGACGCTCACGCCGGCCGTGCGCTCCCGGGCCCGGGCCACCGGCGCGCGGCTGGTCCGGCCGGTGCCGAAGAACGCGCGGCTGGGCGCCAAGCGCTACGAGATTCCGGCTCACCTGGGCCAGGGGCTAGGCGTAGCGAGTCGTGGGTGCTGGGTGGGGCGACGCCTCCCTGCACCCGGGCCAACGCCACCGCGACTTTCCGTCCCCTGCTCGGCTATCACTCGCTGCGCCGCGCACAGCGCTTGCCGGCGCAGGGTGCGATTTCGCGCCCGGACGCGGCTACGTCCCGGCGGCCCCGCTGTGATCGCCGCGACAGGGGTCGCTCGGGCGCACCGGCCCCACGGACGTAGCGGCGCCGGCGGCGGAGCCGCAATCTAGAGCAGGTCGTGGTCCCGGGCGTAGGAGACCAGATCCGCGCGCGAGGTGCGGCGCGTCTTCTGCTGGATGTGCGCCCGGTGTGACTCGACCGTGCGCACGCTCAGGTACAGCCGGGACGCGATCTCGCCGTTGGTGTGCCCGAGCGCGATCAGCCGCAGCACCTCGAGCTCGCGCGTCGAGAGGTCGTCCGGCGGCCCGTCCGGCGCGGCGGGCTCGGCCGCCAGCCGTGCGCCCAGTTCGGGGTTGAGGTAGGTGCGGCCACCGGCGGCCATCCGCACCGCCTGAACCAGCTCGGTGTCCGCCGCCTCCTTGAGGACGTAGCCGGTGGCACCGGCGCGGAGCGCCTCGCGGGCGAACGCGGGGTCGTTCTGCATCGTCAGCACGACGATGTTGGTCTCGGGCGAGCTGGCGCGCAGCCTCGGGATCGCCGGCAGGCTCGATTCGCCCGGCATGTTCAGGTCGAGGATCAGGACCCGCGGGTGGTAGGCGGCCACCCGCCGCTCGGTGGTGGGCACGTCGCCCGCCTCGGCCACGACCTGAAAACCACCCTCGGACTCGAGCAGCAGGCGCAGACCAGCACGGACGACCTGGTGGTCGTCCGCGAGCACGATCGTTATGGCGTCCGGGACCGCCATGGCGCGCACGATAACGTCAGCGACGGCGCGCGTTGGATTCTCCGCATGGAAGCGCCGCGAGGATCGTCGTCCCCGCCGGCGAGCTCTTGATCTCCAGATGGCCGCCGGCGAGCGAGATCCGCTCACGCATTCCGGTCAGGCCGAAGCCGCTCGAGGGCTGCTCGACGTCGAACCCGCGGCCGTCGTCGCCGACCGCGATCCGGACCGTGTCTCCGCTGCGCAGCACCTCGACCGCGATGTAGTCGGCGTCGGCGTGGCGCGCGGCATTGGTCAGCGACTCCTGTACCACGCGGTAGACGGCGGTCTCGCTCTCGGGGTCCAGGCGGGGCGCCTCGGCCTCCGCGCCCAGCTCGACCGTGGTGTCGATGACCAGCCCGTGGGCGACCCGCGCCCGCTCGAACAGAGCATCGAGCGCCGGGCCCAGGCCGAGCTCGTCGAGCGCGGCCGGGCGCAGCTCCGTGATCAGCGCGCGCAGGTTGGAGATCTCGTGGGCGAGGTGGTCGACGGCGCCGTCGAGCGTCGAGTGCAGCGCGGTCACGTCCTCGGTGCGCCGTGCCGAGGACAGCATGACGCGCAGCATGCCCAGCCCCTGGAGCGTGTCGTCGTGAAGCTCCCGGGCCCAGCGGCAGCGCTCCACCTCCGCCGCCTTGAGGCTGCGGCGCAGCCGGTCGCGCTCGACCGACCGGGCGGTGGCCACGGCCGCGGCGGCGCTGGCGCCGACCGCCACCAGCATGCGCTCGTCCTCCAGCCGGAAGTGAGGCCCGTCGACCCGGTCGTAGGCCTCGATCACGCCGACCTGGACACCGTGGAAGAACAGGGGGACGAACAGCCCGGCGGTGGGGCGGACGCCCAGGCCGGCGAGGGAGAAGCCGGGCGAGCTCGCCACGTCGGCGACGCGTTCGGGGCGGCCGGTGGCGAGCACTCGGGCGGCCAGCGAGCGGGCTGCCGGCAGGCGCAGGCCGATCAGGTCGTCCCGCACCGAGCCGGCGGTGGCGGCGATCTCGAACTCCTCCCCGTCGGCTAGGAGGATGACGACGCTCGAGGCCTCGATCAGCGACTGGGACTGACGCGCGATCATCTCGAGCACGCGCCACATCCGGGTCTCGCCGCCCACCGCCTGCGCGATCTCCGAGGTGGCCTGGAGGGCGCGCAGCGAGCGCTCGAGCTCGAGCCGGCGCTGGTCGGTCTCGCGGTAGGCGCGGACGTTCTCGACCGCGACCCCGGCCCACGAGGCGAGCACCACGATGGCCTCCTCGTCGGACTCGTCGAACCGGTCTCCCTCCAGGTGCAGGTGGCCCCAGACCTCGCCTTGGAGCAGGATCGGCACGTGCAGCGCCCCGGCCGCGGCCGAGATCGCCGGATGGTCGACCATTTGGTGCACCATCTGGTGGGCCATTTGGTCGACCACCTGGTCATCCATTTGGTGCACCACCGCGCGCTCGGCGCCGGTGAGCTCACACGCCAGGAGGGTCAGGCGGTCGATGAGCCGCACGAGATCGCGCTCACCCACGAGCGAGCGCCCGGCGTCGATCAGCCGGCGTAGCCGGTCCGCGTCGAGCTGCGATTGCCGCTGGGTGGTCCCGATCATCTCTTGATGAGACGTATCGGCATCTCAGCCGTCCGGGTTAACTACTGAGAACGGTCCCGTCCTCGATCCGGTCCGGCTCGTCGCGCTTCAGCTCGACCGCGCCGCGGACGACCACGCCCTCCCCGAACGTGATGTCGCCGTGGACGACCAGCCGCTCGGCCTCGCGCAGCGACGGCGGGCCGCTGGGAAAGCGCGACTCGAATGCATCGAGGAGCTTGTAGTAGCGCGAGTCGAGCTCCACGTAGGGAAGGTCCTCGGCCCGCTCCTGGATGGGCCGGACGACCATCTCCTCCTCTGCCATCTCGTATACGTCGGAGCGCATCACGAGCAGGTCGTCGGTCGTCTTGACCGGGACGAACCGGGTGCGGGGCACCATCAGCAGCCGGGCGCCCTCGAAGCTCCCGATCGCCGCGCCCATCGCGCTCTCGAGCTGGAGCACGGGGGTGGAGTCGGAGTCCCGGGGATCTACGGTCTTGCGGTTGATGATCAGCGGCAGCTCCAGCACCCCGCCCGAGCGCTCCAGCGTCTCTCCGAGCACGCGCAGGTCGATCCACAGGTTGTTCGTGTTGTAGTAGCGCCAGCGCCGGAAGTCGCGGAACGACTCCGCGTCCTCGTCCGGCGTCTGAGCCACCTCACGCAGCACGAGCTGGTCATCCGAGCGCCGCCGCGCGATGTGGCCACCCTTGCGGTCGGCCTCGGTGCCCTCGACCACCTCCATCAGGAACGGGACCTCCTCGGAGGCCACGAACGCGGCGATGCGGGGATCGAGCGTCGCGCCGAGGTTGTCCGAGTTGGAGATCATCGCGTGGCGGAACCCGCGGTCGAGCAGCTTCTCGAGCATGCCGGAGCGGCGCAGCGCCCCGTAAACGTCGCCGTGGCCGGGCGGGGCCCACTCCAGCGATGGGGCGTCGGGCCAGCTCACCGGATCGAGCTTCTCGGCTTCGAGCTTGGGGACCATGCTCTGCATGAAGTCGAGCGGCAGATCGCCGTCGAGCTCGGGATGGTCCCCCAGCGCCTCCAACGTCTCCTCGCGCGTGGCCTCGCTGTTCATCAAGAGCAGCGGCAGCGCCACGTCGTGGCGGCGGCGCAGCGCGAGCGTCTGCCCGATGATGATGTCGAGGAAGGTCCGGCCGTCGCGCGCCTCGACCAGCGATTTCGGCCGGCGCAGGCCCATCGTCGTGGCCAATCCGCCGTTCAGCTTGATCGTGACCACGTGCTCGAGCGCCTCGGCGACATCGGCGTCGGGCAGCGAATCGAGCGCCGGGACGTCGCCCGCCGGCTCGAGCTCCCGGCTCGGAAGCATCGCCGACTCGCCGCCCTCGAGCCGCTCGTACGCGTTGCGAAAGCCGCGGATCGCCTCCTCGGGCTGCCCCGCCTCGCGCATCTTCTCCTCCGCCGCACGTAACCCCTCGCCGCTCATCCGGACCTAATTCTGCCTGGCCGGGAGCGCCGGCGCCTCTCAGGGCAGGGCGCAGCCTCCGCGGCGGCGCGCAGTTACCGCAAGAAATCGTCTCCGCGGTCGTTTCAGGTGGCGGTTGGCGCTCGACGCCGACCCCGTCCAAACCTCCAGTGTTCAGCTCCAGGCGTCCCCCGGACGCCCGGGTTCATGGACAGGTTTGGTTCGCTATCGAGGGAAAACACCAGGCATTTACGGCACGTTGACTGTGAGCATCGACGACAAGCGGGCACAACAACCCTATGTGCGTGGAAATGGTGTATCGGCCGAGAACGCCGGTAGCCGCCTAGCGATGGAGGGACCAAACGAGCGGAAGCTCGGTTCTGCCGACCGAGCCGCGGGCCTCGACGTGCCGACCGAGCCGGCGGGAAATGCCGCCGCGGATCACCGGGTCGGTAATCCCAGCCGCAGCTTGGTGAGGCTCGTGCTGGGCCTGATCGCGGCGGTGACCGTGCTCGTCGCCGTGGCGTTCGCGGTCCTGATCGCCTCGGTGGCGACGTTGCGCTCGGAGAACCGGCGGGTTCAGCGCTCCGAGGACGTCCTCGCCACCTCGCTGTCAGTCGAGCGCTCCGTCGTCGACCTCGAAACGGGCGTGCGCGGCTACCTGATCACCGGCCAGGACAGCTTCCTCACCCCCTACTCGCTCGCGGAGCGCCAGCTTCCCAGGCAGAGCTCCGAGCTGCGCCTGCTCACCCAGGGTTCCGCGTCCGAGCAGGCCCAGCTGGAGGGCCTCGAAGCGGCGATCGACCGCTACGAGACAAGCTACCTCGGCCCGCTGGTCGGCTCCGCGACGCATCTGAGCCGGGCTCAGGCGGTGCAGCAGACGCTCGCGGGCAAGAGCCTGCTCGATGCGCTGCGCGACCGCTTCGCGGCCTTCGACCGCGACCGTCCGGGCGGCCGCGGCCAACAGCCGGGGCTCGGCCGCCAGCGGCACGACTCTGACCATCGTCCTGTCCGCCGTCGGGACTGGCCGTGTCGGTGTTGCTGCTGACCGCGCTCGGCCTCTACCTCCTGACCTCGCGTGATGCGCCCGATCGGCTCGGTGGCGGGGGCGGCGCGCAAGCTCGCCGACGGCGACGCGACCGCGCCGCGTACCCGAGAGCCGGCCGCGGCGAGGTGGCGCAGCTCGGCACCGCGTTCAACGTGATGGCGGAGACGCTCGAGAGCCGCGAGCACGAGCTCGCCGCCACCACCGAGCGGCTGCGCACCGCGGTCCAGGAGGCACAGCGGGTTCGCAGGAGGCGCAGAAGGCCTCGCGGCTCAAGTCGAGCTTCCTCGCGAACATGAGCCACGAGATCCGCACGCCGCTCAACGGCGTCATCGGCATGCTGACCCTGCTGGGCGACACGGCGCTGAACGGCGAGCAGCGCGAGTACACGGACACCGCGCGCGCCTCGGGCGAGGCGCTGATGTCGGTGATCAACGACATCCTCGACTTCTCGAAGATCGAGGCGGGCCGGCTCGACATCGAGCAGCACGACTTCGACCTCTACGAGGCGGTCGAGAACACGTGCCAGATGGTGGCGACGGTCGACGCTAGGACAAGGGGATCGCGCTGCACAGCTACATCGGCGACGACGTGCCGCGGTTCGTGCGCGCCGACCGGCTGCGCGTCACGCAGGTGCTCGGAAACCTCCTGTCCAACGCCGTCAAGTTCACCCCCGAGGGCGACGGTCGAGGTCCAGGTCTCGGCCTGCGACCCGGACGAGTCCGCACGACGATCGGATGCAGCTGTGCTTCGAGGTGCGCGACACCGGCATCGGGATCGCCGCCCGAGAACCTCGAGCGGCTGTTCGAATCCTTCACACAGGCCGACGCCAGCACCACCCGACGGTTCGGCGGCACCGGCCTCGGGCTGACCATCTCCCGCGAGCTCGTGCGGCTGATGGGCGGCGAGATCGGCGTCGAGAGCGTGGAGGGCGAGGGCAGCCGGTTCCACTTCTCGGTCCCGGTCGTGGTGTGCAGCGAGCCGGCCGGTTACGCGCACGTCAGCATCGACCTCGACGGGACGCGCGTCCTGATCATCGACGACGACGCCACCAACCGGCGGATCCTCGAGGCCTACACCACCGCTTGGGGCATGCGCCCGACCTCCGTCGCCGACGCGACGGCGGCGATCGAGACGCTGACGCGATGCGCCGCACGCCGGCGAGCCGTTCGACGTGGCCATCGTCGACCACAACCTGGGCGAGACGAGCGGCATCGATCTCGTCCAGCAGATCAAGGCGACGCCGGCGCTGCGCGCGACGCGACTGGTCATGCTCGCCTCCTCCGGGGTGGCGCACGCCGAGGCGCGCGCCGCCGGCGTGGCCGAGTGCCTGACCAAGCCGGTCCGGCGCTCGCGGCTGCTCGAGGCGATCACCTCGGTGATGCGTCCGGCGCCCGGAGGACGTGCGAGCCGCAGCGTCCAGCGCCCCGGCCCGGACCGAGGCCGCCGACGGTGCTCCCGCCCGAAGCCACGCGAGGATCCTCGTCGCCGAGGACCAGCCGATCAACCAGCTCGTGATCGAGCGCCTGCTCGCGCGCCGCGGCATCTCCGCCGAGTGCGTGGGCGACGGACGCGAGGTGCTGGCCAGGCTCCAGCAGCGCGACTACGACCTGATCTTCATGGACTGCCAGATGCCGCACCTCGACGGCTACCAGACCACGCGCGTGATCCGCCGGCGCGAGGCCGAAGGCAAGCGCATCCCGATCGTCGCCCTGACCGGCCACGCGCTCGAGGGCGACCGCCAGCAGTGCCTGGCCGCGGGCATGGACGACTACCTGTCCAAGCCGCTGCGCGAGACGCGAGCTCTACACCGTGCTCGACCGCTGGCTGCCGGCCGAGGTCTCCGCGGACGAGCGACGTCCTCGACCGCGGCCGCTTTGCCGAGCTGCGCGGATCGTTCACCAAGCGCGAGATGGCCGACCTGCTGCGGACGTTCACCGTCAACATGCCGGTGCTGCTGGACGAGGTCGAGGCGGCCGCCGACGAGCGGCGATCCCGCCTCGGTGCGCTCGGCGGCGCACCGCATCAAGGGCAACGCCCGCGCGATCGGCGCGGCCGCGCTCGCCTCGCACCGCGGCCGAGCTCGAGGAGCGCGCCGGCGACGATCCGGCCGAGATCGACCCGAGGCTGGTGGGACGCCTCGACCGCCCGATGGCGCACCACCCACGGGGCGATCGAGCACGAGCTGACCCGGCTGGGTTAGCCCTCCGCGGGAGCGGGGCACGGCATCCAGCCAGCCGGCGCTCGAGCGTCCGCGCGCGCCACGACGTCGGCCACGATCACCGAGATGTTGTCGCGCCCGCCGGCATCGAGGGCCAGCCGAACCAGTCGCTGCGCGCATTCCGTTCGGAGGCGACCTCGAGCGCGTCGGCGATGATCTCGTCGTCGATCGCGTCGGACAGGCCGTCCGAGCACAGCAGCAGGCGGTCGCCGGCGCGTGCCTCGACCGTGTGGACCTCCAGCTCGGGGCGCGGCTGACCGTCGAGCGCGGCCATCACGATCGCCCGCGCCGGGTGGCCCGGGCCTGGTCCGATCGTGATCGCGCCGCTCGTCGAGCAGCGCCTGAACCAGGCTGTCGTCCCGGGTCAGCTGGGACAGCGCGCCGTCCCGGTACAGATAGGTGCGCGAATCGCCCACGTTGACCACCAGGTACTCGCCCTCGTTCGTCAGCGCGACTGCGGTGACCGTCGTGCTCATCGTCGCCAGCTCGGGCCGGCAGTCGGCGAGGAACTTGAGCGTCTCGTTCCCGTGCTGGACGGTGTTCCGCAGAGCCTCTGAGAGCGGCCGCTCGAGCCGGGCCTTGTCGAGGTCGACGAACGCGTCGACTACCTGCTTGCTTGCCACCTCGCCCGCCGTCGCCCCTCCCACTCCATCGGCGATCACGGCCAGGCGGGTCGTGCCGAACGCGGAGTCCTCGTTGTTCGCGCGCCGGCCCACGTCGCTCTCCACGGCACAGTCCAGGGCCAGAGCAGTCACGATCCGCCAACGCTATCCGAGCGCGACGCTCACTGCAGCTTTCCGGTGCGAGCCTCGACGGCGTCGACGAGCGCCCCGGATGCGATCAGATCCTCGGCCGCGGCCAGCTCCGGGCGCCATGTAGCGGTCCGGGCCGGGTCCCGGCACCCGCCGGCGGACCGCAGCGAGCGCGGCGGCGGTGCCGGCGCCGGGAGTGAGCGGGGCGCGCAGGTCGAGCCCGCGCGCCGCGCACACGAGCTCGACGGCGAGGATCCGCCGGAGGTTCGCCACCGCGCCGCGGAGCTTCCGCGCCGCACCCCAGCCCATCGACACGTGGTCCTCCTGCATCGCGCTGGTGGGCAGCGAGTCCACGCCGGCGGGCACAGCGAGGCGCCGGTTCTCCGCCACCATCGCCGCCTGGGCGTAGTGCGCCAGCATCATCCCCGAGTCCAGGCCCGGGCTCTTGGCCAGGAACGCGGGCAGGCCGTGGGAGCGGGCGGGATCGAGCAGGCGATCGGTGCGCCGCTCGGCGATCGATCGCCGACGTCGGCGGCCGCGATGGCCAGGAAGTCGCACGCGAAGGCGAGCGGCGCGCCGTGGAAGTTGCCGCACGACTGCACCCGGCCATCGGCGCAGCACCATCGGGTTGTCGATCGCCGCTCGCAACTCGTTGGCGGCGACCTGGCGCGCGTGCTCCAGCGTGTCCCGGGCCGCGCCCGCGACCTGCGGCGCGCAGCGCAGCGAATACGCGTCCTGCACCCGGGGGTCGTTCTCGCGGTGGCTGGCGACGATCTCCGAGCCGGCGAGCAGCGCCCGAAGGTTGGCCGCGCTCGTCGCCTGCCCCGGCTGCGGGCGCAGCGCGATCAGATCCTCGGCGAAGGCCTGGTCGGTACCGAGCAGGGCCTCCACCGACATCGCGGCGGATATGTCGGCCGTCTGCAGCAGCCGGGCCAGGTCCGCGCACGCCAGCACGAGCATCCCGAGCATTCCGTCGGTCCCGTTGATCAGGGCGAGGCCCTCCTTGGCGCTCAGCTTCACCGGAGCGATGCCCGCCTCGGCCAGCGCCAGCGCGGCGGGCCCGTTGGTGCCGTCCGGCCGCTCGAGCTCGCCCTCGCCGATCAGGGCCAGGGCGCAATGGGCGAGCGGGGCCAGGTCCCCGCTCGCGCCGAGCGAGCCGTGCTCGGGCACCACCGGCGTGAGCCCGGCGTTGAGCAGCGCGACGATCGCCTCCGCCACCGCCGCCCGCGCGCCCGAGTGGCCCATCGCGAGCGTCCTCGCTCGGAGCAGCATCATCGCGCGTACGACCTCACGCTCCACGCGCGGCCCCATGCCGGCGGCGTGGGAGCGCACCAGCGACTGCTGGAGCAGCTCCCGGCTGTCAGGCGGGATCCGCACGAGCGCGAGCGAGCCGAACCCGGTGGAGACGCCGTAGGCCGGCGTCTCCGAGTCCGCGAGCTGTGCCACCACCGCGGCGCTGCGCTCCATCGCCGCGCGAGCGCCGTCCCCGATGACGACCTCGGCATCGGCGCGCGCCACCGCGAGCACCTCGGCCGCCGTGAGCCCGCCGGGAGTGAGCTCGACCGCG
Source organism: uncultured Solirubrobacterales bacterium (assembly GCA_963710305.1). Classification (GTDB taxonomy): domain Bacteria; phylum Actinomycetota; class Thermoleophilia; order Solirubrobacterales; family Solirubrobacteraceae; genus Palsa-465. The sequence goes on along the minus strand of CAVPZV010000006.1, from coordinate 129,273 downwards.
CCGCTCATCCTCGCCGCACCTCGGCGCCGGGACCGGGCGTCACCCCCACGGCGCCGTCCGGCAGACGCGCGCCGGGCGCGTACAGCGCCAGCACGTTCCCGCCGAACCCGCCGCCCATGATCCGGGCGCCGATCGCGCCCGCGGCCTTGCAGCGCTCGACCGCGCGCTCGACCGCCTCGGTCGAGACCTCGTAGCAATCGCGCAGGCTCGCGTGGGACTCGTCGAGGAGCTCCCCCACCTTGTCGAGATCGCCGTCCTCGAGCGCCCCGACGGTGGCCTGGACCCGCGCGTTCTCGGTGACGATGTGCCGCACGCGCCGGTCGAGCGGCTCGGGCAGCTCGCGCGCCGCCTCCTCGGTGGCGTCCCGCAGGCTCTCCAGGCCGAGCGCCTCCCGCGCCTGGCGGCACTCCGAGCGGCGCTGGTTGTATCCGCCGGCCGCGTTCGAGTGCTGCTCTCCGGAGTCGAGCGTGGCGAGCCTGAAATCGCGCAGATCGAGCCTGACGGGATCCACGGTAAGCGAGCGGAAGTCGATCCGGAGGGCCCGATCCTGCCTGCCGCACAGCGACGCGAGCTGGTCGAGCAGGCCGGTCTGCGCGCCCACCCAATCGTTCTCGACGCGCGAGCACAGCTTGGCGAGCTCGATCCGGTCGGGCTCCTCCGCGCCCGCCACCGCGAGCAGCGCCAGCACCAGCGCCACCTCGAGCGCGGCCGAGGAGGACAGGCCGGCCCCCCGCGTCACCGTTCCCTCGATCTCGAGCCGCGCTCCGGAGAGGGTGATGCCGGCGTCCTGGAGCTCTCCCACCGCGCCGCGCAGGAACGAGCGCCAGCCTCGTCCTCGTCCCGGCCGGCGCCCCAGCTCGACCCGATCGGAGGAGTCGCCGAGGTCGCGGGCGCACGCCTCGATCCACCGCCGCTCGATCGGCTCGCGCGGTCACCGTGACTCCGTCGCTGATCGCGAACGGAAGCGCCAGGCCGTCGTTGTAGTCGGTGTGCTCTCCGATCAGGTTGACCCGGCCGGGGCCGAAGGCGGTGATTCGCGGGGACACGGTTCGCGTAGCGTAAGCGGCCCGCGTGCTCTACTTCCGCCATCCCGTCCTCGCTCGAGCACGATCCCCGTGCCGCCCTCCCGGAGCACCCGGACACGCCGGAGCGGCTCGAGGCGATCGAGGCCGCCCTGGACGAGCGGGACTGGCTCGGGTGGGAGCGCCGCGAGGCCCCGGCCGCGAGCGAGGCCGAGCTCGGGCTCGTCCACACGGCCGACCACATTCGGACGATCCGCGAGCTCTCGGCGGCCGGAGGCGGCGCGCTCGATGCGGACACCTACGTCGGCCCGGGCTCGTATCGACGCGGCGCTGCACGCCGCCGGCGGCGCGTGCGCGATGGTGCGCTCGCTGCTCGGTGGCGAAGACCGGATCGCCTTCTGCGGCCTCCGTCCCGCCGGCCACCACGCCGAGCCGGAGCGGGCCATGGGCTTCTGCCTGTTCAACAACGTGGCGCTCGCGGCCGAGCTGGCGGTGCGCGAGCTGGGCGCCGGCCGGGTGCTGATCGTCGACTGGGACGTCCACCACGGCAACGGGACGGAGGAGGCCTTCCGCCGCCGCGACGACGTGCTGTACGCGAGCATCCACCAATCCGGCCTGTATCCCGGGCACCGGCGCGGTCGCCGACGTGGGGGCGGGCGCCGGCCTCGGCTACACGATCAACGCGCCGGTCCCGCAGGGGTCGGACGAGGAGGTGTGGCTCTCGCTGCTCGAGTACGTGATCGTGCCGGCGGCGAGCGAGTTCGGGCCCGACCTCGTGCTCATCTCGGCGGGCTTCGACGCGCACCGAGACGATCCGCTGGGCGGATGCCGGCTGGAGTCGGACTCGTTCGCCCGGATGGCGCGGCCACGTGCAGCGAGCCTGGCCGCGGATGTCGGCGCGCCGGTCGGGGCGGTGCTCGAGGGCGGCTACGACCCGGGCGCGCTGGCCGAGTCGGTGGTGGCGACGATGGCGGCGCTGGGCGGTGAGGGCGAGGCGGATTCGATCGCCCCGGACCCGATGGTCACGTGCCGGGTAGCGGCGCACGTCGGTCACTACTGGTCCCTGTAGCCGTTCACCAGAACGTCACAGACGCGTCGCTACGCTCGAACATGATCGAGCCGTGAGCTACGCCGAGATCCATTTCCACCTGCTCCCAGGCGTCGACGACGGGCCGCCCGCGCTCTCGGACAGCCTGGACCTCGCCCGTGCCGCGGTGGCGGATGGAACCCGGACGATCGTCGCCACCCCCCACGTCCACCCCCGCCACATCACCGACGTGAGCGAGATCGCGGAGGCCGTCGAGGAGCTGCGGGCCGAGCTCACGCGCGCGCGGATCCCGGTCGAGGTGCTCGCGGGCGGCGAGCTCGCGCAGTCGATGGCGGGCCGCCTCACGCAGACGGAGCTCGAGGCGATCGCCCAGGGTCCCCCGGGGCGCCGGTGGATCCTGCTCGAGCCGCCGTTCAGGGGGATCGACGAGAGCTATACCGCCGCGGCCGACCACCTGCGCTAGCGGGGATTTGGCGTCGTGGTCGCGCATCCCGAGCGCGCCCGGCCCGGCGCGGCCACCTCGGACGCCATCGACCGGGAGATCGCCGCCGGCAGCGCGATCCAGCTCACCGCCTGGTCTCTGACCGGCGAGTACGGCGAAGCCGTGCGCACGACGGCGTGGCGGCTGCTGCGCCGCGCGCCCCGCGTGGTCATCGCCTCCGACGCGCACAGCCTCGACCGCCCGCCGTCGCTCCGCGCGGCGATCGCCGCCCTGGACGCCGGCGGCGTGCGTGACCCGGACCGGCCGGTGATGGCCGCCGGGACGCTGCTCGAGCACGGACTGGCGATCCCGCCCTCAGCGCTCGTGGCCTGAGGCCTGTTGACCGCCGCGCGTTGGGGGTAAGCTCGAAGCAGCGGCCCGCCGCGCGACCCGGCGGGGCGCGAGAAGTGCGAACGACGGTCGCACGAGGAGAGGGAGGGTTTCATGAGCACCGAGACCAAGGCGCCCGCAGCCGACCCGACCGAGATCGAGACCGAGGCCTGGCCCGGGTTGCACCGACCCCGAATGAAGGACCACGTCGTGTTCGTGACCGGCGGGACGCGCGGCATCGGCGCCGCCATCAGCCGCAGCTTCGCCGAGCAGGGCGCGGCGGTGGCGGCCGGCTACGGCCGCGACGAGGAGCAGGCCAAGGGGCTTCTGAACGAGCTCAAGAATCGGGGTGCGGACGCGAGCATCCACCAGGGGAACGTCGGCTCGGCCGACGACTGCCGGCGGACGATCGACGAGGTGATCGACCAGCACGGCCGCCTCGACGTACTCGTCAACAACGCCGGAATCACGATCGACAAGACCGCCCTGAAGATGACCGACGAGGACTGGTACAAGGTGCTCGCGGTCAACCTGTCGGGCGCGTTCTTCATGAGCCAGGCCGCGTTGCCGCACATGATCGAGCGCGGGTCCGGGCGGATCATCAACATCACGTCGATCATCGGGAGCACCGGCAACATCGGGCAGACCAACTACGCCGCGTCCAAGTCCGGCCTGTTCGGGATGACCAAGTCGCTGGCGCGCGAGGCGTGCTACCAGCTGGGCAAGGCGGACAAGCTCGGCGACGACGCGATCGGGGTGACCGTGAACGCGGTGGCGCCCGGGTTCATCGCCACCGAGATGCTCGACGCGATGCCCGACAAGGCCAAGGAGCGGACCAAGGCCCAGATCCCGGTGGGCCGCTTCGGGACTCCCGACGACGTCGCCCGAGTGGTCCACTTCCTGGCCTCCGACTACAGCTCGTTCATCACCGGCGCCATCTGGGACGTCAACGGCGGTCAGGATATGTAGCCTCGGGGCATGGCCAACCGATCAGCCGCGGCACTCGGCGAGATCATCCGCGAGCAGCGGGAGCTCGCCGAGATGTCGATGCGGCAGTTCGCGCAGATCGCCGGGATCTCGAACCCCTACCTGTCGCAGATCGAACGCGGGCTGCGCGCCCCGTCGCAACACGTGCTCGACGGCATCGCCCGGGCGCTGAAGATGTCCTCGGACGCCCTCTATGAGCAGGCGGGCATGGCCGTCCCCGGCGAGGCGGGGGAGCCGACGAGCGGCGTGATCGAGGCGATCGAGGCGGATCCGCTGCTCACCGCACGCCAGCGCACGGCGCTGCGCGAGATCTACGAGTCGTTCGTGGCCGCCTCGCCCCGGGCCCGCCGGAGCGTCTCGACGTGACCGGCGACGGCCTGACGGGTAAGGCCGCCCTCGTCACGGGCGCCGCCAGCGGGATCGGGCGCGCCGTGGCGGAGCGGCTCGAGGACGCGGGCATGGACGTGCTGGCCGTCGATCTCCGCCCGGACGACGCCGGACCCGGCGTGCCGTTCGAGGCCGACCTGACCGACCCCGAGGCGAACGCGGGCGCGGTGGCGACCGCCCTCGAGCGCTTCGGCCGGCTCGACGTGGTGGTGGCCAACGCCGGCGTCCAGCACGTCTCGGCCGTGGAGGAGTTCCCCGTCGACCGCTGGAACATGATCGTCTCGCTGCTGCTCACGAGCCCGTTCCTGCTCGCGCGGAAGGCGTGGCCGGCCCTACGCGAGTCGGGCGCGGGACGCTTCATCGTGATCGCCTCCGTGCACGGCCTCGTCGCCTCCCCCTACAAGGCGGCGTACGTGTCGGCCAAGCACGGGGTGCTCGGGCTGGTGAAGACGCTCGCGCTCGAGGGCGCGGACCAGGGGATCACCGCGACCGCGGTGTGCCCGGGGTACGTGCGCACCCCGCTGGTGGAGGGCCAGATCGTCGACCAGGCGCGTGCCCACAAGCTGAGCGAGGACCAGGTGCTCGAGCAGGTGATCCTCGCCCCCCACGCGGTCAAGGAGCTGATCGAGCCGGCCGAGGTGGCCGAGGTCGTGGCGTTCCTGGCCAGCCCCGCCGGCCGCGCCTTCACGGGCGTGCCGGTGACGATGGACCAGGGCTGGAGCGCGCGGTAGCGCTCTTCCGGCCGCTACCGCGAGGGCGCGAGCCAGCTTCGACTGCCCGTAGACCTCGTCGAGGATCGGCGGCCAGTGCTCGCGCAGGGCCTCGCGGCCCATGAACAGCCCGAGGTGCCCGCCGCTGCTCAGGCGCCGGCGCACGCTCCCGGCCGGAGTCGAGGCGTAGTCGGCGATCGCGTACACCTGGTCGGGCGGCGTGATGTGGTCGGTGGCGCCGGCGAACAGGTTCAGCGGCATGTCGATCCGTTTCAGGTCGACCCGCTCGCGCCGGACGACGAGCGACCCGTTGATCAGCTCGTTGTCGCGGAACAGGTGGCGGACGATCCACAGGTAGAGCTGCCCGGGGATGTCCTGGGTGTGCTTGAACCAGTCCTCGAACTCGCGGAAGCGCGCGACGTGCTCCGGGTCGTGCAGGTTGAGCAGCAGATCGAACTGCTTGGCGATCTCCGCGCCGGGCTGGATCATCACGAACCCGGAGAGCATGTGCTCGCCCTTGAGGACGCCGCCGTCGGCGGCGACGAGCGCCTCGTAGAAGCTCAGGTCTCCCCCCGGCGCCAGGCGCCGGACGACCTCGCCGATCACGGGCTCGCCGCAGTGGAAGTCGATCGGCGCGCCGGCGAGCGTCAGCGTGTTCACCCGCTCGGGGTGGAGCGCGGTGTAGATCGCGGCCAGCCAGCCGCCCTGACAATCGCCGATCAGGTTGACGCGGCCGCCGCAGTGCTCGACCGACCGGTCAATCACGTCCAGGTATGCGTCGATCGTTGCGTCCTTGGTTTCCGCCGTGGCGCCGATCCAGTCGAGCGAGAAGGCCCGCTTCAGCCCGGCGTCGAGGATCGCCTTCATCTGGCTCTGATGGGGCGAGTAGTCGACGATGCAGGAGTCGTGTCCGGCCTGCGGCGGAAGCACGAGCGTGGGGACGACGCGGGCGCGCGACGAGGTCGAGAAGTCGCGCAGGCGGGCCACCGGCGCCTCGAACACCACTTCGTGCGGCGTGGTCCAGCTCGGGCGGCGGCGATCCAGGACCAGCTCCCAGAAGCGTGGGAAGTCGAGCGCCGCGGGTCCGCCGGCGAGGAGCGCCGAATAGCAATCGGCCAGCCCGTTCAGGCCGAGCTCGAACCCGTCGACCCAGCTGTCGAATAGGCCCGCCGGCTTGGCCGCCGGCGGTGGCGGGTCGTAATGGACCGTACTCATGGGGACTGACCTCCGTGTTTAAGCGAGAGAGCACCGGGCGTGGATGCCCGGTGCCCGCTCATTGTCCCTGGTTTGAAGGACGGACGCTTACTTAAGGACCGCGCGAGCGGCGGAGGTGTAGGAGGTGGTGAGCTCGCGGGCGAAGTCGGCCTGCACCTCGATCAGGTTCTTCAGCCACTCCTGCTGGGTCGCGCCGGCCAGGCTGCGCTCGAGGCTGATCGCGCGGTCGACTGCCTTCTCGTAGGAGTCGAGGTACAGGGTGCCGGCGCGGCGGCCGGCGGCGACGAACTGGTCGCTCGCGTCCTGGACCTGCTGGAAGGCGGCGTCGAAGGAATGGGTTCCGGTGGTGTGGTTGCTGGCCATGAGGTTCTCCTGGTGCTTGTGGTCAGTGTCTGCTTGCAGGTTAGCAGGAATCTAGCTAACAGCAAGCACCTGGATCGTCGCCGCCAGAGCCGCCCAAGGGCTTAAGTCAAAAAACTTGTGCAAAGACGGCGGGGGTGTGGCCGTTGCTCACACGGAGGGATTCTCAACAGATGGGGCAGATCAAATCAGCCAACGGCGTAGCCGCGGGGCTCGTCGACCTCGTTTACGAGCTGCTCGACGCGCACGACGACACCGCCCGCCTCGTGCGAGCGGATGGCTGCGAGGAGGCGTGGGACGCGCATCTGGACTACCTGCGCAGCCTCCAGCGAGTCGGGCGCGAGATGCTGGCTCACACCCGCGACGAACTGAATCAAAGCGGCCGCGAATGCGTCGACGTCGTCCTGGGTGGTGTCCCATGCGCACATCCAGCGCACCTCGCCTGTGGCTTCGTCCCAGATGTAGAAGGGGAAGCTCTCCTGCAAGGCAGCGGTGACGCTCGCCGGGACGATCGCGAACACCGCATTGGCCTCGACCGGGCGGGTGATCTGCACCCCCTCGACTTCTGACACCGCGCCGGCGAGGCGCCTGGCCATGCGGTTGGCGTGACCGGCGAGCTCCCGCCACAGCTCATCGCTCAGCAGCGCCTCGAACTGGGCGGCGAGAAAGCGCATCTTGGAGGCGAGCTGCATCGACTGCTTGCGGACGTAGTCGAAGCCCTCGGCCAGGCGCGGTTCGAGGAACACCACCGCTTCCCCGCCGAGCAGGCCGTTCTTGGTCCCCCCAAAGGACACGACGTCGACGCCGGCGTCGGCGGTGATGCCTCGCAGCGTCGTGTCCAGCGCCGCCGCGGCGTTGCTGAGCCGGGCGCCGTCGACGTGCAGGAATAGGCCGCGGCCATGCGCCAGCTCAGCCAGCGTCCGCACCTCCTCCACGGCGTAGACCGTCCCGAGCTCGGTCGACTGGGAGATCGAGACGACCCGGGGCTGGACCGCGTGCTCGTCGCCCACCCGGGTGATCAGGCGCTCCACCCGCTCGGGCGTCAGCTTCCCGTCCTCGGTCGCAGCGCTGAGCAGCTTCACGCCACCGATCGTCTCGGGCGCGCCGCACTCGTCGACGTTCATGTGCGCGGTCTCGGCGCAGATCGCCGCCTCCCAGCGCCGGCAGCACGCGCGCAGGCTGAGCACGTTGGCCGCGGTGCCGTTGAAGACCATGAAGGCCCGAGCCTGCTCGCCGAAGTGCTGCCGGAACAGCGCCTGCGTGGAGTCGGTCAGTGGGTCGTGGCCGTAGCCCGAGGCGTGGCCGACGTTCGCCCGCGTGATCGCCTCGAGCACGGCGGGATGGACCGTGGCCGCATTGTCGGAGGCAAACCCGCGCCCGGGGTTCACGCGGCGAGCTTGGCCTTGAGCGAGCTGTAGAAGATCGACAGCGGGAACTCGTCGTCGAGCACCAGGTCCACGTAGGGCCGGGGATCCTCGACGTCCTCGAACGAGCGCACGGCGGCGGCCCAGTGCGAGCCGGTGGCCGGCGCGACGTTGGCGGCCACGAGATCGTGCGCCGCCGACCAATGCCTGAGCTTCGAGCGGTCGATGCCGGCACGGTAGAGCTCGGACACCTCCCGGTGCAGCGCGCCCACCCCTTCGCCGAGCCGGCGCCAGTCGATCGTGAGCTGGTTGTCGGTCCAGTGCAGGTAGCCGTGGCGGTGCAGGTAGGCGAACAGCAACTGGCCGCCGAGGCCGTCGTAGTTGCGCACGCGGGTTCCGGTGATCGGAAAGCGGAGCAGCCGGTCGAGCAGGATCGCGTACTGGACGTAGCGGGCGAAGCCGAGCCCTTCGCGCTCCAGCTCCGTGCGCCTGGGTGTACGCCGTGAGGTCGCAGCGCAGCTCCTCCAGCGAGTACATCCAGTAGGGCGCGCGCTGGCGGATCATGAACGGGTCGAAGGGCAGATCGCCGTGGCTGTGCGCGCGGTCGTGGATCAGGTCCCAGAGGATGAAGGCCTGCTGGGAGATCTCGGGGCTCGAGAGCATGAAGGCCGCGTCGGGGGGAAGGTTGAGGCGCAGGAGCTCGGCCGCGGCGTTGCCGATCCGGCGCAGGCGGCGGGCCTCGCGGTCGCAGAAGATCGCGCCGAAGTTGTTCACCGGGCGGCCGGCCACCGACACGGTCTCGGGGAACAGGACGGCGCACTCGCTGTCGTAGCCGCGTGTGGCGTCGACCAGCTCGACGGGCACGAACTTGGGGTTCTCGAACCGGGTGCGCTCGAGCTCGGCGATCCAGTCGGGCCAGGGCACGCGCACGATCAGGGCCTCGCAGCACGTGTCGCGCGAGGCGTTCTGCTTGTACATCGGGAAGAACACCAGGTGCTCGGCGCCGTCTCGGCGGTGGCGCTCGGGGCGGAACGCGTCGAGCGCTGCGGTGAAGTCGGGCTTGGTCGAAGCCGGACTCGAGCCCAGCGCCGGAGGTCGGCTTGCACCGCGGCCAGGTACTCGTGCTGGTGAGGGAAGCGCGGGGCGAGCGCCTCGATCGCCTCGTGCGATCGCCTCGACGTGGGCCTGGGCCCGTTCGGTCTCCTGCGGCACCGAGCCGTCCGGGGCCTGGAGGAGGGCGAGCGCGTTCGTCTCCTCGCGCAACCGGAGCCAGGCAGGATCGGGTTCCTCGCGGGGCGTCGCGTCCGCGCCCCGGCCGCCGCGCCGCCCAGTAACAGAGGTTCAGCCACAGCGCGCGATGGTCGAGCTCGTCGATGCAGTCGTCCCCGAACAGGTCGGAGTCGGCGAGCACGACGACCCGGCCCGCCCCGTGGTCGGTGGCGGCGATCACGCGGCGCGTCCGGCGTCGACGCCGTCCGGTGGGTGCGGGCGAGAACTCGGGCGCCGTTCTCGGAGGCGATGGTGGTGGCCCGGTAGAGGCACACGGAGTCGACCCGCGCGAGCACGTCGCCGCGGCCCCCGCGCTCGCCCGCGCCGAGCGCCGCGAGGATCCACGTCGGCGCGCTCAGGTGGTGCTCGTAGTCCTGCACGGTGTCGTTGGCCAGGTGCAGGTGGAACCGCGCCAGCAGCTCGTTGAGGTTGTTGCCGTACTTGTCCTGCTCGGTCTCACCGAGCACGATCAGGCCGCCACCGTCGCGCACGAACGCCTCGATCGCCTCGAGCTCGTCGGGGTCGAGGCGGGCCGACCCGGTGCCCGTGGTCCTCTCCCAGGCTGGGTCCGAAGGGTGGGCGATGACGAGCAGATCGGCGCCGGCGAGCGTCGCCGGCGGTGAGGCGAGCGTCGGCGTTGGCGGTCGACGACGAAGTCGCGCTCCGCGAGGGCGGCCGCGGCGCCGGCATAGGAGGCGTCACCGGGGTGAGCGGGCTGCATCGGCGCGCGCCAGCTCGAGGCGGATCGTCCACGCCTCGCTGTGTGCCTCGTCGAACAGAACGCGCATGTCGGCAGCCTAAACCCCGCTCCGGCGGTTGTCGATGCCGATCACGATGTATTCTGCGCAAGATTCTGAACCATGGATGCCGCAGATCGTCAGATAATTGCGCTGCTGCTCGAGGACGGCCGGCGGACGTACGACGACATCGCCCGGCGGGTGTCGCTGTCGGCGCCGGCGGTCAAGCGGCGCGTCGACCGGCTGCGGGCGCGGGGCGCCCTCCAGGGGTTCACCGCGGTCGTCGACTACTCCGCGCTCGGCAGCCACACCGAGGCCCTGATCGAGCTCTTCTACGCGCCGGGCACGCCGCTCGACCAGGTCGCCGAGATGCTCCGGCGCTACCCCGAGGTGGTCGAGGCCTGGAGCGTCACCGGCGACGCCGACGCGATCGCCCGCGTGCGCACCGAGGACAACGCCGACCTCGAGCGCCTGATCATGGACCTCCAGCGCGACGGCCCCGTCGAGCGCACGCACTCCCAGATCGTGCTCTCGCGGCTGGTGAGCCGCGCCGGGAGCTGACAACCCGGGCATAACGACGGCCGGATGGCGACCCGCTCGACGCAGCCGCGGTTCCGCCCGCTCAGCGGGCAGACAGGCGGTCGCACGGACGCGGCACGCGGGGGAGCCGGATTGCCCGTATCGGCGGGCAGCGAGCCGGCTCCGCGCAGCGCGTGGACCGTGGTCCAGAACGTCTGGCGCGCGGCGCGAATCGACGCGACGTACGCCTGCTGGGCGGTGTGGACCTGGGCGCGCAGGCCCTTCAGCGTGGCAACCGCCTGCTGGACGGCGGTCTGATACGCGGTCCAGTCGCCCGTCTGCCTCGCGGCCCGCCGGGCGGCGCGGACGCTCGCCAGCGTGGACTTGACCTGACCGGCGATCGGAGCGACGGCGGTCTGGTACGTGGTGAGCGCCTGCGTGTAGCTGTTGCCGCAGCACGCGCCGTGCCGGCGGTCGGCGTGATCTGCGTGGTATCGGCGGCCAGCCGCTTGGGTGCGTGACCGGCGGCCACCCGCTCACACAGCGAAGACGCCACGGGGTAGGTGCGCCAGTAGCTGTGCGGGCGGCGATGCGCCGAAGCGGCCGGCGCGGCGACTCCGAGGAGCACGGCCGCCAATGTCAGTGCAGCGCGAATCTTCATCAAGGTTCTCCTTTCGAGGGAGGCTTACTCCGTCGTATCGGCAGCGATGGCCGCCGGAACGACCTCCGAGCGAGAAACCCGTCAGGCGCCCGATCGTTGCGCGGGCGCCGGCGCGCGGCCCCCATCCCAACCTTGCCACAAGTTTGTCAAGGTTGCCCCCGTTCGTTGCTAGCATGCCCGCGATGCGAGATTTCCTGGCCGCCACCCGTGACCGCGTCCTCGTCTACGACGGCGGCATGGGAGCGACGCTCGAGCAGTTCGACCTGAGCCTGGAGGACGACTACCGGCTCCCCGGGCGCTGCCACGAGGCGCTCGTGCTCAACCGCCCCGACGTGATCGAGGGCGTGCACACCTCGATGCTCGAGGCCGGCGCCGAGGTGCTGGAGACCGACACCTTCCAGGCCTCGCGCCTGAAGCTCTCCGAGTGGGGGCTGGAGCAGCACACGGAGGAGATCAACCTCAAGGCGGCCGAGATCGCGCGCAAGGCCGCGGGCGAGAGCCGCTTCGTCGCCGGCTCGATCGGCCCCACCGGCTTCCTCCCCGCCAGCAACGACCCGACCCTCGGCCAGATCCGCTTCCCCGAGCTCGTGACCGTGTTCCACGAGCAGGCCCGCGGCCTGATCAACGGTGGCGCGGACCTGATCATCATCGAGACGGCCCAGGACATCCTCGAGGTCAAGGCCGCCGTGTTCGGCGCCCGCGAGGCGTTCAAGGAGACGGGCCGCACCGTCCCCATCCAGTGCTCCGTCTCGCTCCTCCCCAACGGCGGCAAGATGCTCCTCGGCACGGACATCAGCGCCGTCCTGGCCACCCTCGAGGCACTGCAAGTCGACGTGATCGGCCTGAACTGCTCCACCGGCCCCGAGGACATGCGCGACGCGATCCGCTTCCTGGCCGAGACCTCGAGCAAGCCCGTGCACTGCATCCCCAACGCCGGCCTGCCCCTCCAGGGCCCGAACGGCGAGACGATCTTCCCCGAGCAGCCCGAGCAGCTCGCCAACGTCCTCGGCGAGTTCGTCGAGCGCTACGGCATCTCGATCGTCGGAGGCTGCTGTGGGACCACGCCCGCCCACATCCAGGCCATCGCCGAGCGGGTGCAGAGCAAGCCCGCACAACCCCGCCCCCCGCGCCGTGACACCTACGTCTCGAGCATGATCGCGGCGACGCCGCTCGTCCAGGACCCCCGCCCCACGCTGGTCGGCGAGCGCGTCAACTCGCAGGGCAGCCGCAAGGCCAAGGAGCTGCTGCTGGCCGACGACTACGACGGCCTGATCAACGTGGCCGAGGACCAGGTCAACGGTGGCGCCCACGTGCTCGACATCTGCGTGGCGCTGACCGAGCGCCAGGACGAGGCCGACCAGATGCGCGAGGTGGTCAAGCGCATCAGCCTCTCCCAGCCGGCGCCGATCCAGATCGACTCGACCGAGCCCGACGTGATCCAGACCGCGCTCGAGCAGATCCCCGGCCGCGCGATCGTCAACTCGATCAACCTCGAGGCGGGCCGGGCCAAGCTCGACACGGTCGTCCCGATCGCCAAGGCCCACGGCGCGGCGCTCATCGCCCTGACGATCGACGAGGTCGGGATGGCGAAGACCGCGGAGCGCAAGCTCGAGATCGCCCAGCGCCTCACCGAGCTCTGCTGCGATGAGCACGGCCTCGACCGCGAGGCGCTCATCTTCGACTGCCTCACGTTCACCCTCACAACCGGCGACGACGAGTGGAAGCCCAGCGCGATCGAGACGATCGAGGGGATCCGCCAGGTCAAGCAGAACATCCCGGGTGTCAAGACCTCCCTCGGCGTCTCCAACGTCAGCTTCGGCGTCGGCGTGCCGGCCCGCAGCGCGCTCAACAGCGTGTTCCTGCACCACTGCGTGGAGGCGGGGCTCGACCTGGCGATGGTCAACCCCAACCACATCACGCCGTACGGCGAGATCCCGCAAGAGGAGCGCGAGCTCGCCGACGACCTGGTGTTCAACCGCCGCGAGGACGCGCTCGAGCGCTTCATCGCCCACTTCGAGTCCAAGGGCCCCGCCGAGGCAGAGACCCAGGCCGACCCGACCGCGGACATGGAGCCCGAGGAGGCCCTGCACTTCCACATCCTCCGCCGCAAGAAGGACGGCGTGGAGGATTGGATCGACCAGAGCGTCGAGAAGATCGGCGCCGTCCCCACGCTGAACAACGTCCTGCTGCCGGCGATGAAGGAGGTCGGCGACAAGTTCGGCGCCGGCGAGCTGATCCTCCCCTTCGTGCTCCAGTCGGCCGAGGTGATGAAGCGCGCCGTGGCCCAGCTCGAGCGCTACCTGGACAAGATCGAGGGCTACACCAAGGGCACGGTCGTGATCGCCACCGTGTTCGGCGACGTCCACGACATCGGCAAGTCGCTGGTCAACACGATCCTGACCAACAACGGCTACACGGTCGTCGACCTGGGCAAGCAGGTGCCGATCTCGACCATCATCGACGCCGCCGTCGAGCACAAGGCCACCGCCATCGGCCTCTCCGCCCTGCTCGTCTCGACCTCCAAGCAGATGCCCGCCTGCGTCCAGGAGCTGCACTCGCACGGCCACGAGTTCCCCGTGCTGATCGGCGGCGCCGCGATCAACCGCAACTTCGGGCTGCGCATCCTCTATCCGAACGGCACCCAGTCCGACGAGGTCTACGAGGCCGGCGTGTTCTACTGCAAGGACGCGTTCGAGGGCCTGTCCAAGATGGACCAGCTGATCGACCCGCAGGCGCGCGAGGCGCTCGTGGCCAAGACGCGCGACGCGGCCCAGCAGTTGCGCGAGGCCCCCGTGGCCCCGATCGAGGATCTCCCCCCGGTCACCGACACGACCCGGAGCGCCGCCCGCACCGACACCCCCGTCCCGGAGCCGCCGTTCTACGGCGTACGCGAGATCGACGTCGACCTGGACGAGGTCTTCCACCACCTCGACACCCACGTCCTGTTCAAGCTCCACTGGGGCGGGCGCGGCGTCAAGGGCGAGGACTGGCGCAAGCTGCTCCGCGATGACTTCCAGCCCCGCCTGGAGCGGATGTGGCGCGAGCAGACCTACCTGCACCCCCGCGCCCTGCTCGGCTACTTCCCCTGCAACTCCGACGGCAACGAGCTGATCATCTGGGACCCCGAAGCTCCCGGCTACCACAGAGCTCGAGCGCCTCGTCTTCCCGCGCCAGCCCAAGCACGACCGGATCTGCCTGGCCGACTTCTACCGGCCGGTCGACAGCGGCGAGACCGACGTGGTCGCGCTCCAGGCGGTGACCGCCGGCGACGAGGTGACCGAGCTGATGGCCCGCCTCGAGGCGGACGGGGAGTTCGCCGAGCAGCTGTTCGTCCACGGCCTCGGCGTCCAGACCGCGGAGGGCATGGCGGAGTGGGTACACGCGCGGGCGCGCAACGACCTCGGCATCGAGCCCACCCAGGGCCGCCGCTACTCCTGGGGCTACCCGGCCTGCCCCGAGCAGTCCGAGCACGAGAAGGTCTTCCGCCTGCTCGACGCTCCGAGCATCGGCCTGCAGCTCTCCGGCGGCTACGCGGTCGAGCCCGAGCAGTCGACGCTGGCGATCGTCGCCCACCATCCCCAGGCCGTGTACTTCGGGATGAAGTCGGGATTCCTGCCCAAGAGCGCGAGGCAGGCGGCCGACGAGCTGATCGCCGGAACCGAGCGCGATCCGACGCGCCTGGCCGAGCTGACCGACCAGGATCCGGACGACGCCGCCACCGGGCCGGCCGACGAGCCGGCGATGGCCGAGGCCTGATCCCCGCGCGCCGGTTTGGCGCGCTGCGACGCACGGGTTCTGCCGCGCCGCCGTCCGTCGGCGGCATAGACTGGCCTTGGTGGAGGACCGGACCGCTCTGCAGGCTTCGCCACGCGTTGCCCTGGTGCACGACTTTCTGCTCGATCTGCGTGGGGCCGAGCGCGTGTTCGCGGAGCTGTGCGAGATGTGGCCGCAGGCCGACATCTACACCGCGGTGTACGACGAGGAGGGAACCGAAGGACGCTTCGTCGACCGGCGTATGCACACCTCGTTCCTGCAGCGCCTGCACCCGTCGGCGCGGACGTTCCGGGCGCTGCTGCCGTTCTACCCGGCGGCGATCGAGTCGTTCGACCTGTCGCGGCTACGACCTCGTCGTCTCCAGCTCCTCGGCCTGGGCGCACGCGATCCTCTGTCGACGAGGAGACGGTCCACGTCAGCTACTGCCACAACCCGTTCCGCTATGCCTGGAACGACCGCGACAAGACGCTCGCCCGCTGCCACGACCCGCTGACCCGGGCGTTCCTGCGCGGCGTGTTCCGCCGCTGGCGCCAGTGGGACTGGATCGCCGCGCAGCGGACCAACCGCTACGTCGCCAATTCGCGCATCACCCAGCAGCGGATCCAGACCTACTTCGGGCGCGAGGCGGGCGTGGTCCATCCCCCGGTCGAGATCTCGCGCTTCTCCCCCGGGCGAGTCGGCGAGCACTACGTCGCGGTATCGGAGCTGATGGCGCACAAGCAGCTCGACGTGGCGGTCGAGGCGTTCAACCGGCTCAGGCTGCCCCTGATCGTGGTCGGCGACGGCCCGGAGGCCCGGCGCCTGCAGGCCCTGGCCGGCGACACGATCGAGTTCGCGGGCCGGATCAGCGACGGCGCCGTGGCCGAGGTGCTCCGCAGCGCGCGCGCCCTGATCCTGACCTCGATCGAGGAGTTCGGGCTCGTCGCGGTCGAGAGCCAGGCGGCGGGGCGGCCCGTGATCGCCCGGCACGGCGGGGGCGCGCTCGAGACGATCGTCGACGGCGTCACCGGCCGCTTCTGGTCGGGCGGCCCCGACGAGCTGGCGCAGGCCATCGTCGAGTTCGACGACGCCGCGGTCGACACGGTCGCCTGTGTCCGCAACGCCGCCCGCTTCGACACGGCCAGGTTCAGGGCCGGGATGACGGCCGAGATCGCGCGGGCGCGGACCTCGCGCGGGCGCCCGCCGGAAGTCGAGCGCCGCCTGACGCCACACGGCCGGCGGGTGCGTCGCGCCGCGCGCGGCCTCGATTAGCCGCTTCACGCGCGGGCAGTATTAGGGGTAACCCCGGATCTCAAAGGAGCCTCTATGCCCTGGAGCGAACTCGAGCCGCGCAAGTTCCCGGCCTTCGAGAAGGAGCTGGACGGAATCTCGAAGCAGACGATGGAGGACCACTACAAGCTCTACGAGGGCTACGTCAAGAAGGTCAACGAGTGCCGCAAGATCCTCAAGGGCTTCGACTACGCCGAGATCGAGGGCAACCAGGTCTACTCGCCGCTGCGCGCGGTCTCGATCGATTACACGTTCGCGCTGCTCGGCTTCAAGAACCACGACCTGTACTTCGGCCATCTGGGCGGCGACGGCGGTGAGCCCGGGGGCCGCTTCGCCGAGCTCATCCACGAGGAGCTGGGCGGCGTCGACAAGTGGTTCGACGCGGTCAAGAAGGCAGCGTCGGCGGCGCGCGGCTGGGTGATGGTCGGCTACGACCTCAACGACGGCTCGCTGTTCAACTACATCATGGACACCCAGAACCTGTGGGCGGTCTACAACATGGTGCCGGTGCTCGCGCTCGACGTCTACGAGCACGCCTACGTGCGTGACTTCGGGGCCACGCCCGGACGGGCGCAAGCAGTACGTCGAGGCGTTCTTCCGCAACATCGACTGGGACCACGTCAACCGCCAGCTGGCGCAGGCCGAGGCGGCGAAGAAGGGCGCGGACTCCGCCGGCGAGGGGGAAGAGGTCTCGACTGCCTGATTTGGGGCCGGGCCTGCGCCCAGCGTCCATGGGGCCGTTGCGCGCCGGCATCCATGCCCGGCGCCCGCCTAATCCCTTGCCGCGCGACGCGCCCGCCGGCGCGCGGTCTTGGCCTCCTGGCCGCACTCGCCCATCGAGCACCAGCGCCGGTTGCCGCGCTTGGTGGCGTCGAGGAAGAACCAGCCGCAGCGCTCGCCGGGGCATTGCTTGAGGCGCGAGCCGTGCTGGAGCAGGGCGACCGCGGAGGTGACCGCGACATGGCGCACGGTGGCCGGCTCGGTGGGCGACCAGCGCCATCTGAGCTCCGGATCCAGCTCGCCGGCACGGTAGGCGTCAGCCGCCAGCCGCGACAGCCGGTCTAGATCCGCCGGCGCGTACGAGCCCTCGTGCGCCCGCGAGTAGAACAGGCGATAGAGCAGCTCGCGCGCCTCGAGGGCACGGCCGAGCTCGGCCTCGTCATCTGCGGCATCGGTGAGCAGCCCGTAGCGGCGTCCCCACACGCGCAGATCCGCCGGCGTGTTCAGCGCCTCGCCGGCCTCTGGGTGCCCTCGCTCCTCCGCCGTGTTGACGAAGTCGAGGGCGACATGGCCGGCCACGAATGGCAATTGCTCGATCGACTGAATGCCGCCGAGTGTACCAGCAAAACGATGTTTGCTGGTACAGTGTTCCGGCAAAGCTTAGTTTGATGGTGCTACTGGCCGTGATCACCGCGCTCGCATGGGGCGCTTCGGATTTCCTGGGCGGCGCCGCACGCCGCGACACCCCGGTGTTCGTGGTCGTCGCGATCTCGCAGCTCATCAGCCTGATCCTGCTCGCGCCCGTGCTGATCGTGCACGGAGCGCCACCCGCGAATCCGCGATTGCTGTTCGCCTGCCTCGCCGGCCTTGGAGTGACGGTCGAGCTGCGACTGGTCTACCTGGCGATCAGTCGCGGGGACGCCTTCATCACCGCGCCGGTGGGAGCGCTCGGGGCCACGCTGGCCGTGCTCGTCGGCGTGATCGGCGGCGATCGGATCACCACGCCGATCGCGATCGGGCTGGCCCTCGCACTGGTGGGCGGCGGTGTGAGTGCGTGGCGGCCGGCCGGCGCGGGCGGTCAGCGTCCGATCCATAGCCTGCTCGTCTGTCTCGGAGCCGCGGCTGGGGTCGGCACCATGCTCAGCTCATTCCATGCCGCCGGCCGGATTGATCCGTACTGGTCGACGGCGATCGTCACCGCGAGCACGGCGCTGCCCGCCTCGATCGCCGCCCTCGCCGGACGCCGGCGTCTGCCGCGGACCGACCGGCTGGGGCCGCTCACGCTGCTGGCCTGCGCCGGCGTCGCCGGCGATCTGGCCTACGCCGCCGCCTCGCGCCATGGGGCCCTCACCATCGTCTCCGCGATCTCGTCGCTTTACCCGGTCAGCACGATCCTGCTCGGCGTCGTCGTCCAGAGGCAGCGAGCCAGGCCGGTGCAGATCGCCGGGATCGTCCTGGCACTCGCCGGCGCTGCGCTACTCGGGCGCGGCTAGCTCTCAGCATTGACCGCACCGCCCCACCGCGCTCCGAGCCGCGCCGGCAGCTTGACCGGCGTGGCGTGCATGGCGCGCATCCGGACCTCGCGCCAGGACATCCCCTCCTTGAGCAGCGCCGGCATGCCCATCGCGATCGCGGTCGACACCTCGACCGCCTGGAGGATCACCCCGTAGGCCACGCCGGCACCGAGGCCGATGTGCCAGCCGGTGTGCAGAACGGCGGCGCAGGCGGCCTGGAACACGCCGAGGTTGGCCGGGGTGGCCGGCAGGACCGCGGTGATGTTGACCGCGAACAGCACCGCCGCCGCGGCCGCGATCCCGGCCTGGTGGTCGAGGCCGAGCGCCATCAGCAGCATGTAGCAGGACAGCCACTGAAGGCCCCAGGCCCCGAGCTGGAAGACGGCGGCGGCAGCGCCGAGGCGGGGGCGGCGGAACACGGTCAGGCCGGCGCGGACGCGGGTGAGCGCCCCGCGAAGCTGCGCCAGCAGCGCGTGCACGCGGCTCGAGTCCGACCGGTTGCGCGCGTGGCGCAGGAGGACGGGCGAGAGCACGACGATCAGCAGCAGCGCAAGTGGCGCGATCGCCGCCACCAGCAGCGCGTCCTGGTGGCCGCTGAAGATGTCGACGGAGGAGAACATCACGGCGCCCAGCACGACCAGCGCGACGATGTTCAGCAGGGTCTGCGACACCACCGTGCCGAGCACGACCGGGAGATGCTCGCGGGGCCGTCCGGTGCGCCGCGCCACGACCAGCGCGCGCGAGGGCTCGCCGAGCCGCGCGGGCAGCGTCGAGGACATGAGCACGCCGATCATCGTCCCCCGCATGGCGTCGGACAGCCGCACGCGCGCCTGCGGCAGCGCGGCACGGAGGATCGCGTGCCAGGAGAAGGCGCGGAAGACCATCGCGCTGCCCATGAACACGAGCGCGAGCAGCACGAACGTGGGGCTCGAGTTCACGAGCGCGTTGGCGATGTTGGACAGCCCGATCTTCTGGAGGGCGAGCACGCCCAGCACGGCGCCACCCAGCGTCACCGCCGCGAGGGCGGTGCGGCGGGCCAGCGCGAGGGCGCGGCTACGCCGCTCGTGCTTCGGGGTGACCTGGAGGCTGGGCAGGCGCTGGGCCGGCGCGTGGGGCTTCAGATCGGCGGCGCGGGCGCCGACGCGGACGGCCGCCTTCTGCAGCGTCGTCGCCGGCGCCGGCGTGGCGATCGCCGCCTCGTAGGTCTCCATGACCTGGGCCGCGACCTGCGGCCACGCGAAGCGGTGCACGTCCGCCGCGGCCGCGCGCGCCATCGCCGCGCGGCGCTCCGGCTCCTCCCACAGATCGCGGAGCGTCTCGGCGATCGCCTGGGCGTTCCCCGGCTCCACGAGCACGCCGTCGACCCCGTCGCACACGACGTCGCGGTAGCCGGGGATGTTGGACGCGATCACGGGCGTGCCGGCCGCGAAGGCCTCGGTCAGGACCATCCCGAAGCTCTCGCCTCCGAGCGAGGGCGCGCACAGCACGTCCGCCTGCGCGAGCTCTTCACGCTTGCGCTCGTCGTCGACCTTGCCCAGCATCCGCACGCCGGTGGCGTCGAGGAGCATCCGATCGAGCTCCTCGCGCGAGGGCCCGATCACGGTCAGCTCCGTGGGCACGTGCTCACGCAGCGCCTCGAAGGCACGCAGCAGCAGCGGCAGTCCCTTGCGCTCGACGGCCTGGCCCACGAACACGATCCGCAGCCGATCCGCAGCGGGCCGCGCGGCGAGCTGGAGCAAGCGGTCCGGATCGACGTGCACGCCGTTGGGGATCACCCGGTAGTGGCCGCCGAAGAAGCGCCGCGCGGTCCAGGCCGCTGCCTCGGACACCGCGATCCGGACGTGCAGACGGTTGAACACCCGCCGCGCACCGACGACGTTGGCGATCCCGTTCGAGACCCGGTTCTCGTTGTAGGTGTGGAAGGTGCCCACGAGCGGCAGCCGGGTGCGGTCCGTGGCCAGCCAGCTGAGCGTGGGCGCGATCGGCTCGTGGATATGGACGACGTCGAATCCGCCGGTGTGGAGCTCATGCTCCATCTTCGTATAGCCGTACGGCGTGATCGACAGGTTGGAGACCGCGCCGTTGGCCTTGAAGCCCACCGTCCGGCCCAGGGGTATCAGGAAGTCGGGAGGCTGGACGGCCTGGGGCGAGGCCCCGCGATGGAGGACCGCCGAGAACCGGTCGGGCGGGTCGAACGGCGCGAGCACGCGCACGTAGTGGCCATCCTCGCTGAACTGCCGGGCTAGCGCCTCGATGTGCCTCGTGACCCCTCCCGGATATGTCCACGAGTACGGAGACACGAGGGCTATCCGCATGGTTCTCAATCCTAGCTTCATATCCGGAAGCGTTGGGTTCGGGGGCCTATCATCCGTTCGATGCCCGTACGTCATTTCGTCAAGTACACCTTCCTGCGCGTGGATCCGGAGTGGCGGCGGCTGGACGACGAGCGCCGCGCCGACGACAAACGCGAGTTCATGGCCGCCTGCGAGGACTTCGCCGAAGGTCACCTGCTGCGTGCGTTCTCGCTCGTCGGGACTCGCGGCGACGCCGATCTGATGCTGCTCAGCCAGGCCCAGAACCTCGAGCGCATCCACGAGTTCCACGTCGTCCTGGCCCAGAGCGGCCTGATGAAGTGGTGCACGTCCCCGTACTCGTTCCTGGCCATGACCAAGCCGTCGGAGTACTCGGAGGAGTCGCGGCTGGAGGTTCGTCCCGCTCACGGGCGCTACCTGTTCGTCTATCCGTTCGTCAAGACGCGCGCCTGGTACGCGCTGCCGCCGACGAGCGCTGGCGGATCATGCAGGACCACATCAAGGTGGGCCGCGAGTATCCGTCGGTCGACCTGAACACGAGCTACTCGTTCGGACTCGACGACCAGGAGTTCGTGGTCGCGTTCGAGACCGACAACCCGTCCGACTTCCTCGACCTGGTGCAGCGGCTGCGCACCACCGAGTCGAGCGCCTACACGCTGCGCGACACGCCCGACCTTCACCTGCATCTCCTGCTCGATCGAGCGAGCCCTGGGCGCGCTCGACGGGGCCGCGCTCACCGTCACGGGATGACGGACGCCGTCGCCGCGCTGCGGGCGGCGGACCCGGTCCTGCGGGCGGTCGATCGACGAGCTCGGCGACCGACGGCACGGCGACCCCCGTCGTGGGCGGCCGGACGATCGCTACGGCGCGCTGGTGCGCGCGATCGTCGGCCAGCAGCTCTCGACCCAGTCCGCGCGCGCGATCTACGGCCGGCTGACCGAGCGATTCGGCGGGCGCCCGCCGACAGCCAGAGGAGGTGCTCGCCGACGATCCCGACGAGCTGCGCACCGCGGCCGGGCTCAGCCACGCCAAGGTGCGCTACCTGCGCTCCCTGGCCGAGCACGTCGTCGACGGCTCACTCGCGCTCGATCGCCTGGACGAGTTGCCCGACGACGAGGTCATCCGCGAGCTGACCGCGGTGAAGGGCATCGGGCTCTGGAGCGCCCACCTGTTCCTGATGTTCACCCTCGGCCGCCCTGACGTCGTGGCCTCCGGCGACCTGGGGATCCGCCGCGCGGTGATGCTCCGCTACGGGCTCCCGGCGATGCCGAGCGCGGCGGAGGTCGAGGAGATCGCCGAACGGTGGCGCCCCCACCGGACGCTCGCCTCGCTGTTCCTGTGGGAGTCGCTGCGGGCGACGCCCATCTGACCCGCACGACGTAACTCGGAATAATTCCGAGTTTCTACCGACGGTTTACGGCTTGCCGCCGGTCAGCGACAGCAGGTTCTGCGTCTGGCCCGCCGGCGGCACCGTGGGCGCCGGCTGCGGGCCGTACTGGACGAAGTCCACCTGAGTGGTGACGCTGGCCTGCTGGCCGTTGATGGGCTCGCTGTAGGTGATCACCACCCGCCGGATCAGCTGCGACGAGTCGATCCACGCGTCGATCGGAAGCTGAGTGTTCGTGCCGCGCTTCTTCAGCGCCGCCACCAGCTGCTGGACGCTGGCGCGCGAGGAGGCGGGGACGACGTTGGGGAGCTTGTTGAGGTCGATCACCGCGTGGTAGTGAGTCGTGCCCACGCCGTTGATCGTCGCCTGGCCCAGGTTCCGGACGGTGCCGTTCGTGGTGGCGCGAAGGTAGGTGACGTACTGCGCCGGGTTGTTCAGCGACGAGGAGCTGTTGGCCAGCGAGCCGAGGCCGGGGATGCCCGC
Source organism: uncultured Solirubrobacterales bacterium (assembly GCA_963710305.1). Classification (GTDB taxonomy): domain Bacteria; phylum Actinomycetota; class Thermoleophilia; order Solirubrobacterales; family Solirubrobacteraceae; genus Palsa-465. Next base: position 106,724 of record CAVPZV010000006.1, on the reverse strand, counting down.
CGCCTTCCCCAGCTGGTTCAGGTTGATCGAGAGCCACGGCTTGCCGCCGGGGATCCGGCTCGCGAGCTGGGGCGGCAGCTTCATGTAGACCGTCCCAGGCACGTACACGGCCTGCATCTGCAGGGTCCCGAGCCCCGACGAGGCGGCGGACGGGATCTTGAGCTGCATGACCATCGAGCCCTCGTGCGTGGGCGTGAGGCGGAACGACCCGATCCCGGAGGCCGTGATCACGCCGACGCCCGGCACGTTCTCCTTCAGGCTGATCGCGGCCCGGTATCCGGGCGCGGCCGAGGAGACGAACGCGGCGCGGGTGAGCGTCGCGGTGGGCGGCTGCTTGGCCGAGCGGCGAGGAGCTACCGCAGCCGGCGACCAGCAGCCCGGCCGCGCCCAGCGACGCGACGGCTTTCAACGTTCCCCGCATGCGGCCGAGGTTAGCGAGCCGGTGGCGCGGTCCGCGCCACCGAGGGCGTCAGACCGCGGAGACCTCTTCCTCTTCCGCCACGCGGAAGGAGGAGCCGCAACCGCAGGCGGCGATCACGTTCGGGTTCTCGACCTTGAAGCCGGCGCCCTGGAGGCCCTCGACGAAGTCGATCACCGAGCCCCGCACGTAGGGGAGGCTGGCCCGATCGACGAGCAGGCGGATGCCCTTGTCCTCGAACACGGTGTCCTCGTCACGCTGCTCGTCGAAGGCGAGCGCGTACTGGAACCCGGAACAGCCCCCGCCCCGGACCCCGACCCTCAGGCCGGCGGTGGTGGCGGCGGTGGCCTGGGTGGCCAGGAACTCTTGGACCTTCTCAGCGCCCTTGTCGGTCAATGTGATCATGCTTCACCCAGTATCGGTCGCTTGCTTCATTCAGTATAGCCATGGATCTCGCTACGCTTTCAGCATGTCCGCGGGCGCCGCCACCCCGGAGGAGCTGAAGGCTCGGATCGAGGCCGGGATCCCCGGCGCCCGGGCCCAGGTGACCGGAGACGGCCACCACTTCAGCGCGACGATCACCGCCCCCGCGTTCCGCGGCCTCTCGCGGATCCAGGCGCACCGGCTCGTCTACCAGGTCTTCGGGGCGGAGATCGGCGGCCGCATCCACGCCCTATCGATCCAGACCCAAGCCGACGAAAACGGAGGCGAAGCATGACCGATCAAGCCACCAACCCGATGCGCGACGCCATCCAGGAGGCGATCTCCGAGAACGCGTGATCCTGTTCATGAAGGGAACGCCCGACCAGCCGGCATGCGGCTTCTCCGCGCGCACGGTGGCGATCCTCCAGTCGCTGGGCCGGCCGTTCGCCGCGGTCGACATCCTCCCCGACCCGCGGATCCGCCAGGAGCTCTCGGCGCTGTCGAACTGGCCGACGATCCCCCAGCTGTTCGTCGACGGCGAGCTGCGTCGGCGGATGCGACATCGTGAGCGAGATGTACCAGTCGGGCGAGCTCCAGCAGGCGCTCGGACTCGATGCACGAGCCGGCCGAGGAGGCGCCTGCGGTCGAGCGCGCCGAGGCGCCGCCGCTGTCGATCGAGAACCGGCTCTGATCGAAGCGCTCCGCTTCGACGGCGACGGCGCTGGTCGCACTCGACCAGACGCAGCTGCCGCAGCGTGAGCACTATCTGAGGCTGACCAGCGCCGCGGACGTGGCCGACGCCATCCGGCGCCTGGCCATCCGCGGCGCGCCGCTCATCGGCGTGGCCGCCGCGTACGGGATGGCGCTCGACCCGCAACCCGACGTGCTCAAGGCGGCGCGGCCCACCGCAGTCAACCTGGCCTACGCGGTCGACCGCGTCGCCGCCGCGGCCGATCCGTTGGCCGAGGCGCGGGCCATCCACGCCGAGGAGGAGGCGGCGAGCGAAGCGATCGCCCGCCACGGCGCGGAGCTCCTCGCAGGCGCCGAGCGGATCCTCACCCATTGCAACACGGGCGCGCTGGCGGCGCCCGGACGCGGCACGGCGCTGGCCGTGATCGCCGAGCTCCACGACCGAGGCAGGCTCGACCACGTGCTCGCCACCGAGACGCGCCCGCTGCTCCAGGGCGCGCGGCTGACCGCTTGGGAGCTCGCCCGGCTGGGCATTCCGTTCGAGCTGATCGTCGACTCGGCCGCCGCCGGCCTGATCGCTCGCGGCGAGGTCGACGCGGTGATCGTCGGCTGCGACCGCGTGGCCGCCAACGGTGACGTCGCCAACAAGGTCGGCACGTACGGGCTCGCGCTGGCGGCAAATGCCGCCGGGATCCCGTTCGTCGTGGCCGGTCCGACCTCGACGCTCGACCTGGACACGCCGACCGGGGCCGAGATCACCATCGAGGAGCGCGACGCCGACGAGGTGCGGGCCGCCGGCACCACCGCCGGGCACGCCATGCCGCAACCCGGCCTTCGACCTCACCCCGGCCGCGCTCGTCACCGCGTTGGTGACCGAGCAGGGCGTGCTTCAGCCCGATCGCCTGAGCTCCAGGTGCTCGACGATCCGGCGCGAGTCGCAGATCGCCTCGCCGTCGATGACCAGCACCGGCACGCGCCGCTGATCGGTCAGCGCCTCCACCTCTTCGCGCTGCGCCCGGCGCTGCGGGACGACCACCTGCTCGAACGGGACGCCATCGCGCTTCAGCGCCCGCGCGACCTTGCCGCACGGGCACAGCCAGTTCGTCGGTGCCTGCAGCGGTAGAGCGTGGCCACGGGGCTACCCGAGCCCCGTCAGCCGGGCCGCGCCGGCGGCCAGCCGCAGCGGCAGCGGCTGGCGCGCGCCCACCGGCGCGAGGCTCAGGCTGTCACGCTCGCGGTACCAGGCAATCGTCTCCTCCAGGGCCTCCTCGTGTGGCGAGGGCCGCCAGCCCAGCTCGCGCTTGGCCTTGGTGCTGAGGACCGCCCAGTGCAGCGATGCGGCGCGCACCTCGGCCGGCATCGGCATCCGCACCCGGGGAGTCCGCTCCGCCGCCGTGGCCAGCGCCAGCGCGACCGGGACCGGGAGCTTCAGCGACGGCGGCTCCACCCCGGACAGCCGGCCGAGGTCGGCGAACAGCCGGTCGAAGGTGAAATTGCGGTTTCCGAGGATGTAGCGCTCACCGATCTCGCCGCGCTCATCGGCGAGCAGGTGCCCACGTGCGACGTCGCGCACGCCGACGATGTTGAGCGTTCCGTCGACGTAGGCGGGAATCTGCCGGCGCATGAACCGGCGCACGAGCGTCGTCGAGGAGCGTCCGGGATCCCCGGCGCCGAACACGTGCGCCGGGTTGACGATCACGAGCGGCAGCCCACGGGCCACCAGCCGCAGCGCCAGCACCTCGGCCTCGTGCTTGGAGTCCACGTACGGGATGCCGTAGCGCCCGGCGTCCCAGACGTTCGTCTCGTCGGCGGGACGGCCGTTCCGGGACGGGCCGATGGCCGCCACCGAGGAGGTGTAGACGGCCCGCTCGACGCCGGCGCGCAGCGCCTCCTCGAGCACGATCCGCGTCCCCTCGAGGTTGAGCGCGAACATCTCCTCCCGTGACGTCGCGAAGTTCGTGGTGCCGGCGACGTGAAACACGCGCTCGATGCCCTGCATCGCCCGCCGGATGGCCCGCCGGTCGCGCACGTCCGCGCGCACGGTCTTCACCGGCAGGTCGTCGATCCCGTCGGTGCGCGAGGTGGCGAGCACACTCGCGGTGACCTCGTCGCCGCGCTCCACCAGCAGGCGGGCGACGTGCGAGCCGATGAAGCCGGTCGCTCCGGTGATGAGAGTCCGCGCCATCTGGCCTGAGAAGTGTAGGACGCCCGAGACCGCCGGCCGGAGGGCGAGCCAGGAGCATTGGTAGGGTCCTCCGGCTCATGCCTGTGGCGATCGTCTCCGACACGTGCCACTACCTGCCGCGCGCGATGGTGCAGGAGCACGGCATCCATCAGGTCAGCCTGTACATCCACTGGCCGCAGGAGACGATGCGCGAGAGCGACATCGCCAGCTACGACGCCTACTACGAGCGGCTGCGCACGGCCGCTGATCTGCCGACCACCTCTCAGCCCTCGATCGGCGACTTCCTGGCCGTGTACGAGCCCCTGCTCGACGCCGGCGAGGACATCGTCTCGATCCACCTCGCGGGCGGCATGTCGGGAACCGTACGATCGGCCGAGCAGGCGCGCGAGCAGCTCGGCGCGCGCGCCGAGCGGGTCCACGTGATCGACTCCGCCACCGCGTGCGGAGGACAGGGGCTGGTGGTCCTGGCCGCCGCCGCAGCGGCCCGGGACGGAGCCGACGCGCCCGCGGTGGCCGAGCGGGCGCGGCGTGCGCGGGCCGAGCTCAAGATGTGGTTCGCGATCGACACGCTCGAGTACCTGCGGCGCGGAGGCCGGATCGCCGGCGCCCAGGCGTGGCTCGGGTCGGCGCTCAAGATCAAGCCGATCCTGACCGTCGAGTCGGAGATCACGCCGATCGAACGGGTGCGGACCAGCCGCAGGGCGTTCGAGCGGATGGTCGACCTGCTGCGCTCGCGCGCCGAGGACGGCGCCGACGCCTACATGGTGCAGCACATCCAGGCGCCGGACCAGGCGCGGGAGCTCGCGGCCCGCGCCACCGAGATCTTCGGGCGTGAGCCGCTCGTGGTGTCCGAGATCGGGCCGGTGATCGGAACGCACGTCGGGCCCGGGCTGCTCGGCGCCGGCGGAATCCCGAGCGCGTTTATCTGACTCGGAGCGCCGGCTACTTGCGCCGGCGCCCGAAGGCGAGCGCGCCGAGCGCGGCGAAGCCGCCGCCGATAACGAACCCGGCGACCGCCGCCCCGATCAGCACCTGGGGCTGGTGGGCGCGGATCTGCCCCCGCCAGTCGGTCAGGTGCACGACCTCAGCGCGGAGCTTCTCGAGCGAGGTGCCGAGCTCCTGGCGGTTGACCTCGATCGAGGCGCGGATCTCGTCCGGCGTACGTGTGGCCATCAGCGGCGGACCTCGGAGGAGACGACTACGTCGGCCGAGCTATCCCCGGACTTCGCGCCGACCGTGGCACGGATCTTCTTGGCCTCGTCGATCGCCATCTTCGGGGTGGGCGCGCCCACCCGCAGCTTGCGCCACGCGAACAGGAACGCGGACAGCCCCATCAAGAGCAGCACGCCGAACACGATCAAGAAGCCGATCCACAGGTCGCCCGCGCCGGCGACGAAGATGTCGTTGAGGCCCCACGCAAATGCCTCGAGCGCGAAGATCAACGCGAACACGCCGAACACGGCGCCGGCCCCCACCGCCACGGCGCCCTTGCCGAGGCTCGTGACCTTCTGCGTGACCTCGACCTTGGCGAGCTCGATCTCCTCGCGGACGAGCACGCTCATCCGCTCGGATACTTCGGTTATCGCCTGGGCGATGTTCTCGGAGCGACCGTTGTCAGCTGGCAAGGCGCTTGAGGATCAGGGCGAGCAGGAGACCACCGCCGAACGCAGCTCCCACCGCCAGTTCTGGACGTTCATCGACCTGTGCCGCGACCTGGGCGCCGGCGCCCGGAGACTCGATGCGCCGACGACGGCGCCGCCTCGAGGCTCGGGCTCTGAGACTCGTCGCTCACTCCGGAGGCGCTTCGCCGAACATGCGCTCCCAGATCACCGCTGCGGCGCGGTTCGCCGCGATGCTCGCCAGCGCACCGGTGCCGGCGAGCAATCCGGACCAGATCAGGCGTTTGACCAGGGGGCTCTCAGTCATCGGGCACGGATTCAAGCAGACGGGACGGCGGCACAGGCGGTGGGAGCCGTTTGCCCGCTGCGACTGAGAGCCGCCAAACCGTCAGCGCTCGAGCCCGCGGCAGATCGTGTCGACGATCATGCCCTTCGCGCCCTCGAGCTCCTGCTCGCCCACGCCGTCGGGCTCGAAGATCCATCCGCTCAGCACCTGCTCGATCAGGCCGTAGAAGGCGAGCGCCGCGAAGTCGGGCGTGATCTCCTCGCGGAACGCACCGCCCTCCTGGGCGCGCGCCACGATCGAGGAGATCTGCGCGTACGCCTCGCGAATCTTGGCCAGATGCGTCCGCCCGAACGTGTTGGCCGCGCGCGTGACCTCCACGATGATCACCTTCATCAGCTCGGGGTCGTAGCGGTAGGAGTCGACGATGAACCCGGCGATCGCGTACAGCTTCTCCCGCGGCGCCGAGGCCGAGGCGTCGGCCTCCGCGATCGCGGCGAGCATCAGATCCCACCGTTCCAGGAACAGCGTGTCGAGGATCTCCTCCTTGGAGGAGAAGTAGTGGTAGACGAGCCCGTAGGCCACCTGAGCCTCGTCGGCGATGTCCGCCACCCGGCAGGTGTGAAAGCCCTGCCGAGCGAACACGCGCACCGCGGCGTCGAGGATCAGGCGGCGCTTGTCGACCGCGGCCGCGCCGGCGGTCACGCGAGGCTCCAGTCGTAGGCGGCGGGACGGCGGTTGGCCAGCGACGGCAGCTTTCGCCGCACGTCGCGCAGGACGTCGAAGTCGAGATCCGCGACGATCGCCGTCTCGGTGTCCGGAGCGCTGGCCAGCACCAGCCCCCACGGGTCGACGATCAGCGAGCGTCCTCCCGATCGGTTGCCCGGTGGCGCGGTGCCGATCTGGTTGGCGGCGATCATGAAGCTCTGGTTCTCGATCGCGCGGGCGCGGAGCAGCAGCTCCCAGTGGTCGCGCGTGGTGGCGAGGGTGAACGCGCTCGGCACCGCCGTCACCTCGGCGCCGCGGACGGCGAGGATCCGGTAGAGCTCGGGAAAGCGGAGGTCGTAACAGACGCTCATCCCGAGCGTGGCGCCGCCGGCCAGGGTCGAGACGACGATCTCCTCGCCCGGCTCCTCGTGCTCGGACTCGGCGTAGCGAACGCCGTCGACCTCGACGTCGAACATGTGGATCTTCCGGTACACGGCGCGGATCTCGCCGTCGGGGCTCACGTGGACGCTGGTGTTCGAGGTCTTCGCACGGCCGGTCACCCGCTCGACGATCGAGCCCGCGACGAGGTCGATCTCCAGCTCTCGCGCCACCGACCGAGCCCATTCGATCGCGGGCCCGTCGAGCGGCTGCGCGCCCGCCTTCAGATGCTCGCCCGTGCCGAGGACGCTCCACTTCTCGGGCAGCACGACGAGCTCCGCGCCGAGCCGGACGGCCTCCCGGACCAGCCGGTCGGCGGTCTCGAGGTTCCGGTCGGTGTCCTCGGTGGAGTTAAGCTGAACGGCCCCCGCCCGCACGGCAGGTCCTCTCCCCTCGCTGGCTTCCGATTGACTGGTCAGTCAATCTTATCGACAACCACCCTCCCCTACCGTGGCGCGTTCGGCGCCCCGCGGCCCTCGGCGCTGAGCCGGCTCGTGCTCCCGCCTGCCGCGATGCCGTCCCGGCACGGCCGGCGACCGCTCAAGGCGTGGCGGTACGTGGGCGTATTCGGGCCCGAGGTGATGCTGTGCGTGGGCCTGGTCCGGGTCGGCCCGGCGCGACAGTCGTTCTGGGCGGTTTGGGACCGGCTGGCCGGGCGGTTCTTCGAGCGCACGCGGTTCGGAGGCGGCCGCGTCGCGCTGCACCGGGGCCGGGTCCGGATCCTCGAGCCGCACGTGCAGGTCGACCTGACGCTCGAAGAGGTTGACGGGGTCGAGACCGTGACGCGGTCGGGCAGCGGCTACGCCTGGACGCGCAAGCAGGGCGGCATCCTCGCCACCGGCCTGATCGCGATCGACGGCATCCCCGCCGTCGTCGACGCTCGCGCCGTGGTCGACGACACCGCCGCCTACTACCGGCGGCACACGGCGTGGCGCTGGTCGGCCGGCGTCGGCGCCGCGGCGGACGGGCGCACGCTGGCCTGGAACCTGGTCAGCGGGGTCAACGACTCCGCCATCCGGCAGCGAGCGGACGGTGTGGGTCGACGGGCGCCCGCACGAGGTCGAGCCCGTCAGCTTCGAGCCCGACCTGTCCCGGGTCGGGGAGCTTCGCTTCAGCGCCGAGGCCGAGCGCGCCCGCAGCGACAACCTGCTGCTCGTCCGCAGCTCCTACCGGCAGCCGTTCGGCACGTTCTCCGGCCGGCTGCCCGACGGCAGCGAGCTGGCCCAGGGCTACGGGGTGATGGAGGCGCACGACGCGGTCTGGTGAGCGCGCTCTGAGTCCCGCGGCCGTTCGCCTGAGCCGCCCCAGGCGAATTTGAGGCCCCAAGATCGGGCTCGCGCCCGATGTGCGCCGACCGGCTTAGGCGCAGGATGTGCCCATCACGACAGACGGTCCGCAGGGGCCGCGAGAGACACCGAAAGGGGGCACACAATGCAGGTCGAGCGTTGGCGTAAGACAAACGGATTCCGGCGCTAAGGAGCCCCAAGTTCTTCCGCCGGAGCCAGCCGTACGGCAACCAAGAGCCCGGCGCGCCACCCGCGCGCCGGGCTTTTCTTTGCCGCCGTGGCTCTGGCATGATGCCTGCGTGGCGGGAAGTCTCGTGAGCCCCGTGCTGGTGGGACGCCAGGCGGAGTTGCAATCCCTGTGTGAATCCCTCGAGCGCGTGACCGGCGGCGAGTCGGCAACCGTCCTGGTGGGCGGCGAGGCGGGGGTGGGGAAGTCCCGCCTGGTGCACGAGTTGATCGACCGGGCGCGGGCCTCCGAGGTGCAGGTGTTGATCGGCGGGTGCCTCGAGCTCGACGGCGGAGGCATCCCGTTCGCGCCGCTTCGTCGAGATGATCCGTGATCTCGCCGCTGAGCTGTCCGCGCCCGAGCTGGATGCGGTGCTCGGATCGGCTCGCGCGGAGATCGCGCGCCTCGTGCCGGATCTCGACGATGGCTCGGTCGCCTCGCTGCCTGCGGACGAAGGTCCGTCGCGGGTGCTCGAGCTGATCGTCGCGGTCATCGGCCGGCTGGCCGCCCGCGCGCCGCTGATGCTCGTGTTCGAGGACCTGCAATGGGCCGACCGGGCGACGCTCGACCTGCTGGCGCTGCTCGTCGCGCGGACGAGCGGCCGGCGGCTGCTGCTCGTGCTCACCGTGCGTTCGGACGAGCTCCATCGCGCCCACCCGTTTCGGCGCATGGCGGCGCGGTGGGAGCAGCAGCGGGTGATCGAGCGCCTTGAGCTCGAGCGTCTCAGCCGGCGCGACGTCGCCGCCCAGGTCGAGGCGATCCTCGGCGAGCGCCGCGACGGCGAGCTGATCGAGTTCATCTTCGAGCGCTCCGAGGGAATTCCGCTGTTCGTGGAGGAGCTGCTGGGCGCGATGCGCGAGGGTCAGCTCGACCAGGACTACCTGCCTCCGTCGCTGCGCGACGTCCTCCTGGCGCGCGCGGAGCTGCTGTCTCCGGGCGCGCAGCACGTGCTGCGCGTGGTCTCCGCCGCCGCGCGGTGGGCGCCGGATCGGCTGCTGATCGCCGTCGCCGGGTTGCCCGCAACGGAGCTGAACGCGGCGCTGCGCGAGGCGGTCGAGCACCAGCTGCTCGTGGTCGACGCGGGCGGGCGCGGATACGGCTTCCGCCATGCGCTCGCGCGCGCTGCGATCCACGAGGACCTCCTACCGGGCGAGCGCGCCCAGCTGCACCGCGCCTACGCCGAGACGATCGAGTCCAGCGGCGAGCTCGCCGTCGGCGACCTCGACGCCAGCTCGATGCTGGCCCACCACTGGCTGGCCGCCCACGACGTCGCCCGGGCCCTGCCGGCCTCCGTGCGCGCCGGTCGAGCCGCTGCCGCTGCATCGGCGCACGCCGCCGCGCAGCGCCACTTCGAGCTCGCGCTCGAGCTGTGGAATCAGGTGCCCGATGCAGAGCAGCGCGCCGGAATCGATCATCCGGCGCTGCTCGAAGCCGCGGCCTATGCCGCCGGCCGGGCGGGCGCGACCGACCGCGCGCTCGCGCTCGTCGACCAGGCGCTGGCGGAGATCGGCTATGGCGGCACGCTGGAGCGCCGCGCGATGCTGCTCGTCCGCCGCGCCGAGCTTCTGACCGACCTCGCCCGCGAAGGCGAGGCGATCGCCGTGCTCGAACAGGCCGTCGCGTTGCTTCCGCAGGAGATCCCGAGCCAGGTGAGCGCGCGCGTGCTGGCGCAGTTCGCGCGCGCGCTCGTCGCGCGTGGGGCAGTTCGAGCGCTCCGTCGATCCCGCGCAGCGGGCGCTGGACGCGGCACAGGCGGTCGGGGCCACCGAGGAGAAGCTCGAGGCGCAGGCCGCGCTGGCGACGGCGATGGTGCATATGGGCGAGTCCGACGCGGGCTCGCGCCTCATGCGGGAGGTCGCCGAGGAGAGCCGGCGCGCCGGCCTCTACTGGACCGCCGCCCGAGCGCTGGTCAACACTCTCGGACTTCCTGATGCTGCTCGGACGCTTCGAGGAGGCGGTGGAGATCGCCGACGACAGCATGGCGTTCATCGATCAGGCCGGCCTGGGACGGACCATGGGGGCATTCATGCGGGGCAACAAGGCCGAGGCGCTGCTTCGCTGCGGCCGCTGGGAGGAGGCGCTGGTGGCGGTCGCACCAGGAGCGGCGGCGCCGGGCATGTTCGCGGGGAACCTGATCCTGATCCGTGCGGAGCTCGAGCTCTACATGGGAGACCGCGAACGGGCCGAGGCCGATATTCGCGAAGCGCGCCGGCATCTGCGGGGCTCCTCGGCGGCCCAGTTCGCCCATTCGCTGGCGACGCTGGAGGCCGAGTTCGCGCGCTCCGGAGGCGACCTGGAAGGCGCGGCCGGGATCATCGAGCGGGCGCTCGAGGGTGCAGAGATCGCGACGAGGCGCGCTACACGTGGCCGTTGATCGCGTTGGGCGCGCGCATCCAGGCCGATCGCGCTCTTCTCGCCCACGACGCGGGACAGCCGACACCGCACGATGTCGAAGAGCGCATCGCAGCTTTGTCCGCGCAAGCCGAGCGCCTCGTCGCCTCGACGCCCGGCGACGCGGGCCACCGGGCACTGTTCCTCGCCGAGCAGGCCCGGCTGCGAGCGCGAGGGCGAGGCCGAGGCGTGGGACGGCGCGGTGGCGGCGTGCCGGCCGATGAATCAGCCCTTCCCGCTCGCCTACGCGCTCCTGCGCCAAGCAGAGGCCCTGAGCGGACAGGGCGATCTGAATGGCGCGCGTCGGCGGCGGCGCAGGAGGCGCACGAGCTGGCCGCCGCGATGGGCGCGCGCCGCTGCTCGCAGACATCGAGGCACTGATGCGGCGGGCTCGGCTCCGCGTCACCGAGAACGGCGCCGCCGCCGGCGATGCTCCGGCAGCCCTCCACGACGAGTTCGAGCGGCTGGGGCTGACCGCGCGCGAGGCCGAGGTGCTCCGGCTCGTCGCCGACGGTCTGTCCAACAGCCAGATCGCCGAGAAGCTCTTCATCTCGCGCAAGACGGCCTCCGTGCACGTGTCGAACATCCTCTCCAAGCTGGGGGTGGCGACGCGCGTGGAGGCCGCTGCCTTAGCCCATCGCCGCGGGCTCATCCGGGCCTGAGGCACCCGCGGGCAAGATCTGAGGTACCTGGCTGGGTGAAGACTGGGCCGGCGCCCGATGCGCGACCCGGGGGCTTAGACGCATGCTCTACACATGCTCGAATCAGCCACCAGCCAGCGCCGGCGACTCCCCGGCGGCCGCTCCGTTCCACCTCCTGATCCTCAGCCTCGCCCTCTCCTCATGGGCGACTGGCTCTACAACGTGGCGCTGCTCGCGCTTGGTCTACGAGCGCACCGGCTCCGCCACCCTGGTCGCCCTGACCACCGCCGCCCGCGTCCTTCCGATCGTCGTGCTCGGTCCGCTCGGCGGCGTCCTCGTCGACCGCTACGACCGCCGCCGGCTGATCATCGCCTCGGACCTGACGCGAGCGCTGCTGATGCTCGCGCTCGCCGCCGTGGCCATGACCGGTCTCCCGATCCTCCTCGCGCCGATGATCGCCGCCGCGGCGACCGCGGCCGGGCATCGTGCAGCCGCCCGGCCGTCGCCGCCTCCACCGCGCGCTTCGTGTCGAGCGACGAGCTCCAGCGCGCCAACGCGCTCCGGCTCGGCGATCGGGCAGGCGCGCGATCGTCGCCGGTCCGGCGCTCGGCGCGCGTCGTCCTGATGGGGAGCAGCGCCTCGGTCGCGATCCTGCTCAACGCGCTCAGCTTCCTCGGATCCGCCGCTCGCCATCAGCGCGATCGGCGCCGGCGCCGGCCTTCCGCCCGCCGAGCCGCCGGCCGACGACAGCCTCCGCCCGAGCGTCCTCGCCGACATCCGCGCCGGCGCCCAGGCGCTCCGCGGCGCGCCGACCGCGGTCCGGCTGATCGCCGCCGACGTCCTCGGCAGCACCGTCTACGGCGTCCTCACGGTGACCCTGGTGCTGGTGAGCCGCAAGCTCGGCGCCGGCGACGAGCGGCTACGGCCTGCTGCTCGGCGCGTTCGGCGCCGGCGGCGTGATCGGCGCCGCCATCACCGCTCGGCTCGACGCGCCGGCACGGTGGCGGCGCATGCTGACGATCGCGCTCGTGCTCGTCGCCGTCCCGCTCGGGTCCTGCTCGGCGTCGCCCCCACGTTCACCGCCGCGCTCGCGCTCGCGCTGCTCGGCGGGGGCGGGATGATCGTCGGCGAGGTCCTCGTCCGAGACGGCGCTGCCCCGCTGATGCTCGACGACGAGGTCCTGGCCCGCGCCTACGGCCTCGCCTTCCCGGTCTCGATCAGCGGCATCGTCGTCGGCTCGGCGATCGCGGGTCCGCTCGTCGTCCCTGTTCGGGCTCACCGGCGCGCTGGCCTTCGTCGGCCTCGCCGTGCTGGCCGTCGCGGCCGCTGCTGCTCGCGCGGCCGCTCCAGCCGGCGCCCGCCGCCAAGCTGGCGCTCACGCCCTCGATGTAAGTGCCGGCTCAGCCGTGACGCGCCCGGTCCAGCGCCGCCAGCAGCAGCTTGGAGTGCATCGCGCCGACCAGATCGCGTAGCGGCTGCGTTCCCGAGGAGATGATCTCCACCGCGCGGTCGACCTCGACCTTTCCCGCGAGGCGGTCGAGCAGCACGCGCACCTCCTCCTCGACCAGCGGCTCGAGCGCGCGCGCGGTAGCGGAGCGTGTCGTACACGGTGAAGCCGATCGCCTCCTCGTATCCGCCGGCGCGGAAGCGCGAGATCGCCTCGATGATCGCCACGTCGTCGCGGTCGTAGCCGCGTCCGTTCGGCGTGAGCACCCCCAGCTCCTCGAGTCGCCGCAGCACGTTGGCCGGCACCTCGTAGGTCTCGCGCACCTTGCTCCGCGAGACGCGGCTCGACTCGCGCGCCGCGATCGCCTGCTCCAGGATCCGGTCCTCGAGCTCGATCAGGCGCGCCGCCCGCTCGGGATCGTCGTGCGAGCACCTCGCGGATCACGCGCAGCGGCATGAAGCGCTCCTCCTGAAGGCGCTTGATCAGCTGGATCCGCACGACGAACGACGGCGGGTAGTAGGCCATGTTGCGCGAGGTCCGCACGACCTCCTGCTCCGAGCCCAGCAGACCTTCGCGCAGGTAGTGCTTGATCGTCGCCGCGCTCACGCCCGAGCGCTCTGAGAGCTCGGACATCTTGAGCAGCCCGTCGTTCATCCGCCGCTCATGAACGAGGCGCCGGTGGGCTCCGAAGCGACGCCGGCCACCGCCCCCTCCCGCTCCAGCGCGGCGATCTCCTCGGCGGTGAACCCGGCCGCGCTCAGGACATCCTCGGTGTCCTGCGCCGAGGACCGGCCCCGGTGCCCGACCCGGGTCGGCCGGGGTGCGGCTCAGCTTGATCGGCGTACCGAGCAGACCGCACCGGTTCCGCCGCGCCGGGCTGGGACAGCTCGACGACCATCTCCCGCGCAGCCACGAGCTCGGAGCTCAGCGCCTCGTCGAGCTCGAGCACCGGCTCGAGGCAGCAGTCGTGCTCGGAGGCGAACTGCCGCCACTGCTCCCGGGTGCGCCCCGCGAACACCTCGGACACGGCGGTGTGAGCATCCGATCCCGGCGGGTCGAACGCGTGCTCCAGCAGGTCCTCGCGTCCCACCCCACGGCAGAACTCGGCCCAGAACTTCGGCTCGAGCGCACCCAGCGTGACCCACCCGTCGGCGCACCGGTACGGGCGGTAGCAGACGATGCCTCCGGCCAGCGGCAGCGCTCCGCGCCGCGGGACCGGCGCCGCCGGCGAACAGGTCGGCGGCGACCATCGCCAGCCACGACAGCGAGCCGTCGAACATCGAGCAATCGACGAGCTGTCCCTGGCCGGATCGCTCCCGCTCGCGCAGCGCGACGAGGATCCCCACCGCGGCCATCAGCGCGCCCCCGCCCAGATCGGCGATCTGGCCCGCCGACTGCATCGGCGGACCGCCCGTCTCGCCGGTCAGCCCGAGCAACCCGTTCAGCCCCAGGTAGTTCATGTCGTGCCCGGAGCGCTCGCGCGCGGGGCCGTCCTGGCCGTAGCCGGTGATCGCGCAGTAGACGAGGCCGGGGTTCTCCTGGCGCAGCCGCTCGTAGCCGACACCGAGCCGGTCGAGCACGCCGGGCCGGAACGACTCGAGCAGCACGTCCGCGTCGCGGGCCAGGCGGAGCAGCACGTCGCGGCCGCCGTCGCTCTTGAGGTTGATCCGGATCGAGCGCTTGCCCCGGTTCAGGGCCAGGAACGCGGCGCTCCGGGCGGTGTGCTCCGCGCCCTCGTAGCCCGGCGAGGTCCACCTGACGTAGTCCCCCATGCCGGTGTCCTCGACCTTGATCACGTCGGCGCCGAAGTCGGCCAGCAGCAGCGAGCAGAACCCGCCCGGGAGCAGCCGGGTCAGGTCCAGCACGGTGAGGCCCTCGAGCGGCAGGGCGCTCATGCCGGCGCCGCCGGCCTTGATCCCGAGCAGCGCGCGCGCCTCCTCCACCGTGGCCGGCCGTCGGCCCGCGTCCTCGGTCATCTGCCGCGCCTTGGCGATCAGCTCGCCGTTGGAGCGCGCCATCCGGCCGTCGGGCAGGTAGAAGTTGTCCTCGAGGCCCACCCGGATCGAGCCGCCCAGCGTCAGCGCCGCCGCCACCAGCATCCACTGCGCGCGCCCGATCCCGATCACGCCCCAGTGGTGGCGGACCGGTTCCCGCCGCCGGCCGCCCACCGCCTGCAGGTTGTCGGCCATGGCGGCCAGGTTGCGGGCGCTGGCCGGGATGCCTCCGACCACGCCCATCACGAAGTCGGCGTGGAGCGGCGGCTCGAGCAGCCCCATGTCGAGCAGCGGCTCCAGCGACGCCACGTGGCCGACGTCGAAGCACTCGTGCTCGGGCTTGATCCCCAGGCGGCGCATCGCCTCGAGCAGCTCGATGATCTCCTCGAACGGGTTGGCGAACACGAACTTGAACACGAAGTCCTTGCGCGAGCGCGAGTACTTGGCGTAGTTCATCGAGCCCATGTTCAGCGCCGCCACCGCCGGCCGGCCCGCCTCCAGGTAGGCGATCCGCTTCGCCACCGGCACCCCGACCGTCCCCGTGGAGAAGTTGATGATCGCCGCGTCGCCCACCTAGGCCCGGATCGCATCGCGGATGGCCACGAAGTCCTCGACCTCATAGGACGGGGTGCCGTCGGGCCGGCGGGCGTGGATGTGGATGTGGACTCCCCCCTCCTCCACGATGCGGCGCGCCTCGGCGCCGTATTCCTCGGGCGTGTACGGGATCGCCGGGCACTGGTCGCGGCCGGCGAGCGAGCCGGAGATCGCGCACGTGATCACCGACCGGGTCGGACAGGCTCATACCGGCACCACCCCGCTTCGCTTCCATGGCCGCTCCACCCGCTTGCCCGCAGCCAGCTCGAGCGCGCGGCAGATCGTCACGCGCGTCTCGCGCGGGTCGATCACGTCGTCGACCATGTCGTGGCCGGCCGCGATGTAGACGTCGATGATGTTGCGGAACTGCTCGATCAGCTCCTGCCGCTTGGCCGCCGGATCCTCGGCCTCCTGCACCTGCTTGCGGAAGATGATCTCGACCGCGCCCTCGGCGCCCATCACGCTGATCTCGGCGCTCGGCCAGGCGACGATCAGGTCGGGCTCGTAGGCCCGCCCGCACATCACGTAGTAGCCGGCGCCGTAGGCCTTGCGCAGCACCACCGTGATCTTGGGCACGGTGGCGTTGGCGGTGGCGTAGAGCATCTTCGCGCCGTGGCGGATGATCCCCGCCTGCTCGACCTTGGTCCCGACCATGAACCCCGGCACGTCCATCAGGTAGACGAGCGGGATCGCGTAGGCGTTGCACAGGTTGATGAACCGGGCCGCCTTGTCGGCGGAGTCGTTGTCGAGGATGCCGCCGAGGTGCCTGGGCTGGTTGGCCACGATCCCGGCCGGGCGGCCGCCGAACCGGGCCAGGCAGGTGATGATCGTCTTGGCCCACTGCGGCTTGAGGTCGAAGTACACGCCGTCGTCGACGATCCGCCGGATCACCTCGTACATGTCGTAGGGCTTGCGGTTGGACTCGGGGAGGACGTCGAGCAGATCCTCGTCGCCCCGGTCGATCGGATCGGCGCACGCCACCACCGGCGGCGGCTCCTCGCAGTTCGACGGGAAGTAGCTCAGGTACTGCTTGATCGCCTCGATGCACTCGGGGTCGTCGGCGCACTCGAGATCGCCCACCCCCGACTTGCGGCAGTGCACGCGCGAGCCGCCGAGCTCCTCCTGGGTGACGTCCTCGCCGATCGCCGCGCGCACCAGGTGCGGGCCGGCCAGCGCCATCGAGCCGCGCCCCCGCACCATCGGCACGAAGTCGGCCAGGCCCGGGATGTACGCGGTTCCCGGCGGCGCACGGACCCATCAGCGCCGCGACCTGGGGGATCACCCCGGAGTTGACCACCTCCTCGCGGAACAGGTGGCCCGTCCCGGCGAACAGCGAGCCCACCGCCTCCTGGATCCGCGCGCCGGCCGAGTCGAGCAGCCAGATCAGCGGGATCCGCTTGGTCAGCGCCAGCTCACGCAGGCGCCCGACCTTGAGCTCGCCGGTCATCCCCATCGAGCCGGCCATCACGGTGAAGTCGTACGCCGCCACCGCGACGAGCCGGCCGTTCACCTTGCCGTAGCCGGTGATCACGCCGTCGGCCGGCGCCTCGCGGCCGTCCATCGCGCGCTGTGAGCTGTGCGGGCGGCCGTGGATGCCGAGCTCGACGAACGTGCCCGTCGTCGATCAGCAGCGCGATCCGCTCGCGCGCGGTGAGCTTCTCGGCGGCGTGCTGGGCGGCGATCTTCTCGGCGCCGCCGCCGAGCTTGATCTGCTCCCGCCGCGCGGCCAGATCGGCGGCGAGCGGGCGAAGCAGGCTGGTCGAGGACGTGGCCATGGTCCTACGCGAAGGGAAGGTCCTCGAAGCTCGCCGGCGGTCCGGGCTCCCATTTCGGGAACGGCGCGTAGGGCTTGTCCGTCCGCGTCGCCTCGCTCTCGACGCCCGCGCCGTGCCGAAGGGCCGCCTGAGCCCGGGTGTAGACCGCGCTGCCCCGGTGGCGGCGAGCGCCGGCCATGAAGATCACGCACGGACCGTCGCCGGCGCCGACGAAGATGTGCTCCGTCCCGGCTGGGCAATGCAGGAAGTCCCATGCCCGCAGACGCCTCTCCTCCCCCTCGACGATCGCCAGGCACTCGCCGGCCAGCACCAGGAAGTCCTCTTGGTCGTCCTCGCGGTGGTAGAGGCCGTTGGGTTGGCCGGGCCGGAGGACGTGGATCGTGTAGCCGATCTGGTCGAACTCGACGACCTTGCTTTCCAGCACGCACGCCTCGCCGAAGTACTCGTTGTTGATCCAGGTCGCGTCGCGTACGTTCACGGCGAACCAGCCTTCGCTCACCGGCGCGAGCCCGTACTCCGTCTGCTCCATCCGCGCCTCGTTCACCGCCCCCTCCATTCCGGCTCGCGCTTCTCGAAGAACGCCTTGACCCCCTCCTGGATGTCCTCGGTCGAGAACGCGAGCGTGAGCTGCGAGCGCAGGAAGTCGAGCGCGTCGGCGAACGCCATGTCCTGCTGGCGGAACATCGCGTCCTTGCCCAGGCGCATCATCACCGGCGACTTGGCGGCGAGCTTCTCGGCCCAGTCGCGCACCCCAGCGTCGAACTCCTCGGGCGGGAAGACCTTGTTGACGATCCCGATCCGCTCCGCCTCCTCGGCCGAGATCTGCTCGCCGAGCAGCAGCAGCTCGTTGGTCTTCTTGCGCGGGACGTTGCGGTAGATCAGCGCCATGATCATGAACGGGAACACCCCGACGTTGATCTCGGGCGTCCCGAACCGGGCGCCCTCCCGCGCCAGGACGAGGTCGCAGGCCAGCGCCACCCCGAGCGCGCCCGCGAGCACGTGGCCGTTCGCGGCGCAGATCGACGGCTTGCCGAGCTCGCCGAGCAGTCGGAACAGGCGCGGGAAGCGCGTCGGTCCCGAAGTGCTTGTGCACGAGCGGCACCTCGGCCGCGAACCCGCCCAGGTTCGCCCCGGCGGAGAACACCCGCTCGTGCGTGGAGGTGAGCACCACGCACCGCACGCGCTCGTCGCCGCGGGCGGCCTCGAGCGCGGCGATCAGCTCGTCGAGCAGCTCGTCGGAGAGCGCGTTGCGCGTGTCCGGCTGGTCGAGCGCGATCGTCGCCACGCCGGCGTCGGAGACCTCGTAGCGGAGCGTCCTGTAGGGCATGGCCCGGCAGCGTAACCGAAGAAAGTGGGAAGTAGAAGGTTTTACTTTCAGCGCCGCAGGCGATACGGTCCGGAGCATGTCCAGCGCCACCGACGTCCGCAAGCCAGACTTCGCCACCCAGCGCAAGCACTTCATCTTCACCGACGAGCACGAGCAGCTGCGGGAGTCGATCCGCCGGTTCGTGATCAAGGAGCTCCAGCCCCACGCGGAGGAGTGGGAGGAGAAGACGTTCCCGGACTGGGTGTTCGAGCGGATGGGCGAGCTCGGCTTCCTGGGACTCGACAAGCCCGAGGAGTACGGCGGCCAGGGCGGCGACTACTACACGTCGCTGGTGCTGGCCGAGGAGATGGTGCACGCCCACTGCGGCGGGCTGGGCATGGGCGTCGCGGTGCAGACCGACATGGCGATGCCGCCGATCCTCGCCTTCGGCACCGAGGAGCAGAAGCAGCAGTGGGCGGCGCCGGCGATCCAGGGCAAGGCGATCCTCTGCATCGGCATCACCGAGCCCGACGCCGGCTCGGACGTGGCCGGGATCAAGACGCGCGCGGTGAAGGACGGCGACGAGTACGTCATCAACGGCTCCAAGACGTTCATCACCAACGGCCACCGCGCCCACGCGATCGTGCTCGTGACCAAGACCGACCCCGACGCGGGCTACGACGGCTTCACGCTGTTCCTGGTGCCGATGGACTCGGCCGGCGTGATCCGCGAGAAGCGGCTGAAGAAGCTCGGCATGCACGCCTCCGACACCGCGCTGCTCGCCTTCCAGGACGTGCGCGTGCCCGAGTCCGCGGTGCTCGGCCAGGTCGGCAAGGGCTTCTACCACATCATGTGGGAGCTCCAGGGCGAGCGGCTGATCGGCGCCGCCGGCTCGGTCGCCGGCGCCCAGCACGTGTTCGACCGCACGCTCCAGTACGCCAAGGAGCGCACCGCGTTCGGCCGCCCGATCGGCCGCTTCCAGGCCATCCGCCACAAGTTCGCCGAGATGGCGACCAAGATCGAGACCGCGCGGCAGATGGTCTACACCACCGCCTGGCGCTTCCAGAACGGCGAGTACCCGGTCCGCGAGATCACCATGGCCAAGCTCTACGCCGCCCGGATCGCGGTCGAGGTGGCCGACGAGTGCATCCAGATCCACGGCGGCAACGGCTACATGCAGGAGTACGGCATCGAGCGCTCGTGGCGCGACCTCCGGCTGAACCGGATCGGCGCCGGCAGCGACGAGATCATGCTCGACGTGATCGGTCGCTCGTACGGGTTGTAACCAGATAGGGTCGGCCGGCCGGTGCTGGTCGACCTCCACGCCCATTACCCGATGCACGTGCTGCCGGACTCGCGGCAGCGCCACACCCACGATCGCGTGCTCGACTACAGCCGCCGCCGCTGGCAGGCGCGGATAGTCAACTTCATCTCCAAGCTCCTCAATTACCAGGGTCCGGGTGACACCCCGAGTGTCACCGAGGCGCTGATGCGCGACGGTGACGTGGGCGTCACCCTGTCCGTCCTCTACGCGCCGCTCGACGAGATGGACCTGAGCAAGAGCTACGGCGCTCCCCCGGCCGAGGGCTATGCCGCCGACGTGCTGGCCCAGCTCGCGTTGGTCGAACAGCACGTGGCGAAGTCCCAGCAGGCGGCCATCGCCCACTCGCCGGCCGAGCTCGACGCGCTGCTCACAGACGGCAAGCCGATCCTGATCCACGCCATCGAGGGCGGCTTCCAGCTCGGCCAGGACGAGACCGCGATCGGCTCGAACGTCCGCAAGCTGGCCGAGCACGGCGTCGCCTACGTCACCGTCGCTCATCTCTTCTGGCGCCAGATGGCCACCAACGCGCCGGCGCTTCCGTTCCTGCCCGACTGGCTCTATCACCTGGTCTTCCCGGAGCCCGACGAGGGGCTCACCGGGTTCGGCCGCGCCGCGATCAACGCGATGCTCGACCACGGCATCCTCGTCGACATCACGCACATGAGCGCCCGCTCGATCGCGGACACCTTTGCGCTGCTCGAGGAGCGCGACCCGGGCAAGCGCATCCCCGTGATCGCGACGCACATGGCGTGCCGGTTCGGTGGGCTCGAGTACTGCTTCGAGGACGACACGATCCGCCGCGTGGCCGAGCGCGGCGGCGTCCTCGGATGCATCCTCTGCGAGCACTACATGACCAGCGGCGTGCGGCGCCGCGTGAAATCCTACGCGGATTCGATCGACGTGCTCTGCCGCCACATCGACCGGATCCACGAAGTCACGGGCTCCTATGACCACGTTGCCATCGGCTCCGACCTGGACGGTTACATCAAGCCGGCTCTGACCGGGCTCGAGCACATGGGCCGGATGCGCGACCTCCAGCACTCGCTCCGGGACCGTTACGGCGTCGCCGCCAGCGAGCAGATCTGCTCGGCCAACGCGCTCCGCGTGCTGCGAGGCGCGTGGCGGGGCGCGCCGGCGCAGCCGTAACGTCCGCCGGCGCGGTCCGTACACGTCCGCCGGCGGTTTATTGTCAACTATCATGCTTGGTGGGACCGCACTAGTAATAGTTAGGTTTGCGCAACTTCAGTAACCGTTAACACTCCGCGGGAAGGGAGCCTGGCCGGCGCGCACTCGCCGAGCCAGGGAGAGGAGGGGAGCCTTCGGGGCGG
Source organism: uncultured Solirubrobacterales bacterium (assembly GCA_963710305.1). Taxonomy (GTDB): domain Bacteria; phylum Actinomycetota; class Thermoleophilia; order Solirubrobacterales; family Solirubrobacteraceae; genus Palsa-465. Next base: position 85,648 of record CAVPZV010000006.1, on the reverse strand, counting down.
CCGGCCCGATCGTCTACCCGGATAGGCACCCGCGCCGCCGTGTCGGGGGACCGCGGCGGCGCGACGGCCTACGTGCCGCGACGCTGTCAGCCGCCGCTGCTCAGGGTGCTCGTGTTTTGCACCCGATTCCATCCGGAGCTGATCGTATTCCCGGTGGTGCCGTTCGGCTTCTGAGTGCTCACGCCGAAGCCGATCGACGCGTACTCACCGGTGATCGTCTCCTGGGTGCTGTTCCCGGACCCCGAGTCGTTGATGCCCTTGATGAACACGGTGTCGAGCTTGTACTCGGCCACCTTGGCCAGCTTCCCGCCCGCCTCGCGGCGGTCGACCGTGATGATCGCCTCCTTGACGCGGCCTCCCTTCACCAGATCGGCGAACAGCGCCGGACTGGTGTTGTCGACTCGCTTGACCACCTCGAAGGTGGCCAGGTTCACCTTCCCGGCGCCCGCGCCCGTCGAGGACGATCCGATCGTCGAGGATGCCGCGGTGTTGATCGAGAAAGCCTGGAGCGGGATCTCGGCCGGATTCTTGGAATCGTTGGGCGACGCGCCGGGCAGGGGCTTGCCGTTGTTGACCCCGGTCAGCGACAGGAAGAGCTCGGAGCTCGGGCTGCTCTCGCCTCCGACGGAGCCGGACTCTCCGGCCGGGCCCCGCGCGCCCTTCTCGCCCTGCGCGCCCTGCGTGCCCTGCGCGCCGTTCTGGCCGGGGGGACCCTGTTGCCCGCGCGGGCCCTGCTGGTTCCAGGTGACCGTCTGCTCGGTGCCGGACTCGCACGAGTTGTCCTGCGGGTTGGTCGCCGTGGTGTTGCTCGGGTCGATCACCCGCAGCGTGCCGTACGGGGTGGCCGGGTTGCCGTCGGTCGACTGATCGATCGTCTGGTAGCAGCCCGTGATGGTCCCGTCGGAGGACGGGATCGATCCGACCGCGACCGCGGCGCCGGCTCCCAGGGCCGCCACCGTGGGCAGCACGACCATCAGCGGCTTTCGCGACCGCCGACGTGCTCCCGCGGTCGCCTTCGCAACCTTGCGTGCGTCTTCGACGCTCATAGATCCCCCCAACCTCGCTGTTCCACCTACCGGTTGATATTCAATCAAGTATCCATGGCAGCGGTCAAACACGTCGATGTCGCTCTCCGCGCCCGAGCGAGAAGGCTCGCCTTTCGCCTGAGCCCCGACCAGCGCCGGTGCTTGCGGCTGAGCCTCCTGGCGGTGCTCGGCAGCCGCCTGCTGGTCTGGGAGACGAGCATGATCGCGGCCCGGGTGTTCGGGCTCGCACAGCAGCCCGACGCGTACAACCCCACCAACCTCCAGCCGGCCGGACGGACCCTGGGGGCGCTTCTCACCTTCCCGGTGATCCGCTGGGACGGCGACTGGTACCTGGCCATCGCCGGCCACGGCTACGCGCTCTCGGCCGGCTCCCACCCGCCTCCGCGGAGCAACTTCTTCCCGCTGTATCCGCTGATCGTCGGCGGCCTGCACCATGCGGGACTTCCGCTGGTGATCGCGGCGGTGGCGGTGTCGATGGTCTCGCTCACGCTGGCCCTCTACGCGTTCGGCCGGTTGGTGTCGCTCGAGCTGGAGCGTTCCCCGCTGCGAGCGAGCTCTGACACCGCCCGCCTGGCGGTGCTCGCGCTGGCGCTGTCGCCCGTGTCGTTCTTCTTCTCCGCCGCCTATGCCGAGTCCCTGTACCTGCTTCTGTCGGTGGCCGCCTGCCTGGGCGCCCGGCGAGGCCAGTGGGCCCGGGCCGGTGTGCTGGCCGGTCTGGCGTCGTCCACGCGCGGCCCCGGTGTGCTGCTGGCGCTGCCGCTGCTGTGGCTCTACCTGTACGGCCCGCGGGAGGATCGAGCACCCGACCGGCCGGCCCGTGGCTGGCGGCCGCGGTACCGGACGGGACCCGACGCGGCCTGGCTGGCGCTGGCACCCGCCGGCCTGATCGCCTACATGGCCTATCTCGGCCTGTCCGGCGCGGGCGCTCTGGCCTTCGTGGACACGCAGCGGCACGTCTGGGACCACAGCCTGGCCTTCCCCTGGACCACCGTCTGGCACGGCATCACCGCCGCCTGGTCGGATCTGACCGGCATCATGAGCGGACGGATCCACCCCACCCTGTTCGGCACCTACCGCGGCGCGTCAGTCAACACCGGCTGGCAGAACCTGCTGCCGCTCGGCGCACTGGCGCTGGCCATCCCCGCCGCGATCGGGGTGTGGCGCCGGCTGCCGCGAGCCTACGGCGTGTACGTGATCGCCGCGATCCTGCTGTGCCTGATCACTCCGGTCGCGTTCGAGCCCCTCCAAGGCCTTCCGCGCTACCTGACCGTGCTGTTTCCACTCTTCCTCTGGCTCGGCACCTGGCTGGAGCGCCATCCGCGCTGGCGCGGGCCGGTGCTCGGACTGAGCGCCCTCTCGCTGGCGCTCCTGAGCGCCGAGTTCGCCACCTGGCACTACGTCGCCTGATGCCAGTCGAGCGTCCCGTCGCACGGTACGGTTTCGGCGTGCCCGATGCCCACGGCGAGGATGACGATGGCGCCCGCGGTTGAATCCGGCGCGGCGGGCTCCTCCCGGCGCCGCGCGATTCCGCCCTTCACCGCCGAGCACGACGAGCTCCGCGCCGCATCCGGCGATTCGTGGAGGAGGAGCTACGCCCGCACGCCGGCGAGTGGGAGCGGGCGAAATGGTTTCCGAGCGAGCTGTTCCCGCGGCTGGCCGAGCGGGGGTACCTCGGGTTCAAGTTCCCGCCCGAGTACGGCGGCGCCGGCGACCCGGTGGCCGACGCCGTGTTCGTCGAGGAGCTCGCCCGCTGCGGCTCGGGTGGGGTGGCCGCCGGCATCGGCGCCCACTCGGGTATCGCGCTTCCCCCGATCGCCCGCTTCGGCACCGAGGAGCAGAAGCAGCGCTACCTGGTCCCGGGCATCCGGGGCGAGCTGATCGCCGCGCTCGCCATCACCGAGCCCGACGCGGGCTCAGACGTCGCGTCGATTCGCACCCACGCCCGGCGGGTCGACGGTGGCTACCTGTTGAACGGAGCCAAGACGTTCATCACCGGCGGCGTGCGGGCGAACGTGATCGTCACGGCGGCCAAGACGACTGAAGGCGGGGGCCACCACGGCCTGACCTTCCTGATCGTCGAGCGCGGCCCGGGAGTGCAGTCGTCCCCGCTCGAGAAGATGGGCTGGCACGCCTCCGACACCGCGCACATCACCTTCGACGACGTGTTCGTCCCCGACGAGCAGCGTCTGGGCGAGGAGAACGGCGGCTTCTACCTGATCATGGCCAACTTCCAGTGGGAGCGGCTGCTGATGTCGCTCGGCGCGGTCGGCGCGATGCAGGTCAGCTTCGAGCGGACGCTCCAGTCGGTTCTTGCGGACGGCGGCGCCGGGACCGAGCGCCAGGCCCTCCGCCACCGGCTGGCCGATATCGCCACCACGCTCGAGACGCGCCGCGCCGTCACCTACGCCGCCCTCCGGCGCTACCTGGCGGGCGAGGACGCCGTGCGCGAGGTGACGATCGCGAAGCTGGCCACCCAGCGCGCCGCGTTCGAGGTCACGGACGCGTGCCTGCAAATCGGCGGGCTGAACGGGTACATGAACGACGATGGGATCGGGCGAGCCGCGAGGGACGCCCGCCTCGGGCCGATCGGCGGAGGCACTGACGAGATCATGAAGGAGATCCTTGGGCGATCGCTCGGGTTGTGAGGATGTATGGAGTCCACACGGGGACAGCTGCTGATCGCCGGCCCCACGCTGCTCGACCCGAACTTCTGGCGCACGGTCGTGCTGGTGGTCGAGCACTCGGAGGAGGGCGCGCTGGGGCTGGTGCTGAACCGCCCGTCCGAGACCACGGTGGCGGAGGCGGTTTCCCAGCTCGACGACCTGGTCGACCCCACGGACGATCTGTTCATCGGCGGCCCCGTCCAGCCGTCCTCCGTGATCGTGCTGGCGCAGTTCGAGGATCCCGATGACGCGGCACTGATCTCGTTCGGCGACGTCGGCGTCCTGCGTGCCACCATCGACGAGCCGGTGGCCGGGGTGCGGGGTGGCCGCGCGTTCGTGGGCCACGCCGGCTGGGGCCCGGGGCAGCTCGACGGTGAGCTCGAGCGCGGGGACTGGATCCTCGAGCCGGCTCGCCTTCAGGACGCGTTCACGGCCAAACCCCAGGGGCTGTGGTCCGAGGTGCTGAGCCGGAAGGGCGGGAGCTACGCGCTGGTCGCGCGGATGCCCGCCGATCCGTCGATGAACTGACGCCGCGGGGCGCCTAGCATTGGCGCCGGTGGCTCACGACCACGCCCATCATTCGCACCGGGACGCCGACAGCCGCGCCCTGAAGGCGGCGCTCGCGTTGATCGTCGTGTTCATGGCGGGCGAGGTCACCGCCGGGATCGTCGCCTCCTCGCTGGCGCTGCTGTCGGATGCGGCGCACATGCTGACCGACGCGGCGGCGCTGGCGCTGTCGCTGGTCGCCGCGCGGCTGGCCTCGAAGCCCGCGTACGGCGCGATGACCTACGGCCTGGGCCGGGCCGAGATCCTGAGCGCACAGGCCAACGGCGTCACCCTGCTGGTGCTGGCCGGAGTGATCGTCTACGGGGCGATCCGGCACCTCGTCTCGCCGGCGGCGGTCACCGGCGGCGTCGTCCTGGGCGTGGCGCTCGTCGGCATCGTCGTGAACCTCGTGGCCGCGCGGATCCTCTCGTCCGGCCACGAGCGCTCGCTCAACGTCGAGGGCTCCTACCGCCACATCCTCACCGACCTGTTCGGGTTCATCGCCACCGCCATCGCCGCCGGGGTGATCCTGGCCACCGGCTTCGACCGCGCGGACGCGATCGCCTCGCTGCTGATCGCCGCGCTCATGTTGCACGCCGCGTACGGGCTGCTCAAGGCCTCGGCCCGGGTGTTCATGGAGGCCGCGCCGGCCGGCCTCGATCCCGAGGCGATCGGCCACGCGCTCGCTGCGCAGCCCGGCGTGGTCCAGGTCCACGATCTGCACGTGTGGGAGGTGACCTCCGGCTTCCCCGCCCTGTCTGCGCACGTGGTGGTCCGTGCCGGCGAGGATTGCCACGACCTGCGCCGAGTCCTCCAGCACGTGCTCGAGGAGCGCTTCGACGTCCACCACACCACGCTTCAGGTCGATCACGAGGCGGCCCCGCAGCCGCCGATCCAGATCGAGCTGACGCGGCGCGTCGACCGATAGACTCGGCGCATCATGAAGGTGGTCAAGCCCGGGGCTGATCGGGACGTGCCGCGAGGGGTGGTCGGCGGCTCGGAGATCTCCCAGATGACGACCGGGGCGCAGAACATCTACATGGCTGTGTTCCAGGTGCCGCCGGGCGCGCAGTCGCGGCCCCACTACCACGAGGGCTGCGAGAGCGCCGTCTACATGCTCTCCGGCTCACTGCGCGTGAAGTGGGGCGACCGGCTCGAGCACGAGGTCACGCTCGAGCCGCGGGACCTGGTGTACGTCCCCCCGCGTGAGACCCACGTGCTCGAGAACATCTCCGACACCGAGCCGGCGGAGTACGTGGTGGCCCGCGACTCACCGCACGAGGACGCGGTCGTCGTTCCCTGGGCCGAGGAGTCCGGGCTCTGAGCGACCACACCCTCGCCGGCGTCGGCGGGCTTCGGATCTACTGGCAGGACTGGCTCCCGGCCGGCGAGCCACGCGCCACCGTGGTGATCGCCCACGGAGCGAGCGAGCACTCCGGGCGCTACGTGCACGTCGCGGCGCGGCTGGTCGCGGAGGGATACGCGGTGTACGCGATCGAGCACCGCGGCCACGGCCGCTCGGAGGGCCCGCGCGCGCTGATCGACCGCATGGCCAATGCGGTGACTGACCTCGACGAGCTCGTCACGCAGGCCGGACCCCCGGTGTTCCTGCTCGGGCACAGCATGGGCGGCACGGTGGCGCTGGCCTACACGCTGCGCCACCAGGACCGGCTGCGCGGGCTGATCCTGTCCGGGCCGCTGGCCGCGCTCGAGGCGGCGCCGCCGCACATGCGGATCGCCGCGCGGATCCTCTCCGCCCTAGCGCCCCGCCTGCCGCTGGTCGACATCGACTCCACGCTGGTCAGCCGCGATCCCGCGGTGGTGGAGGCCTACGTCAACGACCCCCTCGTCCACCACGGCAAGTTGCCGGTGCGGACCGTGGCCGAGCTGGCGGCCACGATCGACTCGCTGCCGGCCGCGGTACCGGCGATCACCGTCCCCACGCTGATCATGTACGGCACCGCCGACGGCCTGTGCCCGCCCGAGGGGAGCCTGATGCTGGCCGAGCGGATCGGCGCCACCGACAAGACGCTGCTCGCCTACGACGGCCTCTACCACGAGATCTTCAACGAGCCCGAGCAGGAGCGCGTGCTGGACGACGTGTGCGGGTGGCTGGCGGCGCGGACGCTCAGCCCGGCGCTCTCTGACCGCGAACGAGCATGACGAGCTCGAGGCGGGTCTCCACGCCCAGCTTCCGATAGGCGTGTGCGAGGTGCGCCTTGACGGTCCCGTGGGACATGAACAGGCGCGCCGCGATGGCGGGGTTGGTCAGCCCTTCGCCGGCGGCCTGGACGACCTTGAGCATGACCGTCCACCTGCACGCGATCGGCGCCGTCGGGCCCGTCAGGCTCCTCACCGCAGTCGCCCGGATCCCCGCCCACAGCGGCTTTACCAACGCGTTTTGGATGGCCGCGCGGCGACAGGTGTAGCGATCCTCGCCGTCGCCGTGACCCCGGCACGACCGGGCGATCCAACGACCCGCTGAGAAATAGCCAGATGGCTGATGCTTCGCCCTAAGGTGGGTGGTTGGCTTGCGCTACACCCATCCAAAGGAGGCCAGATGAAACGACTAATCGTGCTGGTGACGCTGGCGGGGGTCGCGGCCTTGCCGGTTGCCGCGCTCGCGGCGAGCACCGGTAAGACCCATCACTACACCGACCACCTGGTCGGCGCGCTGGTCCAGACCCAGGGCAAGACCTCCGTCTACGCCTACAAGGTGCAGTCGAACGATTCCGGCCCCGGGGCGAGCGTGAGCGTCAACACGCTCACGTCCTCGACGGCCGGCGACGACCCGCGGCACGAACTATCTTCGCGAGTGGATCTGTTCGCACGGTCGGCAGCTTCCACGCTCGGCGCCGCCACCACGAGCGGACTGGCCTGACGGTCACGGCCAGCGGCCGAATTACCGGCGGCACCGGCGCGTTCAAAGGCGCGCGCGGGACGTTCCACGGCAACCGGCACCTACAACCCGAAGACGAACATGGTGAAGCTGACCCTGCACGGCGTCATCACCCCCTGAAATCGAAAGGAGTGAACATGAACAACGAAGAGATCGAACGCCTTGGCGACCGGATGATCGAGTTGTGGAATGCCCACGACGCCGAAGCGTCGCGGACCTCTACGCAGATGGGGCGACCGTGCGCGACGCGGCCGAATGCCGACAACGTCGCCACCGGCCGGGACGCGATCGTCGCCCGCACTCGGATGATCCTCGACGGGTTCTCGGACGCGAAGCTCGAGCTCCTCGACCAGGCTCATCGACGGCGACCGTCGCCGACCGAGTGGCGCTTCACCGGGACCCATGACGGCGAGTTCCTCGGCGTGCCGGCGACGGGCCAGCCGACCGAGACTCTCGGAGCAAGCGTGACCCAGGTCGATGCGGACGGCAAGATCGCGAGCGAGACGGCGTACTGGGATCTGGCGAGCTTCCTGCGCCAGACCGGTGTGCTCCCAGCAGGCGCCGAGAGCGCCGTCCCGCGTGGGCGACCGACATGAGCGGCTGGTCGCTGCAGGACAAGGTCGTTCTGATCACCGGCGGCGCGCGGGGCATCGGTGCGGCCACGGCGGCCGCGCTGGCCGCGGCGCGGCGCGGTGCCGGTGCTGGCCGACCTCGACGGCGCGGCACTCGCCGCGACCGCGGCGGCGATGTCGCCGGCGCCGTTGACCATCGAGCTCGACGTCACCGACGCGGCGGCTTGCCAGGCCGCGGTCGAGCGATCCGTCGCCGAGCACGGTCGCCTCGACATCGTCTGGGCCAATGCAGGGATCTCGTCGTTCGCGCCGCTTGCGCTCTCGAGCCCGGCGGCCTGGACGCGCACCGTCGAGGTCAACCTGCTCGGCGCCTACCACACGGTCCATGCTGCCCTGCCCGCCGTCATCGCCCAGCGCGGCTACGTGGCCGTGACCGCGTCGCTGGCCGCGTTCGCGCACGCGCCGCAGATGTCGGCCTACTGCGCCACCAAGGCCGGCGTCGAGGCCATGTGCAACTCGCTGCGGATCGAGGTCGCGCAGTACGGCGTCCAGGTCGCGACGATCCACCCGAGCTGGACCGATACCGACATGGTGCGCGAGGGCGAGGGCGCACCGACGCCGTTCCAGATCCTGCGCGCCGCGCTGCGGCCACCGTTCAAGAAGACCCACCCCGTCGAGCGCGTCGCCCGGGACATCGTCGCCGGCTTCGAGCGGCGCCGCCGGCGGATCTGCACCCCCCGGATCGTGTACGGAGCGCACGCGTTCCGGTCGCTCATGACCACCCGGCTGATCGAGCGCGATCTCCTCTCGGCTGCGCCCGAGATGGAGCGTGCCTTCCAGCAGGAGCTGGCGGCGCGGGGGGCCGAGGGCGCGTCGGTGAGCGAGCGCGTGGCCTCGCAGCTCCAGCCCGCCGGCGAGCGAGTTCCGATCTAGCGACGACCTGTGCGCGTGGCTGGCGGCGCGGGTCGCGGCCGTGCCGGCGTGAAGCCCGGGAAGAACGTTCCACTCGGTGCATGTGATTCACCGAGACCGAGCTTGTTCCCGCTGCACGGGAAGAAACTCGGCTTCGCTGCGTTGGCGCGACCGGGAGGAACATTCTTCCCGCTAATCTCCGCGTAACGGCGACGACGGAGGCAGACCCTCCCGAGCTGCGGGGAACAACGGCCCAGGCCCACTAAGCCCCGCCGGCCCGCCCCCCGTAAGAGGCGCAAACGAGGCCCCGCCCAACCGGGGCGAAGTGCGGTGGCACCACGGGATGCCCCCCGTCCGCACATTCAGGGCGCAAGCGCAAACCCTGGAGGTGCCACCCGTGCGAGTCCTCGTCGACCACCTGTCCGCCCACATCGGCCGGCGCGTGACCGTGGCCGGCTGGCTTCACCGCCGGCGGGCACTCAGCCAGGTCACGTTCCTCATCCTGCGCGACCGCAGCGGCCTCGGCCAGATCGTCCTGAGCGCGGACCCCGACCCCCTCCAGCCCGAGACCGTGCTCCAAGCCACCGGCACCGTCGTCGCGAGCGACCAGGCCCCCGGGGGAGCCGAAATGCACGACCCGGAGATCGAGGTCATGGCAACCCCCGCAGAAGCCCCGCCGCTCGAGCTCTGGCGTCCCACCCAGCGCGAGCAGCTCCCCCAGCTGCTCGATCTGGCCCCGCTCGCCCTGAGGCATCCGCGCCGGCGCGAGACCTTCCGCCTCGCCGCGGCGTCGATCGCCGGCTTCAGAGGAGCGCTCGATCGCCTCGGCTTCACCGAGATCCAGACGCCGAAGATCGTCGCGCTCGGCCACCGAGAGCGGCGCCAACGTGTTCGCGCTCGACTACTTCGGCCGCCGCGCCTACCTGGCCCAGTCGCCGCAGTTCTACAAGCAGGCGATGGTCGGCGTGTTCGAGCGGGTGTACGAGACCGGGCCGGTGTTCCGGGCCGAGCCGCACGACACGCCGCGGCACCTGAGCGAGTACGTCTCGCTCGACGCCGAGCTGGGATTCATCGCCGACCATCACGACGTCATGGCGATCGCGCGCGTCGCCGTCGCCGGCATGGCCGCAGGCGGTCGACCACCCGGACGCTCCGGAGGTCCCCGACCCGCATCCCACACATCCACTTCGCGGACGCCCAACGACTCATCACCGAGGCCACCGGCGAGGACCTGAGCGGCGAGCCCGACCTCGCCCCCGCCCACGAGCGCTGGCTGAGCGAGTGGGCGGCGCGCGAGCACGGCTCGGAGTTCCTCTTCGTCACCGGATATCCGATGGTCAAGCGCCCCTTCTACACCCATCCCGAACCGGCGCGGCCGCAGTTCTCCAACAGCTTCGACCTCCTGTTCCGCGGCCTCGAGCTGATCACCGGCGGCCAGCGCCTCCACCGCTACGAGGACTACCTCGCGGCGCTCAACTCCCGCGGCGCGGACCCAGCACCCTACGCCGGCTACCTCCAGGCGTTCCGCTACGGGATGCCGCCGCACGGCGGCTTCGCGCTCGGCCTCGAGCGCTGGATGGCGCGCCTCACCGGCGCCGCGAACATCCGCGAGACGACGCTGTTCCCGCGGGACCTCAACCGCCTGGAGCCGTGAAACCGACGTCGAAGCGGCAGCCGCTGAAGTAGTCGCCGGCCACCGACACCAGGTAGCACACGAGCTCCTCGAGCTCCCGCTCCTCCGCGTGCGGCCCCGGCGCCACCGCCACCGCCGTCACCCCGAACCGCGCCCACTCCACCGACAGCGTCCGGGCCAGATTCTCGAGCGCCGCCTGCACCGCCCTCTCCAGGCCCCCCGGCACGGCGCCGGGAACCGCCGGCGCCACCAGCACGATCTTCCCGCCCTGCCCGCCCGGGATCAGCGCACCGTTGGCGACCTCGCGTACGGCCACCCAAGTCGCCGCCAGCGCATCCTCCACCTCGCCCGAGGCGCGGTACACGAGCGCCTGCAGGGGCACGCGGGAACCCGCCCACTCCCCCACCCGCTCCTCGTCGGCTCCGTCGAGCTCCGGCATCGACTCCACGCGCGCGCCCAGCCCGGCCAGCGCCGGAGCCGAGCCCGCCCGCGCCGGCGCCCCCGAGCGCCACCGCCCGGCCCTCCAGCAACCCCTCACGCAGTACCGTCATCCCAATAGGATCGCGGCACGCACGACAAGGAGGCAAGCCCGATGTTGTCCTACGCCCACGGGGCCTGCGCGGATCCATTGCTCGGGGAGACGATCGGCCACAACCTCGAGCGCACCGCCGCCCGGGTCCCCGACGCCGACGCGCTCGTCGCCCGGCACCAGAACGTCCGCTACACCTACGCCGAGTTCAACCAGGCGGTGGACCGCCTGGCCGGCGGGATGCTCGCCGCCGGACTGCGCAAGGGCGACCGGGTGGGCGTGTGGAGCCCGAACCGGGCCGAGTGGCTGCTCGCGCAGTACGCCACCGCCAAGGTCGGAGTCATCCTCGTCAACATCAACCCCGCCTACCGCGCGAGCGAGCTCCAGTACGCGCTCGGGCAATCGGGCTGCCGCTGGATCTTCGCCGCGCCCGGCACCAGGAACGCCGACTTCGTGGAGATGGTCGAGGCCGTACGACCCAAGCTCGACGGCCTCGAGAGGGCGATCTTCTTCGGCACCGAGGAGTGGGAGGAGCTCTCCGCGGACGGCGCCTCCCGGGAGGACGTCCTCGCCGCGCTGGACGAGCTCGACTTCGACGACCCGATCAACATCCAGTACACGAGCGGCACCACGGGCTTCCCCAAGGGCGCGACGCTCACCCACCACAACATCCTCAACAACGGCTACTTCGTCGGCGAGCTGCTGGGCTACACCGAGCGCGATCGCTTGTGCATCCCCGTCCCGCTCTACCACTGCTTCGGCATGGTCCTCGGCAACCTCGCCGCGACCACCCACGGCACCTGCATCGTCTATCCGGCCGAGACCTTCGAGCCCGAGGCGACGCTGGAGGCCTGCGCCGAGGAGCGCTGCACGAGCCTGTACGGAGTGCCCACGATGTTCATCGCCGAGCTCGGCCACGAGCGCTTCTCCGACTACGACCTGGGGCCGCTGCGCACCGGGTTGATGGCGGGCTCGCCGTGCCCGGTCGAGGTGATGAAGCGCGTCTCGAGCGACATGGGGATCGACGAGATGGGGATCGCCTTCGGGATGACGGAGACCTCGCCGGTCACCACCCAGGTGCGCCGCGACGACACGCTCGAGAACCGCTGCGGCACGGTCGGCCAGGTCTTCCCCCACACCGAGGTCAAGATCGTCGACCCGGACACCGGCCGCACCGTTCCCCGCGGTGAGCCGGGGGAGTTCCTCGCCCGCGGCTACTGCGTGATGCGGGGCTACTGGCAGGACCCGGAACGGACCGAGGAGGCGATCGATTCCGGCGGCTGGATGCACACCGGTGACCTGGCCACGATGGACGAGGAGGGCTACGTCCGCGTGGTCGGCCGGATCAAGGACATGGTCATCCGCGGCGGCGAGAACCTCTATCCCGCGCGAGATCGAGGAGTTCCTCTACACCCACCCGCAGATCTCCGACGTGCAGGTGTTCGGCGTGCCCGACGAGCGTTATGGGGAGGAGCTGGTGGCCTGGATCGTGCCGCGCCAGGGAGCGGATCTGACCGAGGACGCGGTCAAGGAGTTCTGCCGTGGCCAGATCGCGCACTACAAGGTCCCCCGCTACATCAAGTTCGTCGACTCGTTCCCGATGACGGTCACGGGCAAGGTGCAGAAGTTCAAGATGCGCGAGACGGCGATCGAGGAGCTCGAGCTCGGAGACGTGGCAACGGTCGCGACCGCGTAATCGGCGTCGCCCGGGGTAAAGTGACCCACCATGCGGTGGGTGAGGCGGATGCTCGAGCGGCGCGCAGAGTCGCGGGCGCACGCGCTCAACCTCGCCATCCGGACGCTGCCGCTCGCTACCTGCCAGGCGATGCTCGCCGCAGCCGAAGCCGACGAGCTGATCGCGGGGGCTTACACCGACAGCCGCGGTCGCTCGTGCCCGATGCTGGCCGCGCACCGGCGGGGAGCACGCTCGCACGCGCGCGGCTTCCCCTGCGCGTGGGACAGCTTCACCGGCGCCAAGCGCCCCCGGCCCGCCACGCGGCGGGAGCTGGACGTCCTCATCGCGCTGCTCCAGGAGAGCCTCGCGGACGGCACCGATCCGCGCGAGCGCGAGCTGCCCGCCGCCCCGCGCACCCGAGCGCTGAGCGAGCTGTGACCGTCCGCTCGGCGGGCTGGCTCGTCGCGCTGGCCGCGGCGCCGGTGGTCATCTGGCACGAGATGCTCGGCGCCGTGCTGTCGTCGTTTCGCCTGAGCTTCGCCTACGTGTCCACCGAGCTCGGCCCGTGGCTGCTCTTCCTCGCCGCGATCGCGTTCCTGATTCCCGTGGCCTTCTCGGATGGGCGCACCCACGAGAGCCGGCTCTATCCCCGGGCCCGGCGCGCCTACATCGCCTGGGGCACGGTCCTCTATCTGCTCGGCTGCATCCTCGCCGTCGAGGTCGCCGACATCTGGAGCTACCTGCCCTGATCTGCAGGGCGGGGCGCGCTCGCCCGCCGGCGGGCCGCTCTCAGCGCCCCGCGGTGACCCGAGCCGCCCGAGCTCGCCGTGGAGCTCCGTGATCCGGGCCAGGATGTAGTCGGCCACCTCCTGCTGCTGCTCGCGCTTGCTCTCCGGGACGAGCGGAAAGCGGAACGGCTCGCCGAACTGGATCGTCACCCGGGGGAACTGGAGCCGCTTCCAGTTGCGCACCTGGTAGGAGCCGAGCACGGCCACCGGCACCACCGGCGCGCCCGATTCGAGCGCCAGCCGTCCGATCCCGGGCTTCGCCTCGTCACCGACCTTGCCCGTACGCGAGCGCCCTCCTTCGCAGTACATGACCACCGCGCCACCGCGGTCGAGGATCCGGAACGCCGTGATGAACGACTCCTCGTCCTGGGCGCCGCGGCGCACCGGGAACACGCCGCCGTGGCTGAAGATCCAGGCGCCGATGCCCTTGAACAGCTGTGACTTGCCCATGAACTGCACGCGCCGGCGGACGAACGCTCCGGTGAAGAAGTGGTCCATGAACGAGGCGTGGTTGGGCGCGAGGATCACCGGCCCGTTGGGCACCTTCTCGGTCCCGATTCCGCGCGCGCGGAAGGTGATCAGCGCATGCAGGACCGTGGTGATGCGCACGATCTCGTAGACCTTGGCCTCGGGCTCGTGGTCGCGCACCCGGGCGTGGAACTGGTCGAAGTACTCCTTGGGCCGCGGATCCCGGTAGATCTGCGGCTTGAGCTCGACGTCGGGCATCGCTGTGCGCTGAGAACTACCCGGTCAGCGGCAGCACCATCGACGGCTTGTCGATCTGGTGCTCCGTGCTCGTCGCCACCACCCCGGTGCCGATGGCGAAGAACTCGATCACGTGCGAGCCCCATCCGTGGCTGCGCTCAACGATCCTCGCCCCGACGATGCCCTCGGCCTGGAGCTCGTCGGCCTCGGTCTGCATCCGCCCCATGGCCAGCTCGCGCGCCTCGTACAGCGCCTGGGTGTAGTTGGGCATCTCGACGTTGCGGCCGACCTGCTTCAGGGACGCCAGCATCCCCTGACGCCCCACGTGGTAGACGCAGTTGCCCATCACCATCCCGACCGGGCGGTAGCCGGCGCGCAGCAGCGTGGCGAAGTCCTGGCCGCTCAGATCCGAGGCGAACGGGCGGCCGTTGGGCGCGCGATGGAGCTCGCCCTCCCGGTGGCGCACCGCCGTGCCCACCGCGATGAACTCGGCCAGGTCGGCGCCCCATTCGTAGCGCCCGATGTCGAGCCGCACCCCGACCACTCCGTCGGCCCCGAGCTGGTCGGCCTCCTCCTCCATCCGCGTCATGGCCAGCTCGCGGGCGTGGTACATGGCCTGGGTGAGCACGCCGAGCTCGACGCTCTGATTGAAGGACGCCTGCTGGAAGCCGATGTGGTAGATCGAGCTGCCGAGCACCAGCCCCAGCGGCTCGAACCCCGACTGCTTGACGAGCAGGAACTCGTTGACCGAGAGGTCGCTGGTGAAGAACCCGCGCTCCACGTCCTTCTTCATGCGCTGGATCCGCTCGAGGCCGCTCGCGGGGATCCCGGCGAGCGACCCCGCCTGGTAGTCCGCCGCCTGCGGGGCCGCCTCGGGCGCGGCCGTCGGGGCCACGGCCTGTGCGGGCGGGTCGTCGTCGTCGCGTCTCAGGAATCCCATACGTGTCTCCTTTTATTCGGTCAGCAGCCGCTCGAGCGCTTGCCGCGTGCGCTCGCTGCGCCCGGCCTCCGTCGCCAGCACCTCACCCAGGGCGCCGACCCACTGCTCCACGGTGACCGTCTCGTTCTTGAGCACGATCCCGCCCGACACGTTGGCCACGCGCGCCTCGACCGCGCCGTCCTTGCAGGTAAGCGCCAGGCGCCGGTCGCCGGCGTCCAGCGCGATCGAGCACACCGCCTTGGGCCCGAACAGGCCGCTGCGCCGTCGCTCCACCCGTACGCGTCCCGGCACGGCCTCCTCGAGCTTGGCCGCGAGGCTCTCCACGTAGGCACGGAGATCGCTCGTGTCCGCCCGCAGGGACGCGGCCAGCAGGTCGAGGTCGAGGTTGGGTGGCGCCGCATCGCCCGTCGTCACAGCCGCTCAGGCTACGCCATGCCAGGTGTTTGCGCAGGTCCTCTCCGGGCAGGGGATATGTATGAGCACTCACACAGACACCAGCGCAGTTCCGCATCTGAACTTCAACGACGGACACCGGATCCCCCAGCTCGGCTTCGGCGTCTTCCAGGTCCCGCCCGAGGACACGGCGGAGGTCGTCCAGCACGCCCTGCGGACCGGCTACCGCCACATCGACACGGCCGCCGCCTACGAGAACGAGGAGGGCGTCGGCGAGGCGATCCGCGACAGCGGCCTCGACCGCGACGAGATCTTCGTCACCACCAAGCTGTGCCAACACCGAGCAGGGTCACGACTCGACGCTGCGCGCGTTCGACAAGAGCCTCGAGCGCCTCGGGCTCGACTACGTCGACCTGTACCTGATCCACTGGCCCGCCCCGGATCAGCGGCAAGTACGTCGAGACCTGGCAGGCGTTCACCGAGTTCAAGCGGGAGGGCCGCGCCCGCTCGATCGGCGTCTCGAACTTCCTCCCCGAGCACCTGGAGCGGATCATCGACGCCACCGGCGTCGACTCCGGCGCTCAACCAGATCGAGCTTCACCCCCAGCTCCAGCAGGCCGAGCTCCGGCGCTTCCACGAGGAGCACGACATCCTCACCGAGGCCTGGAGCCCGCTCGGCCAGGGCGCGGCGCTCGACGACGACACGATCAAGGAGATCGCCTCGGCGCACGAGCGCACGGTGGCGCAGGTCGTCCTGCGCTGGCACATCCAGCTCGGCAACGTGGTGATCCCGAAGTCGGTCACGCCGAAGCGGATCGAGGAGAACTTCCAGCTCTTCGACTTCGAGCTCTCCTCGCGAGGAGATGGACGCGATCGCGGGCCTCGACGCCGGCGAGCGCACGGGCCCGGATCCGCACACGTTCTCCTAGGGGTCTCGCTTCGCTCGACGTCCGGCTGGACGACTGGCGGCCGGCCCGGTCTCGGCGAGGCTGGATGCCGAGCGGGCCGACGCCGGCCCGGTGCGGCGGCATCCTGCCCGCCGCGCACCCCGCGCGTCTATGCTCCCGCGCCATGCCCGACGTCGAGGCCCACATCACCGGGACGGTGTGGAAGATCGAGGTGGCGGTCGGCGACGAGGTGCAGGAGGGCGACACCGTGGTCATCCTCGAGTCGATGAAGATGGAGATGCCGGTCGAGGCCGAGGATGCGGGCGTGGTGGCCGAGATCCGGTGCCAGGAGGGCCAGTCCGTGTCCGAGGGCGACACGCTCGTTGTCCTCGAATAGCCCCACGCGGCGGCCGGCTGCTGGTCGACGAGCCGGCGCCGGGCGTTACCCGCCTGACGATCTCCAACCCGGGCAAGCGCGGGGCGCTCGACCACGCGATCCTGGGCAGCTTCGCCGAGACGATGCCGCGGCTCGACGCCCGGTGCGTGATCGTCACCGGCGAGGGCACGACGTTCTCGGCCGGCTACGACATCGGCGACCTGCCGGACTCGGTGTTCGCGGACGAGGCCGAGAAGCTCGTGGCGCACCCGTTCGCGGCCGCGCTCGACGCGGTCGAGGCCTATCCCTTCCCGACGGTGGCGGCGCTCAACGGCCACGCCATCGGGGGCGGGCTCGAGCTGGCGCTGGCCTGCGATCTGCGGATCGCGGCGGGGACGATCGCCGTGGGGATGCCGCCGGCGAAGCTCGGCCTCGTCTACTCCCACACCGGGATCCGCAAGTTCATCGACATCGTCGGCGCCGCCCGCACGCGGGAGCTGTTCCTGGTCGGGCCGGCGGATCGACGCGCGGACCGCCCGCTCCTGGGGGCTCGTCAACGAGGTGGCCGAGGCCGAGCGGCTGAGCGAGGTGACGCTCGAGCTGGCGCGCGAGATCGCCGCCAACGCTCCGCTCGCCCAGCGGGGCAACAAGCGCGTGATCAACGCCGTGCTCGAGGCCCGGGCCGCGCTCGACCCGGACGTCGAGCGCGAGCTGATCGAGCTGCGGCGCGCCTGCTTCTCCTCCGAGGACTTCCGCGAGGGCGTCCGCGCGTTCGCCGAGAAGCGCCCGCCGGAGTGGCGCGGACGCTGATCGCGTCCGGGCCGAGCCTTATCTTGCGCTCCCGGGAATGATCGAGATCGAAGCCCGGCTGCATGAGCTGCGGGCGCTGGGACTGCACCGGCGCACCCGCATGGTGAGCGGCCCGCAGGGACCCCACGTCGTCCTCGACGGCAAGCCGGTGCTGCTGCTGTGCTCGAACAACTACCTCGGGCTCGCCGACCATCCCGGCGTGCGCCGCGCCGCCGCCGACGCGGCCACCCGCTGGGGCGTGGGCGCCGGCGCCTCCCGGCTGGAGTCGGGAACGATGACGATCCACCGCCGGCTGGAGGAGCGTGCTCGCGGCCTTCTGCGGACGCGAGAGCGCGATGCTGTTCAGCTCCGACTTCCACGCCGCCACGGGCGCGATCCCTGCCCTGGCCCGTCCCGGCGACGTCGTCTTCTCCGACGAGCTGGCGCCGGCGGCGATCGATCGACGGCTGCCGGCTCTCGCGCGCCGAGCTGTTCGTCTACCGCCACTGCGACGTCGAGCACCTGGCGTGGGGACTCGGGCAGGTCGAGCGGCGCGGGGCGCTGATCGCCACGCCGAGCGTGTTCGCCGCCGACGGGGACCTGGCGCCGCTCGAGGAGCTCGTCGAGCTCGCCCACGACTGGGAGATCCGGCTGCTGGTCGACGAGGGACACGGGATCGGCGCCGCTCGGCCCGGGCGGGCGCGGCGCGCTCGCCGACTTCGGACTCGAGGACCAGGTCGACGTGATCGTGGGCCCGCTCGACAACGCGCTCGGCTCCCAGGGCGCGTTCGTGGCCTGCGACGAGGTGATGGCGCGCTACCTGACCGGCGCGGCGCGGACGTTCAGGTTCGCCTCCGCGCTCGCCGCCGCCGGCGGCGGCGGGAGCGCTCGCCGCGCTCGACCTGCTCGAGAGCCGGCCCCAGCTCGTCGACCGGCTGCACGAGAACACCTGGACGCTGTGCGAGCAGCTCGAGCGCGAGGGCTTCGCCCTGGCGGTGCCGCCGGCGCCGATCGTGTCGCTCGTCCTCGGCGAGCCCGCGCTCGCGGTCCGCGTGGCCGAGGCGGCGCTGGCGCGCGGCGTGTTCGCCCAGGCGGTCGTGCCGCCGGCGGTCGCGCCGGAGCGCTCGGGCCTGCGCCTGACGCCGATGGCCTCGCACCGGGCCGGCGAGCTCCGCGCCGCCGCGCGGTCCCTGGCGCAGGCGCGTCACGGGACGCGGGACTCGAGCCGGCGGGAGCGCCGCCGGAGCCGGCGCAGCGTGTTCGACTTCGAGGCGCGCGCGGCCTAGACTAGGCCCGCGGGCGTAGAGCGCGTCCGCCACCGCGCCGGCCCGCGCCGCGGTGATAGACGATCACGACGTGGTCGCCGACGCGCCGGCGTGGCGGCGGTGACGAACGTCTCGGAGCGGCCGGTGACGCTGTCGATGATCGTGACGGTGCCGTTGCTCGCGGCGGTCACGGTGCCGCGCGCCATCCGCTGCACGTGAACGGGCCGGCGCGGAGCGCTTCGTCGCTCGTGCAGCGCGCGGCCGCGGCCGCGCGACTCGCATGAACTGGTCGGCGACGAGCAGGACCACATCCTGGTGGTAGGCCACGCTCGCGAGCTCGCACGGGCGAACGCCCGTTACCGTGCAGGCGCAGCTCCGTGCGATCGGCCAGCCGCAACACGAACGTGCCGTGGCTGGACGTCGGTGACCACGCCGGCCGCCCGCTGCTCCGCCGCACCGGGGCCGGGCAGCGCGATCGTGACGCCCTCGGCGCGCCTGCGTGACGAGCACCGCCACGCCCGGGTCGAGCGCGCCGAGGCTGAAGCGTGATCTGCGGTGCGTCCGCGCGTGCGGCGTGGGCAAGCAGCGGCTGACCCGCCACCGCCGTGGCGACGCGCGGGTGCGTCGTAGCGGACGACCCTGCCACCGCGCCAGCCGGACCGTCACGGCGTGCGCGCTCGAGCGGACCACGCGGGCCGAGAAGGTACGGCCGAGCGCCGCGCCGGGGAGCGCCAGCAGCGTGAGCAGCGTGAGCAGTGCGAGGCGTCTCATGGCCTTCCAGTCGCCAACGGCAGCAGCGCCGCGCGCCGCATGAGCGACGCGCGCGCCGCACTCCACGGATGTTCTAGTCAGCGCAGAGCGCGCCGCGCCTGCGCGCAGCCGGGCCAGGATCGCCGTGGTGACCTGCTCGTAGGACTTATCCGCGCCGCCGCGCGATCTGGCGCAGGGTCTCACCGGCGGCGCAGCTCGCGGCGCAGCGCACGCGGGGACATCCCCAGCGCGCGCGCCGCGGCCCGGATCGCGTAGCGGCGGCAGCTTGCCGATGCCGCGCGCCCGCACGCTCCGCAGCGGGCTCGGCGCCGGCGCCAGCAGGTCGGTCAGCGGATTCGACCGGGAGCAGCATCGGCGCCCGCGGCGCCTGGGAGAAATCGAACTCGGCGATCAGGTCGCCGAGCTCCGGCAGGTTCTCGCGCACGTCCGGGCGCGGATCGGGACGGCCGTCGGTGGCCGGATCGATGCCGCTGGCCGCCGAGGAAGTCGTCCTCGATGAACTTGGCGTAGGCGTCGAAGCTCAGCGTCTGGTGGTCGATGAACCCCTGCCGCGCGTACGGGCTGATGACGAGTGCCGGGCACGCGGATCCCGTACCCGTTGCGGTCGACGTGCGGCGGCCGCACGTGGTCGTAGAAGCCGCCCCAGTCATCCCAGGTGAGGAAGATCGCCGTGCTCTCCCAGTCGGGGCTGCGCATGATCGCGTTGATCAGGCCGGTCACGTACGTCTGCCCGGCGCTGACCAGCCCGGGTGGATGCTCGGAGACGCGGCCGTTGGGGACGATCCACGACACGGCCGGCAGCGTCCCCGCCTTGGCGGCGGTGAAGAAGTTCGACAGCGACTGGATGTTGCCGAGCTGGTCGTCCTCGCGGACCGTGTCGAAGTAGGGCAGCGGATTCCAGATCCCCGGCGTCTTCGCCTGCTGGGACACCGGCGCGCACGACATCGCGCGCATCGTTGTCGCAGTCGGGCTCGCTGCCGGCGAACACGTAGTAGCGCCCAGCTCACCCCGTACTTGTGCAGCAGGTAGGTGAGGTCGGTCCAGGCGTAGTCGGGCGCGGGTGGGATCGGAGATCCCGATCTGGCGCTGGTAATCGGGCGGGTTCGACGGCGTTCTGGGCGTTGACGCAGCTTGCCGGATCGCCGTCCGGCTGCAGCGCGCCGACCACAGCGAGACCAGGTACAGGTGCGCGACCAGGCTCCAGGAGTCGTTGGACTCGAACATGTGGTCCTGGAGCACGTAGTTGCGCGCGTAGGCCCAGTAGTTGGGGATGTCCGCCCCGTCGTGGTAGCCCATCACGTCGGGCTTGCCCGTGGCGTTGCCGCACGCGGGGTTGAACGTCGACCGCGCAGCTCGAGAGGCCCCGCTGCTGCTGGACCACGAACCCGTCCATCTTGCCGCGGTTGACGTCGGCCACCGAGTTGCTTCAGGCCGTGCGGGCCCGCCCGCGTTCTGGTCGTGGCGGTCGTGGAAGGGGCGCACGCACGGGCCCGGCGGATCCGGGACGCACACCCCGGGCGGGATCCCGTCCGCCCCCGGATACGTCCCGAAGTAGGAGTCGAACGACCGGTTCTCCTGCATGATCACGACCACGTGCTGGATCTTGTGGATCCCCGTCGCGGGCGTCGGTCAGGGTGCTGGTCGGCGTCGGTGCGTCGGCGGAGTCCGCGCGCGGCGTCGTCGGCGCTGGGCCGCGCGAGCTACCGCCGCACCCGGCGGCCAGGGCGGCCAGCGCCATCACCCAGCCGAGCAGGATCAGCCGTCGCGTCACGGACGGTCGAGCTATTCCTCGTAGGGGGAGAAGTCGCGCTTGCGGGCTCCGCACACCGGACAGAACCAGGTCTCCGGTATGTCCTCGAACGCCGTCCCGGGCGGGATCCCGCCGTCGGGATCACCGTCAGCCGGGTCGTAGATGAAGCCGCAGGATTCGCACATCCACTTCACGGCGCCGAAGCGTAGCGCCGGTGCCCGGACGCGGCCTCGGGTAGGGTCGGGGCGTGGACGAGGACAGGCCAGAGCCGGGCGCTGAGCTGAACACCGGGCAGCGCCACCGTCCCCCGCCCCGCCGCCACCGTGATCGTCCTGCGCGGCGGCGCGCGAGGCACTCGAGGTCCTGCTCGTCCAGCGCAACCCCGCGGCCCGCTTCATGGGCGGAGCCTGGGTCTTCCCCGGCGGCTCGGTCGACCGCCGGCGAAGGGTCGGGCGACGCCGCGCTGCGCGCCGCGGCCGATTCGCGAGGTCAGAGAGGAGGCGGGGATCGAGCTGCCGGATCCCGGCGCGCTGCTGGCGTTCTCCCGGTGGATCACGCCGGCCGAGGTCAAGACCCGCTTCGACACGTGGTTCTTCCTGGCCCCGCTCCCGCCGGGCGCCACGCCCCGCGTCGACGGTGGCGAGGTCGTCGACGCGCGCTGGTACGCCCCGGCGGCGGCGCTCGAGGAACGGCGGCGCGGCGAGCTCATGCTCGTGTTCCCGACGATCAAGCATCTCGAGCAGCTGCTCGCCTTCGACTCGGTCGACGCCCTCCTGACTCACGCCCGCGGACGTGAGGTCCGGCCGGTCCAGCCCCGGGTCCTGGGCTCCGGAGAGCAAGCGCGGATCGTGCTCCCGGGCGAGCCCGGGTACCGCGACTGACGTCCGGACGGGCTCGCCCGGCCCCATGGATGCCGGCGAAGCCGGCCCATATACTCGCCTCGTGACGGCCTCGCTGCCCGCCGACGTCCAAGCCGTCTTCGAGCGGTTCATCAGCACCGAGCTGACCACGGTCGACGCTGCCGGGCAGCCGGTCACCTGGCCGGTCACGCCGTACTACACGCCCGGGCGACCCCTGCATCGACGTCACCACCGGGCTGGGATTTCCGCAGAAGGCGCAGGACGCGCGCTCGAACCCGCTCGTCGCGCTGCTCTTCTCGGACCCCGCCGGCAGCGGCCTGAGCGATCCGCCGATGGTCCTGGTGCAGGGCTCGGCTGACGTCGACGACCGCAACCTCGAGGCCAACCGGGAGCGCTACGCCCGCGACTCGTTCGACAAGCTTCCCGGCGCCTCGAAGCTCGAGCCGCCTGCGCCGCTGCGCCGGCTGCTCGGCTGGTACTACGCGCGCATCTACATACACGTGCGGCCCGAGCGCGTGTACGTGTGGCCGCGCGGAGACATCGCCGCCGAGCCCCGGCTCTACGACGCCCACATGGAGGAGGTTCGCTCCGGCCACTCCGAGGAGCCCGAGCGCTACCACGCCGGACCCGAGGGCGGGGCGAGCGCCTGGCACCCGCGGATCGCCGAGCTCGGCACCCGCTACCCGACCGCGGTCCTGTCGCTCATCTCCCCGGACGGCTTCCCGTTCGCCGTCCGCGCTCCGGTACGCGTCGACGAGGCGGCGCGGTGGATCCGGATCGACGGCGCGCCCAGCGGCGTGCCCTTCCAGCCGGGGCTCGCCTGCCTCACGCCGCAGGCCCGCGGCGAGCGCTTCGGCTCCCACCAGGACTTCCAGCTGCGCGGCGACCTGGTGTTCGCCGACGACGGCTGGGCTCTCATCCCCCACACGGTTCTAGGCGGGCGGGAGGCGGAGTCCCGGCTGGCGGGGCTGACGAGGATGGGACGCTTCCGCCGCGCCGCCAAGCGCGAGCTGGCTCGGCGAGGCTGAGCCGGTCAGAGCTCCTCGTCGCTGATCACGTGCAGGACGGCGTTGATCAGCGCCAGGTGCGTGAACGCCTGCGGGAAGTTGCCCAGGTGGCGCCCGGTGGCGGCGTCGAGCTCCTCGGCGTACAGCCCGAGCGGCGAGGCATGGGCCAGGAGCCGCTCGCACAGCGCCGACGCGCGCGCCTTCTCCCCGATCTCCGACAGGGCGGAGACGAGCCAGAACGAGCAGATCAGGAACGTCCCCTC
The DNA here is from genome assembly GCA_963710305.1 of uncultured Solirubrobacterales bacterium. GTDB lineage: Bacteria > Actinomycetota > Thermoleophilia > Solirubrobacterales > Solirubrobacteraceae > Palsa-465. The sequence continues at coordinate 62,379 of CAVPZV010000006.1, read as the reverse complement.
CTCGCCGTGCAGCCCGTCGTCCGTCTCCGCGACGCGGTAGCGCAGCACGAAGCCGTTCTCCTGTAGCTCGTCGGCGATCGCCAGCACGGTGGCGCGGACGCGCGGGTCATCCGGGCGCAGGAAGCGCACGATCGGGACGAGCAGGGTCGAGGCGTCGAGCGCGTCGGTCTCGTAGTGCTGGCGGAACACGCCCCGCTCCGACACCCCGTGCGCGAGGATGTCCGCCCGGATCTCGTCCGCCACCGCCTGCCATTGCTCGGACAGCTCGGTCTGACCCTCGATCGCGGCCAGGCGCGCGCCACGGTCGAGCGCGACCCAGCACATCAGCTTCGAGGAGACGTAGTGCTTGGGCTCGCCGCGCGCCTCCCAGATGCCCTGGTCGGGCGTCTTCCAGGCGCCGATGGCGCACCCGACCTGCGCCTGGAGCACCGGCCACAGGCGCTGCGGGATGTGGCCGCCCATCTTCGTGTGCAGATAGACCGAGTCGAGCACGGCGCCCCAGACGTCGTTCTGGCGCTGCTTGTACGCCCCATTGCCGATGCGCACCGGCGCCGAGCGCTCGTAGCCGGTCAGGTGCCCGAGCTCCTGCTCGGTCAGATCACGCTCGCCGCCGAGGCCGTACATGATCTGAAGCGCCCCGTCGCCGTCGCGCTCCAGATCGGCCACGAACTGCATGAAGTCGTCGGCCTCCCAGTCGAGGCCGAGCGCGTGCAGCGCCCACAGCGTGAACGTCGCGTCGCGCATCCAGCAGTACCGGTAGTCCCAGTTGCGCTCGCCACCGGGGGTCTCGGGGAGCGAGGTCGTGGCGGCCGCCACCGTGGCGCCGGTGGGGGCGTAGGTGAGGGCCTTGAGCGTGAGCGCGGAGCGCTGGAGGTGGGTGCGCCAGCGGTGATCCGGGAAGCGACCCTGGCCCAGCCAGTTGCGCCAGTAGTGCGAGGTCGTGATCAGCCGCTTGTACGCGTCGTCCTCGTCGGCGGGAGGGTTGGTGTGGCCCCACGCCAGCGCCACGAAGCGCTTCTCGTCCTCGACCATCGTGTGGCGCGCACGGGCGCGGCTGCCCTCGATCCCGAGCCGCAGATCCGAGACGAGGCGCAGGTTGGTCATCCCGTCGCTCGCCTCGGCCGCGGTCCAGTCGTCGCGCAGCATCGTCCACTGCGCCGGCGTGCGCCCGTAGTCGAACAGCGGCTCGCACACGATCTCGATCGGGACCTGCCCCTGCGTGCATTGGACGATCCGCACGAGCACGTGCTCGGCGTCCTCGTCGGTCGGCGGCCGGGTGTGCGAGGAGACGTCGCTGTGCTGGTCGTGCCAGGGCCCGATCGTCATCACGTCGCGCACGACCATCCAGCCCGACGGCGTCATCCACGTCGTCTCGAGGATCATCGTGCCCGGGATGTAGCGGACCGACAGCGGCACCACGATCCCGTACGGGCCCGACCCGGAAGGACCCACCGCGACGGTCGAGCAGGACTGCCGAAAACGCTCGGGGAGTCGAAGCGGGGCACGCACATCCACTCGATGCTCCCGTCCGGCGCGACCAGGGCGCCGGTGTGGCAGTCCGACAGGAACGCGTAAGCGGCGATCGGCGGGAACGGCGATGCGCCGCTCAGCGGAACGTCGACCGGCGGGAGCGGGATGCTCGGGCTCATTCCCGCCGGGAGGGTATTACGCTGTCCATGAACGAGAGAGGGAGGGCCATAAATGGCTGAGGAGAAATCGAAGGGACGCGCCGAGGGCTGGCATTCCGGCAGCGCCGACGCGGCCGCGATCCGCTGGGGCGAGAAGCACCCCGAGGAGGACGTCGAGCACCCCGCCCCGCCCGGCGTGCCCGAGGACGAGGAAAGCGTGCCGAACCGCCACTCGGCGAGCGCCGAGGCGGCGTCGCTGCGGTGGCGCGAGCGCCATCCGGAGGACGAGTAACGCCGGACCGGATGTCCGGCGGTGGTGACTGCCGGCGTAGTGGAGCGGTCTCCCGGACTCCAGGAGCGGAACGTCCGCTAGGCCGGACCGGTCCCGGGACGGCCGGGACTGCCGGCCCGTCCCTACGTATCGGAGTTGAAGTCCGGCAGCCCCAGGCTGTGAAGCCAGTGGTTGACCGTGATGTTGAGCTGGGTGAACTCGCCGGTCCAGATGAGCACGCCCATGCCGATGAGCACGGCGCCACCGACCCCGATCACGACCGGGTAGTGGCGCTTGACCACTGCCAACCCTGAGGTCACCTTGCCGAAGGCGAGCCCCGTGATCAGGAACGGGACGCCCAGGCCGGCGCAGTAGACCGCGAGCAGGAACGCCCCGTGCGCGGCCGAGCCCGAGACGCCGGTGGCGGTGATGATCGCGCCCAGGGTCGGGCCGGTGCACGGGGTCCAGGCGAGCGCGAACGCGACGCCGGTGAGGACCGGGCCGCCGCGGCCGGCGCGCTCCATCAGGTTGCCGACGTGCCATTCGCGCGCCAGCCGGGGCACGAGCGGCGCGAGCACGAACAGGATCCCCATCACCACGACGACCGCGCCGCACACCTTGAGCGCGGCGTTGCCGATGAGCGCGCCGTGCAGCGCCTGCTGGCCGATCAGCCCGAGCGCGATGAAGATCACCGAGAAGCTCGCCACGAAGGCGAGGCTCGGGCCGATCACCCGGCGGGCTTTGATCTCCGCGGGCCGCACGCCCGCGACGGCGGAGATGTACCCGGGCACCAGTGGCAGCACGCACGGGGAGAGAAACGAGATCAGCCCCGCGCCGAACGCCACAGGAATTCCGATACCTGAGGCTGGGTCCATCGTGTGGGCAGAGGATACCGCCGCCATTTGGGCCAAATCGGCGGCGCGGGCGGTGGTACGTTGCTGCCATGGCCACAGCGACATCCACACTCCAGAACTTCATCGACGGCGCGTTCGTCGACTCGGCCGAGGGCGAGACCGAGCCGATCCTCAACCCGGCCACGGGCGAGGCGATCGCGCAGGCACCGCTGTCGAGCCAGGCCGATGTCGACCGGGCGGTGAAGGCGGCCGGCCGTGCGTTCGAGGGATGGGCGACCACGACGCCGGGCGAGCGCGCGCTGGCCATGCTGAAGCTGGCCGACGCGATCGAGGAGCACGCCGAGGAGATCTCCGAGCTCGAGGCCGACAACGCCGGCAAGCCGATCGGCGCCTTCCGCGAGGACGAGATCCCGTTCATGGTCGACAACCTGCGCTTCTTCGCCGGCGCCGCGCGGTGCATGGAGGGACGTGCGTCGGGCGAGTACCTGAGCGGCTACACGTCGATGATCCGGCGCGAGCCGGTCGGCGTGGTCGGCCAGATCGCGCCGTGGAACTACCCGCTGATGATGGCCATCTGGAAGATCGGGCCGGCGCTGGCCGCGGGCAACACGGTGGTCCTGAAGCCGGCGGAGACGACGCCGCTGAGCACGCTGAAGCTGGCCGAGCTGGCCGGGCGAGATCTTCCCCAAGGGCGTACTCAACGTGATCACCGGCCACGGCGATCCGGCCGGGCAGGCGCTCGTCACGCACGAGGACGTCAGCATGGTCTCGCTGACCGGCTCGGTCGACACCGGCAAGTGGATCGCCCGCGCGGCCGCCGACACGCTGAAGCGCGTCCACCTCGAGCTGGGCGGCAAGGCGCCGGTCGTCGTGTTCGACGACGTGGACATGGCCACCGCGATGGAGACGATCGCCGGGACCGGCTACTACAACGCGGGCCAGGACTGCACCGCGGCCACGCGGGTGCTGGCCAGCGGCAAGGTCTACGACGACGTCGTGGGCGGGCTGGTCGAGCAGGCCCATGGCCTCGTCCTCGGCGACACCCGCTCGGCCGACACCACCCTCGGGCCGCTGAACTCGGCCCGCCAGCGCGACCGGGTCGAGGGGTTCCTGGAGCGCCGGCCGGCGCACGCCGAGATCGCCACCGGCGGCGACGAGCCCGAGCGGCCCGGATTCTTCCTCGAGCCCACGGTCGTGGCCGGACTGAAGCAGGACGACGAGATGATCCAGCGCGAGATCTTCGGCCCGGTGATCACGGTCCAGCCGTTCACCGACGAGGCCGAGGCGATCGCCTGGGCCAACGGGACCCCCTACGGCCTGGCCGCCTCGGTGTGGACGCGCGACGTGGCGCGGGCGATGCGGGTGGCGAACGCGCTGCGCTTCGGCTGCGTGTGGATCAACGACCACATCCCGCTGGCCTCCGAGATGCCCCACGGCGGCTTCAAGCAGTCGGGCTACGGCAAGGACCTCAGCATGTACGCGCTCGAGGACTACACCGAGGTCAAGCACGTGATGGTCTCTCTGGCCTGATCGCCTCGCACCGCGCCGGATCAGGCGGTAGAGTCCCGGACGGGAGAACGTGGAAGCGTCCACACTTCAAGCACCCGCAGTTCGGACCCGCAGCGGCCCTTCCATCGGCGTCTCGCTGCTGCGGTTGCGCTCGGACGAGCAGCTGATCGCCCTGTTCCGGGCCGGCAACGACGACGCGTTCCGCGCCATCCACGATCGCTACCGCCAGCGCCTGTTCGCCTACACGCGGCAGATGCTGTCCGGGCGCCAGGACGCCGAGGACGCCCTCCAGGACGTGTTCGTCCGCGCCTACTCCGGGCTGCGGGCCAACGACCGTGAGGTCGCGCTCCGGGCCTGGCTGTACCGGGTGGCCCACAACCGGTGCGTGGACGAGCTCCGCCGGCCGCTGATCTCCCCGGCCGAGGTGTTCGAGCTGATCAGCGTCCCGGATCAGGACCCGGTGGCCCAGGCCGACCAGCGCGAGTCGCTGCGCCGGCTGATCGCCGATGTCCGCCGCCTGCCCCGCCAGCAGCGCTCGGCGCTCCTGATGCGCGAGCTCAGCGGCATGTCCTACGCCGAGCTCGCGGTAGCGCTCGAGACGACCGTGCCGGCCGTGAAATCCCTGCTCGTGCGGGCCCGGATGGCGCTCGCGCTGGCGCTCCAGGCGCGCGAGACCGCGTGCGTGGAGATCCGCGAGGAGCTCGTCCTGGCCCAGGATCGCCGGGTTCGTCCCGGGGCCATGGCCAGGCGCCACATGCGCGACTGCGCCGGGTGCCGGGACTTCCGCCGTGACCTTCGCGGTGTGAGCCGGGAGCTGGCCGCGCTGACGCCGGCCCTCGGCCCGCTCGGCGTGGCCGCGAAGCTGCTCGGGCTCGGCTTCGGCGGCAGCGCCGGCGGAGGCGCGGCGATGGGCGGCGGCACGGCCGTCGCCGGCGGTTCGGGCGGGGTGCTGGCCTCGGCGGGCGCGCTCGCCACGAGCGCCGGCCATGTGGCCACGTTGATCGTCGCCACCGTCGTGACCGCGGGGGGAGCGGTGGAGATCCAGCAGACGATCGCACCGCCGCCGGCGCACCATCACCACCTCGCCCGTCACGCCGCCACGGCGGCCGCCCGGCCTCAGCCGGCCGCGTCGTTCATCACCGTCGGCGACCCCGTCGCCACGCCCGCGCCGCAGTACACGAGCGGCTCGGCCCGCAGGCGGTCGTCGTGCGCCCGGCGGCGAGCAGCGCCCCCGCGCCCCAGCCGCGCGTCAAGACCTCGGGTCCGGCGCGGACGGGCAAGAACGCTCGCGTGAGCAAGGCCTCGACTCCGACCTCGACGCCGGCGAGCCCGGCCGCCGGGTCGGATTCGACCACATCGACCGGCGCCGGCGCTCCCGTGGTCGACTCGACCTCCGTCACCGGCGTCGACTCGACCGGGAACGGCGCGGCCGGTTCGTCGACGTCGACCGGTACCGGCACGGCACAGCCCGCCGGTAGTGACGGTGGCGGCACCAACGGCAGCACCCAGCAGCCCGCGTCGGCGTCCGGCTCTGGATCCTCGTCCACGGGCAGCCACGGCGGGATCGGGCACGGGTACCGGCGCGCCCCCAGCCGACTCGCCTCCGACCAGTTCGTGAGCGCGACGTCACGATGAGCTCCGGCACGGACCGCTAGTCCGATCGACCGGTATCTCGAGAAGCTCGACCACGAAGAGCTCCTCGTCAAACGGGGGCGGCGCTCCGGCCTATTCACGTTCGTCGCCGTCCATTCCACCGCGCGCGGGCCGTCCCTGGGCGGGTGCCGGATGTGGTCCTACGACGACTCGCGGGCAGCGCTGCGGGATGTACTCCGTCTCTCACGCGCGATGACCTACAAGGCGGCGGTCGCCGATCTCCCCCTCGGTGGCGGCAAGGGCGTGATCATGGTGCCCGCCACCTCTCGCCTGTCTCGCGAGCGGCGGCAGGACGCCCTGCTCGACTTCGCGGACACGGTCGAGGCCCTCGACGGCCGCTACATCACCGCCGAGGACGTCGGCACGAGCAGCCGTGACATGAGCGTGATCGCCGAGTGCACCGGCCACGTCGCGGGCCTGTCGCGGCAGCGGGGCGGCTCCGGCGACCCGAGCCCGTTCACCGCCCTCGGCGTCGAGGCCGCGGTGCACGCCTGCTGTGAGCGGGTGTTCGGGTCGGGCTCGCTGCGCGGTCGCTCACTGGCGGTGATCGGCCTCGGCCACGTCGGCTCGCGCGTGGCCAAGCGCTGCGCCCGGGCCGGCGCCACGCTGCTGCTGAGCGACGTCGACGAGGGCAAGCGACGGCTCGCCTCGGAGCTCGGCGCCGACTGGACCACGCCCGAGCGGGCGCTCGAGACGGAGGTCGACGTGCTCGTCCCGTGCGCGCTCGGCGGTTCGTTCGACGACGAGACCGTCCCGCGCCTGCGCTGCCGGATCATCGCCGGCGCGGCCAACAACCAGCTGGCCGAGGATTACATCGCCGACGTCCTGGCCGCCCGCCAGATCCTGTGGGCGCCGGACTTCGTGGTCAACGCCGGCGGCATCATCAACATCGCCGAGGAGCTCGAGCGCTATGACCCGGCCGCGGCCCGCCGGCGCGTCCGCGGGATCGCCGACACGCTGCGCCAGATCTTCGACCACGCCGAGGCGATCGGCGCGACGCCGCTCACGGCGGCGATGGAGCTGGCGCGCCGGCGGCTGGCGGCGGCCGCCTGACCCACCGTCCGCTCACCGGGTGCGCGCCGGCCGCTCCACCCCCTCGGGAAGCCTCCCCTCATCGGCGAGCTTGTCCAGATGCGCGGCGAGCGTCACCGCGGCCGCCGGCCTGAGGGCCGCCGGCGCGTCGTTCCACACCTCGTCCAGTAGCTCGTCGACCGTGCGGGCGCCACCGGCCAGGGCGGCGAGGAGCCGGCGCTCGCGGTCGAGGCGATGGGAGATGTACTGGTCGAGCTTCGCCGCCGGATCGTCGACGGGCGGACCGTGGCCGGGCAGCAGGACGTCGAGCTCCCGCGCCCGCAGCCCGCGCAGCGCGTCCAGGTAACCCGTCAGCGCGCCCGGGTCCGGGGCGATGAACACGCTCCCTTCCCCGAGCACCGCATCCCCGGTGAGCGCCGCCCGGCCGACCACGAACGCGTAGTGGTCGGGCGCGTGACCCGGAGTCGGAACCGGCTCGAGCGGACCGACCGCCCGGCCGGGAGCGAGCCGGATGTCGGCCGCGCCCCGCGCCGCCGCCAGCGGCGCGCCGGGAAAGCGGGCGCGGATCGGCTCGACGGCCTCGTTGTGGTCGGCGTGGTCGTGGGTGAGCGCGATCCCCCCGAGGCCGCCGCGCGCCGCGATCTCATCCGGCGAGCGCGGCCACGTGCGCATCGATGGCGGGGCCGGGATCGACCAGCCACGCCGGATCGCGCCCCACGATCCACGAGTTGGTCCCGCTCAGCGTGAACGGGCCGGGGTTCTCGGCGCGGATCCCGACGATCCCGTGAGAGGCGATTTCGATCCGGTTCATGGACGGCTCACCAAGGTCTCGGCCAGGATCTCGAGCGCGCGGAGACCCTTGGGGACCGGGTCGAGGTCGATGTAGTCATCGGGCCGGTGGGCGTTGCCGCCGGTGGTGACGCCGACGGTGATGGCGGGGATGCCGCGCCCGTACGCCGCGTTGGCGTCGGTCGAGGACGTGCCCTCCTCGGCCGGCTCCAGCCCCGCCAGCCCGCGCGCCTCGCGCGCGGCCGCGACCAGCGGATGGTCGGGCGACGTGCGTCCGGAGGGGCGCTCGCCGAGCGGCTCGAGCGCGACGCTCAGGCCTTCCGGGGCCGCGCCGAAATGCTCACGCGCGCTTCCGGCGAGCGCCGCCAGGGCGCCGGCGTCCTCGGAGCGCAGATCGAGCTCGAGCGCCGCCTCGGCCGCGATCGTGTTGATGCTGGTGCCGCCCTCGACCCGGCCGATGTTGATCGCCACCTCGGGCCGGCCGGCGTCACGCAGGAACGCGGCCGAGCGAGCCACGAGCCCGTGAATCGCGCTCGGCGTGCCACGGTCGGCCCACGAGTGTCCGCCGGGGCCCCGATAGACGATCCGGTAGCGGACCGAGCCGACGCCGCCGATCTCGATCCGGTCGAGCATCGCGCCCTCGATCGCCACGAACTGCCCGCACCGGGTCCGCGCCAGCAGGTGCTTGGCGCCGCGGAGGTCCCCTCGCCCCTCTTCGCCCACGGTCGCGGCGAGCACGAGCGGCCGCGCCGGCGCACGCCCGTTGAGGTGCCGAGCGAGGTGCAGCAAGCGCGGCCACGCCGATCGAGTTGTCGCCGATCCCAGGTCCGACGAGCCGCCCCCGCTGCTCGTCCTCCACGATCTCGATCGGCTGCTCGGCTCCGAACACCGTGTCGAGGTGGGCCGCGAACACGACCGCCGGCTCGCCGCCGTCGCCGGCGGCGCAGACCACGTTTCCGACCTCGTCGATCTCGGGCCGCCAGCCCGCCTCGCGCAGCAGGCCCGCCACCATCTCGCCGCGCGCGGCCTCCGCGAACGTCGGCGCGGGGACGGCACAGATGCGCCGGCCGTCCGCCACCACGCGCGCCGCGCCGTCCGGGCCATTCACCGGCCGGAGGCTACCGGCCGCGTGCCCGCCTCGGCCGGGCCCGCCTCGACGGGTGCCGCGCCGCGCCGGGACCCGAACGCGGCGAGCCACCGATCGCGCAGCTCCCGCTGTCGTGTCACGCCGACGCTCTTTTCGCCGAACACGCGTTGTCTGAGCTCGCCGGGCCGGCGGCTGCCGCGGCGCCCGTGCGCGAGCGCGAGGTTGTCGAAGACCAGGAGCTCGCCCTCGGACAGGCTGACTTCCACCTGGACGTCGGCGGGTTGCAACGAGTGCTGTGCGAAGAATCGGAGCTCCGAGTCGAGCCGGTCGAACTCCATGCCGCAGAGGAAGCCCGGCTCCTGCTTGACGCTCGGCAGCAGCGGGCTCCCGGCCGCTGCCTCGACGATGCGCGCGAGGCTTCCCTCGACGTACCCGTCTGCGTCATCCCAGGCGCCGTGCGTCCTCCCGTAGGCGCGGAACCGCGCCAGCAGCTCGGTCCGCGAGGGCCACACGCGGCGCGCGAGCAGCGCGCCCAGCGGAACGAGCCGCGTTACGGCCACGGTCCTCCCGAACCCTTTCGGGATGTGCAGCGCCGTGTAGCGGGCCACGTCCTGCGGGACCCTGGGCACGAGGGGAATGCCGAAATCGAAGTGGAGCGTCTGGAAGTCTCGGCTCTCCTCGCCGTCGGCCGGCGGGAGCACGTAGTCGCCGATGACCTCGAGTGCGCCGTCGGCGTCCAGCAGCGCCCGGGCGAGCGGAGAAAGCCGACTCGGGGTCCGCGAAGCCGCCGCGAATCCACGTCCAACCCTGCTCCGCCAAGGCCGCTGCCGACTCCTCCACGCGGGCATTGTCCACGGCCGGGAGGATGGTCCTAGCGCGCCACCGTGCGCGCGTTGCGGCCCCGCTCGAGCCCCCAGCTCACGATCCGCTCGGGATGGATCCGGATCAGCGGCGTGGGCAGCGCGATCGCCTCGCCGCGGCCGCGCACCTCGATCCCGCGCGGGCGCCACGGATCGGTGCTCTCCAGATCGTCGATCACGATCGCGGCGCGGCCCGAGCGGGCGATGTCGCGGAACTTCTTCGACTGCTCGAGCTCGTGGCCGCCGATGTCGATCGTGTCGCGGGCCGCGTTGTAGATCCAGCCCACCGGCACCACGTGGGGGGTGCCGTCGGCGCCTACGGTCGCTATCCGTCCCAGCTGCTGCCCGCCGCTCAGGTAGCGAAGCTCTGCCTCGGTGAAGACGCTCACGTCGTCCCAGCACGGGTGCTCCTAGGACAAAGCCCCATCCGGTCTGACCGTAACGCAAACCCGGCCTCCGGCGGTTTCCTTCCCGGCGGTGTTAGCGTGCGCCGGCGATGAAGCTCTCGCGCCGCGTCGCCCGCTTCAACACGCTCGTGAACAACCGCGTCCAGGGTGTCTACGCGTGGCTGCTGCCGCCGTGGGCGGTCATCCTCCACCGCGGCCGCCGCTCGGGCCGCCGGTACCGGACGCCGGTGCTGGCCTTCAGGCGCAACGGGACGCTGATCGTCGCGCTCCTCTACGGCGAGGAGTCCGATTGGCTGCGCAACCTGCGCGCCGGCGCAGGACAGGTGGTCCGCGGCGGGCGGACGTTCGACGTCGGACGCGTCGAGGTGATCGACACGCGCGACGCGACGATCCTGTCGAGGCTCTCACCCCCGGCGCGCGCCTACTGCCGGCTCGCCGAGAAGCAGGTCACGCTCGAGCTCGGCGCGCGCCGGCCGGGCTTCGGCCGCGGCTGACGAGCCGCCTGGCATCGTTGGGGTGTGGCCGACGGCATCCGATCCTGCGGCCGGCCCGGCGGGCTCTGGGTCCTCGCGGACGGGCGCTACGCCGTCGTCGGGCGGCTGGTCGCCGTCGGCTCCCCGCGCGACCTCACCGACTGGGCACGACGGAGGATCCGCAAGGCCCACGCCGACGAGGCATGGCTGCAGAACGTCATCGGCGCGCTCGCCGCCGACCAGACCGAGCCCGCGCCACGACGCCCCACCGGCTGACTCATCGCCGTCCGAGGCCGATGCGCGCGCCTTCGCGCAGCAGCGTCGCGGCGATCAACAGCGCGGCGACGGCATCGGCCCACCACCAGCCGAAGGCCGACTCGGCAAGAAAGCTGATCAAGGTGGCCATGGCCAGCGCCGCACCGGCCAGACTCAGCACGCCGTCACCACGCAGGGCAGAGCTGTCGAGCTGGCGGGCGAGCCGGAGCTTGGCCCGCGCGAGAACCGGCAGCACCAGCACCGAGGCCGCAGTGAGCGCGACGCCGACAGCGCTGCGGTCGGGGTGGGAATGCCGCGCCAGCGAGGCGACAGCGGCCGCGACGAGATAGACGCCGATCAGGACGAGGATCCCGCCGACCAGCCGGGCCGCCCGCCGCTCGACGACGTCAGAGCTGCCGGCGCGCGTTCTCTCAGCGCGCAGGCGCCAGACGAGCACGGCCGACGCTGAGCCATCGACGATCGAATCCGCCCCGAAGCCGACGAGCGCCACCGAGCCGGCCGCGAGGCCGGCGATCAGCGCGGTGGCGCCGGCGCACGCCGCCCAGGCGACGGACAACGCACACCAGGTCACTGCCCGGGCGAGCCGCTCCGCCCTCACGCATCCGCCGGCAGAAGCCGGAACGCCCCCCCGCCGGCCAGGGGTCTCACGGCGCGGAAATGTCGCTCGTCGAGCGTGGCGACCTCGATCGTGCCGAGCCGCTCGGCGAGAGCGACCAGCGAGGCGTCCGCGAGCCCGAGTCCGGTGTCGGCGTACCGCTCGGCGATCTTCACCACCGGTGCTATCGCGCCCGGCCACCATTCGACGAGGTAGGCGCCGGCGGCGAGGTCCCGATGAAGGGCTCGCCGCCCCGCCGGGCCGCCGCGCGCACCCACGAGATGATCCACCTCCGCGACGATCAGCGGCGTCGTCGCGAGGTCATCATCCGCGCCATCGAGCCATCCAGCGACGATCGCGTGAGAGTCGTCGGCAGCGTTCATATAGGCGACCACGACCGACGTGTCAACGACGATCACTGCTCGCCGAAGCCTGACTCAGCAAGGTGCTCGTCGGCACGCGACGCGAGGTCGACAGGACCGCGGAACGCCCCACGCGCCTGAGGCTTGACCCGGAGCGAGCGACCAGCCGCGTCGCGGAGCGCCTGCCGAATCAACTCGGCCTTGGTCGTCCCCTCGGCGGCAGCGCGCCGCGCGAGAGCAACGTCGACATCGGCCTCGATGTAGATGCTCGTCTTCTTCACCGGACCCGGATCTTACCACCTACCACCCGCCACCTATCGATGGGTCGCCCACGAGATGTGCCGTGCACCGGCGCGGCAGTGTGCGGCTCCGGGTCCCGCCGGGGGGGGAGGGTGGCGGCTGCCGCCGTTTATTTTTGTGTGGGTAGGTGGCGGGGGTGTAGAGGGAGGGGAGGTGTGTGTGCGCTCTTCTCGTGATGAGGCGTGGGGGGGGTTGGTGTTGCGGTGTGGGCCCTGGCGTGAGGGGGAGGTCAGGTGTGGGGGGGTGGGATGGGGGGGACAGAATGGGGCGAGGGGTTGCATGTGTGGTCTGTGGGTCCTTTCGAATCAGTAGGGGGGCGGGGGGGGGGGGGTCCGGGGGGGGTGGTGGGGGGGCCGGGGTGGGTGAGGGCCGGCGAGCAGCGGGGGAGAATGGTAAGAACGCGCGGGGGAGAGCCACAAGCGGAAGGCGGAGGGGAGGCGGAGGACGGGGGCCGGGAACCGCAGCGCGGGGGGCGGGGGGGGGGGGGGGGGTGGGGGGAGCGGGGGGGAAACAGGGGAGGGAGGCGGAGCGGGGGAGAGGGAGGGGGGGGGGGGGGGCGGGTGGAGCTGTAGAGAGGTGGGAAGTCGACAGGCGGGAGCAAGAACGTGGCGGGGGTGGGGAGTGAGTGGGGGGGGGTTTTCGTGTGGGGCGGAGAGACGGAGGGGGCGCTCTAGGTGGGGGGGCCTGTGGGGGAGGGGGGGGGGGGGCGTGGCGGCGGCCGGGGGGGCCGGGGTGCAGGGGGTCGTCGTGAGAGGGGAGGTCGTGGGAGGGGCGGGAGGGGCGGGGTGGTGTGGGGGGTGGGGTGGTTTGTGGTTGATGGGGGGGGGGGGGGGTGCTTCTTAGGGTGCCGGGGGGGCTCGGGAGGAATCCAGGACCGGGTCCGTCGGCGGTCGCGGGCTCGCTCTGTCGGTGGCGGTCGCGGTTCGCCGCCGATGGCCGGGGGGTGGGGCCGGCCCGGCTCCGATGCGCGTGCTCACCAACCCATCCGGGGTGCGGGCATCCGTATGGGCGGAGCGCGATTTGGGCTGGCCTAGAGTCGCGGTTCCTTGTGGTGGTGGCGTAATCGTTGCGCGCCGCCCGGATCGTCAGGAGGCTCTTGTGAGTGATCTCATTGCTGTCGCATATCCCGATAAGGAAACCGCTGAGACCGTCCGGCAACATCTCGCGCGGTTGCACCTCGAGCATGCAATCGAGCTCGAGGATGCGGTCGTCGTAGATCGCACCGAGAAAGGCAAGGTGAAGCTGCACCAGGTGCACAGCCCCGCAGCGCGGGGCGCCGCCGGGGGCGCGCTTTGGGGCGGTCTCATCGGCCTCCTGTTCCTCGCCCCGCTCTTCGGGATGGCCATCGGGGCCGCGGCCGGAGGCGCCTCGGGATCGTTGGTCGATGTTGGCGTGAGCGATCGTTTCATGAAGGAGCTGGGTCAGAAGCTGACTCCCGGTGGCGCCGCGTTGATCGTCCTGGTGCGCAAGGTGACGCCGGACAAGGTGCTGCCGGAGATCCAGCAGTACGGCGGAGAGGTAATGCAGACCTCGCTCGACGACGACTCCGAAGCGCGTCTGCGCGAAGTCCTCGAAGGCCAGTCCGCACCCGTCCCGGTCGCGTAGAGCGCCGCGGGAGGGCGCGTAGACCGCGCCTTCGCCCACAGGCCTTTCCCACAGCGTCGGCGCCGAGCCAGAACCACCGCCGGGCAGGATGTCGTGGCAATCCTCGTCCGATCCCGAAGGTGGCGCTGAGCTCGGCACCGGCGTTCCTACGGGCCTGCGCGCGAACGAGGGCGACCACGCGTCGATCTCATGAGCCACGCCACGATCAGCTTCATCATCCTCGGCGCGACCATCGTGCTGTTCGTCGTCAATCGTCTTCCGCCGGAGATCGTGGCGCTCGGCGCGGCGCTGGCGCTCTACGGCGCGGGGGTCCTGAGCTCCGGCCAGGTGCTCGCCGGCTTCGGAGATCCGGCCGTGGCGTTCATCGCGTCGCTGTTCGTCGTCAGCGAAGCTCTCGACGCCAGCGGAGTCACCACCTGGGCCGGACAGAAGCTGATCGCTCGGGCGGGCGGGAGTCCCCGCCGCCTGCTGGTCTTGATACTGGCGCTCGTCGCCCTCGCGTCGATGCTGATAACCCCCAACGGCGCGGTGGCGGCGCTCCTGCCCGTCGCGGTGGTGATGGCGATGCAGGTCAAGCGCTCCCCCTCAACGTTCCTGATGCCAGTCGCGTTCAGCGCGAGCGCCGGTTCGCTGCTCGCGCTGACCGGCTCTCCAGTGAACGTGATCGCCTCCGAGGCGGCGAGCCGCAGTGCCCACCACGGCTTCGGTTATCTCAGCTTCGCGCTCGTGGGCGTCCCGCTCGTAGTCGGGACAATCGCGATGTGCGTGCTGCTCGGCGATCGTTTGTTGCCCAAGCGCAGGGCACGGACGATCCCGCCCAACCTGAGCCAGCACGCTCGCACCCTCGTTGGCCAATATGCGATCGACGCCGGCGTGATTGCGCGCGACCGCCTTCCCGATGGCTTGATCACGCGAGACTCGGGCGTAGCCGAGGTGGTGATCCCGCCTCGCTCGGAGCTGCTCGGAGAGAGCTTCTTCCCCGGCATGGTCACGAGCAGCGGCGACCTCGTCGTGCTTGCAGTGCAGCGAAACGGCGAGGACAGAGATGGCGATACGACGCTCTCGGTGGGCGACACGCTCCTACTCCAGGGACAGTGGGACGCATTGGACGAGAACCTCGAGGAGTCCGAGGTGCTCGTGGTGGACTCTCCGGACCTGGTGCGGCGCCAGGCCGTTCCCTTGGGTCCGGGAGCCGTGCCGGCGATTGTGATCTTGATCGGCATGGTCGCGCTCCTCGCCTCGGGTGCCGTGCCGCCGTTCGTCGCGAGCCTCTTGGCCGCAGGTGCGATGGTGGTGCTACGGGTGGTCACGATCGAGCAGGCCTACCGCTCCATCTCGTGGACTGCGGTCGTCCTGATCGGGGCCATGTTCGCCGTGTCACTCGCGATCAAGGACAGCGGCGCCGCCGAGAAGCTCGCGCACGCGCTCGTTGAAACCGTCGGCGCGGCGGGGCCGCACGCGCTCCTGTTCGGACTGTTTGCGCTCACCGCGATCTTCGGACAGCTGATCAGCAACACCGCCACAGCGCTGATCGTCATCCCGATCGCGATCTCGGCCGCGACCGAGTTGGGTGTCTCGCCACGTCCGGTGCTCATGTCCGTGACCGTCGCGGCGGCGGCATCGTTCCTGACGCCGATCGCCACGCCGGCCAACATGATGGTGATGGAACCCGGGGGCTACCGCTTCGGCGACTACTGGAAGCTCGGTGCCTGCATGATGGTCCTGTTCTTCGTCGTCGCGACGCTGCTCGTTCCGGTCGATCTGGCCGTTCTGAGCACTCCGATCGCGCGGGACGCCGACACGAGCGGCCACCCGGGTGCCGACATCCGTATCGGCCGGCGGCCGGTGGGGCAGACATACAGTGCCGGCACGAGAAAGGAGACTGCGGGTGACTGACACGTCGACGTCAGGCGCAGCCACGGGCGGAACCTCCGCCGTGCCGCCAGAGACCGTCGCGCGGTTGATGCCGTCGCTTCGGTCCAACCTGGATGACCTTGTGCGGATCCCGTCGATCTCCGTCCCAGGCCGGATCGACGACGCCCTGTTGGAGGCTCACGACGCGGTCGCGAGCCTGTTCGCCGATGCCGGCGTTGACGTTGGGCGGCTCGATCTCCCCGGCACCGCTCCAGTCGTCGTCGGTCAGATCCCTGCACCTCCGGGCGCGCCGACAGTGCTGCTCTACAGTCACTACGACGTCGTGCCCGCAGGTGACGAGACCGAGTGGGACTCGCCGCCGTTCGAGCCAACCGAGCGCGATGGCGCCGTGTTCGGGCGCGGCGCCGCGGACACGAAGTCGAACGTGATTGCCCATGTCGGCGCCCTGCGCGCGTGGGACGGCCGGCCGCCGGTCGGCATCAAGCTCTGCATCGAGGGTTACGAGGAGATCGGCAGTGGCGCGCTGCCCGGCTACCCGTCGACCGACCCCGAACTGTTCCGCGCCGACGCGCTCGTCATCGCGGACATGGGCAACATCTCCCCGGGGACGCCGACGTTGACGACAGCGCTGCGCGGTATGGCCAACATCACGGTCGAGGTGCGAACGCTCAAGTCCGGCAAGCACAGTGGGCAGTACGGGGGGGCCGCTCCCGACGCGCTGCTCACGCTGCTTCGCGCGATCGCCACGCTACATGACGGGGCAGGGAACGTCGACGTCGCGGGGTTGACGCGCAACGAATGGGACGGCCCGGAGCAGAGCGAGGAGCAGTTCCGTGATCTGGGTGAGGTTCTCGACGGCATGCCGTTGGTCGGCAGTGGCGGCCTGGGCTCGCGAATCTGGTCGGGTCCGGCCATCACCGTCATCGGCATCGACGTACCTTCCGTCGATGGCGCGGTGAACGCCGTCTCACCGTACGCGCGCGCCGTGCTGAACGTGCGGGTGCATCCCGCCCAGGATTCCGCCGAGGCGCAGGAGGCGGTGATGACCCACCTGCGTGAGCTGCGCCCGTTCGGCATCGAGCTCGACGTCCAGCCGGGCCCCGTCGGCAACGGCTTCTCCGCGGTCACGACCGGCCCGGCATACCAGGCGGCGCGAGCAGCGTGGGCGCAGGCCTGGGGAAGCGAGGTGATGATGGCCGGCAGCGGCGGCTCGATCCCGATCGTGAGTGCGCTCGCCGGTGCGCTGCCCAACGCCGAAGCGCTGCTCGTCGGCACCACCGATGGCTACGCGAACATCCACGGGCCCAACGAGCGTGTACTGCTCGACGAGTTCGAGCGCACGATCGTCGCCGAAGCCAACTTCTTCCACGAGTTCGCCAACCGCGCAGCGGTTACCGGCTGAGGGCGTGGGCGATGTCACGCAACCCCAGGAAGGCGTGGCAGGGCCTTCGTCGGGCGCACGACGCATCCGGCGTGCCGCGACGTGGCTGGCCAGGGCGGCGGCGGCAAACGCCGAAGGCGCCGTATATGGAGCGATGATGATCGGCGTGCTGCTCGCGGCCGAGGACCCGCGCCAGGAGACATATGGCGAGACGATTTCCGCTACCGCGATCGTGATCGCCCTGTACTGGTTGACGAGTCTCTATACGCACGTTCTCGGTGTCCGCTTGCGCACCCAGGAGCCGCTCGGCCCAACGTTGATCCGGCGAAGCGTCGTCCACGAGTTCCCGATCATCGAGGGTGCGGTGATCCCGGTGGTGGTGCTCGTCGTGGCATGGGCCACGGGCGCCTCGCTGACGCGCGGTGTCAGAGTCGCCGTGTTCGCCACCGCGATCAGCATCGTCTTACTCGAGATCGTCGCTGGATCACGTGCGCGGCCGCGGGGCTCCGCTATCTGGCTCAGGGCGACGGCAGGGGCGCTGGCGGGGCTGGCGATCGTGGCGGTGAAGGTGGTGCTGCATGCCTGAGGTGAAGTCATGAGCCTTCTGAGTGAGATCCTCGCTCGCCGCATGCGCCTTCCCCGCGCCCAGACGCACGCGGTTGTCTGTGAGCGTGACCTGCGCGTCGAGATGGATGACGGGGCCGTGCTGCTCGCCGATCGTTGGGTCGCCGAGTCGGAGCGCGAGCGGCCGCAGCCGACCGTGCTCGTGCGTTCTTGTTACGGCCGGCGACAGTTCTTCGGCTTGCTGCACGGAAGGCTGTTGGCCGAGCGCGGGCTCCAGGTGGTGATTCAGAGCGTGCGCGGCACGTTCGGCTCCGAGGGGACCTTCAACCCGTTCGACGAGCGCGCCGACGGGCTGGCGACGTTGCGCTGGCTGCGCGCCCAGCCATGGCACGCAGGTCCGATCGGCATGACGGGGTCGAGCTACCTGGGCCTGGTGCAGTGGGCGCTCGCCGCCGATGCGGCCGATGACCTCGTGGCGCTGACGATTCACGGGAGCGCCTCGCAATTCCACGGGCAGAGCTATCCCGGCGGGAGCATGTCGCTCGAGACCTCGATCCAGTGGCTCGTGATGATCGCCCTGCAGGAGCGCGGGTGCGCGCCGCTGCCCATGGCGCGCCGGCTTGCCCGACTGCGCTCGCTGCTGTCGGAGCCGGTGCTCGACGATCTCGATCGCCGCGCTACGGGCGGGGAGGTGGCCTGGTTCCGCCAGGCGCTCTCCAACCGGGAGCGCGAAGACGACTTCTGGGTGACCCGCGACTTCTCGGCCGGGGTCGCGAAGGTAAACGCCCGGGTGCAGATGATCACCGGCTGGTATGACGCGTTCACGCCGTGGCAGCTGGAGGACTACATCTCGCTCCAAGAGGCCGATCGGCCACGGCAGCTCATCATCGGGCCGTGGACGCACACCGACGAGGGCCTCTCCGGCGCCGGCGTGCGCGAGGGGGTGGCCTGGCTTCGCAACCATCTCCTGGACGATCGACGCTTCATTGATCCAGTCCCGGTGCGTGTGTACATGACCGGCGAGCGCCCTCGGTGGCGTGCGTTCGATCGCTGGCCTCCGGCCGAGAGCGTCGAGCGGCGTCTGTGGATCGCCGGCGACGGCCGGCTTGGATGGGAGCCGCCGACGGACGCGGTCGGCAGTCGCCGCTATCGCTACGACCCCGCCGATCCGACGCCCTCGCTCGGTGGTCCGGTGATGCTGACCCAGAAGCCGGTCCGCGACAATCGCCCGCTCGAGGCTCGCTCCGATGTCCTCACGTTCACGACCGCTTCGCTCGGGCGCCCCGTCGAGGCGATTGGTCCGGTACGCGTGGAGCTGTGGGTACGCGCGAGCGAGCCGTTCTTCGACCTGTTCGCTCGCCTGTGCGACGTCGACCCACGCGGGGCCTCCTGGAACGTGTGCGATGCGCTGGCAAGCGTCGCTCCCGGGCGCTTTGAGCAATCTGCCGATGACGGCGCCTGGCGGGTCCAGTTCGACCTGTGGCCGATGGCGCACCGCTTCGCGCGGGGGAATCGCATCCGTCTCCAGGTGTCCTCGGGCGCGCATCCTCGCTACGTGCGAAACCCGGGCACGGGAGAGGATCCTCTCGCGGCTCAGATCCTGCGGGCGGTCGACGTCGAGCTGCTCTACGGTCCCGAGCATCTCTCGGCATTGGTGCTGCCCGGCTTCTCGCTGGGCGGGCCGGTGCCCGCTCACCGCGAGCACCTCGAGGCGGCCACTCACCGCATCGCGGCGAGTGCCCCCGTCGGGCTACGGCGCTAGCTTCCCCGCCCTTCGCGCCGCGCCGCGCCGGCGCCCGCTCGCCCTCGCCGGTCTCTTCGCCCACCGTCACCCCGCGCCGCCACCCGTGCGTCAGGTCGCCCAGATTTCCGACCAGGAGCACCACCGCCGCGACGCCGAACACCAGCGAGATGGCCAGCGCCCAGTGCTGCTGGCTCGAGCTCGACGATCGCGACGAAGCTCGCGACGATCGCCGCCAGCAGCGCGGAGCTGGCGACGAAGGACAGAAGCCGCCGGCGTGCGAACGCCTCGACGCCGGCGAACAGCAGGGCGAGCCCGGCGAGGGTGGTGCCCCAGGCGAGCGGCCGGGCCAGCAGGATCACCGGTACCGACGCCAGCAGTAGAGGCGTGCTGATCGCCGCCCACACCCGGAGAAACCGGGTTCGTCGCTGCTGCTTCTGGGGTGCGCGGCAACTGACGGGTGCGCAGGTGCGCCTGCGGCGCGGGCGCCGCGGCGGGTCGACGCAGCTCGTCGAGATGCGCCCGCAGCTCCTCCGCGATGGCCGCGCGATCGGCGATCGATCGCAACAGCTCCGCCTCGAGCCGCTCCATCTCGGCGCGCCGCGACTCGACGAGCGGTCGAGCGAAGTCGTGAGTCTCGAGCGAGCGGACCTCGGCCGCGACGCGGCGCAGGACCGTCCGCTCGCCGGCAATCCGCTCGTCGGCTTCGCCCAGGCTTCCCTCGAGCGCGGCCACGGTGGCTCGGAGCAACTCCGTCGACTCCGCCGAGTCCGGAGCGACCTTCAGGAGGCCCGCCCATCCCAGGGGGTCCGCCCACGCGTGACGGACCAATCCGTCCCGCTCATAGCGCGGTCCGGCGGGAGCGCGCTCGCCACCGAAGTGATCCTCGGTGTCGAGCCCCCATAGCCCGCGGTAGTCGCGCACCCACGGCGTTTCGTCGTCGATCAGGCTCGGCGTCCAGGCTTCCGGCTGTCCGGGGCCGACGCTCCTGCCATCCCCACGCGCGTAGTCGATGAACGGGATCCCTAGACCGGGGCCCGGGCGAGTCTGGTCGCGCCACGGCGCCAGGAACCGCTGAGCGCGGCGCGCCGCGGCGAGCGCCTTTCGAAGCTGGGGCGGGTCCACGGTGACCACGTAATCGCCGGGCACGAAGGCGCCGGAATGTGAGCCCGCGCACGGAAACAGCACCGGATGGTCGCCGTGGCGCCGGAGCTCGGGATCGTCCCACCGGCGTCGCAGGTCGTCGCCGGCATGGTCGTGGGAGGAGAACGCGACCCAAGCCGGCTGCGGCGACGCTCCCGGCCGCTCGGCCAGATACACGGTCGCCATCTCCCAGTCGGCCTCGTGGTCATTTACCCCACCGAACGTCGAGCGCCAGTCGTTCATCGCGTAGAAGTACCAGTACTGCAGGCAGACGTAGCCGCCGGTACGTACGACCCGCCCGTAATAGGTCATGCGATCGGATTCGAGGCGCTCGCGGTAGGCGACCTCGGCCGCGGCCGCGAGCCCCGCGGCGACCGTTCCGCGCACGAGCAGCGAAGCTCGCAAGCCCGCTTCGACCAGTCGGCCGAACATGCCCGTCGTCGTGAACCGCGCTCCGGCGAGGAGCCGGTCTCGAGGCGCTCGCCGCCAGCGCCGGTAAGCCCGCGCGCGTCAGCGGCGCCGCCACGAAGCGCAGCGACAGGGGCCGGTCCTGACAGGTGACCGCTTCCTCGCACAGACGCTCAACGCTCAACGCTCCTGTCGGGACGATGCAGCGGCTCTCACCGTCGGCATCGCGGCGCCACAGGCTGCACCGGTCCACATAGGGTCCGATAGCGGTGGGGAAGAACAGCTCGCCTTTCGAGAAGCGGGCGATCGGCTCGTATGCGCGGAGCAGGTCCAGCTCGGCCTCCGCCCGCAGTGCCGACGCCGTGCCAGACGCCGCGTCATCCGCTCGCGTCCCAGTCACCGGATGACTGAGCTCCGTCAAGGTGGTGGCGATCGTAGCGCCCCGGCGCGGACTGACTCACGGGCTCGGGGGTCGGTACGAGGACGTGCAGGGGTGCCGGCTCCCGCATTCGAAAGGCCGGTCCAGCACCACTTAGTGTGAGCGGCGCCCTCGCAGCAACCCATCAACAACTCCCCCGATGGCAAGCACCTCGATCGACACACCGTCCGCGGCCGACCGGCCGGCGGGCCCCAACTTCACCGAGCGCATGCTCGACGGCATCGAGCGCGCCGGCAACAAGATCCCGCACCCGGCGATGCTGTTCCTGTACCTCATCGTCGGCGTGGTCCTTGTCTCGCAGATCATGTCCTGGGCGGGGGTCAAGGCAACCGCCGAGGTCGCCAAGCCGCCCCCCGCGCAGGTCCAGGAGCGTCCGGATGGCGGCTCGCAGTATCCCTCGTACAACATCCCCGGCGAGCAGGCGCCTCCCGGCGAGTACACCATCCAGAAGGAGACGACCAAGGTCAAAGGGCTGCTCACCGGAGCCGGTGTGCGCTTCATCTTCACCTCGTTCACGAAGAACTTCCAGGAGTTCAGCGCGTTGACGCTGATCCTGGTGGTAATGATCGGGGTCGGCCTGGCCGAGGAAGCGGGTCTGATCGCGGCCCTGGTGCGAAAGCTTGTCGCCGCGGCGCCACCCGCGACGCTCACGTTCATCATCGTCCTCATCGGGATCGTCTCGAGCATCGCCTCCGACGCCGGCTACCTCGTGCTCATCCCGCTTGGCGCCGCAGCCTTCTACAGCGTGGGACGTCATCCCTTGGCGGGTATCGCTGCGGGTTTCGCCGGCGTGAGCGCCGGCTTTGGCGTCAACTTCCTCATCACTCCGACTGACGCCGTGCTCACCGAGATTGGCAACGACGCAATCCATCTGGTCGACCCCGCCAGGACGCTGCAGCTGACGGCCAATCTGTACTTTGGGATCGCTTCGACGATCCTGTTGACGGTCTTGGGCGCGATCGTCACGACCCGGATCGTGGAGCGGCGCCTCGGTCGCTACGATCGAACTCAGGCGGGAGAGGCGACCGAGGCAGCCCAAGCGGAGGCGAAGCTGTCACCGGAGGCTGAGGCGCGGGGACTGCGCTTCGCACTCTGGGCTTTCCTCGGCGTGGTCGTTGCAATCGCGCTGTTGACGGCGATCCCCGGCGCGCCGCTGCGCAATCCAGAGACGGGCAGCGTAATCGGCGATTCGCCGTTCATGGAGAGCCTTGTCTTCATGATCTCGCTCGTGTTCCTCGTCGCCGGCTACGCCTTTGGCCGGGGGGCACGCACGATCAAGACGAGCACGGACGTGATCAACAAGATCACCAAGCAGTGGGGGACCCTCGTGGCGCTGCTGTTCCTGTTCCTGTTGATCTCCCAGTTCCTGGCCTACTTCAACTTCTCGAACATCCCCGCCGTCGCGGCCGTCGGCCTCGGGCACGCGCTGGAGCACGTGCATATCCCCGCGATCTGGCTGCTGATCCTGTTCGTCCTCATCACTCTCGTGGTCGATCTGATCCTGACGGGGGCGATCGCTCAGTGGGCCATCTTCGCTCCGATCTTCATCCCCGTGTTCCTGAGCCTGAAGGTGAACCCCGCGACCGTCCTCGCGGCTTACCGGCTGGGCGACTCGCCGGCAAACGTGATCACCCCCGCGATGGCGTACTTCCCCCTGATCGTGATCTTCATGAAGCGATGGCAGAAGGACGCAGGCATCGGCACGCTGATCTCGATGATGCTTCCCTACACGCTCGTCTTCATCGCCGTCTGGACCGTCTTCTTCGTGGCCTGGTACCTGCTGGGGATCCCGCTCGGACCGGGTGCCGGGATTCACCTGTGAGCTGCGCTGCGCTTCGCGACTCACGCTCCGGCCCAGCAAGCGCTAAGCCCCGTCAGCTCGCCGGGCGCGAGATCAGCAAGTCCATTCCGAGCCGGGCAGACAGGAACGTGGCCACGAGCTGACCCTTCACGCTGTTCCCATCGCGGTCGAGCGGGGGCGCGAAGGTGCCCATTCCCCCTTTGCCCGGTGACACCGTGACGATCCCGCCGCCGATACCGCTCTTGGCGGGAAGGCCCACGTCGTAGAGCCATCTTCCCGAGCTCTCGTACAGCCCCGCCGTGAGCATGACCGCCAGTGTGTGATGGCACACGCTCGGCTCGATCACCCGCTGCCCGGTTATCGGGTTCACCCCGCCGTCGGCCAGCGTGGCGCCCATCACGGCCAGGTCCCTCGCGCTGACCCGCAACGAGCACTGGAGCGTGTACAGATCGACCGCCTCCGACGGCTCGCAGTACAGTCGCTGATAGCTCTGCAGCAGCCGCGCGATGCTCTGGTTACGAGCATTGGTTGCGGACGCCGACGCATACACCTCGTCGTCGAGCGACAACTTGCGCCCGGCGAACCGCGACAGCCCGTGGTGAAGGAAATGCCACCTCTCCTCCAGCGAGTCTCCGGGGATCAGGCTCGTGGCCGCGATCGCTCCCGCATTCACCATCGGGTTCGTGCGACCGTCGTGGCTGCGCTCTACGGCGGCGAGGGAATTGAACGGAAGCCCGGTGCTGTTCACGCCGATCTTCTCGCGCACCGCGTCCGCTCCGATCAGGTCGCAGACCAGCGCGAACACGAACGGCTTCGACACGCTCATGATCGTGAACTCGTGCTCACAGTCTCCGGCCGCGTAGGTGATCCCGTGCGTGTCCACCAAGCACACTCCGAACAGATGGTCGGGCACGCGGGCGAGCACCGGGTACACGTCGGAGGTCTCCCCCGCTCGGTCGGTTCGATACCGCGCGTGAGCTTCCTCGACGAGGCGCTGCACGAGCTCCCGCTCAGGCAGCTCGCCGGTCGAGACGTACGTGTCGTACTCGCTGCCGGGGGCCATGTCACCGTACTCCTCGGGTCACTCTAAATGCGGGGTGTGCCGGCGCGGCGAGCAAGGTGGGAGATACGAGCTCCACGCGGGTGCGCGCACCCGTCTCGATATGGCGGCCGAGCATCCCTTGGGCGCCGGCGGGCCGTAGATTGCCACCGTGAGCGACGAGGGCCCACTGGTCCACGGCCACGCTGTCGCTCACCTCCCGGTCCTGACGTCGCTCGGGATACCGTCACCAGCCCCGTCCGGGGCGTCCGCACCCCAGTTCAGGGCGCCTCGCGCCACCGCGCGTACGCTCGGCGCAACACCGAATCCGGCGGCACACGAACACAACGGAGGAGCGGTCATGGCTGAAGTTGGCGGCCCGACGGAGCACCACGTGGAGAATCAATGGCTGGTCGTGGTGATCGGGGTTCTCTGCGCCGTGGCGGGGACCATCGTCTTGGCCAAGCCGGCGATCGCCCTGGCCACGCTGGCGGTGATCACCGGGATCTTCCTGTTGCTCGACGGGATCATCGAATTGGGCATGTCGCTGTTCGGCGAGCGAGACGGTGGGCAAGTCCTCGCCGTGATCCTGGCTCTCGCGAGCGCGATCGTGGGCGTGCTCTTGGTTCGTCACCCGTTGCACGGCGTCGTCGCCATCGCCCTGCTGCTGGGCCTGTGGCTGATCATCTCGGCCATGATCCGGTTCGCTTCCACGCTGAATCTGGAAGGACACAGCGCGTGGAACCTGGCCATCGTGCTGATCGAGTTCGTCGCCGGCGTCGTGATCGTCGCGAGCCCGGGAATTGGCGTCCGGACCCTCGCGCTGCTCGTGGGCATCTCGTTCATCGTCCGCGGTCTCGGTCTGTGCGCGGTCGGCTGGCTGCTGCCGCGGTACCTGCGGACGCTCGGCGCACCGCCGAGCGGTGCGGTCACCGCGACCTGACGCTCCTGGCTGGCAGCGCTCGACTCGGTGGACCCACTCGGTCGGACGCGCGGTCGGTGCCCCTGCCCGCCGTCAACGGCGGCTGCAGCGGGGAACCCCCCAGGCCAGCCCAGCTCCGAGCGCGGCGCAGATGATCATCACCCAGATGAGGGAGAGCGACACGTGACCGAACACGAACGACACTCTCACCGTCTCCGCGTTCGAGACGATGAACGCCACCAGCCAGATGGCAACCAGCGCGAGGATGACGAGGGCGGCCGTGCGCTTATGACTGGAGCTGCTCGAGGACCTCCGACCAGGACCGTGATGAGTCCCCGCCTGCGTCTGGGTCTGCGCTGCTTGCATGTTCCACCGCCGATCTATCGAGCGCGCAACGCGCCGGAGTCAAGCGACGGTACGTCGTCCGGCGTACAGCCCATCCGATATGGATGCCGGCACCCGCGCGGCTGTCGTGTCAGCCCCGTAGCGGGCACCGAGTCCCGTTCGTCTAGAGGGCGCCCGCACCCCCAGCATGCGGCAGGCGTACACCCACGGTTCCGATCGGCGCATTCAACCGACGTAGCCTGTCCCGTCGGTCGTGCTTTGCCGAAGTCTCTCGAGGTGGAAGGAGTCGATGATGTGTCGCTGGCTTGCATATGCGGGCTCGCCCGTGCGGCTGGACAAGGCGCTCTACTCGCCGGGTCATTCGTTGATCGACCAGAGTCTGCACTCGAAGCTCGGTGTCGAGCCCACGAATGGCGACGGCTTTGGCGTCGGCTGGTACGGCGACAACCCGACGCCGGGGGTGTTCACGAGCATCGAACCGGCCTGGAACGACCGCAACCTCAGGGAACTGGCCGAACACATCACGGCCGGGTATTTCGTCGCCCACATCCGCGCCGCGATCGGCTCGGCCGTGCAACAAACCAACTGCCATCCCTTCCGCCACGGTCGCTGGCTGTTCGCGCACAATGGCGCGATCAACGAGTTCGCCAAGATCAAGCGCGACGTGGCGCTGGCCGTCGACGAGTCGCTCTATCCGGAGATCGTCGGCCAGACTGACACCGAGCACTTCTTCTACCTCGCGCTTACGCTCGGCCTCGAGCACGATCCGGTCGACGCGATCGCTCGTGCGATAGGGATCGTGGAGGATCTCGGCCAGAAGAAGGGCATCCGGTACCCCTGGCAGGGGACGCTCATCACCACCGACGGAGAGCGCATGTGGGCGTTTCGCTATTCGAGCGAAGGCAAGACGCGCTCGCTGTTCTACACCAAGGATGTCCCGGCGGTGCGCCGGCTCTATCCCGAGCGTGAGTTCCTGAGCCGGCTATCCGACGACACACGGCTGGTGGTCTCGGAGCCCGTCGGCGATCTGCCTGATGCCTGGAACGAGGTGCCGGAGAGCAGCTGCGGGGTGATCGGCCGCGGCGAGGACGAGCTCCGGCCGTTCACGGTCAAGCCGCCCTCGCGACCCACACCCGTCGGCATTCTGAGCCACCACTCCCCGGCGAGCACGATGATCTGAGTGATGCCGTCGATCGGGAGCGGCCGTATCAGCCCTCCGACGCGGGGGTGTGTGCACGAAAGTCGTTGCTCGCCGCTCGCCAGCGCATACGCTCAGTGGAGACGAACATGAGTGCGCCACCGCTGAGGATCCCGAATCCCCGACCGCCGATCCGAGTAGTGCTGGCCGATGACGCGTTCCTTGTACGCGAGGCCGTCAAGCACCTGCTCCACGGTGTTCCGACGATCGAAGTGGTGGGGGAATGCGATGACGCCACCGAGGTGCCCAGGATCTGCGATGAGCAGCGTGCGGATCTGCTCATCACGGACATCCGGATGCCTCCGTCAGGAGAGGACGAGGGCATCCGCCTCGCTGCGCGCCTGCGGGAGACCCACCCGGCCCTCGGCGTCATTGTGCTCAGCACCTACGCCGATGTGACGTATGCCCTCAAGTTGTTCGAAAGCGGCTCGGACAGCCGCGCCTACCTGCTGAAGGATCGGATCCGCGATCGATCCCAGCTGCTCGATGCGGTCAACGCTGTGGCCGACGGCCACTCGGTGATCGACCCGCAGATCGTCAGCGACCTGATTCGCGCCCGGGGCACGGCCACCGGCTCGCGAATGGACAAGCTCACTCCGCGCGAGATCGAGACGCTGGCGCTGGTGGCAGAGGGCCACAGCAACGCGGTCATCGCCGAACGGCTCGTACTCACCAAGCGAGCGGTGGAGAAGCACGTGAACGCGATCTTCGCAAAACTGGAGCTAGGCGATCCCGATCACGTGAGCCGTCGTGTGCGCGCCGCGCTGATCTACCTCGCCGACCACCCAGTTGTGTCCTCGCCGTGAACCGCCCGGGCGTTCCCTCGACGTGAGCCGGCAGCCCGGGTAGGATCGTCCCAAGCGAGGGAGGTCGGGGGCATTGATTGCCTCCGACTGGGAAGGTCGAATGACGGTCAGCATCGTTCAACGGCGTGGCTCTACCGAGGGGGAGTCCGACCGCTGGCTTGGGTCTTCCGAGATGGCCGCGAGGATCCGGGCGTTCGACTGGTCCGCCACGGCGCTTGGTCCCATCTCAGGTTGGCCGAGGAGCCTCCGGTCAGCGGTTGCCATCTGCCTGCACTCCAGATTTCAGATGGCGATCTACTGGGGACCGGAGTTGAACTGCATCTACAACGACGCCGAGCGAGACGTCCTGGGGAAGCTGCACCCAATCGCGCTCGGGATGCCCGCCCGCGCACTTCTGCGCGATTCGTGGGACGTGGTCGGTCCCCAGCTCCAGGCGGTGATGGACCGCGCCGACGCGACATGGGCCGAGGATCAGCCGCTGACCTTCGACCGCCGGGGCATCCTCGAGACCGGGTACTTCACCTACTCCTACAGCCCGATCCTGGACGATGAGGGTCGGATCGGCGGCGTACTACTCGTCACTCAGGAAACCACCGCACGCCTCCTGGCCGAGCGGCGGCTCGACGTCCTCCGCGAGCTCGCGACCAGATCAATGGATGCCGGGAGCCCCAGGATGGCGTGCCGGCTCGCTGCCCAGGCCTTTCACGGACGCGCTGAGCTCGACTTCGTGGTGATCTACCTCATCGATGCAGAACGCAGGCAGGCCGAGTGCGTCGCGATGAGCGGCAGCGACGATCGTCGTCCCCGGGTGCGACAGCCATCGGTGGATTTGAGCGGCGCCGATGCCATGAGTGGGCTGTTTCGAGACCTTGCGGCCGCGCCTGAACAAAGCCGGCTCGTCGATGCCGATCTGATCGTCGCGCACGAGCTTGCCCAACCCACAGCGAGCCGAGCGGTCACGGCTTCCATCAGTCGCGGCTCGAGGGACCCCCTGGAGGGTTTCCTGGTGGCCGGCATCAACGACTACGTCGCGTCGGACTCGTCGTTACAGGACTTCGTGGAGATGGTCGCGGTCGGGCTCGGCCGGAGCATCGCCGCGGCCCGCGCACGCGAAGGGGATCGCGACCGGGCGCGCTCGCTCGCGGTGCTCGAGCGAGCGAAGACAGCTCTGTTCAGCAATTCGTCGCATGAACTACGGACGCCGCTGGCGCTGATCCTCGGTCCGTTGGAGCAGGTGCTGGACGACACGCGCCTCCCCGAATCCGCGCGCGAGCAGATCGCCCTCGCGCGTAAGAGCGCCTCGCGGATGCTCAGGATCGTCAACGGGCTGCTCGACTTCTCGCGCATCGAGGCCGGGGAGCGGATCGGCAGGTTCCAGTCCACCGATCTCGCACAGCTCACGCGTGACCTGACCGCGATGTTCAGGTCGACCGCGGACAGCGCCGGGCTCCGCCTCTCGGTGGACTGCCCGGCGCTCCCCAGAGCGGTCGTCGTCGACCAAGAGGCGTGGGAGCGCATCGTCTCGAATCTGCTCTCGAACGCGCTGAAGTTCACGCCGTCGGGCACGATCGACGTCCAGCTCCGTGACGAACGCAACCAGGCCGTGCTGACGGTCAAGGACACCGGAATCGGAATCGCGGCCGAGGACGTAGATCGGATCTTCTCGCGCTTCTACCGCGTCGAGGATCCGCTCGCGCGGTCACACGAGGGGACCGGGCTCGGACTCGCGTTGGTGCGCGAGCTGGTTCGGAGCCATGGAGGCTCCGTGACCGCCGAGAGTGCACCCCGGCAGGGGGCGACGATCGTCGTACGCGTCCCGTACGGTCGCGAGCAGCACGCCTGCCGACGGGCCGCCTGAGCATGGCTCGAGGTCGTGGGTCGGCGCAACCGCGGCATCGTTCGTCGAGGAGGCACGCGGCTGGCTCGAGCGCGAGAGACTCCGACCAGACCGGCCCCGTCACGAACTTCGCCCGCTGACGGCGACATCCTGGTCGTCGAGGACAACGACGATATGCGGGACTTTCTCTGCCGGTTGCTCGCGCCGCGTTACGCGGTGCAGGTTGCGGTGAACGGAGCGGACGCCTTCCGCAGCGCGATCGACAATCCGCCCTGCGTCGTGATCAGCGACGTGATGATGCCCGGCTCTGACGGTTTCCGCCTGCTGCACGACCTCCGCTCCGATCCGCGGACCAGGAACGTACCCGTGATCCTGGTCTCGGCACGAGCCGATTCCGAGAGCACGCTCGAGGCGTTGCAGCTGGGCGCCGACGATTACCTCGTCAAGCCATTCGGGGCGCGAGAGCTGCTCACTCGAATCAGCGCCGTGCTCCAGAGCTCTCGCATCCGTTCGGAGGTCGGGGAGGCGCGTGGGCGAGCTGAGGAGCGCGCGCTCGTGCGCGGTGAGCTGCGATCGTTGCTCAACCACCTGAAGGCGGCCCAGCGGCGCATTGTGGCGGCAGGTGACGCCGAGCGCCGACGGGTCGAACGCAATCTGCACGACGGCGCCCAGCAGCGTTTGATGGCGATCAGGCTCGAGCTCGGACTCCTCAGCGAGCGGCTCGAGCTCGATCCCATCTCGGCCCAGGGCGAGCTCGACCGCCTCCGCCTCGAGCTCGATGACGCGCTCGAGGAGCTCCGCGAGCTCGCCCATGGGTTGTACCCGCCGCTGTTGGCCAGCGACGGCCTGCGCGCGGCACTCACGGCGGCGGCCAGGCACGCAGCCATACCCGTCGAGGTGGACGCTCCAGACTTTCCTCGCCCTCCTCGCGCCATCGAGAACGCGGTGTACTTCTGTTGTCTAGAAGCACTCCAGAATGCCGCCAAGCACGCCGGCGAGGGCGCTCGCGCGACGATACGGCTCATGGTCCGCCATGGCGCGCTCGAGCTCCGAGTGAGCGACGACGGGATCGGCTTCGATCGCGACGCCGTGCCCAACGGCTACGGGTTGACCAACCTCGGGGACCGGTTGGAGGCGCTCGGCGGCGAAGCCGTGATCACCTCGGCTCCAGGGGAAGGGACGACCGTGGCTGGCCAGATTCCGCTCGCCTGAGCTCCGCAGGCTGACACAAGAGCACGTACACGAGCATTCGTTGGAGTGCCCGCATCCATATCCACTGAGCGGCGGTCGGCCCCGCCTACAGTCGACGAGCGATGGGCGCTCGTAAGGACCACGTCGGCTGGCGAAGGGGGATCGGGAGCGATGTCGTCTGAGCATCCCACCGGACCGGTGCTCCTGTGCTGGGATGGCTCGGCCAGCGCGCGGTACGCCATCCGTCAGGCAGCGAGGCTCCTCGGTGAGGGGCGCACCGCCACCGTGCTGTTCGCACATGTCCCGCCCGAATCGGCGCGCGGCCTGCTGGCCGGGCTGGCGGGTCCCGACGCTCCGATCATGGGCCCGGCAGACGCCGAGGTCCTGATCGAGCAGGGAATGGACGCTGCCCGCGAAGTGGGCTTCGACGCCGCCCCCCTCGGTGTCGTAGCCGACCGCAAGACCGCGTCGATAATCGTCGACACCGCCGACGAGCAAGATGCCCCTGTGATCGTGATGGGCCAGCGCGGACGTTCGGCAGTTGGCGTGGCCCTGCTCGGATCGGTCGCGCGCGACGTCCTCAACTCTTTTCACCGGCCGGTGATGCTCGTCGGTCCCGCGGTCGCCGACGCTCGGTCGTCAGCCCCCGCCCGCCCCGCGGGGTGACGCCCTCAGGTTCAACCCGATGCGATTGATCCTGAACGTGATCGGCTATCCGTGATCGACACCACTTGAGCCTCTCCCCGCTTCGGCACTTGCCCAGTGAGCTCGTGGGCCTCTATTGGGATTCCGGCGTCGTCAACGAGGTTCCGGCGCTCGCTTGGTTCCTGCTGTCATCGCTCGTGCCGCTGGCGCTCGGCGTCACCGCCCTCGCGGCGCTCGTGCTGGGCGACTATGCCCAGGCCCAGGCACTCGCCGTGAAAATCTCCAACGTGTTGCCGAAGGATGTTCACGGGGAAATCGTTTCGCTGATCCTGCGAACCCAGCACGAGTCGCCATTGCTGATCGCGGCCTCGATCTCCGGCATGGTGTGGATCAGCTCGGGCGTCGTGGGAGTGGTCGAGCGCTGCCTGGGACGGCTCCTCGCCCGCTCAGGACTGGGGTTCGTCCTCGGCAAGGTCCGCAACCTTGCCCTCGCCGCGGTCGTGACGGTCGTGATCGTGCTGATGGTGGCCGTCGCGTCGGCGGGTACGCAGGTGGTGCGGCGTATCGATTCCAACCCGACGTTGATTCGCGTCGCGCTCCCGGCGATCTCGTTCGTGCTGACGGTGCTCCTCTGTGCAGGCGTCTACCGAGTCCTGGCGGGCCGGTCGCTGCGGACCCGCGCCGCGCTGACCGGAGGACTCGTCAGCGCGGTCATCCTCCAGGGCACTCCGACCGCCACCGGCTATTACATGCGTTACGTGGCCGCGCGAACTCCGGTCGGCGTGTTCCTGGTACTCACCGGAATCCTGGTGACCTGTTATCTCGCCGCTCTCGGCCTCCTGCTGGGGGCCGCGGTGACGGCGCGAGTCCAGCTCGGCCGGCAACTGAGAAGCGGCGGCGTGCCCACTGCCGCGATCGGAATGCAGTCACCCATATAGAGAGCCGTCTCCCTGACATGAAAGTCAGCCTTGCCACCAGTCCCGGACCAATCTAAGCCCGGGCGCCCGGCGCGTGAGCGGCATGCTGCTCACGCGGCGCAAGGTCCTGGGTCGCCTGCGCTTCGAGATCGAAGTAGAACAGCGTGAGTGCGGCGGCGGCAAACGGCACGATGAGGACGTAGACGAGTGAGCTCACGAGGTCGATGAAGTTGAGCGCCGTTGGTGTGAGCAGCAGCAGCGCGATCCCGATGCTCAACCCGGCCAGCACAGCGAGCACGTCCACGAACGCCGTGAACCCGAACGCTCGCCACCACCGGCCGCGCACGAGCCGTGAGCTCCTCGCGAGCGCACGGCGGCCGTCTTGGCCGTCGAGCATGCACGCCTGCGCGAACAGCGACCACCGGATGAAGCGGTGGATGGCGAGCGGGATGCCAACGACGGTAAGGGTGAGCAACAGCACGACGCCGTACTGGATCACCGTCGCTGCTGCCAGCGGCCGCAGTCGCGCCCGCGTGGTCCGGATGGCGTGCTTGACGCTGATTCGCCGACCGTCTGCCAGCTCGTGCAGGACGACAGCGATGGCTGCGGTCGCGAGCACGCTGGCGAACGCGGCGCCGACGTCTCCGA
This sequence comes from uncultured Solirubrobacterales bacterium, assembly GCA_963710305.1. Classification (GTDB taxonomy): domain Bacteria; phylum Actinomycetota; class Thermoleophilia; order Solirubrobacterales; family Solirubrobacteraceae; genus Palsa-465. Next base: position 29,778 of record CAVPZV010000006.1, on the reverse strand, counting down.
TCATCACAGTGAACAGGATCGTCACGGCTCCCTTCTTGCCATCGAGCGCGACGAAGGAGGCGAGGCCCGTGAGGTGGAAGAGCACCCATTGAATCCCGTCTGCGAGAGCCGCCACGGGCACGAACACGAGACCAAGCGTCAGGAAGGTTCTGCGGTTGCGCCAGTACAGCCGCGCGGCAGCTCCGAGGATCTGTCCGCCCCCGCGGTGGCCCTCGACGGGATAGGGATCGGCTGGCCGCCACGTAGTACGGCGGGCGGAGGCCAGGCAGGCGAGCGGCACCAGCGCGAGCAGCACGATGAACGGCGCCGGATGCACGAGTCCCCATATGAGTGCGCTCGACGTCGTCGACACGGCGCCGCAGAAGAAGTTCGTCAGAGCTGGTCCGAGCGTCTTGGTTCCCGGCACGGTGACGCTGCCGGCGCGTAACCCAGCAGCCCACTCGATCGGGTGTACCCACTGCTCCTTGGCCGCGGGACCAGTGGGCCCGTTGTTGACCGCGCGCTCCTTCTGGCCCCAACGTCCGTGGAACGCCAGCCACGCGAACGGCGCCGACGCCGAGCTCGGGACGTCGGGCAGGAGGACCACCTGGGTCGCCACACGCTGCGCGGCGTTACGCGTGGTGTCGCATCCAAACCCCTCGTGAGGGCTTCGGCCCAAGTAGAGCGCTGGTCCGAAGTAGCTGGCATGGGACCCGGTCGCAACGAAGATCAGTGGGTGGGAACCATCCTTTCGGACCTTGCGGTCGGTCCACTCCGAGCGCTCACCGCCGGCGTGCTGGGCCAGATCCACCTCGTACGGGCCTTTCGCCAGCGCGTCCGCGGCATCGGACGCGTTGAAGTCAACCTGCGCCATCTCCCAATCGCCCTCGTGCTTGTTCTTGGCGTCGTTGAACGTGTAGTAGAGCCAGTACTGCATGGCGAGCTTGCCGGCGTGCTTGGCGTCGGTGGCGAGATGCGCGTAGACCACCGGCTTGCGATCGCCGTTCCACTTGCGGTAGTCCTTCTCGTAGCCGCAGCCGGGTCTCAGCGTGTTCCCGGGAAGGTCGAGGTAATAGCCGTACGGGCGATCGAAGAGATCCGCCGCGGTGGGGGCCTCTTTGACAACTCTTCCTGCGGGATCCCGCAGCACGACGCCCGCTCTGCCGAGCACCAGGTCGATGTTTATCGGTCGATAGGCCTCACCCGGTCCGCACTCCCGCGCCTGCGGTTCGACCATCAGCGCCGGCGAGTAGCGGTCGGCGAGCTCCTGCGAAGGCGATGCCGCAGCCCCGGCCGCGGCCGGGAGCATCCCGAAGCCGAGAATCGTCGCCATGGCGAGCACAACTGAATTGAGCACCACCCACGACGTGGCGCGCAAGCGCCTAACTGCGGTCAGTTGGACCCCCGAGCATCATCCCGCTGGACAGGCAGGGCCGCGGACTCGCCAGGGACGACCCCGCGCGACTCTGACGGGCGATCATGGTCGTCGACTCTAGGCTCGCACCGCCTCCGTGCGGCGGATCCGGATGCGGGCATGCCGAAGATGGTTCGTGTACGTGCTCCGCCCAAAGACGGCACGCAGCTCAGGCCGTGGTTTCCGGGACGCGGACACGCGGTCCGTCGGCGATCGCGCGGCTTGGTCCGTCCGGGGGGCTGGCGACTCGTCCCTCGAGCTCGTTCTTGTAGATGACCCCGTCTTTCATGATCACCGGGAACGAGCTGCCGGGCGTGCAGAGCAGGTCGATGTTCTCGAGCGGGTTGCCGTCGACGAGCAACAGGTCCGCAAGCGCGCCCTCCGCGACGACACCCAGTCGGCCCGGATAGGGATTCCGGGGCTCGCTCATGGCGAGCAGTTTCGCGTTGGTCGAGGTGGCCATCCTCAGGACCTGCGCCGGGGTGAACCAGCGCTTCATCTTGGCGAGCTGCTTGCCCTGCTTGGTGGCAAGCTCAGCGTCGAACAGGGTGTCCGTTCCCCACGCGAGCTTGACTGAATAGCGCTGAGCGAGCTCATAGGCGCGGTTGGTTCCGCGGACGACGTCCTGATACTTGGCACGACCGGCGGGGCTGGGAAGGGGGACCGCATCCTCGTCGTCGAGAAACGGCTGCACGCTCCACCACGCACCGTGTTCGGCCATCTTCGCGACCGTCTCCTCATCGAGCAGATGGCCGTGTTCGATGCAGCGCACCCCGGCGCGGAGCGCCTGCTGGACCGACCGAGGGGTGTAGGCGTGGACCATCACATAGGTGCCCCAGTTCTCGGCCGCCTCCACGCCGGCGTGCAACTCGCTCTCGGTGAACTGGGTGACGTCGATCGGGTCATAGGGCGACGCGATGCCGCCGCCGGCCATCATCTTGATCTGGCTGGCTCCGCTGCGAAGTTGCTCACGCGTCGCTCGCAGCACTTCGTCTACACCATCGGCGATCGCCGCCGCGCCGATCAGCTCGCTGTGCGACAGCCACCCGCACGTCCCGCGTGGCGTCTCGTACGGCAGACGAAAGTCACCGTGGCCCGAGGTCTGGGAGATCATTGCCCCCGAAGGCCAGATCCGCGGCCCGGGCAACAGCCCCTGATCAACCGCCTGCTTGATCCCGAAGACCGGCCCCCCGCAGTCCCGTGCGCTGGTGAACCCGCGCATCAGCATGTCTCTCGCCTCGAGACTGCCCCGAATCGCGATGTACTCCGGGCTCACCGTGGTCGCCGCGGTCAAGGGAATCGTTGCGAAGGCGATGTGCGCATGCGCATCGATCAACCCCGGCATCAACACCCGTCCGCCACCATCGATGACCACGCCGGCCGCATCACCATCGCCCACTGCCGAAGCGACCGACACCGAGCGGATGACGTTGCCTGACACCACCACCTCACTGGCCTCGGACAATCGATCAGACTCACCGTCGAACACGCGCACATCGCGGAACACAATCTCGCTACCCGACGTCATGACCAATCTCCTATCTGAGTAGACCGGACCTGGCGGCCTCATCTACTACGGCTGCGTCCTGCGCTGCCACGTGGCTTCTCGTGCGTACGCGCACCCATGTCGGCGACTCGACCGAGGATCGCACGCGATCCGACGCCGGCCCGGAACCGGGCGCAGACACGTACACGCGAGTGGTGCCGGCATCCGTCCCGAGCAAGAACAGAGCCCGCGGCCGACTGGTGTTCCAGCCAGCCCGACAGCCAGCAAGCGGCCGGCCTCGCGCTCCTTACCTGCGAGCCAGTCGGGCGCTCAACCAAAAAAGTGGCGTTTGCCAAGCTGGCAAGCCCGTGCTACTTTCCCGATAGGAAAGTAGTTTCCACCAAGGAGGCAGCCATGGGCGCCCAGCAACGCCAGCCAGCCGGCCGCGGGGCGGACGGCGGCGAGGCGGCAGCCGCGCTGGCCGAGATCAAGCGGCGGCAGGAACGCGTCATCAAGACGGTGCTCGTACCGGTCTGGTACTGGTGGGTCATGGCGGCCGGGATGGTCGCCATCGGCGCCGCCCGGGACGCCGGGAATGCGGTCGTGCAGGCCATCACGATCCCGCTGGCCGTGCTCGTCATGGCAGGGCTGACCGCTACGACGATTCCTGCGGTGCGCCGTCGGGTCCAGGTGCACGGCACCACGCAGCCTGGTGCTCGTGGCGCAGCCGCGGTATTCGCTCTGATAGTGCTGGTCGACGGAGCGATCGTGGCCACGGCCGCTAGCCTGGCCGCGGCCCACGACCCCGATCCGGGCACGATCGGTACCGCCGCCGGAGCAGCCGTGATCGTGATCGCTGGGCCGCTTTTGAATCGGTATCTGGGCGCGCTCATGCTGAGCAAAGCCCGGCGGCGAGTGAGCGACGCACCGCAGACGGGCAGCCAGAGCCCATGAGCACGGCTCGATTCGATGAGCTGATTCACGCGCCGACGCGGCTGGCAATCGTCTCGCTGCTCGCGGCCACGCAATGGGCCGACTTCAGGTACCTCCGCGATGAGCTCGGCCTGTCCGACTCCGCGCTATCCAAACAGCTATCCACGCTTGAATCGGCCGGCTACGTCGAGATCCGCAGAACCTTCATCGGCAAGCGTCCGCGCACCTCAGCCAGCCTCAGCCGAGCCGGCCGCCGGGCATTTGACCTGCACGTGGCCGCCCTGTTGCAAGTCATCTCCACAGCACAGCAAGATGCCGATCCGCGGCCGGCCGTGGAAGCCGCGCGCCAAATCCTGCGGCGATAAGGAGCCAGGCCCTCGAGGTGGCCCCATGCCCAGCGGTCTCAACGTGTCGGCGTTCGTAGTCCAAGCTGCGGCCTTGTCTGAGCTCCGCCGGCCGGCGCTGCTCGACCCGCGCCGACACGACCGTGAGCAGTTCGACAGCGGTGAAGCGGCCCTCGACGAGTGGCTGCGTCGATATATGCCGGGTCAGAGCCGCGCCCTGCATCGTACGCTCGCCACACCTCGCTGAACGTCTTGTGGGGACGGGCTATCGGTCTTGCGCGAGAATGCTGGCGTGACGCCGGAGAGCCTCCATGAGTTTTTTCTGGCTAGCGCGGGCGTCGCCGGAGCGTTGATCGGGCTGTTGTTCGTCGCGATTTCGGTGTCGCAGGAGCGGCTCGCTAAGAGCGAACACATACAGATCCACCGGGTTCGGGCGTCAGCGGCGCTGGTGGCGTTCACCAACGCGCTATCGGTGTCGCTGTTCGCGTTGATCCCCAGAGACAAGGTGGGCTGGGCTGCGCTGGTGGTGGCGATCCTGGGGCTGATGTTCCTTACCGCGTCAGTTCTTTCGTGGAGGGCATCCAGCTTCTGCGGTGACCAGTACGCCACAAATCGGTGCGAGAAAAGATGCCGATTTGCAGGAAAATCGGGGCGCCCGGATTTGAACCGGGGACCTCACCGACCCGAACGGTGCGCGCTACCAGGCTGCGCCACGCCCCGATGGGTCCAGTATCCCACAGCCGCCGGGGACCGTCCCGGTCGCGCGCCGCCGGCGTCGCTGCCCGCGGCGTCGGGTGTCAGTGGCCGAGGAGCCCCTGGACCGCTTGCTTGCCCGAGTCGACGACCCCCTTGGCCGCCTGAGTGGGATTGCTCAGCACAGACTTCGGGCTGGGCAGCTCCACCTTCGGCGGCGCCGGGAGCTGCACCGGCGAACCGGCCGGGAGCTGCGGCTTCGGAAGGCTTGGCAGGGGGTTCTTGAGCGACGGCAGATGCGAGACGATCTTGTTGATCGGCGCTACGACCTTGTTGACGACGCCGCGACCGGCCCCGTTGCCGAGCAGGTGGTGCCGGCTCCCGCCCGAACTCGTGCTCGTCGCCGGTCGAGCCCGCTCCGGACGAGGCCGACAGGAGCGCGCCGCCCGTCGGCGAGCCCTTGCCGCCGGCGTGGCCCGGAGCCGAGGCAGAGCCCTTGGCGCCACGTCCGGCGCCCAATCCGCCCACGGTGAGGTTCGCGAGCTGCCCGCTGGCGGCGGATTGCTTCACCAGCGTCGCGCCGCCGATCGACAGCGCGCCGCCGCTGGTCGAGTGGCTCACGGACGGAGTGGCCGCCGCGGGCCGCCGACGGCGCCTTGATCACGGCCGCCGCGTCCGTGGCTGACGTCTTGCTCCCACCGCCGTTGAGGCTCACGCCGGCGTATCCGCCGCCCGCGGCGGCAACCATGAGCACGGCGGCAGCCACCCGGCCGAGGATCGCGCCCGAGCCCACGAAATGCGAGACGCCGGAGATCCGGCGGGCGATGAAGCGGGCACCGAGGCGCCGGCCGAGCCATCCGAACGGGAACAGCGCCGCGACCTTGTCGACGAACGTCGGCGCGCGGAACAGCGCTTCGTCGGCGCCGGCGAGGCGGGCGTAGCGCCGGCAGTCGTCGCAATGGGACAGGTGCTGGGCGACCTGGCGGCGGGCCCGGACGCCGAGGACCTTGATCGAGCGCGAGTCGGCCCGGTCGACCACTTCGCACACCTGCTGGCAGCGGCGGCCGCTGGTCAGATCCTCGTACTCCTCGCCCAGCCGGCGGCGGGCGCGGAACAGCGTGCTCTCGACCATCGGCCGCGACATCTCGAGCCGCTGGGCGATCTCCGCGTAGGAGAGGCCCTCGAGCTCACGCATGACCAGGATCCGGTGGTGGTTCTCGGACAGACCGCGGAAGGCGCCCCGCAGGTCTTCGAGCCGCTGCTTGTTCTCCATCGCCGCGTCCGGCGTGGGCTGCTTGGAGACGAGGTTCCGTTCCGGGGCCGAGGAATCGTCGTCGCCATGCAGCGACACCTCGGCCGTGCGACGGGCGCGGCGGAACTCGTCGATGCAGGCGTTCCGCGCGATCTCGTAGATCCACGGCTTGAAGGCGATCGGGCGCTCGGTATCGCGCAGGCGGCGTAGGGCGGAGAGGAAGACCTCCTGCGTGATGTCCTCCGCGCGAGCGTGGTCGCGGACCATCCCGAGCACGTAAGCCGTGATGCGAGGCCGGTAGCGCGCGAACAGCTCCTCGAAGGCGCGGTCGTCGCCCTGGCGGACGGCAGCGACGAGTTCGCGCTCGCTAGCTGCTGCTTGCTTCTGACTTAGAGCGCGTAGCGCCAGTCCCATCAGTCCATGTCTCCTCGCCCGAAGGAGTCCCCTGCCGGGCCCTCGTGCTGAACTCTAACGTTTAAATCCCCTGAGACCAGCGGATTTGAACCAGACCTCCACGAATGTTCTAATCCAAGTTGAGAGCGTCCGCCCCGCCGGGCATACTTGGGCACATGTAGTGACCAGCACAAGGAGGGATAGGACCGATGGCCATTCACCTGACGCCCACCGAGCTTGCACGAGAGTCCGGCCTTGAGCGCCGGGACGTGATCGTCAAGTGTGTCGAGCTGGGCGTCCCGATCTTCAACGGTCGGATCGACAAGACTCTCTTCCTCTCGAGTCTGCGCGAGCTCCCTGGCTCGCAGCCGCAGCAAGTACAGCCCGCTCACGCGTAGCGCCCCAGCGGCCCCAGCCCCGCTTCCGCATCCCCGCGGGCCGACGGCCCGGCGGACCGGTGCAGCCTGAATAGAGGGACGAGGCTCGTGTACACGTGAGAACCTGAGGGTGCGGTTCGTGATCTACCCGCGCCCGGGCAATCGCATGCGCATCCACAGGGCATTTCCGAGGCGCTCGCCGGCCGACGCCCGGCATGCTGGTTAATGCTGCAATTTGCAGAGGTTTTGACAGGTTCGCCGTGACTGCTCTACTCCTGCGCCGACTGGCGCAGGAGCGTGGAGGTGGTCTGCTCGAGGATCTTGCGCCAGGCGCGGGTCTTCTCGCGCTCGGCCTCGAAGTGCTTGACCACCTTGCGCACGCGCGTGGCGGAGATCTCGATCCCGTGGCGGGCGCAGATCCGCTTGAACCGCGGGTAGTCGTGCGCGAGCTTCAGCGTCACCGACTGGAACCCGTGCCGCGCGATGTCCACGCGCGAGGTGTAGTTCATGATGCTCGTCTGGAACATGAGCTCGTCGTTGGGCTCGGGCTCGATCAGGATGATGTCGACGCCGGGGTATCGCTGCTCCCAGCGCCGCGCCATCTCATGCAGGCGCTGATAGGCGAGCAGCTTGAAGGCCTGGTAGCCGATCTGCGGGAAGCCCATGTCCGAGACTCGCCGCGCCCGGGAGCCTCCGATCGTCGGGATCCGCTTCTCGAAGTCGTTCACGTACGGGACGAGCGGGTTGACGACCACGATGAACTTGGCGCCGGCCTCGACCGCGATGTCGAGGTTGGTGGTCGAGAGGACGCCACCGTCGATCAGCTCGCGGTCCTTGACCTTGACCGGCTTGTAGAGCATCGGGAGCGCGCTCGAGGCGCTCACCGCGGTCGAGATCGGCACGTCGTCCCAGTCCTCGGCCCCGAACACGATCCGCTCGCACGTGTCGAGGTCGGTCGCCGCCAGGTAGAGCTCGTTGTGGAGCAGCCGGAAGTCGTCGGTCCGATCCGGGTCGGAGAGAATCGTGCGGACGTAGCGCTCGATGCCCTCGCCGGAGTAGGCGCCGGAGGGCAGCGCCTCCGCGAGCCCGACCACGATGTCCACGGCCGACATCTGCTTGATGTCGCGCACCAGCGTCCGGATGAGCTGGGCGATCCGGAACGGGAGCAGGGCCCCCTTGCTCAAGAACTCCCCATAGTTCGGGCGCAGGAGCGAGCTGACCCGGGCGTCCGGGAACGGCGTCGGCACCTGCTGGACGATCACCCGCATCATCTCCTCGGGCGTGACCCCGTTGGACACGGCGGCGGCGACGAACGAGCCCGCGCTCGTCCCCACGTAGACGTCGAACTCGTTGACGGTCCGGTTGACCGAGAGCAGATCCAGGGCTCGAAGCGCGCCGATCTCGTACACGCCACCGGTGAAGCCCCCGCCGCCGAGCACGAGCGCGGTCTTCGAGCGCTGCCGGCGCCGTCGCGTCGTCGCCTCGCGCGCCCCGGCCCCTGGGCGCTCGGTGGCGGCGGTGTCGAGCTTGACCACCTTGCCCATCTCCGGCCAATTGTAGGCGCCGACCGGATACCGAACAGCGCACCTTTCCGCGCACCCGGGGGTTTCAGTACCTCGATGCGTGGACTTCTCGTCACGCTGGGGGCGATCGCGATCCTTCTCGCGGCGGGCGCGGGGACCGCGGCCGCGCAGGCCAGCCCCCAGCCTCCGGCGCAGCAGAGGTTGACGAAGGCCCTGAACAAGGGCATGCGGCAGGAGGGCCGCTACAGCGGCGCCTACGTGCTCGACCTCACGACCGGCCAGCCCCTGTACTCCTCGGCCCCCACCGTGCCCCGGCTTCCGGCCTCGGTCGAGAAGCTCTACACGACCTCCACGGCGCTGCTGCGCTTCGGCCCGACGCGCGACGTTCACGACCTCGGTGCTCGGCACGGGCCACCAGGGAAGCGGCGGCAAGTGGGTGGGCACGCTGTACCTTCGCGGCGGCGGCGACCCCACCTTCGGCTCGGCGGGCTTCGATTACAGCTGGTACCGCGGCGGCGCCACCGTCCAGCGGCTGGTCACGAACCTGATCGCGGCCACGCACCTCACGGGCCTGATGGGAAGCGTCCTGGGCGACGCCTCCTACTTCGACGCGCGGCCGGGCACCTCCGAGAGCGGCTACCGGTTCGATCCCGACATGGAGGGATCGCTCAGCGCCCTGTCCTTCAACCGGGGCCTGATCGGCGCCGGCAACGTCGGGAATCCGCCGGCCTTCGCCGCGCAGCAGCTCGTGAACGCCATGCGCTCCGCGCACCTGTCCGTCGGCAAGCACCCACCGGTCGGCAGCGCCAAGACCCCGTCCACGGCGCGCCTGCTCGCCACCGTGCACTCGCCGAGCCTCGCCCGGCTGATCGCGCTGACCAACACCCCGTCGGACAACTTCTTCGCCGAGACGCTCCTCAAGGATCTGGGGGCGCGCGTTCGGCGGCGCGGGCACGACGTCGGCCGGCGCCGCCGTGGTCCGCAGCCTGCTGGCGAGCCAGTTCGGGATTCATCCGACGCTGGTCGACGGCTCGGGGCTCTCGCGCCAGGACTCGACCACCCCCGCCGACGTGGTGACGCTGCTCTCGAAGATGATCTCCAACTCGACCTTCAGAAGCTCGCTGCCGATCGCCGGCGAGACCGGCACGCTCGAGGACGAGATGCGGGGCACGGCGGCGCAGGGGAAGTGCCGCGGCAAGACCGGCACGCTGCACGACGTAGCCAACCTGGCCGGCTTCTGCGTCGCCGCCGACGGCCACACGATCGCGTTCGCGTTCCTGGCCAACGCCCTCGGCAACCCGGATCTCGGTCACAACGATCGAAGCCAACATGGCCGTGGCGATCGCCAAGTACAACGGGTAAAGCTTGCGCGCGGGCACGGATGCCCGGCGTAACCGGCCCCATGGACGACCGGCCGAAGGCCGGGCCCAAACTACTCGGCGAGGAGCTCGCGCAGGCCGGCCTCGTCGAGCACCGGGACCCCGAGCTTCTCGGCCTGCGCCAGCTTCGAGCCCGCGCTCTCGCCGGCCACGACGTAGTCGGTCTTGCGCGACACCGAGCCCGTGACCCGGCCGCCGGCCGTGGTGATCATCTCGGTGGCCTGCTCGCGCGTCAGGTCGGGCAGGGTGCCGGTGAGCACGAACGTCTTGCCGGCGAACCGTCCCTCCCCCGGCGGCGGCCCCTCCTCTTCGAGGCGCAGCCCGCGCTTCTTCAGCTCGTCGATGAGGGCCCGCATCTGCGCGTCATTGAGTTGGTCGTGGATGATCTGAGCCATCTTCGGGCCCACGCCCTGAGTCTCGGCGATCTGCTCGGGCTCGGCCGCCAGCAGCGCGTCGATCGTCCGGAAGTGCTGGGCCAGGTTGCGGCCGGTGACGTAGCCGACCTCCTCGATCCCGATCGCGAACAGCGCCCGCCCGAACGACTGCTCCTTCGAGGCCTGGATCGCCGCCACGAGCTTCTCGGCCGAGACCTTGCCGAACCCGGACTGCTCGGCGATCTGCTCGGGCGTCAGGTCGTACAGGTCGGCCGCCGTCCTCACCCAGCCCAGGTCCATGAACAGGCTGACCTGCTTCTCCCCCAGGCCGTCGATGTCCATCGCGCCCGAGAAGTGCTTGAGCAGCTGCCAGCGCCGGCCCGGGCAGTCCCGGTTCGGGCACTTGGTGAACACCGAGTCCTCGGGCTTGACCGTCGGGGTGTGGCAGATCGGGCACTCGGCCGGAGGCCGCGGGGGCTCCGGCCGGTCCTCGCGCTCGGCCACGTGCGGCGCCGGCGAGAGGACCTGCGGGATCACGTCGCCGGCCCGCAGGACGATCACCTCCTCGCCCTCGCGGAGATCCTTGCGCGCCAGGTCCTCCTCGTTGTGGAGCGTGGCCATCTTGACCGTGACGCCGCCGACGCGGACGGGCTCGAGCATCGCCGCCGGATGCAGATCGCCGAACTTGCCCGGGGCCCAGATGACCTGGTTCAGTTTGGTCACCGCGGTGGTGGGCGGGAACTTCCAGGCGATCGCCCAGCGGGGCTCGCGGCCCACGACGCCGAGCCGGCGGTGGAGCTCGGCCTCGTTGACCTTGACCACCACGCCGTCGATCTCGAAGTCGAGCGACCCTCGCCGCTCCTCCCAGGATCGGCACTGGGCGATGACCTCGTCCTCGGTCGTGAGCTTCTTGACGTCGGGGTGGACGGGGAAGCGGTGCTCGCGCAGCCACTGCAGCGCGTCCCAGTGGGCGGCGAAGCGTGATGCCCTCGGTGGCGCCGACCTGGTAGGCCCAGAAGGACAGCGGCCGGTCGGCGGCGAGCTTGGGGTCGAGCTGGCGGATCGTCCCCGCGGCCGAGTTGCGCGGGTTCATGAACGTCGAGAGCCCCTGTTCGGCCCGGCGCTCATTGAGCTTGGTGAAGTCCGGAAGCGACATGTACACCTCGCCGCGCACCTCGAGCAGCGCCGGCGGGTCCGGCGTGTCGAGGCGTAGCGGGATCGAGGGCATCGTCTTGAGGTTGTGGGTGACGTCCTCGCCGATCTCGCCGTTGCCGCGGGTCGCGCCGCGCTCGAACAGCCCGTTCCGGTAGAGCAGGCTGATGGCCAGCCCGTCGATCTTGGGCTCGGCCACGTACTCGAACTGGGGGTCGGTGATGCCCTCGCGGGCGAGGAAGTTGCGCATCCGCTGGATCCACGCCCGCAGCTCCTCCGCCGAGCGGGCGTTGGCCAGCGAGAGCATCGGCTGGGGGTGACGGACCTTCTCGAGGTCTGAGACCGGCTCGCCCCCGGTTCGCTGGGTGGGCGAGTCCGGGGTGATGAGCTCCGGGTACTCGGCCTCGAGCGCGCGCAGCTCATCGATCAGCGCGTCGTACTGGTCGTCGCCGATCTCGGGGTCGTCGAGGACGTAGTAGCGGTAGCCGTGATATTCGAGCTGGCGGCGCAGCTCGGCGGCGCGAGCGGCCGCGTCCTCGGTGACGCTCACGGTCCGGTCCCCTCGCGGGCGGCCGGCGCGTTCACCTCATCCGGCGGCTGCGCGTTTACCTCACGGGCGGCCGGCGCGACCAGCCGCGCCAGGTCGTAGCGCTGGAGCGTCTCGAGCCCATCGCGGTCGGTCAGGTCGAAGTGGATCGGCGTGACCGCGATCTTGCCCTGCGCCACCGCCGCCAGGTCCGTGCCGACGGCGTCGCGCTCGAAGCTGGCGTCCCCGTAGATCCGGTACTGCCGGCGGCCGCCCGGTCCCTCGTCGACGAGGGAGAGCTCGTCGCGGTAGAGGCGCTTGCCGAGTGCCGCCACCTCCACGCCCTTGGGATGGCATCCCGGGACGTTGATGTTGATCAGGGTGCCGCTCGGGGAGGGGGACGTCCTCGAGCTCTTCGACCAGCCGAGCGGCGAAGCTGGCCGCGTTGGTGAAGTCGAACCCCTGGCCACCGCTGAAATCGAGCTCCATCGCGGTCGACTGCTGCGAGACCGCGATACCGGGGAGGCCGAGCACGATCGCCTCGAGCGCGGCCGCCACCGTGCCCGAATAGGTGATGTCGTCGCCCAGGTTCGAGCCGTGGTTGATGCCCGAGACGACCAGCTCGGCGTCGAAGCCCTCGACCAGGCCCAGCCGCGCCAGCCGCACGCAGTCCACCGGGGTGCCGTCGGTGGCGTAGCCGATCGTTCCGTCCTTGAAGCGGACCTCCTCGACCCAGAGGGGACGGCGGGTGGTGATCGAGCGGGCCATCGCCGAGCGGTTGCCGTCCGGGGCGATCACCGCGAGATCGATTCCCGGCACGTCGAGCAGGGCGCGGCGCATCGCCTGGAGCCCGGCGGCCTCGATCCCGTCGTCATTCGTGAGCAGAACTCGCACCAGGATTGATGCTAGTTGCCGCGGCGGCTGGCGAGCGCGGCGGCCACGTTGGCCAGTACCGCGTACGGCTCGAGGGTCAGCTGGAGCCAGGTGATCCGCATGACGCGGTAGCCGGCGGCGATCAGCGTCGCCGTCCCGCCGGCGGTCGGTCTCGAACGCCTTCCGGTGGCCGTGGAAGCCGTAGCCGTCGAACTCGACGACGAGGCGGTGCTCCGGCCAGACGCAGTCGACGTTGCAGCCGCACACGGTGGCGTTGGTGAGGGGCTCGGGGAGGTGGCCGGCGCGGAGGAGCGCGCGGAGGATGCGTTCGGCCCTGGATCGGGTGAAGCCGGACTCGTTGGCGCCGATCAGTTCTCTGAGGACGCGGACGCCGCGGCGTCGGCCCGGCGCGGTCGACCGCCCTTGCCAACTCGGCGGCCCGTACGAGGCGCAGACCGTGAGCCTCGATGAAGGCGTGTTCCAGGTGTGGGGACTGGGTCGCTGCCAGGTCGAGGAGCGTCTGAGCCGGCGAGGTGACGAGCAGCCCATGGCGCCAGCGGGTCGGTGGCGCCACCGCGGCCCTGTGCACCCGAAGTCCGGTTCTTGATCGCCGCTTCCGACCGACGACGGTCACGTGGACGTCGCCGTCGTAATCGGTGAGCATCGACCACGCGATGGGCGGCCGACTCGTGGCTGAGGATCGCTCCGTCGCCGCAGGCGAGCAGTGCCGCCGATTCCCGAGCCAGCGGAGCCAAGGCCGCGTGCCCGACGAGATAGACACCATAGAAGACGCGGAAGAGAGCACCGCCGGCGGCGCGTCGCCCGATGGCGCTGTGGCGGAGGCCGGTCCCGCGGAGCTGACGGTGCGAGATCGCGCCCTTCTGGGCGGTCGCGACCTCCCCGACACCGGGAACTTCGTTCCTCTCGGCGCGCCGGCTTCGTCGAGACCGAGGTTCTTCCCGCTGAGCGGGAACTTCCTCGGCTTCGGCGTTTTGGGCTCGTCGAGAGGAACGTTCTTCCCGGTTTGCGTCGGCGTCCATGCTCGTAAGAGCCTCGGACGGCCCGAATTCACCCCCCGGAGGAGAGCACGCGCCGGCCGTCGTACCCCACGCCGGCCAGGTACAGCCCGCACGCCGGCGCGGTCGGACCCGCCTCGGCCGCGCGGACGCCCCGCAAGCAGCTCGACAAAGGAAGCCACCGTTCGCCGCCCCCCGCCCACCTGGAGCATCGTCCCCACCAGCACCCGGTTCATGTGGCGCATGAACGTGTCGGCCTCGATCCAGAACTCCAGCACCTCCCCGGACTCGCGCCACGAAGCCCCGAACACATCCCGCGAGAACCGCACGTGATCGGTCTCGGTCGGCGTGAACGCGGTGAAGTCGTGCGTCCCGACCAACGCGCGAGCGCACTCGCCCAGCGCGTCCACGTCCAGCGCACGCGGCCAGTGCAGCGCCCGCCCCCGCTCCAGCGCGCTCCGGGGCCGCCGCGCCAGCACCCGGTAGCAATACGCCCGGCTCGTGGCGTCCCGCCGCGCGTCAAACGCCGGCGGGAGCAACAGAGCATGAGAGTGCCGAGACGTCCTCGGGCAGCAGCGCGTTCAGAGAATCCACCGAAGCCGGCGGCCCGAGATAGGAAGCCACCTGCCCCCAGGCATGCACGCCCGCATCGGTCCGCCCCGCCACCGTCAGCGCCACCGCGCCCCCGCAGCACGACCGCCAGCGCCTCCTCGACGCACCCCTGCACCGTCCGCGCCCCCGGCTGGCGCGCCCACCCCGCGAACCGGCTCCCGTCGTACTCCAGCAGGAGCCGGGAACGTCTACACGAGCTCGAGAAACACCATCTCCGTCGAGTCAGACCGGCGCGGCCCGAGCTTCAGGATCCGCGTGTAGCCGCCCGGACGCTCCGAGTACCGCGGCGCGATCTCCTCGAACAGCTTGTACACCGTGAACTTGTCCTGACCCAGCGCCGACAGAGCCTGCCGCCGAGCATGGAGATCGCCCCGCTTGGCGAGCGTGATCAGCTTCTCGAGCTCGGGCTTGACCGCCTTGGCCTTGGCCTCGCTCGTCTTGATCCGCTCGTGCTGGATCACCTCTTTGGACAGGTTGATCAACAGGGACTTGCGGTGTGCCGCGTCCCGCGAAAGCTGATATCGCTTGCGTTGGTGGCGCATCTCAACGCGAGACCTTACTCGCCCCGAAGGCCCAGGCCCCGAGCATGCAAAGTTTCGATCACCTCATCGATCGACTTCTTGCCGAAGTTGGGGATCGCGTTGAGCTCGGACTCGGTCTTGGATACGAGGTCGCCCACCGTCTGGATGCCGGCGCGCTTGAGACAGTTGTAGGAGCGGACGCCCAGCTCGAGCTCCTCGATCAGGATGTCGTCCATCGCGTTCGGCGGACGCGACGGCCCTCCGCCGACGACGCCGCCCAGGCCGCCGGGCCCCTCGAGCATGCCCGGAGCCCCGGCCTCCCGCAGCTCCACGACCCGATCGGCGTCGGTGAAGATGGCGAGCTGCGAGATCAGGATCTCCGCCGCCTCACGCAGAGCAGCGTGCGGGTCGATCGAGCCATCGGTCTCGATGTCCAGGGTGAGCTTGTCGAAGTCGGTCCGCTGGCCGACGCGCGCCTGCTCCACGTTGTAGGCGACGCGCCGCACGGGCGAGAAGATCGAGTCGATCGGGATCACGCCGATCGGCTGGTCGGCGGACTTGTTCTCCTCCGCCGGCCGGTAGCCGCGGCCCCTTCCGATGGTCAGGTAGACCTCGAGCTTGGTCTTCTTCTCCAGCGTCGCGATGTGCGCATCCGGGTTGAGGATCTCCACACCCGAGGGCAGGTCGATGTCCTTGGCCGTGATGTCGCCGGGCCCGGTCACCACCAGCGGCGCCTCGATCTCGGTCGCGTCGGAGTGCATCCGGCACACGATGCCCTTCAGGTTCAGGACGATGTCGGTCACGTCCTCCTTGACGCCCCGGATCGTCGAGAACTCGTGGGCGACGCCCTCGATCCGGACGCTCGTCACCGCAGCGCCGGCCAGCGAGGACAGGAGCACGCGACGCAGCGAGTTGCCGAAGGTGTAACCGAAGCCCCGATCGAGCGGCTCGATCGTGAACGAACCACGGTTGTCATCGACACTCTCTGAGGAGATTCGGGGCACTTGGAAGTCAAGCATCAGGGTCCTAACGTCGTGGGTTCCGGCCGCCGCCGATGGCGGCTGTGCGCGCCGCGCCACGCCCACCTCGGGCGGGGCGCGACTCAAGCTTTCGATTACTTCGAGTAGTACTCGACGATGAGCTGCTCCTGAACCGGAGCGGCGATCTCTCGCCGCTCAGGCTTACGGAGCACCTTCGCCGTGAGCGAGTCGTGGTCGGCCTGCAGCCACGCCGGCACCTGGCCGGTGAGCTCGGTGGCGTCCCGAATGACCTGCTGGGCGGTCGAGCGCGTGTGGATGGCGATCACGTCGTCGTCCCGAAGCTGATAGCTCGGGATGTTCACCCGCCGGCCGTTCACGGTCCAGTGGCCGTGCAGGATCAGCTGCCGCGCCTGCCGGCGCGAAGCCGCGAACCCGAGCCGCACGAGTACGTTGTCGAACCGGCACTCGAGCATCCGGAGCAAGTTCTCGCCGGTGATCCCCGGCTGCGAAGAAGCCTTGTCGTAGTAGATCCGGAACTGCTTCTCGAGCACGCCGTAGTAGCGACGGGCCTTCTGCTTCTCACGCAGCTGGACCCGATACTCGCTCTGCTTCTGGCGTCCGCGCCCGTGCTCACCCGGTGGGTATGAGCGGCGCTCGACGCCGCACTTGTCTGTCAAGCAACGCTCACCCTTGAGGAAGAGCTTCTGCCCCTCCCGCCGACATTGCTTGCATTGCGCCGAAGTATCTCTTGCCATCTGCCTTCCTATACGCGGCGCCGCTTACGGGGGCGGCAGCCATTGTGGGCCTGGGGGGTCACGTCCTTGACTCCCGTGACCTCGAGTCCCGCGGCCTGGAGCGAGCGGATCGCCGTTTCGCGCCCCGATCCTGGCCCCTTCACGAATACTTCCACCTTCTGCATCCCGTTCTCGATGCCCTTGCGCGCGGCGGCATCGGCGGTCACCTGCGCGGCGAACGGGGTCGACTTGCGCGAGCCCTTGAACCCGGCCCCGCCGGCCGACTCCCACGCGATCACGTTGCCCTCCCGGTCGGTCAGGGACACGATCGTGTTGTTGAACGACGTCTTGATGTGGGCCTGGCCGACCGGGACGTTCTTGCGAACCCGGCGGCGGCCACGCTGCGGTCGGCGAGGAGCGGGCATCTACTTCTTGCCGGCCTTCTTCTTGCCGGCGACCTGCATCCGCTTCGGGCCCTTGCGCGTGCGCGCGTTGGTCTTGGTGTTCTGACCCCGGACGGGCAGGCCGCGCCGGTGGCGCATGCCCCGGTAGGAGCCGATCTCCTGCAGGCGCTTGATCGCCTGGGAGCGCTCGCGGCGCAGATCGCCCTCGACGGTGAGGTCGGAATCGATCCGCTCGCGGAGCTTGATGACCTCGTCCTCGGTCAGATCCCGGACCTTGCGGTCGGGCTCGACCCCGACCTCGGCCAGGAGCTTGTTCGACTGCGAGCGCCCGATGCCGTAGATGTAGGTCAACCCGACCTCAACGCGCTTGTTGAGGGGGATGTTGACGCCAGAGATACGAGCCATTACGCTAACCCTGCCTCTGCTTGTGACGTGGGTTCGAGCAGATCACGAGGACCCGCCCGTTCCGGCGGATGATCTTGCACTTCTCGCACATCGGCTTGACCGAAGGTCGTACTTTCACGATTCGCTCTCGTCGAGGGATTGCACTGGTCCAGCAGCCCGGCTCTGGCGACCGGTACGGTCGCCGCTACCGTGCTGAGGAGCTACCCGGGGGGTCCGGGCGCACCGATCCATACTAGCAAGCGCGGACTGTTGGGCCCGGCCTGCGGCCGGTCATCCTTGGGGCCGGTTCCGCGCGGCGTCCGTGCCGCGCGGTCGCGCGGCCTACGCGGCCGCTCTCCCGTTTTTCGCCTCGTGCCAGGGCGTCAGGATCCTGGGCCCGGCGGCCGTGATCGCCACCGTGAACTCGAAGTGCGCCGCCAGCGAGCCGTCCTGGGAGTAGATCGACCAGTGATCCTCGCCGACCCGCACCGCGTGGCGCCCGGCGGTGACCATCGGCTCGATCGCCAGCACCATCCCCTCCTCCAGCGGCATCCCGGTGTCGGGGTCGCCGTAGTTGGGGATCTGCGGGTCCTCGTGCATGCTCCGCCCGATCCCGTGGCCCACCAGTGAGCGCACGATCGAGAGGCCGGCGGCCTCGACGTACTGCTGGATCGCGTGGGAGACGTCGCCGAGGCGGTTGCCGTCGCGACACTGCGCCACGCCCTGGTGCAGGCTCTCCTCGGTCACCCGGAGCAGCTTCTGGGCGATCGGCGTGACCGGCCCGACCGGGAACGTCCGCGCGGCGTCGGCCACCCAGCCGTCGTAGACGACGCCGATGTCGACCGACAGGATGTCCCCGCGGGCCAGCTTGTAGGACCCGGGGATCCCGTGCACGACCATCGAGTTGGGCGAGGTGCAGATCGAGCCGGGGAAGCCCCGGTAGCCCTTGAAGGCCGGCGTGGCGCCCTGGGAGCGGATGAACTTCTCGGCCGCCTGGTCGAGCTCGCGCGTGGTCACGCCAGGCCTGACCTTGCCTGCAAGGAGGTTCATGGTCTTGACCAGGATGGTGCCGGCGGCGGCCATCCGATCGATCTCCTCGGGGGTCTTCTTGATGATCAAGTCAGACGTTTTCCTCGAGACGTAGGGTTGCGATAACGGCGCGGATGTGGTCGTGCACGTCGCCGGCGTCGCGGGTGCCGTCGATCCGGCGCAGCACGCCCTGGTCGTCGTAGTAGCTGGCGACCGGCTCGGTCTGCTCGTGGTAGACGCTCAGCCGGCGCTCGATCACTTCGGGCTTGTCGTCGTCGCGCTGCTCGAGCCGGGAGCCGTCCTGGTCGCACACGCCCTCGCGCTTGGGCGGGTCGAACTCGACGTGGTAGTTGTGCCCGGCCTTGACGCACACCCGGCGCCCCGACAGGCGGCGGATGACCTCCTCGTCGGGAACCTCGATCAGCAGCGCGGCGGTGATGTGGCGGCCCATCTCGGAGAGCTGCTTGTCGAGCGCCTTGGCCTGGTGCTCGGTGCGAGGGAAGCCGTCGAGGATGAAGCCGTCCTGGGCGTCGGCCTCCTGGAGGCGCTCGGCCGCCATCTTCACGATCAGGTCGTCGGGGACCAGGTCGCCCCGGTCCATGTACTCCTTGGCCTGCCGGCCGAGGTCGGTGCCCTCCTTGACGTTGGCGCGCAGCATGTCGCCCGTGGCGATGTACGGGAGCTGGAAATCGTCCTGCAAACGTGCGGCCTGGGTACCCTTGCCGGCGCCGGGAGGACCCATCAGGATCAGGTTGATCTCGGACACGTCTGGGACTGTATCGACCGACGGCGTATCAAGGGAAGAGCAGGCTTTGGACCGGCTTCCATGCCGGTCCTCGCGCCGATTTCGGAACGGGTGCCCCCCAATCCGTCGCCCCCAAGCTGGGCTCTGCTCCCCCAGTCGCCCCCACGCAGCTCTTGGTCAGTATGAAACAACGCTTTCCGGTGCTTCGCACCAGGGGGGCACCCTGGAGTTTTCTCGGAAAAGGCAGCGATGGCGCCCAGGAAGTGGCCGGGCCTCGGGAATTTCGTTCCACTCGCGACGCCGATTTTGCCGAGACCGAGTTTCTTCCTGTGCAGCGGGAACTTCCTCGGCTTCGGCGAAATGGGCGCGCCGAGAGGAACGTTGTTCCCGGCGCGCGGCATGGATGCCGTGCGGCTGCGGCCCGCTCGGCGTCCAGCCTCGCCACGACCGGGCCGGGCATGCCGCGCGCAACCGGCCCCACGGACGCCGCGGCGGAGCCCGGCCCCAACAGCTACTTCAAGAACCCCTCGTAATTACGCATCATCAACTGCGCCTCGAGCTGCTTCATCGTGTCGAGCGCCACCCCGATCACGATCAGGATCGAGGTCCCGCCGAAGAAGAAGTTGGCGTTGGTGGAGTTGATGAGGACGGTCGGGAGGGCGGCGATCGCGGCCAGGAACAACGCTCCTGGGAACGTCAGCCGAGCCAGGATCCGGTCCAGGAACTCGGCCGTGGGTCTGCCTGGCCTCACCCCTGGGATGAACCCGCCGTACTTGCGCAGGTTGTCCGCCTGGTCCACCGGGTTGAACGTCACCGCGGTGTAGAAGTAGGTGAACAGGATGATGAAGATGCTCTCCCCGACCACGTAGTGCCAGCCCTGGGGGTTGAAGAAGGTCGAGACCTTGTAGGCGAACGTGTGGGTGTTGGTCCCGCCGAGGAGCTGGCCGAGCGTGGGCGGGATCGCCATCACGCTGGCCGCGAAGATCACCGGGATCACGCCGGCCATGTTGACCCGCAGCGGCATGTAGGTCTGCCCGCCCTGGGTCATGCGCCGGCCGATCACGCGCTTGGCGTACTGGATCGGGATCCGGCGCTGGCCTTCCTGGACGAACACGATCGCGGCCACCACCCCGAAGGCGATGAACGGCATCGTGACCTTGAACACCTGATCGGGGTTGTTCCACCACGACTGCACGCCGCCGGGGATCCGGGACACGATCGAGGCGAAGATGAGCAGCGAGATCCCGTTGCCGATGCCCCGCTGCGTGATCAGCTCGCCCATCCACATCAGCAGCACCGTGCCCGCGGTGAGCGAGAGCACGATCAGGAACACCTTGGCCAGGTTGAAGTTCGAGATCAGGTTGACGCCGGCCTGGTTCTCGAAGCTCCGGAACAGGAACACGTAGCCGATCGACTGGGCGAAGGCCAGCCCGACCGTCAGGTAGCGCGTGTACTGGGTGATCCGCGCCTGGCCGACCTCGCCCTCCTTGGAGAGCTTCTCGAGCGACGGGACGACCACCTGCAGGATCTGCAGGATGATCGACGCCGTGATGTAGGGCATGATCCCGAGCGCGAAGATCGCGATCCGCCCCAGGCCTCCCCCCGAGAACAGGTTGAGCAGGCCGAGAATGCTGTTGCCGCCGAAGTTCTTCTGGATCGCGCTGACCGCGTTCGTATTGATCCCCGGCGCGGGGATCTGGGTGCCGAGGCGATAGAGCGCCAGCAGCAGCGCAGTGAACAGGACCTTCTTGCGGATCTCCGCAACCCGGAACGCGCCCAGGATGGTGGAGATCACGTCGGCAGGCCCCGGCCTTCGGCCTCGACGATGACCTCGCAGGTGCCGCCGGCGGACTCGATCGCGGACTGGGCGGCCTTGCTGAACTTGTGCGCGTACACGTTGAGCGGCTTGGACAGCTCGCCCTTGGCCAGGACCTTGATCGGGATCCCCTTGCGCGTGCCGAGGCCGTGCGCATGCATGGCCTCAATTGTGACATCCGCGCCGCTCTCGAACCGAGCCTCGAGGTCGAGCAGGTTCACCACCTGCGTGTGGGTCCGGAACGGCTCGAACGGCATCGACTTCTTCATGTGCGGGCCGCGCAGCTTGCGCATCCGCATGTGGATCGGGTTCTGGCCGCCCTCGAACCGAGCCCGGCTCTTGGCGCCCGAGCGCGAGCCATACCCCTTCTGGCCGCGGCCCGAGGTCTTGCCCGTGCCCGACCCCTCGCCGCGGCCGATCCGCTTGCGCGGGCGGCGCGACCCCGGGGCCGGCTTCAGGTTGTGCAGGCCGATCCGCTCTTCGCGCTCTTCGTTGTCCGAGACGCTCATGACTAGTCGGAGACCTCGACCAGGTGGCGGACCTTGTGGATCATCCCCCGGATCTGAGGGTTGTCGGCGACCTCGACCGTGTGCCCGATCCGGCGCAGCCCGAGCGAGCGCAGCGTGTCGAGCTGGCGCTTGTCGGACCCGTTGCGCGAGCGGCGCTGGGTGACCCGGAGCGTTGCGCTCACGAGGTTGCCCCGTTCTGAGCGGGTTCGGGCTCGGCCTCGAACTCGGGCTCGATACCGCCCTCGGCCCCGTCGCGCTCCTCCACGCTCAGTCCGAGGACCTGGTTGATCGAGATCCCGCGCAGCTCCGCCACCTCGTCCGGCGTGCGCAGCGACTCGAGTCCCGCCATCGTGGCCTTGACCAGGTTGATCGGGTTCTGCGAGCCGAGGCTCTTGGACAGGATGTCGTGGATGCCGGCGAGCTCCAAGACCGCTCGCACGCCGCCGCCGGCGATCACGCCGGTACCGGGCGAGGCCGGCTTCAGGAACACGCGCCCGGCCCCGAACACTCCGAGGGTCTGGTGGGTGATCGTCGAGCCGTGCTTGGGCACGCGATAGAGGTTCTTCTTGGCCCGCTCGACGCCCTTCTGGATCGCCACCGGGACCTCGTTGGCCTTGCCGTAGCCGATGCCGACGACGTCGCGCTCGTCGCCCACCACGACCAGCGCGGTGAACGAGAAGCGGCGGCCGCCCTTGACGACCTTGGCCACGCGGTTGATCTCGACCACGCGTTCCTGGAGGTCGAGGCCGGCGGAGGAAACTGAGCGGTCACGTGCCATAGGTCTCGATCCAGAGTAGCGGTCTAGAACTCCAGGCCGCCCTCGCGGGCGCCCTCGGCGAGCGCTCGGACGCGCCCGTGGTACTGGTAGCCACCGCGGTCGAACACAGCCTGCTCGACGCCGGCCGCCTTGGCCCGCTCGGCCAGGAGCGCGCCGGCGCGCTTGGCCTGCTCGGTCGGCGCCAGCGAGCGGAGATCGGACTCGGTCCAGTTCACCGCCGCGACCGTGCGGCCGCTGTCGTCGTCGATCAGCTGGGCGAAGATGCCGCGGTTGGAGCGGAACACCGAGATGCGCGGACGCGCGGCCGAGCCGCGGACCTTGGCCCGCACGCGGCGCCGGCGCTTGAGGCGCTTGACCGGCTTGGTGAGAACGGTCATGCCCGCTTACCGACCTTCCGCGCGACGTACTCGCCCTCGTAGCGGATGCCCTTGCCCTTGTAGGGCTCGGGCGGGCGCTGCTTGCGAATCAGCGCCGCGGTCTCGCCCACCTGCTGCTTGGACGCTCCGCGCACCGCGATCCGCGTGGGCATGGGCACCTCGAACTCGATGCCGTCGGGCGCCTTGATCGACACCGGGTGCGAGTAGCCGAGGGCCAGCTCCAGGTCACGCCCGCGCAGCGCCGCGCGGTAGCCGACGCCCTGGATCTCCAGGCGCTTCTCGAAGCCCGCCGTCACGCCCTGGACCATGTTGGCCACGAGCGTCCGGGTCAGCCCGTGCAGCGCGCGATGCTCGCCGCGGTCGGTGGGCCGCTTGACGAGGACCTGATCGCCTTCCTGCTCAACCTGGATGTCGCGATGGACCCGCTCGGACAGCTCGCCCTTGGGACCGTTGACGGTCACGAGCTCGGGCTCGATCGCGATGGACACGCCGGCGGGCACGGCGATGGGTTGTCTTCCGATGCGTGACATGCGCCTACCAGACCCTGGCTACGACCTCGCCGCCGACGCCCTCGCGCCGCGCGTCGTGCCCGGTCATCACGCCGCGAGAGGTCGAGAGGATGGCGGTTCCCATCCCACCCTGGATGCGGGGGATGTGCGCATGGTCGACGTATGTGCGTTGCCCTGGGCGGGAAACGCGCTGGAGGCCCGAGATCACCGGCCGGCGCTCCGGGGTGTACTTGAGCACCACGGTCAGCCGATTACCCGGACGGCCCTCGGGCGCAGGGTTCACCTCGAAGGCCTCGATGTAGCCCTCCTCCTTGAGGATCCGGGCCACCTCGCGCTTGAGCTTCGAGGACGGCAGGGTGACGTCGTGGTGCTGCGCCTTGGCGCCGTTGCGCAGGCGGGTCAGGAAGTCGGCAAGCGGATCGGTCATCGACATGGCGTCACCAGCTCGACTTGGTCATCCCGGGGACGTAGCCGTTGTGCGCCAGCTCGCGCAGGCAGATACGGCACACGCCGAACTTGCGGTACACGGCGCGCGCGCGCCCGCAGCGCCGGCAACGGGTGTAGCCCCGGGTCTTGTACTTGGGGGTCCGCTGCTGGCGGACGCGTTGGGAAATCTTGGCCATGGCTCCTTCTAGCTTGCGGCCGCGGCGGCTGCCGGGCGGCCCTCCTTCGCGAACGGCATTCCGATCGCCTCCAGCAACGCGAAGGCCTCCTCGTCGCTGGCGGCGGTGGTGGTGATCGTGATGTCGAGACCGCGGACCTGGTCGATCTCGTCGTAGTCGATCTCGGGGAAGATGATCTGCTCGCGCACGCCCATGGAGTAGTTGCCGCGGCCGTCGAAGGCGCGCGGGTTCAGCCCACGGAAGTCGCGGATGCGCGGAATCGCCACCGACATCAGCCGGTCCAGGAACTCGTAGGCGCGCTCGCTGCGCAGCGTCACCGCCACGCCCACGGGCATGCCCTCGCGCACCTTGAACTGCGCGATCGACTTGCGCGCGCGGCGAATGTTGGGCTTCTGCCCGGCGAGGGTGCCGAGCTGCTCGGTGGCGGCGTCGAGCATCTTCGAGTCCTGCTTGGCGTCGCCCACGCCCATGTTCACCGTGACCTTGACGATCTTCGGTGCCTGCATGGGGGTCGAGTAGCCGAAGCGCTCCACGAGCGCGGGCCGGATCTCGTCGTTGTACCGGGTCTTGAGCCGAGCGGTTGCCATCAGTCGATCCTAGTCCCGCTCCGCCGGGCGATCCGGAAGCGCTTGCCCTCGGACACCTCCACGCCCAGCCGCGTCGGCTTGTCCCCGCGCGGGTCGAGCAGCATCACGTTGGAGATGTGGATCGGCCCTTCCTTCTCGATCACGCCACCGACCTCCTCGGCCCGCTGCGCACCGGCGACCTGGCGCGGGCGCTGGTGGCGCTTGACCATGTTGAGGCCCTCGACGTAGACACGGTTCTTCTTCGGCTCCACGCGCAGGACCTTGCCGCGCTTGCCGCGATCCTTGCCACCGATCACGATCACGGTGTCGTCGGTCTTGATCCGAGCAGACACGGTTACAGGACCTCCGGAGCGAGGGAGACGATCCGCATGAAGTTGCGCTCGCGCAGCTCGCGCGCGACCGGGCCGAAGATGCGCGTGCCCCGCGGATTGTTCTGGGCGTCGATCAGCACCGCGGCGTTCTCGTCGAAGGCGATGTACGTCCCGTCCTCGCGGCCGTAGGCCTTCTTCGTCCGCACGACGACGGCGGTCACGACCTCGCCCTTCTTGACCGAGCCCTGGGGAGTGGCGGTCTTGACGGTGGCGACGATCGTGTCGCCCACGCCGGCGTAGCGCCGGCGATGGCCGCCGCGGACGCGGATCACGAGGATCTCCCGCGCGCCGGTGTTGTCGGCGACCCGCAGCCTGGTCTCGTTCTGGATCACCGGGCGCGCTCCACTACTCGGATCAGGCGCCAGCGCTTGCTCCGCGACATCGGGCGGCACTCGCGCACGACGACCGTGTCCCCGATGTGCGCGTCGTTCGCCTCATCGTGCGCGTGCAGCGTGGACGAGGTGCGGACGATCTTCTCGTAGCGCCGGTGGCGCCGGGCGATGTCGATGCGGACGGTGATCGTCTTGTCGGCGCGGTCGGAGACCACGACGCCCTGACGCGTCTTCTGACGGCCGGGCTCGTGCTCGCGCGGCGGCGTCGGCTGCCGGTTGTGGCTCTGCGCCTGGTATTTCTCGCGCTCGCTCTTGCGCTGGGTCCGGCGGGCCGCGGCCTTCTGGCGGCGTTCCTCGACGCGCGCAGCTTGGCGCTCCTCCGGCGAGCGCTGCGGGCGCTTCGACGCCTGAGCCTGGCGCGCCTGGGCGCGCTGCTCACGGCGCGACGGGCCGTCGGCGGCGGTCGGCTCGGCCGCCGCCCTCGCTCTGGGCCGGTGCCTCGGCGGCGGCCTGGGGGGCCGCGTCCTCGGCGGTCTCTTCAGTCTCGTTGTTCGGTTCGTCAGCCATTCTGGGAAATCAATTCACGCTCGCGTTGGATGGTCAGCGCCCGCGCCAGCTCGCGCTTGGCGTGCCTGAGGCCGGCAGTGTTATCTAGCTCGGCGGTGGCGTGCTGGAAGCGCAGGCCGAACAGCTCCCGCCGCGCCGTCTTGATGTGGTCGGCGCAGCTCGTTGTCGCTCATATCGCGCAGGTCGGCGGGCTTCATCACGCGTCCTCGCGCATCACGAACTTCGTTTTCACGGGCAGCTTGTGGCCGGCCAGGCGCATCGCCTCACGCGCCAGCGGCTCGGGCACGCCGGCCAGCTCGAACATGACGCGCCCGGGCTTGACCACGGCCACCCAGCCCTCGGGCGAGCCCTTGCCGGAGCCCATGCGGGTCTCGGCCGGCTTCTTGGTGAACGGCTTGTCGGGATACACGTTGATCCAGACCTTGCCGCCGCGGCGGATCTTGCGGGTCATGGCGATACGAGCGGCCTCGATCTGGCGGTTGGTCAGCCAACCCGCCTCGAGCGACTTCAGGCCGTACTCGCCGAACTGCACCCTGACCTGGCCGCGCGACAGGCCCGCGCGCCGTCCGCGGTGCTGCTTTCTGAACTTGACGCGCTTGGGGGACAGCATCAGCTGCGACCTCCACCGCCGCCGCCGCCCTCGCGCGGACCGCGACCGCCGCCGCCACCGCCGCCACCGCCGGGACGACCGCCGCCGCCACCGCCGCCGCGACCACCCGGACCGCCGGGACCGCCGCCACGACCGCCACCGCCGCCACCGCCACGACCACCCGGACCACCGGGACCGCCGCCACGACCGCCACCGCCGCCACCGCCACGACCACCCGGACCACCGGGACCGCCACCGCGGCCGCCGGGACCGCCGGGACCGCCGCGTCCGCGGCCGCCGGGGCCTCCCGGACCGCCGCCACGACCACCCGGGCCGCCGGGACCGCCACCGCGGCCGCCACCAGCACCGCCACCGCCGCGTCCACGGCCGTCGCGGCCGCCGCGGCCGTCACGACCGCCGCGCTCGGGGGCCTGCGGGGCGGGCTCGTCCATGATCGTCAGGTCGGCGCCGGTGTAGCCCTCGGGCATGATCTCGCCCTTGTTGATCCAGCACTTGACGCCGATCCGCCCGAACGTGGTCCGGGCCTCGTGGAATCCATAGTCGATGTCGGCGCGGAGCGTGTGCAGCGGCACGCGTCCGTCGGAGTAGCCCTCGGTGCGCGCCATCTCGGCGCCGCCGAGGCGACCCGAGACCTGGACCTTGACGCCCTTGGCGCCCGAGCGCATCGCGCTGGTCAGCGCGCGCTTCATCGCGCGGCGGAAGGCGACGCGGTTCTGGAGCTGCTCGGCGATCGACTGCGCGACCAGGCGCGCGTCGAGCTCGGGGCGCTTGATCTCCAGGATGTTGACCTTGACCTGCTTGTTCGTGATGCGGTGCAGGTCGCGCCGCAGCTGGTCGACCTCGGAGCCCGACTTGCCGATCACGATGCCCGGCCGCGCCGTGTTGATGTTGACCTCCACCTCGGTGGCGTTCTTGCGGATCGTGATGTCCGACAGGCCGGCGTGCGAGAGCCGGCGGATGATGTGGCCCCGGATCTGCGTGTCCTCGTGCAGGTAGTCGGCGAAGTGGCGCTCGTTGAACCAGTTCGACTTCCAGTCGTGGATGTAGCCCACGCGCATTGATTCCGGATGAACCTTCTGTCCCATGTCTATCCCTTTGGCGTGAGCAAGATCGTGAGGTGGCTGGTGCGCTTGCGGATCCTCGTCGCGCGGCCCATGGCGCGCGGTCGGAACCGCCGGATCGTCGGACCCTCGTCGGCCTTCACGGCCTTGATGTAAAGGTCCTCGCCGACGAGCTCGTGGTTGTGCTCGGCGTTGGCGACGGCGGACTCCAGGAGCTTGCTCCAGTCCCGCGCCACCGCGCGCGGCGTGTGAGCGAGGATAGCTCGAGCCTCCTCCACGCTCTTGCCGCGGATGTGGTCGCAGACGAGCCGCGCCTTGCGCGCCGATGAGCGGACGTACTTGGCCTGGGCGCGGACGACCGGCGGGGGGCCGGCCGGCTGCTCGCGGCGCCGGCGGCGGGAGGGGGCGGGCTCGGCCGGCGGAGCGGGCTCGGCGGCGCCCCTGCGGCGACGACCTCGAGCCGGGGCGGGCGCGGCCGGCGCCTCACCCTCCGGCTCGGCCAGCGGGGCCTCTGGCTCCGCGACGGGAGCCTCGGGCTCGCCGGCCGGCTCCTCGGTGGCGGGCGCCTCGGCCTCGGTGCTCGACGTCTCAACCTCGGGCTCGGCCTCGGCGCCCTTCCGGCGCCGGCGCCGGCGGGGCTTGGGCGCTTCGGCGGCGGGCCCTGTCGGCGCCTCGGGCTCGCCGGCAGCGACAGTGCCCTCGGGGGATGCGTCCTCCGATCCCTCGGCCTCGGCGTCGGCCTCGAGCACGACCTCGGTCGCCTGCTCGGCCTCGACGTCGGCCGGGGTCGCCTCGACCTCGTCCTCGCCGCGCTCGGGCTCTTCGGTCTCTGGCCTCATCGCCTCTTTCCGCTCGACGTGTGCCCGCGGTACAGGCGCGTCGGTGCGAACTCTCCAAGCTTGTGCCCCACCATCGACTCGCTCACGAACACGGGCACGTGCTTGCGCCCGTCGTGCACGGCGATCGTGTGGCCGACCATGTCCGGGAAGATCGTCGAGGTGCGTGACCAGGTCTTGATCATGCGCTTCTCACCGGAGCTGTTCATCGCCTCGATCCGCGCCATCAGGCGCTCCTCGACCCACGGTCCCTTCTTGCTCGAGCGGCTCATCGCTTGCCCTTACCTCTCCTCCGTCCGCGGACGATGTAGCGATCCGACGGCTTGCGCTTCTTGCGCGTCCGGTAGCCGAGCGTGGGCACGCCCCACGGGGTGACCGGGTGACGTCCCGCGGTGGTCGAGCCCTCGCCGCCGCCGTGCGGGTGGTCGACCGGGTTCATCGCCGTGCCGCGGGTCTGCGGTCGCACCCCCAGGTGCCGTTTGCGCCCGGCTTTTCCAATCGAAACGTTCTGGTGGTCGGTGTTGCCGATCGTGCCCACGGTGGCGCGGCACTCGGCGCGGACCTGGCGCATCTCGCCCGAGGGCAGGCGCAGCGTCACGTAGTCGCCGTCCTTGGCCAGCAGCTGGACGCCCGCACCGGCCGCACGCGCCATCTGGCCACCGCGCCCGGGGACGAGCTCGACGTTGTGCACGACCGTGCCGGCGGGCATCCCCCCGAGGGGGAGGCTGTTGCCCACGCGGATGTCCGCGCCGGGACCCGACTGCACGGTGGCGCCGACCCGGAGCCGCTGCGGGGCGAGGATGTAGCGCTTCTCGCCGTCGGCGTAGTGCAGCAGGGCGATGTAGGCCGTGCGGTTGGGGTCGTACTCGATGTGCGCGACCTTGGCCGGCACCCCGTCCTTGCGCCGCTTGAAGTCGATCTTGCGATACAGGCGCTTGGCGCCGCCGCCGCGGTGGCGCGAGGTCTTGCGCCCGTAGGAGTTGCGTCCACCGGACTTCTTGAGGCCCTCGGTCAGCGACTTCTCCGGCGATGACCGCGTGACCTCGGAGAAATCGGGATACGAGACGAAGCGCCGTCCCGGCGAGGTTGGCTTGGGCTTACGAATTGGCATCGGTTACTCGGCGCTCCCTTCCAGTCCGCCGAAGATCGGGATCGACTCGCCCTCGCGCACCTGGACGATCGCCTTCTTCCAATGACGGCTCTTGCCCGAGGTGTGTCCGCGGCGCTTGGGCTTCGACTTCACCGAGGCGGTCCGCACTGCCAGGACGTGCACGTCGAAGAGCTGCTCGACGGCTTGCCGGATCTGGGTCTTGTGGGCGCGGTCGTGCACTCGGAACGTGTACTTGCCGGCCTCGGCCAGCGCGAAGCTCTTCTCGGATACGACGGGACGGACGATCACCTGGCTCGGTTCCATCAGCTCTCCTCCTCCGCGCCGTTCTTCGCGCCCGTGGCGCGCGCCACCAGCGCCGGGAGCGCCGCCTCGGAGACCAGCAGCGATGCGGCGCCCACGAGATCGGCGACGCCGGCGTCCTCCACCGGTAGCACCGATACCCGCGTGAGATTGCGGAACGACAGCCCGGCCGCCGCCTCGGCCTCGTGCAGCACGACCAGCGTCCGGCCGCCCACGCCCCAGTCGGCGAGCAGCGACACGGCCTGCTTGGTCGAGGGGTCGGTGAACG